>JAFZPZ010000028.1 GCA_017552435.1 Bacteroidaceae bacterium
CTTTTGTTGTTGTGACAGCATAAATAGATTCCTTTATGCTGTAAAGGTACAAAAAAATCTGCACATAGCCAAACTTTTAAGTGACTATGTGCAGAACTAATTTGTTAAAAAGAGCCTAACGGGACTTTTTCAGTGCCCTCACAATTTGTCCCCACCCTTTAGCAAGGAGTGGGTCACGTTGTTTCATCTTTTTGACATATCCTTGAGGATCTTTACTGTCTGTCAACACTTCAACGACATCTATTACACAGAAGTACCATTTCTCCTGCTCGTCATCCCATACCGTTCGGACTTTCTTCGCCTCAAAGAGTTGTATTGCCTGTTTCTTGGTCATAGAGATATTCTCATATTTATATATATCTGCATGCAAAGTTGCGAATCTTCTGGCAGATAGCAAAGCAAATGGTGAAATAATTTCTCAACTCCAACAACTCCAACAACTCCAACAAGCGATTTTGAGAGATAAGGACTTACTATATATTATATATTATATTAACTCATGTAATTGGTAACTATATAATATAAGCAAACCCGTGTGTGTCTTTTTCGCTTGTTGGAGTTGTTGGGATTGTTGGGATGCTAAACAGAATCCCTCAAAATACAGAACTACAGAGGGTTATGAAAACATGATTCATTACTGCTGAAAATCGCGTGAATTGGTGCTGAAAATCGGCCCAATTCGATGCCAAAAATTTGACAGCGCAAGAAAATTGTCGTACCTTTGTATCGTCTAAGAAAAGCAGGAAGCGCACCTGCATTTGCACCCTCCAAGAGGCTACACATGCACAATCCCTGGCACCGCACGTGTGGACCCCCCCACCCCCCTTAAGGGGGAGAAATGAAAAATGAAAAGTGAAAAATTAAAAATGGAAATATCCTTACAAAGTTAAACAGAAAAAGGACCGGTCAAAATAGAGATAACAAACAACTAATTATTAACGAAACTGCCCACGACCCTGCAAAGCAGTTCCCTCGCCCTTATGGGAGAGGGTTAGGGAGAGGGTCCGCAACTATGATTCAGATTAAAGCAAAACAACAGAACGTATCGTTCGAAAAGAACGTAGAGAAGCTGGCATTCGTGCTCTCCGCACACCTCTACAACACCCTCGCAGCCGACAAGGTGATCGAGGAAGCAGCCAAGCGCTCCGGCATCAGCGCAGGCGTCATCAAGGCCGCTTGGGACGCAGCTGGTGAGGTGATCCGCACCTGGGCCACCGAAGGCCACAACGTACCCCTGCCAGGACTCGGCAGCATGCGATTCAGCGTCCGCTCGAAGAGTGTGCAGAACGTAGAGGACGTCAAGACCTCGCTCATCACCGCACGACGCGTCATCTTCACCCCTGCCAAGGAAGTGAAGGACGAGCTGCAGGCCACCAAGATTGCCATCACCTGCTACGACAAGGACGGCAACATCGTGAAGCGCGTCACCAGCGCCGACACCAACGATGTGGAAGATGAGGGCCTCACCCCTGACCCCTCTCCCGTGGGCGAGGGGAACGACAACACTGGTGGCAGCACTGGTGGCAACACCGGAGGTGATGGCGGTGATAATGGCGGCGATAATGGCGGCGATAATGGCGGCGACGACAATGGCGGCGGCGACGGCCCGATTGGAGACGCTGAGTGAATTTAATCCGGGCTCATGCCCGGGTTAAATTAATGAAAAATGAAAATTAACAATTAAAAATTGATACCTACGGCTATGAAAAAAGAAACTTGGAAATTCATCATTCAGACGATAATCGCCATTCTGACGGCTATCGCAACCAGCCTGGGAGTCACCAGCTGCATGGGCTACGGTCCACTCTAGTGGACAATTGATAATTGACAATTGATAATTGATAATTCTTGGATGCTTTAGCACCTTCCGCCTGCGCCTGAGCACCCAAAGGGAGCGCAAGAAGGCGCAATGTTAGTTGCGGATGTCGCGGAACAAAATTATTACCAATGGCAGGGCTCGCGGAATTGAAAAGAACCCCGAAAGTTAGACAAAAAACTTTCGGGGTTCGTTTCAGTGTGGCTGCCTTTTCTTTATCACTTAACCACTCCCGCTGTGCGTTAGCGAAGAACCTTCTTCCCGTTCACGATATAAAGGCCACGCTGAGGCTTGCTCACACGCTGGCCAGCGAGGTTGTAGATACCAGAAAGCGAAGAGTGAGGAGTGAAGAGTGAAGAATCTTCATCGTCCATCGTTTCAATACCGTCCGGCTTTTCCGTTCCCAGGTATTCGCCCTGGATGGTCTCTTCGAAGACATTGATGCGGATGCGGTAATAGCCGTCGTTCTTGATGGTCCACTTGTAGTCCTCCGAGCCGTTGTACCAGACCTGCGAGGCGGTCAGGATGGAGGCATCCTGGGTGAAGGGATGCAGCACCTTCGGACTCCATCCATACTGTCCGTTTATCTTGAAGCGCTTGGGTTCCTGATTGTATGAATAGCTCTTCAGCAGTCCTGTCCACTCGAAAACGTTAGGGTCGTCCAAGCTCTGTTCCATCTGCTTGCCGGAGGAAATCTGCCAATGTCCCTCCTGACCTGATATGCCCTTGCCTTGTTCATCCTCTACGCAGCCGCCGCAAATCCACGCCTCATACCAGCGGGTGAAGAGTTCGCCCGTAAGCTGCTTGTTGTAGGTATCGACGGTGAAGCGGTAGTTGTCAGCCTCAAAGAGGACTGCCCATTCCGAGCCTATGCTGTCTGTCTTTTGGGTATAGTCTGCCTTGTTCGTAACGATATTGGTATCGACGAGCTTGGGCGCATAGTAGCGGGAAGCAGACCTAGGTGTCTCGGTCGTTGTGACATAGAGGTCGCCCGGCAGCAACTTGCCGTGGAACTTGAAGGTATAGCGTCCGCTTGTGCTCGTCGAGAAGCGTGTCAGTTCCTGCACGCCGCCCGGAACGGCTGAGCCGCGCACGTAAAGGCGGGATTGAGCGAAAGCCATTGAACATTGACCATTGAACATTGACCATTGAACAAGGAGCAAGAATATGAAGAAAAAAATGCGATGCATCATTATTATAATTGTGAATTGTGAATTATACATTGTCAATTATCAATTGTCAATTGCCTAAGCTATTTCGCCTAATGGAACACTGATTGTGATGGGCTCGGACAGGCTAGTCGTGCTGACAGTAACGGTTAGCGTACCTGTCCCTGCATCGTATTGGATGTCTGAATCGTCAATCGGTTCCGCATTCAGTGTGATGCCTTCTGCGATGAAGGAGGCTGGGATGCCAAGGAACTGCACCGTCCATTTTCTTTCGGTCGGCATTCCTTCGAAGCTGCCCTTGCGTCCGCCGATGGTCAACGTGACTTCTCTGTCGGTTCGGCTTTGGGTGAAGGTTGTCATTGCCCACGCATCGCCTTTGTAGTCCTGATTGTCGCCCTTGTCCTCATAGAACCGGCCTGTGCCGTTCGCACCTGGGACCACCTGGAGGATTATCTCGCCCGGATCGCCTACAACGGTGCGCCGAACGGGATAGAACGGGATGATGCTGCCGGCACGATAGAACACGGGGAACTCATCGAGCGTGTAGATGCTGTAGAAGGCCTGCTTGCCCGACAACAGACGCGAGCGTGTCACATCCCACCATTTTTCATTCTCGCAGGGGAGCCATACCATGCGGCTGCTATAGCCGTTCTGCTGCGGCATGTAGATGGGCGCCACCAGCATGTCGTTTCCAAACAAATACTCATCCTCGTAAATGTAAGCGTTGCTATCCTCGGGATAGTCATAATAGAGGGGACGGTTTATGCCGACGCCCGTGTCGTAGGTCTCGCGGGCAGCTGTATAGAGGTAGGGGAAAAGGCGGTAGCGCAGACGCACAGCCTCGCGCAACTGCTCGAAATTGCTGTACTTCCAAATGCGGCGCTCCAGCTTGCTGTCGTTCGTAGCATGCGTGCGGAAGATAGGTGTGTATGCACCGAACTGCAGCCAGCGCAGGAGCAGTTCCGGGTCGTTGTTGCCACCCTGATGACCGCCCAGGTCATGCCCCCAATAGTCGTAGAGCACATTGCTGGCGTTGCTGGTGAAGAATATCTCGTAGGCCAATGTTGACCAGGCTGCCCAGGTGTCGCCAGAGAAGCAGATGGGGTATCTGTGCGAACCGAGGCCGCCCCAACGGTGATAGATGACGGGACGCAGCTCGGGACGATTCTTCTGCATGTCCTCGTAGAAAGTGTGGTTGCACCAGAATGTTTCGCCCAGGTTCTCCGAACCCTCGGCAGGCGTGTAGTTCTTCTCCTGTCCGTGCTTGCCGACGGTAAGCGCCTGCTGCCAGTCGAGCCACCAGAAATCGACGCCCTCCGCCTCGTGCGGGCGGATAATGTCCTTAAAGAAAGCCTGCATAAAGTCGTAGTCCTCCACCTTCCAGAGTAGCGTCTTCCCAGACGTATCACCCAGGTCGGCAGCCATCGCCTTATAGTAGTCCTCGCTGGTGGAAACGCCGTCGGACGGGTGCAGATTGAGGGCGGTCTTCAGACCGTGATTGTGGATGAAGTTGATGAGTGTCTTTGGCGAGGAGATGAGCGATTTATTCCAGCTCCAGCCCGTCCAGCCACTCTTGTGCCAATCCATATCCATGATGAGCACATCCATCGGAATATCGTTCTTTTCCACATCGCGAACAATTTGCATGAACTCGCTCTGTGTATAAGCCCAATAGCGGCTGTACCAGTAGCCCAGGATGTATTTCGGCGGCATCGGCACACGGCCTCCCACCTTGATGTAGTCGCCCAGACACGCCTTATAATCATGTCCGTAGCCCAGGAAGTACCAGTCGATAGCTGTCTTGTCGATAGGGTTTGCCCACCATGTGATACCCTCTTCTTTAGGTTCAAAAGCGTAAGAAGCGCTACCGTCGCCGCGAAGGGTCGAGGGGCTCTCGTCGATGATGCTCCAACCGGCCCTGGACAGGAGGCCCTTCTCCAGGTTTCCCCGTTTGTTGTCGCCCCAGGCGCCATCCAGGGTGCGGTTCGTGCCAAGCAGGTTCATCGAGTCGTCCTTGCCCGGATACCAGATGACATTACGGCCATTCAACTGGAAAGAGACCATCAGATTGTCGGGCTTCTTGTCGGTTGCCTTGAAGACACTGCCCTCTTTATAGCGGAGCGTGATGTCTGCTGTGCGGATGTAGAGGTAGCCGTCGGTCGTCTCGGTGGTGAACTGAGGAACCGGCAAACGGCGGTTGACGATGGCAAACGTGGCGCGGTCCTCGAACTGTGCAGTTGCGCTGTACTGGATGCGTATCATACGGCTCGTGAGTACCGTGAAACGGGCTTTCCCAGAAATTACGACCGCAGCAGGATCAGCTACTGGGTCAAGCACATCCTGTGCACTAGCTGGCAAAACCAGTAATAAGAATAAAAGAATGAAAAAATGAAAAAATGAAAATGTTAATCGGAACATCGTACTCCGTAGTTTGTATATCATATCGTTTACCTCTTTTGCTCTGCAAATATACGAATAAATGAGTGAAATGCAAAAGAAAAGCATTTTATCTTTGTCGGAAATTATTTTTTCAGCAATCAGTGCGATAATTCAACAAAAAATCGTAACTTTGCGCGGTGTTATATATATTAAAAGCTTAAAAAGCATGTTTTCCGCTCTTCTGCTCCTGCTAACAATGTGGATTCCCCTGCCCTCCCTTGGGGAAGAACCGGAATCCGTCACTAACCCCGTGTGGCCGCACGACTGGCCCGACCCGACTGTCTGGGTAGGCGACGACGGCCGCTACCATTGCATCGCCACACACCCGACACGCTCCATTGTGAGTGATGACCTCTTCCACTGGGAGCTGACAAACGTGGCCCCCATCGACATCGCTTCGTGGGGAGCTATGCAAGCTATCGCCCAACGCTTCTGGGCACCCGATGTGGCAATGGTCGGTGGGAAGCGGAACTTGTACATCACGCTATACAACAGCGCCGAGGACAGCAGCATAGGCGTCCTGCAGGAATACGCCCCGTGTCAGTTCCAATATAAGGGTATCATCACGAGCAGCTTGGATACAGGCATTCACGACACCATCGATCCGGAAGTAGTGACCGACCCCAAGACAGGAAAGGTGTGGCTCTTCTTTGGTTCGGTGGGTGGCATACACCGCATTGAACTGACAAAGGACGGCCTCGCCCTGAAAGAAGGCGCACAGTATGAACACGTGGCAGGCCTGAAGGTGGAGCAGAACCCCGACCGCTCGAAGGTATTCGAGGGCTCCTACCTCCACCAGCACGGCAAGTACTGGTACCTCTTCGTCAGTTCCGGCAACTACACTAACCACACTTATCAGTTGAAGGTGGGCCGCGCCAAGAAACTCACTGACGTCTTCCTGGATCGCGACGGCAATCGCATGGACGAAGGCTTCGCCACAACAGTGCTGCGCAGCGACGAGGGCGACCGTTTCTACGGCCCTGGGCATTGCGGCGAAATATTCAAGGCAAAGGACGGAGGCGAATACCTGTTCTACCATTGCCACGATGCAGAGAATCGCAGACGCAGCAGCCGACCACTCTTCATTGCCCGCATCCAATGGGACAAGGAGGGTTGGCCATACGTAGAAGGAGGGAAGCCACAACAGACCCCTTAACCGCGACTACAATCGCGCCTTTGTGCTAAAGCATCAAAGAACCCCCTTTAGGGGGAATAGATAGAGTAAATAGAACAAACATCAATAATAACCCAGATTCCTTTCTCCCCCTAAAGGGGGCGGGGAGGGGTCCAAATAGTAAATCATCATGACTCTCATCAAATCCATCTCGGGCATCCGAGGTACCATCGGAGGACGGGCAGGCGATACGCTCAACCCACTCGACATCGTAAAGTTCACATCAGCATACGCAACCCTTATTCGTCGCACCACGACGGTAAAGAGCAATAAAATCGTGGTCGGTCGCGACGCACGCATCTCCGGGCCTATGGTCAAGAACGTGGTTTGCGGCACACTCATGGGCATGGGCTTCGACGTCGTCAACATCGGCCTCGCTACCACACCCACCACAGAAGTTGCCGTCACAATGGAAGGCGCATGCGGCGGTATCATCATCACCGCCAGTCATAATCCCCGTATGTGGAATGCCCTGAAGCTGCTCAACGCACAGGGTGAGTTCCTCAACAAAGAAGAAGGTAACGAGGTGCTCCGCATCGCCGAGGCAGAGGACTTCGAATATGCCGACGTTGACCACCTCGGTTCTTATCGCGAGGACAATACATACGACCAGAAGCACATCGATATGGTGCTCGGACTTGACCTCGTGGATGTAGAAGCCATCCGGAAAGCCAACTTCCGCGTAGCATTCGACAGTGTGAATAGCGTGGGCGGTGTCATTCTGCCCAAACTGCTGGATCAACTCGGCGTGAAGACCGTCACCGGACTCTTCACCGAACCGACGGGCGACTTCCAGCACAACCCCGAACCGCTCGAAAAGAATCTGGCCGACATCAAGGCACTGATGCAGAAAGGCGGACACGACATAGCATTCGTGGTTGATCCCGATGTGGATCGTCTGGCTCTTTTCTGCGAGGACGGCACGATGTACGGCGAGGAATACACCCTCGTCACCGTAGCCGACTACATCCTGCAGCACACGCCCGGCAACACCGTCAGCAACCTCTCCTCTACCCGCGCCCTTCGCGATGTGACCCGCAAGTACGGCTGCGAATATAATGCTGCTGCCGTAGGCGAGGTGAACGTTGTGACGAAGATGAAGGAAACCGGTGCCGTAATCGGCGGCGAGGGCAACGGTGGTGTCATCTACCCTGCTGCTCATTACGGTCGTGATGCTCTGGTAGGCATTGCCCTCATCCTGACCTACATGGCCAAGAAAGGCATGAAGGCCAGCGAGCTGCGTGCAACTTATCCTCCATACTTCATCGCCAAGAACCGCATCGACCTCACTCCCGAGACCGATGTGGACGCTATCCTGGCAAAGGTCAAGGAAATGTATGCCAGCGAAGAAGTGAACGACATCGACGGCGTGAAAATTGACTTCCCAGACAAGTGGGTACACTTGCGCAAGAGCAACACTGAACCTATCATTCGCGTCTATAGCGAGGCCAGCACAATGGAGGCAGCCGATGCTATCGGTAAGAAGATAATGGATGTAGTGTACAGTATGGTATAATGAATGAAAAATTAAAAATTAAAAGTTAACAATTATAATTAACAAACTCCATGTTAACACAGATTATCAACGCAAAAATCCTGACGCCGCAAGGATGGCTGAAAAACGGTAGTATCATCCTGCGCGACAAGAAGATACTGGAAGTAACGAACTGTGACCTGGCCGTCATCGGCGCAGACCTCATCGATGCAAAGGGCATGTACGTAGTGCCGGGCTTCATCGATATGCACGTTCACGGCGGTGGCGGAAGAGACTTCCAGGAAGGCTCGCCCGAGGCATTCCGCACTGCTGTGGAGGCTCACGCTAAGCACGGTACCACCAGTATCTTCCCCACCCTGAGCAGCAGTACGGTGCCCATGATAGAAAAGGCTGTCAAGACCTGCTCCGAACTGATGAAGGACAAGGACTCGCCTATCCTGGGTCTGCATCTAGAGGGTCACTACCTCAGCCCCAACAAGGCTGGGGCACAGATTCCTGAATGGATCAAGAACCCCGATCCGAACGAATACATCCCCATCGTAGAACATTCGGATTGTCTGACACGCTGGGATGCTGCTCCGGAACTTCCGGGAGCCTTGCAGTTCGGCAGATATTGTGCCGAGAAGGGCGTCCTGCCCAGCATCGCACACACCAACGCAGAATACGACGACGTAAAAGCAGCCTTCGAAGCCGGCTTCACCCACGTCACACACTTCTACAACGCGATGCCTGGCTTCCACAACAAGATGGGCTACAAATACGAAGGTACGGTGGAGAGCGTCTATCTCATAGACGACATGACGATAGAATGCATCGCCGACGGCATCCACGTTCCGCCCACTATTCTGCGTATGGCATACAAGATTAAGGGTGTAGAGCGTATGGCTGTCATCACCGATGCCCTGGCTGTGGCAGCCGCGCCTGCCGGAGCCAAAGCCTTCGACGAACGTGTGATTGTCGAAGACGGAGTTGCCAAGCTCGCCGACCGTTCGGCCCTTGCAGGCTCCATCGCCACCAGCGACCGTCTGGTCCGCACCCTAGTGCAACAGGCCGAAGTGCCCTTGGAAGATGCAGTCCGCATGGCCAGCGAAACACCAGCACACATAATGGGTGTCTTCGACCGTAAGGGTGCTTTGGCACGCGGCAAGGATGCTGATGTCCTCATCCTTGACGACAAGCTCAAAGTACGCTGTGTCTGGCAGATGGGTAAAATCATCGAGAACACGCTGTTCTAATTCATAGTTGAACTATGAACCCTATTCGATGGCTGTGGCAAAAAGCCAGAAGCAATGAGGCGCTTCGCGAGAGACTGCGCATCATCATTTTCCAAAGCGACACGCCGGCAGGAAAGGCTTTCGATGTCGCTTTGCTTTGGTGCATCGTCGCCAGCATTCTGATTGTCGTAGTAGAGAGCATGAAGGGGATTCCACCTACTCTGAAGGCGGTCTTCACCGTATTGGAGTACATCTTCACGTTCTTCTTCACACTGGAGTACCTTTGCCGACTCTATTGCTCAGAAAAGCCACGCGACTACGCCCTCAGCTTCTTCGGCATCATCGACCTTCTGAGCACATTGCCACTCTACATCGGATGGATATTCGGCCCTGTGCGCTATCTCATGGTAGTGCGTACGTTCCGTCTCATTCGTGTCTTCCGCGTATTCAAGCTCTTCAGTTTTCTGAAGGAAGGCGATTTGCTCATGCGTTCACTGATAATCAGTGCCCCGAAGGTGGCGGTATTTTTCCTCTTCATGGTCATCATGGTCATCAGCATGGGTACGCTGATGTACATGGTGGAAGGGGATATCGAGGGTTCACCTTTTGTCGATATTCCAACAAGCATCTATTGGGCTGTGGTTACGATGACCACTGTGGGCTACGGTGATATTGCTCCCTCTACACTCATAGGGCGCATACTCAGTGCCATAGTCATGCTCATGGGTTATACCATCATGGCAGTCCCCACGGGTATCGTCAGCGCCCAGATGGTGCATGACCACAAGCAACGCCGCAAGTCCGAACCCTGTCCCGAGTGCGGTTCTCCCCTACCCCTTGGCGCCCATTTCTGTCCTTTCTGCGGATTGAAGCAAGAAGAGATTAAGAACTTGAAGAGCATCAAGACGCCGCTTATCCTTTTGCTGTTCATGTTCCTGCCAAACATTCCACTTTTTGCCGAAAGCCATCTGCTATCAGGCACGGTGATTGGAACTGCCGAGAGTTATGACTACTCTGCCGGCAAGCCAAGCACCACCGTGAATACTGCGGCAAATGCTTTCGATGGGGACCTCAACACATTCTTCGCTTCCAACGAACGCAGCAAGACATGGGTTGGGCTCGACCTTGGCGAGCCACACGTCATCACTCGTGTCGGATGGTCGCCTCGAAATGGCAATGTCGGACCGAAACGTGTCATCCTGGGTCTCTTCGAAGGCGCCAACGACCCGAACTTCATGGATGGCGTCCCGCTGTACATCATTGATCAAGAAGGCACAATCGGCCAGATGAGTTATGCCGATGTAAGTGTCTCGAGAGGCTTCCGTTATGTTCGCTACATCGGTCCCAACGACGCAAGGTGCAACATAGCGGAAGTTGCTTTCTACGGACATCCTGGAATAGGGGACGACACACATTTCTATCAGCTCACCAACCTGCCGACGCTCTCATTTCATACTGTCGATAACGTCGATCCATACGACAAAGTGCACGAAATCGTCTCGTACATCACCATCATTTATGATAATGAGACAAAGATTCAGGAAGAGACCGGCACGACACGATACCGCGGTAACGGTTCGCTGACAAACGCCAAAAAGCCCTACCGAATAAAGCTCGACACCCAGAAACGCATGTTCAAGAACTCCGACATGCGTTCTCCGGCGAAAGCCAAGAAGTGGACACTCATCAACAACCACGACGATAAGACGCTGATGCGAAACCTCGTGGCATTCGAGATAGCACGCCGAATGGGCTACGACTACGTGCCTTGGAGCAAACCGGTCGATGTCATCGTCAACGGCGAGTACAAGGGTTGTTATCAGTTGAGCGACCAGATAACAGTGGACAAGAACCGTGTGGACATCACAGAGATGACACCCGAAGACACAGAAGGCGAGGCACTGACTGGCGGATACCTGTTAGAACTGGATGGCTATGCCAGCCAGGAAACATCATGGTTCACAAGCGCCGCCGGTAATCCCATCACCATCAAGAGTCCTGACGACGATGAAATCACGACAGAGCAGGCACAGTACATTCGTCGCGAGTTCAACCTCATGGAAGCTAAGATTCTCGCTTCAAACTTCGACGACCCTGAGTTGGGCTTTCGCTCGAAGCTTGACGAGAAAAGCCTTTTACAGTATTGGCTGACCGAAGAACTGGCTGGCAATCCCGATGCATTCTGGAGTTGCTATCTGACAAAGGAGCGTGAAGAGGACTTTTTCCGTGTCGGACCTGTCTGGGACTTTGATAATGCCTTCGACAACGACTACCGCAACTACCCGACGAACGGCCTTGGGGACTTTCTCTCGCTTGCCCGTGGCGGTGCAGGAAACTCGCGTGCTTTGCTGAAAAGGCTGTTTTCCGACCAGACTCTTCGTGACTCGATGGCTGTGATGTGGAACAATGCTCGAGCCGAAAGAGGCATTACCGCAGAGAGTCTCGACGCATATATCGACTCGACGGCCCAAGAACTGATGCAGTCGCAACGCCTTAATTTCATACGATGGCCAATTTTGGACAAACTCATACAAATCAATCACCGAGCCGGCGGGTCGTATGAAGTTGAAGTGGGCTGGCTGAAAGAATACCTGGAGAATCGCCTCCCCTGGCTCGACGAGATGATTAATAAAGATCCAGATGGTGGTAAACAAGAGGTAGTGGAGATTGCTTCTGCCGCAGAACTGGCAGACTTCGCCGCTCGCGTCAATGCGGGCAACACGACTCTTTGTGCAACGCTGAAAGCCGACATTGACTTCACGGCATACCCGGCTGTCATGATAGGTGCCAACGCTTACTACAAAGGAGAGTTCGACGGAGCAGGGCATTCCATCAAACTTGCGCAGCGCCGCACCGCTGAACATGCCGGTCTGTTCTGCTACCTCTCGGGATATGTACACGACCTCACCATAGAAGGAACCATCACCACCTCTGCCAAGTTTGCCGGAGGGATTGCGGCAGATACTGAAGATGCCACGATTGAGCGTTGTCAAAGCCGAGTAAACATTTCAAGCACAGTTAATGGCGATGGCACTCATGGCGGCATTGTCGGGGTTTCGTACAAAGGCACAATTATACGCGATTGCCTTATTTGCGGCAGCATTACGGGTAGCCAGACGAACTGTTGCGCAGGTGTATCGGGATGGGCAAGCAGTACGACTCACATCTCGGGTTGCCTTATTACCAGCCAGTTTACGGTCGGGACAAGCGGTAGCGACCTGTTGGCTCGAAATAGCAGCAATGTTGTATCCTCGAACAACTACTTCCAAGGTGAGTGGAGTGCTGCAAATGATTGTGGCGATGTGACCCTGCTGACAGAGAATCAAGTATTATACGGTGAGGCATGCTTCCTGCTCGAAGGCAAACAGCCTGGTAACACTACCTGGCGACAGACACTTGGGAGGAATGTAACACCTGTTCCGGATGCTTCTTACGGCATTGTTTATAGCTTCTCGCGCGTTCATTGCGACGGTACGCCTTATACCACCATTACCAGTTTCACCAACGATGCCTCGCGTAACGGGCAGGATGAGCACAAGTTCCAGAACGGTATATGTCAGGTTTGTGGGTTTATTAACATGGATAGTATGCCGAAGGACGAGCGCGGTTACTACCTCATTGCTTCTGCAGAGACGCTCAACTGGTTCGCCCAAATGGTGGAGCGAGGCAACACCGACATCTGCGGCGTGCTGACCGAAGACATTGACTTCTCCGGCAATCCAACCACGATGATTGGAGCGGGAAAGACTTACGGTGGCACTTTCGACGGAGCTGGCCACACCATTACGATTGCATTAAACCGCAGTGCTGACTACGCCGGACTTTTCTGCCACCTATCGGGCACGGTGCAAGACCTCATCGTTCGCGGCTCAATTACCACCAATCGCAAGTTCGCTGGTATGGCTGCCAATCTGCAGGGCGGTACATTGCTGCGATGCCAAAGCTACATCGACATCAACGGCACCATCAATGGCGACGGCACACACGGCGGTTTGGCAGGACTCTTCAGCAGCGGCAATGGCATCAGTCTGATACAGGATTGTCTTTTTGCCGGCACGATTAATGGAAATAATGTTGATTGCTGCGGAGGTCTAGTGGGATGGGCTTCCGAAACTGGGCTCGTATCGAACTGCCTCATGGCTGGCAAGATGAACATCAGTTCGAATGGCGGCGACATCATCTGCCGTAATAACAGCCGGGCCATTGTCCTCGACACGTATTACTATAGCAACTGGAACGCCGGCGTTCCCGCTGAGGCTATACGCACGGATAGCTACGATGCGGCAAATGGAAAGCTATGCTACCAACTCAATGCGAGTCGGAAAGGAGACAGACAGGCTTGGTTCCAGACGCTCGCGGAGGACCACTTCCCCGTTCCTGACAATAGGCATCTGCCCGTCTGGTATTATGCCGGCTCATACATTAATGAAGACCCGGACGGCCTTGAGACAATTCAAACTTCAAAATCTAAAATTCAAAATGACGAGGCTGTGTATGACTTGAGCGGCCGCCGCATATTGACTAAGCCATCTCGTGGCGTTTATATCCAACATAACAGAAAGTATGTCAAATAACATCACCAATAGAGTCGAGATTCTGCGCGACTACTTGCGGCAGAATGGCCTTAGCGCTTTCGTTTTCCCCAGTACTGACCCGCATCAGGGCGAATATGTCCCAGAGCACTGGATGACGCGACAATGGATTTCGGGCTTCGACGGCAGTGCCGGCACGGCGGTCGTTACGCTTTCAGATGCAGCACTCTGGACAGACAGCCGCTACTTCATCGCTGCAGAGGAACAACTGAAAGGGACTCCTTTCCAACTGATGAAGGACGGACTGCCAGAAACACCTTCCATCGAAGAATGGATTTGCAAGCAACTATCCAAAGGCGATGTTGTTGGAGTGGATGGAGATGTATTTACCGAAGACGACATCGAGGAAATAGAAAGAGAATTGGGCAAAGCTGGCATCAGGCTCCGTACCGACCTTGACCCTGCTGAGACGCTCTGGACAGACCGTCCGCCCATTCCCAAGAACAAGGTGGAAATCCAGCCTCTGGAATATGCCGGAGAATCGGCAGAGAGCAAGATTGAGCGCGTTCGGCAGGCTCTCAGAGAACAAAAGGCCGAGGGTATCGTCATCTCCCAACTTGATGAAATCGCTTGGCTGCTAAACCTACGAGGTTCGGATGTGCACTGCAATCCCGTCTTCGTGAGCTATGTCCTGCTGACGCTTGATGAGGTAACGCTCTATATCGACAGCGAAAAACTCAATGAGGCCACATGGAACTACATTAAAAGCATAGGCGTGGGAGTAAAGCCTTATGGGAAGCCTGTCTTCGAAACAGCGGCTTCTAATCCCATTCCGGCAATGAAGGCCGTCAAGAATGCAGCCGAAATTGAAGGCTTTCGCCGGGCGATGCTGCGCGACGGCGTGGCGATGGTGAAGTTCCTGTGCTGGCTCAGGCCCGCAGTTGAGGCAGGAGGAGAAACAGAAATGAGCATCGACCGCAAGCTCACAGAGCTGCGGGCCGAGCAACAGCTTTATCGCGGTCTGTCGTTCGATACGATTGCTGCCTACGGACCTCACGGTGCCATTGTCCACTACGAGGCAACTCCGGATACGGACGCACCGCTCGAACCGAAAAGCCTGTTGCTGCTCGACAGCGGAGCTCAGTATCAGGACGGCACGACCGACATCACGCGCACTATCGCCCTGGGGCCGCTAACCTACGAGGAGCGACTCGACTACACGTTGGTTCTCAAGGGTCACATACGTCTGGCTCTGACACGTTTCCCCGACGGCATCAGCGGCACACAGATAGATGCGCTTGCCCGCTATGCGATGTGGCAGCACGGCATCAACTACGGACACGGCACAGGGCACGGCGTCGGCTCTTATCTCTGCGTCCACGAAGGCCCGCATCAAATACGCCACACCTGGAAACCTGCGCCCCTGCATGCCGGCATGACCGTCACCAACGAGCCCGGCATATATCGGGAAGGCAAGCACGGAGTACGCATAGAGAACACGATGCTCATCGTCGAGGATGGCGAAACGGAGTTCGGCAAGTTTCTGCGATTGGAGCCCCTCACTCTCTGCCCCATCGACCTCACTCCCGTCATCTGGGAAATGATGACATCCGAAGAAGTGGCATACATTAATGACTACCACAAAAAGGTATATGAAGCCCTTGCGCCCTTCCTGACAGAAGAAGAGAAAAGAAGTCTCCCCCAACCCCTTCCAAGGAAGGGAGAATAAAATCGAAAATCGTTAAATAATAAAAATCGTAAATAGTAAATCATTAAATAGTAAATAATAAGGTGGCAATTATAAAGACTCTCAAGGGGATGCCTGCTCCCCGATTCGGAAAGCACTGCTACTTCAGCGAAGGCGCAGTCATAGTGGGCGACGTAGAGATGGGCGACGACTGCACGGTGTGGTTCAACAGCGTCATCCGTGGCGACGTGCATTACATTAAGATTGGTAACCGAACAAACATTCAGGATTGCTCCTGTCTGCACACCTTGAACGGCAAGGCCGCCATTGTCCTGGGCGACGATGTCACCATAGGCCATTCCGTTACCTTGCACGGCTGTGAGGTGCGCGACGGCGCTTTGATTGGAATGGGCGCGACGGTGCTCGACCATGCTGTAGTTGGCAAGGGAGCAATCGTAGCTGCCGGAGCGCTAGTGCTCTCGAACACCGTCATCGGTGACGGCGAACTATGGGGCGGTGTACCTGCCAAGTTCATCAAGAAGGTTGACCCCGAGCAGGCACAGGCCATGAACAAGACCTACGCCCGCCACTACATCGAATACAGCGACTGGTTCCGCGAAGCCGACAGCGACCCGCAGAACACGCAAACAGTAACAACGAGCGAGGACTACAAGCCCCAAGCCTAATCTAAGAGACAGCTATCAGGTCACCACATGCATCTTCTGCACGCTTGATGCGGTTCCATACCGTTTGCTTCTTCGCATCCATCACCTGAGCTATCTCCATCGGTTTCAAACCGATCTTCAGCAGGCATATTGTGCGTAGCAGCGGTTCGCGCAATTGTCCCTGCAACCGTCCCTGCACTGTTTCATGGAATCCTGGATAGAGGGTCTCTATGGCGCTCATCAGGTCTTTCCAAGAATCCTCTTCCAGCTTAGCCTGCCCTACTGCCACCTTGCGGAAATGCGCTAAGACGTTTTCCGCATTGGCTGTCGCGTTGTTCATAAGGGCAATCTGAGTCAGTTCCCTGTTTATCTTCTCCTTTTGCTTCAGTTCCCTTGAGCGTTCTTCCAGTTCTTTGTCCTTGCCGAAGATTTTCTTCATGAACTTCTTCTCCCTGTAGTTGTAGAATGCAAGTATTCCCAATACGATGCTTAGCAAGACGAGGCCTGTCGTGATGAAGGCAAATATGATGTGTTCGTCCCGCTGCATGATAGCCTGCTCTTTCTCCTTGTTGCGATAATAGATATAGGTGTCTCTGGCTCTCTGTGTCTGCTCGAATGCGCGTTGGGCGATGATGGAGTCATTGGTGTCATACAGGCGGCATCCCCACTGTGCTGCTTGCCGGAAATCCCCCTTCTGCAGATAGCACCGCTGCAGGCCGGCAGATGCCTCATACCTCCCGGCCAGTGTTTTCTCCTTATTATAATATATAATGTAGTGGAGGATGGCAGAGTCCGCGTTGTTTGCATATTCATGGAACATGGCGAGGCCCAGCTCATAGTTGTCTGGCCGCTGGTCCTCAGGTAGTTGCATCAGTTGCTGAAGCAAGGTATCGACCTTCTCGTAGTGATTGTACTTAGAATAGATTGCCAGCATGTGTGCCAGAATCTTTCCGTATTTCGGAGGGAAGTTCTCCTTCTGAATCACCAGACAAGCCAGGTCGCAGTACTGGAGGCAATGAAGCGTATCGTTCAGGTGTTTATATGCAGAAGCAGCATCCATCAGATACCATCCCTGGTTTCTTCCCGATGCTTTTGCCAGTTTCACCGCCTGCAGCGCCATGTTCAGTTCCTCCTCGTAATTGAGCTGCAGCATGTCGAGATACCTTAGCTGGGACAGGGCGTTTTGCCATATCAGGGTGTCGGCATCCTTGCTGTTTTTTGCTACATCTATAGCTTTAAGGAAACAGCTTACCGCTTTGGGATAGTCCTTCAGGTCGCGGTAGGTACTGCCCAGATAATAGTAGGCGCGTTCCTTATCGACAGCATTCTTCCGACCTTCAAAGTAGGACATCGTATGCAGGGCAGAGTCCGGCGAAGAGGGAATCTGGTCATTCTTGTCGCGCAGGCGAATCGCCAGCAGGTTGTACTTCTGCCGGACGTATTCCGATGTATGACGAACCGAGTCTCTCAGTCCTTCGGCACGTACCTGGGCTTCCTGCAAGGCGGTCTCGCCCTGTTGCCAAGCCTCTTCGATGCAGTCCAGCAATTGCTGTTCCGTCCTTTCCCCACAAGAACCCAGCATAATCGCAGCAGCAACGATAATAAAAATTGTATGTCTCATCTGTTGTCTGTTGTCCGTTGTCTGTTGTCTATAATTTTTTTCGCTGCAAATTTATGCCTTTTCTTCATAACTTGCAAACGCTCTATACACAATTAAGGTATTTTCCCCATAAGTTGGGACTACTTGGGACTCATTTTCCTTGCTTCGCTTGCAAAAACCGCGTATCTTTGCACCCAGAAACAATAAAACATAGAATTATGAAACGTAATCTATTATCTATTTTAGTGGCATTGCTGCCAATGGTGGCTAGTGCATACGATGCCAAGATTGACGACATCTACTATAACTTCTCGGGTGTCGAAGCCACAGTGACATCTCAGAAAGATTATTGGATGAGCAACAAAGGAAGTGCATATTCTGGTGATGTAGTCATTCCAAGTTCTGTTTCTTATAATGGCACAACTTACAGCGTGACCGGCATCGGCAGCTATGCCTTCGATGATTGTAGTGGTCTTACCTCTGTCACCATCCCAAATAGCGTGACCAGCATAGGCAGCAGTGCTTTCTCTGGCTGCACCGGCCTGACCTCCGTCAACATTCCTGATGGTGTGAACAAAATCGATTACTATACATTCTTTCATTGTAGCAGCCTGACCACCATCACCATCCCGAACAGCGTGACCAGTATCGTAGAATGTGCTTTCATTGGCTGTAGCGGCCTGACCTCCGTCACTATCCCTAATAACGTGACCAGCATCGGCTACGGTGCCTTCGCTTTCTGCAGCAGCCTTACCTCCATCAACATTCCGAACAGTGTAACCAACATCGGCGATGGTGCCTTCTCTGACTGTAGCAGCCTGACATCCATCACCATCCCTAACAGCGTGACCAGTATCGGCAACGATGTTTTCTATGGTTGTATTTAGAGACTCATAAACAACCATGAATAACAGAAAACAACCAAACTTAAAGTGCTGTATTACAGTTACTTTGGGATTTTAACACTTCGGAAGGCATTTTTGGTTGCTTCGGAAATTCCCCATATATTTGCAACGTATTTCTACCGCAGGGAATTTACGAGGCTTATTTTTTGCCACATCGTGAACGGAGTTGACAAGGGTTTCTGATAGGTTACAATAGTTGACTGATTAATGGGTTGTTTTTGAAAAATGCAACTTTGTGGCGGAAGTTGACAACGGATGTCGAGAATTAACTTGTGATTACTTGCGGAGAGGTACAGCAAAAAGAATGTTGAACCAACAAATATTGCAAGTATGCCAAAGACCAAAAAATGCGCTTATTGTGGCAAGGTTTTCACCACAAACAGCGGAATGCAGAAGTACTGCTCGGAGGAATGTGCCGAGCAAGCAAAGGAAACCAAGAAAAAGAGACAAAGGGATTTCCTACAGGCTATTGAGCCAGTAATGGAAATCCATCAGCAGGAGTACCTGACCTTTTCCAAAGCAGCCATCCTTTTAGGCTGCACCCGTCAGTATGTCTATAAACTCGTTGAACAAGGGAAGTTGCCAGCCTCTCGTCTGAGTAGTAGGATGGCACTTGTTCGCAGGAGTGACATTGAAAGGATGTTTGAGGCGAATCCCTACAACCGTGTTATCCCATGCTCCAAGCCAAAGAAGTCTGTTTCCAAGAAACTAAAAAGTCTTGTAAAAGAAAAGGCAAAGGAGGAACGTGCAACTGATGAAGTCCTCGAATACTACTCTGGCGAAGAAGTAAAGCAGATTTATAAGGTTAAGCAGTCTTGGCTTTATGCA
>JAFZPZ010000001.1 GCA_017552435.1 Bacteroidaceae bacterium
TGTGCCTACCAGTAGGAGGATGGTGAGTATTATCGCCACCCATGTAAGGATGATGGAGAGGACGGTCTCAATGACTGCTGCCGTCAGGTTCCACACAAGGCTCATGAGCCAGTTCACGATGCGGAGGGGCATCAGAGCCATTAGCATTGCTGTTGAAATTGCCATTTGTCTCATATTTCGCTTGGGTTGGGTTTGTATGATATTGTGGTTTCCACGAGTCGGAGGAAGTGAGTTTCCTGCCTTTGACCTATATGTATGAACCGCTGAACTTGCCATTTTTTTTGCGTCTGTCCTGTCGCCGTTGTCGTTTCGTTTCGGCGGCTCCCACAAGGACACGAGGTCGGCTATACAAGTTTTTCGTGAAAAATACTACATGGTAAGAGTGTGGAGATTTTTTGCGAAACGCCTGCGCCCAGAACTTGGAGAGCCGGAATCAGGTGGCCATAACTTTGCCGCCCAAACGGAACTACCGGGGATGGGACAGGAAAAAGTGGCAATTCGCGACAAGAAAACATATATGGGGCTGGACCTCGGCTTTCCGATTTTGTGAGATGCCGATAGTCTCGTCACTGTAAAAAAAGAACTTGAAACTGACGTATAATAATGAATAGGGATAAGCGTATCAGAAAGGACATATCTATATGATGGAACAACGTGCTTATGAACAGAGAAAAGCAGGGACGGCAAGCCTAGGAAGCAAGTGTGCATCGGGAGGGATGGACAAATGTTCATCATTTGTCTGGCACTTCTGACGTGCTCTTGTGGGGATTGCCCATTTGCATGCAACTCTCTGTGTCTCTCCCTTCCGTACCATGTATGAAGTGAGAAATACAGAATGTTATATGCTGGAATACTTTGCACATCATCTTGCTCCCGTCATCACAGCCGACAGCCGTCATTGATTGCAGTCCGAAAAGAAGTGGCAAATAGAGACGTGAGCCAAGCGGAAGAGTTTGCCCGAAGACTTTCAGGCAGGTATTCGCCAGACTTTCTTCTCGCCAATCTGCTGCCATCTCATACACGGAGTCTAGTCCTAGGTTATTAAGTTAGCATATGCAAAATACACATTGATTAAACATTTGAAACTTTCGGTATCGTGTTGTCATACAGCTAAATTACAATTCCAAGTTTACGAATTATTTACACAGATATTTGCCAGTATTTACAAATAGAATATGTACTGAGTTGTTACGAGTAGTTACCAACAAACCTAAATAAAGTTAATTATTGTAAAAGCAAAACAGATTCGTTTGTTTTTTACAATAAATAATAATATATTTGCCATCG
The DNA here is from genome assembly GCA_017552435.1 of Bacteroidaceae bacterium. Taxonomy (GTDB): domain Bacteria; phylum Bacteroidota; class Bacteroidia; order Bacteroidales; family Bacteroidaceae; genus Physcousia. The sequence goes on from JAFZPZ010000001.1 coordinate 1,288, forward strand.
GTATGAGGGTCTCATACTATTGTCCAAGATGATTCTTGGGATGGGAGAGACGACTCGTTGGTCTCTCCCACATTTTTAATAATAATACGTAATAAATAAATACGCTATATGTTGTTCGCTCATATTCAATACCCAATTATAGATTTTCGTCCTTTTCTGAATGACGAATTTAGAAGGAATATACCTGTGTTTCCAGCTCCAAGCGCCAATACATGGTTGAGAAATTTTGGTCATGTTCGTGAACGGAAGACGGATACATGTCCATACTATATTGCGGAAAATTTTTTTTGCGAAGCCCATAATGCTGTAAAATTTGAGACTTTACCATTAATAAGGGAAAAGAAGCAAGAGAAATACAGGATTGGAAGAAGAACATATCACGAAGAGCATCTGATATATGATAAGATTTGTAAATTCCGTAGATTTCGTTCAGATGGAAATTTAAAATCCTGTTTTGAAATTGGTATTTTATCCAATCCAGAATATGACTCAATTCTTCGTGCCCATCAAGAGCTAAAAAAAATATTTGTCAATGTTAAAAGTTATACTAAAAGAAAGAAGATCAGGGTACCTCTTTTTGAAATAGGTAATCATATATGTAAACTTTATGATGACTCAACAAGTATAAAAAAAACGCCCGTTAAAACAATATATTCAGGCAGTCCATGTCTAATGTTTATTGATTATGATTCAATAAGTGATGGCGATAATGGTTTCATTTCTTATCCAGAATTTGAAAGATTAGGGATCAGATTAAAGCATATTGAAAAATACTATTATAAAAATTATGGTGATGTTTGGATAATTCAGCCCTGGGGATATCATCCTGACAAAAAACTCCTTGCTTCAATTAGAAGGGCATTACTTGCCATATCATTAGAAAAAGAGACACTTTTGTCTGCCTATAATTTTCTTCTTTTAAACGCTGGCAAAGGTTATATTAATGAAACCAACGTTCTTAATTATATAAAAAACACACAAGAAAAGTTATTAAAGAAAATAAGATTTGGTATACCACAAAGTCCAATAGTTGATATACTATTCAAGATGGATTTTGAAAATAACATAGCTTTTTATTCAGATATTATAGAACTTATATCCAAGGTTGGGGACAAATATATTGCAAATGATTTCAACAAATTGTTTATCGAACTTGAATTCAATGAATGGAGAAAGGAAATCACAAAATTATTGGATAACTTCGATCTGTGCAGTTCTCAACTGCACAAACCGGGAAATTACACAATTAGTGACAAGGAATTACGAAAGAATTTAAAACAATTACGTGATATTTGTATAGAGGGAGATCCTCGAAAGTTTTGGTTTTTTTTTAATAGAAGGAATTTAAAAAACACTATTATTATAAATATCATTTCCAATTTACTTTTCAGTGGTTTCGAAAAAGGTTTTGAACTTATAATAAAAGCCTTAAGACTAAATTTTTAACCACCCTAAGTGTAATAAGAAATATGTCCTTAAATATTTGTGCTCATAGGGAGATAGCACGTCCCCTGAGTATGAGATGACAAAAAGGACTGTACCATCTACGAATCTGTCAGCCGTGTGTTAACAGGAGGAACATGAAAAACAATATGGTATTTGCAACAACAAAAAATGGAACAGCGGTTTCTTTGCTTCTTTCTTTCTCGCCTTGCGTGCTCATGAAAGAAAGAAGGCGGGCGGATTTTTCTTCCGTCCGACTTCCCTGTTCACTTGTTGATTATAACTTGCCCTGCTCGTGGTAGGAGTAATATGCGCCGTCCGTCACGATAACATGGTCGAGGAAATGAATGCGCATGACCTCACAAGCCTGTTTCACGCTCTGCGTCAGCGTATCGTCAATCCTGCTGGGACGAGTGCTGCCGCTGGGGTGGTTGTGGCAGACTGCCATGATGGTCGCATTGTTGAGGACTGCCTCACGTATCATTATCCGTATGTCTGCGCTTACTTCGGTTATACCTCCTTGGCTGATGCGCTCGGACTTGATAAGGCGGAAGTTCTGGTTTATCAGCAGGATGTGAAACTCTTCCGTTGCGAGGTCTTGCATCTTGGGCAGCATGTAGTTATAGATACGGGTGGCGGTGCTCATGTCGGGGTGCAGTTCGGGTGTTGCCATCTGTCTGCGTCTGCCCAATTCTACGGCTGCGAGTATCTTGCAGGCGGTCTGTGTACCGACTCCTTCGGTGGCGAGGATTTCATCGAAACGTGCCTTGCCCAATGTGTTGAGGTTGTTGTTGAACTTGCCCAACACTTGGTTGCCAATATCCACTGCGCTGTACTGCTGCGTTCCGCTGCCAATGAGGATGGCAAGGAGTTCTCCGTCGGTCAGTGACTCTGCGCCTAAACGCTGTAATCTCTCGGTGGGGCGGTCTTCTGATGCCCACTGCTTAATGCTCAGTCTTACTGTTGCTGTGTTCATAATCAGTTGTATTTATAATTGTTTGTTCTACGATAATTCTTGGTCTTGGCGAGAAACATAGCCATTCTGACGTGTGCCCCTGCTGATTCCATACGCTCCTTGAATGCGTCTGACGTCCTGCCCGATGTGCAGATGTCGTCAATGAGCAGGATGCGCTTGCCCTTGAAGAAATCTTCGTCTATCCACACGTTGTCCTCGGCTGCGTGGTCTCCGCAAATGTGTACTTTCTCTCGCTTTCCGATGACCTGGATATGCTCGAAGCCGTCTATTGCACCACACATGGCAGACAACTCGGCTGAGAATTTGCGGAACCTGCGTGTGTAGGTACGTTGGCAACTGGCAGGGATGCAGACTATCACCGAGTCCTTCAAGTCCATCAGTGAGAGAGCCTTGCCGATGAGCCGTGAAGCCTTGTCGGTCGCATAGCGTCTGCCTGACTTGAAGTCGAGGATGAAGCGGTCGTTCTCCAGTGTGTCGAATGATGCACGACGGAGGTAACGCTGTGGCACATAGTCGAGAAGGGCGTACTTTAGCATATCCAAACTGCTTTTGATGTTCAACTTTTGTTTTTTTGCGGATTCAGGAGCTGTGAAGTGAGTTCCTACTGAATCAAATCCGTACTCCGTGAATCCTTCGTTTTTTTTGCGTATTTCTATCGCCGTTTGTTTCGTTCCTGTGGCTTCATCAAAGGTTGCAGATTGGATACGGCAAGTTTTTTCGGCAAAATACTACCCCCTTCAGCGGGCGTGGAGATTTTCCCGAAACCCCTTGTGGTATAAACTTTCCATTCCAATCTGCGGGTTTACCTTTGCCACGGGAACGTATCTAACGGGCGTACTGAAATACCTGCGAAGGTTCACGGGTAGGATTGCAACCAAGTGGCTTGCCCACCTTATGGCAACGCCTGAGAAAACGAGAGTTTTGGATGCTAAAGAATGAATATGAGAAAGAACATACTGCAAGAAAGGAAGTTGATAGTGTGGCAATGAGCAGAGAAAAGCAGGGACGGCAAGCCCATGAAGCAAGTGTACATCGGAAGGGACGGACAAATGCTTGTCATCTGCCCAGCACTTCCGACGTACTCTTGTGGGGATTGCCCTTCAGCAGACAACTCTCTGTATTTGCCCCGTCGTACTTGCTACGATGCGAGAAATACAGAATGTTGTATGCCTGGATGCTTTTCCTTTTTGTTCCTCCCAAACCTCATAGCCGACAGCTTCGTCGTTGGTGATGCCCTTTTAGGAGTGGCAATTGGAGAAGTAAGCCAAGCGGGAGAGTCTGCCCGAAGACTTTCAGGCAGGTATTCGCTTCGCTGTCTTCTCGCCAATCCGCTGCCATGTCATTCTCTGAGGCTTGTCCCCAGAGTATGAGACGGTAGAAAAGGACAGCACCAACGACGAAGCCGTCGGCCATGAGGAAACTGGAGGAACTTAGAATTACATGATTGAAGGAACAAACGTAAGGGGAGGTACAATACTATTGCAAAAATGGATAGGAGAATAAGAAAACAATAGTAATATAATGTACGCGTAAAGGACTGTGGTATTTGGAATAAGGTGTGAAAGAGGAACAAAGAAAAGCAGGGACGGCAATCACCAAAAGACATTGTTGCATCGGGATGATCCGGCAAACCATGTTTGCACCATTCCGACGCACTAATGGCGGGGATTGCTTAATTGCAGACAACTCTCTGTATTTGCCCCGTCGTACCTGCTACGATGCGAGAAATACAGAATGTTGTATGCCTGAATGCTTTTCACGTCTGCTTGCTCCCGTCCTCACAGCCGACTGCCGTCATTGAGGCCGTCCGTAAAGGAGTGGCAAAAGGAGAAGTTAGCGTGCTATCTTCTCGCCAATCCATTGCCGTGCCATTCTCTGAGGCTCGTCCCCAGAGTATGGTATGACAAAAAGGACAGCCCAACGACGAAGCAGTCAGCCGTGAGGAAAGTGGAGGAAGCGAAAAGACAAACCGTTACCAAACATCGACTTGGTAACTGAAATACATGGAATCACCATCCAAAGGGAAACAAAATGCTATAAAAACGTTAAGAAAAACCCGATTTCTTTGGTGGTAACAGAATAAATGATTAACTTTGCACTCACAAACAGGCGTTCTTTGGAAATGTGTATAACGAGACAGAATATGTAATTCAGCTCGTTTCTAAATCGTTACCTAATCGACATTATAAATATGGTAACAATATGATTTCTAAAGAGTTATAATGTTCCACGTAACAACAATAGGAGAATCTGCTTTCTCTGAGTGCGGCGTCCTTACCTCAGTCACTATTGGTGAAGGTGTAGCTTGCATCGGCAATTGGGCTTTCCAGGATTGCTGTATCATATCTGTCACGATTGGTAATAACGTGACGAGCATAGGAGAGGGTGCTTTCTATGGGTGTGGCAGACTGACCTCCATTACAATTCCCAACAGTGTGACGAGCATAGGAGCCCATGCTTTCTCTGATTGCGGCCTGACCTCAGTCACAATTCCCAAAAGTGTAGTGACCATTGGGAAAGATGCTTTTAACTATTGTTACGGCCTGACAGCTATTGTTGTTGAAGAAGGGAATGCCAAGTACGATTCTCGAAATAACTGTAATGCGATAATTGAGACAGAATCTAACACATTAATAGCTGGGTGTAAGAATACCACCATTCCCAACACCGTGACGAGCATAGGAGAGGGTGCTTTCTATGGGTGTGGCAGCCTGACCTCCATTACAATTCCCAACAGTGTGACGAGCATAGGAGCCCATGCTTTCTATAGCTGCAGCCTGACCTCCGTAGTATCAGAGATAGAAGAACCTTTTGCGTTTGGCGAAAATGCGTTTTCCAATATCTCTAACAATTGTGTGCTGACTGTTCCTGCAGGAACACGGGATGCCTATATCGCAGCAGGCTGGACAGAGGATGTTTTCAAGGGAGGTATTGTAGAAAAGATGGGCGCAATGACAGACATTTCGCAGATGGATAATGCCATCTATGTTGAACCGATGGAAGGGAAGAAGGGTGATATTGTGCCTTTGGAAGTTAAACTGAAGAACGCCATTACACCTGTTGGATGTTCCTTTAAACTGAGACTTCCGGAAGGCTTCTCACTTGTTAAAGACACAGACGGCGATGTTATTTATGAGATAGGTGACCGTGCAAAGAAGATGTCTGTGACAATGCAAGACTGGAATAATGGTTCCTTCGATTTTGCCCTGACACCTTCAACGGGAACTGCAACCATCTCTGGCAATGACGGCACATTCATCACGTTCAGTTTGAAAGTGCCTGATGATGCGGTAGCAAATCAAAACTATAGAATCCAACTGACAAACAACCTGATTCAGAGCAAGCAGGACGGTGTCACTCGGGATACACCGCTTAGCGATGTTCGCACAATTCTATATGTTTTCGACTATATTCTCGGTGACGTGAACGGCGACAAGAATGTTACGCCAGCCGATGCCATCATGATTCTCTACCATTATTTCAATGTGGAACAGAACGGATTCAACGCAAGGGCCGCTGACCTGAACGACGACGGTAATATTACGCCTGCTGATGCAATAGAGGCATTATATTTATACTTCGGCGTAGGCAACAGCAACGCTGTCAAATCCTATATGGATATATTAGACGATATAGATACATTAGACCCACAGTAAGAAACATTTACCAAGAAATATAAGAATATGAAAAAGAATTTCATTTTATTAGGACTCGCGTGGTTCTTGAGTTTGAACCATGCTTTAGCTGACAACTTTGTTATCAGTAATGTCACCGTACCACAGGGCGGGACAGCCTCGCTGGTCATTGGTTACAGTTTTACAAGTGAGACAGACAAGGTTGGATTCACTTTGTCGATGGGGTTACCCGAAGGTCTCTCCTTACAGAAGGATGGAGAAGGAGACCCGGTATATGTGAAAGATGCCTGTATAAACAAACTGAACATTCTCTTCCCCAACGAAGGAAGTGTGGCAGGCCAACCGTCAACAGGAACTTCCACCATCACGGGAACTTCAGGAACACTACTGACATTGACCTTAGTTGCCGATGCAAGTCTGGCGGTCAGTTCGGAATTAACCGTTCCCGTCACGAAGGCTACCTTCCAGCAGAAAGTCGGGGGAAGTGTCACGGACATCAATGTCACTGATTTTTCATTCAAGGTGACTATCGGTGAACCGGAAGACAGTCGTGTTATCCTGGACGAGAATTCGACTACCGCACCAGAGGCCAGCAGCGGAGCTGTTGATGTCCGAGTGAAACGTACCATTACAGCTGGGAACTGGAGCACAATCTGTTTGCCTTTTGCAATGACAGCAGCACAGGTGACGGCTGCTTTTGGCGATGATGTGGAGTTGGCAGACTTCACTGGCTATACAACAACAAAAGATGCTGGTGATAACATTGTAGGCATTACCGTTAACTTTTCCAGTGTATCAGCAATAGAAGCCAACCATCCATATATCATTAAGATTTCGTCACCTGCTTTTACGGAGTTCACAGTAGATGGCGTGACGGTCAATCCTGAAGCAACCCCAATGGTGTCATTTGGATATACAACAGGAACAAAGCCTAAAGTGTACCATCCTAGTGATTTCACTGGTACGTATGTGGCTGACTTTGATTTCTATAATGCTGCAACATCTTTTCCTCTTTTTCTTAACGGAAACAAATTTTACTATGCCACAGAAAACACAAAACATATGAAAGCATTCCGTGCTTATTTTGATTTTGATGATTACCTAGCTGAGGCAGAACCTTCCGCAGTAAAGATGTATGTCTTCGTTGACGATGAAGAGACTCACATCGAAGGATTGGAAAGTGAACAACAGACAGGAGACGATGTTTATGACATTATGGGCCGAAAAGTTTCAAAGCCTAATCATAAAGGCGTATATATCGTTGGTGGCAAAAAGAAATTCTTCAAATGATGCTCGTTTGTAACATGTAAAACTTAACGAAAACAGAAACAATATGAAAAAGATCTATATAAGCCCGGAAATAATTGTTTTGCAATTGCATTGCAGACAGTTGTTATCTACTAGTGGAGTGACCAGCAAAAACATTGGCTATGGTGGTGTGGACGAAGACGGTCTCCTTAATCCTGAAGCCAAAGGAACTACCTTCTTTGGTGATGAAGAGTGGTAATAACCACGAAAACTCCGCCACTCCGACGTGTTCCGGCGCTATAACGCCGCCTTGCTGCTAAAGCATGCAAGAACAAGTAGGAAATTATTACTGAAGTAAACCTTTTAATTGATAATTAACCAATCAGGCGGTCATCGGATTAATTCCGGTGGCCGCCTGTGTTTATGTCTGAATAAAGGTATGCGGTTACTCTTCGCTGAGCTTGGCCAGGCCGCCTTCGGAGGTTTCCTTGTAGAGGGAGGGAAGATCCTTGCCGGTCTGCTTCATGACACGCACGACGCGGTCGAAGCTGACGCGGTGCTGGCCGTCAGAAAGGGAAGCATAGAAATTGGCGTCGAGGGCGCGTGCGGCTGCAAAGGCGTTGCGCTCGATGCATGGAATCTGTACGAGTCCGCAGACTGGGTCGCAGGTCATGCCAAGGTGGTGCTCCAGCCCCATCTCGGCTGCGTATTCAATCTGTGCCACACTGCCGCCAAAGAGCTGACAGGCAGCTGCAGAAGCCATCGCGCTGGCCACGCCGACTTCTCCCTGGCAGCCCACATCGGCTCCGGAGATGCTGGCATTTTGCTTGACTAGGTTGCCGATAAGTCCTGCTGTGGCAAGGGCGTGGAGTATGCGCTCCTCGGAAAAGTTATGGTTGTGTCCCAGATGGTAGAGGACGGCTGGCAGCACGCCGCTGGAACCACAGGTGGGGGCTGTGACGATGAGTCCGCCTGAGGCATTCTCTTCGCTGACAGCAAGGGCGTAAGCATAGACGAGGCCGGAACTCTGCAGGTTGGCTTTGTATCCCTTGGCCTTGGTGTAGTAGATAGGTGCCTTGCGCTGCAGGCCGAGCGGACCTGGGAGGACGCCCTCATGGTCGATGCCGCGTTCCACAGCTTCCTGCATGACACGCCAAACCTCGCGCAGGTAATCCCAGATTTCCGGTCCTTCGCACTGCTCCACATATTCCCAGAAAGCGTGCCCTGTATCCTGGCACCACGCCTTGATTGCCTTCATTGTGGTGAGAGGATAGAGTGTGGCTTCGTCGGAGGTCGGCGTTTTCTGCTCTTTGCCCTCTGAAAGTGCTCCGCCTCCAACGCTATAGACGGTCCATTCGTCGAAGAGCGAACCATCCGGCTGTCGCACGGCAAACTTCATTCCGTTGGGGTGATAGGGCAGGAAGACGGTGGGTTCCCAGTGGATGGTGACACTGCCCTTGGGTTCGAGGACACGGAGGATGGCGACGTCGGTCATGTGACCACGGCCGGTTGCTGCGAGGGAGCCATAGAGCGTGACATCGAAGGCTGTGGCTTCTGGATGGCGCTCAAGATATTGGACAGAGGCTGCCTGGGGGCCCATCGTGTGGCTGCTGGACGGCCCGATGCCTATGCGGAAAAGTTCTCTTAGGGATTCCATGATTTATAATTTATAATTTATAATTGACAATTGATAATTCATAGTTCATAATTATCAGGGCGGCAGCAAATTCGCGGATGCTTTAGCACCACGGCGCGATTGTAGTCGCGGAACTTCACTCTTCATTCTTCATTCTTCACTTCAACGATGGCGCGGACGAGCTTGGGGTCGGTATGGCCGCCACTACGCAGGGAACCGTGTATCTCGCGGGCACCGGTCTCGGAGAGGATGCGATGCGCGTTCTGTGGGTTGACGCCTGCTCCGGGCATGATGATGATGCGTCCGTTGGACTGCTCCACCAACCTCTTGAGCATGGGAATGCCTTGCTCTGCGGTAGGCGCCTGGCCGGATGAGAGCAGACGGTGACAGCCCAACGAGATAATCTGTTCCAATGCTTTTTCTGGCTCCCGACACACATCGAAGGCACGGTGGAAGGTGATGCTCAGGTTCTCTGCTTCGCCTACCAGACAGCGGACGGTTTCTTCGTCGATGCTGCCGTCGGGCTTCAAAGCCCCAATCACTACGCCATTTGCACCCAGTTGTCTGGCTTGGCGTATGTCGCGCTGCATACAGAGCACTTCGTCTTTGTCATAAACGAAGTTACCTTCCCGGGGGCGGATGAGTACCTGGACGGGAATGCCCATCTCAACAGCGGATTCGATCATCCCTGCAGACGGCGTCAAACCGTCTAAACCAAGCGCCTGACACAACTCCACGCGATGTGCACCGCCTTCTACGGCAGCACGGACACTCTGCAAATCGGCGCAGCAAACCTCTATTTTCATAGCTCTATTCATTCGTTTAGAAGCATAATTAAAGTTCATATTTCTCCTCCTTCCCTTTGGGGGGTTAAGGGGGAACTTTATAAAAGATGAAAGAGAGTGGCTTCACAGCTACTCTCTTCCACTTGGTATTAGCTTTCGTTTAAGGTAAAAAGATTGTTTTCAGGATAACGGATGCAAAGTTAGGGCATTTTTATGCATTATGCAAGACCTTGCATTATGTTTTTTAACATGTTTTGGTATTTTCTGCAAAATTGTGTTAAAATTAGCACATTTTTAGATGATATTGTACAATTGCATCAATGGGACGTCGCAAAATTTGGCCGATTTGCATGCCTTTTGAGGCTATAGCTTCACCAAGTTCCTCGGAGAACTGATATGCAATGCCTCCCACACAGTGAATAGGCATCTCTTTGTGCCCATAAATGGCAATATTGCGTTCAATGAATTGGTGGAAAGCACCGATCAGCATATCGTGGATGTCAGGGTTTGAACGATGCTCTGCGATGAAAGGTACTAGCGAAGCAAGGAATGTGTTGGCAGAGGGCTGGCGATAGACGCGCTCGATGATTCCGGGCTGTGACAGGTCGTATTTCTCGCAGAATGCCTGTTTGAGTTCTTCGGGTAGCAAGCCCTTGAAGAGACCATTCAGAAGCGTCTTGCCCAGAAAAGAGCCGCTGCCCTCATCGCCCAGGATGTAGCCCAATGGCGGTGTGTGCATGATGATGTCCTTGCCGTCGTAGAGGCAGCTGTTGGAGCCTGTACCCAGGATACAGGCTATGCCTGGTTCGTTTCCGCAGAGAGCGCGTGCAGCTCCAAGCAGATCACTCTCCACCTCGATGGAACATTTTGGGAAGAGCTCCTTGAAAACGCTTCGAACGGACTGACTGAAGGGCATAATGCATCCTGCCCCGTAGAAATAAACGGTTTGCAACTCTGGAATTTGCGGGAGTTGCGTCAGGAGTTGATGATATATTACATTATATATAATATCGCGCGTGTCGCGCGCGGGATTGATACCATCGGTATATAGTTCCGCTTGCGTCCCGTCGGGTGCTATATATATCCAGTCCGTTTTTGTCGAACCGCTGTCAGCTATTAAGCATTGACTATTGACCATTGACAATTGACAATTGAAAATTGAAAGCCCCCCTTCCGGCCTTCCCCAAGGGGGAGGAGACGGGAAGGGGGGATGATTTCTTTTTTACTCTTCCTTTTTTACTGAGCGGGAGTCTCTGCAGGAGCTTCTGCAGGAGCCTCAGTAGCTGCGGGCTGTTCCATTGCGGGCACATTACCGGGGTTGGTAGCTGCCTGCTCTACAGCCTGCTGCATGATAACAGAGTCGCTGTTACCTGTGCCAGGCAGACATGCTACGCTGATGACACTGAGGAAAATCATTGTGCCTGCGAGTACCCAAGTAGCTTTCTCGATGAAGTTTGTCGTCTTGGGTGCGCCCAGAATCTGGTTGTTGTTGGAGTAGTCGGCAGCCAGACCGCCGCCCTTGGATTCCTGAATAAGTACGATGAGGCACATGAGGATGGAGGCCAGTACGATCAGGATAACGATAGATGTGTACATGTGTTATTTGTGTTTGTTATTTATTATTAGCTTCTCTAAGAATCGAATTTGGTCTGCAAAGTAACGATTTTTTTTTGGATATTTCAAGGAAAGTTGCCTGATAATTTTCACTGCGTTCTCATATTTGCCTTGTTTGATGTAAATTCCGGCCATTATTTCAGTCAGAATTTCATTATCTTTGGCTTTTTCCGTCTTTTTGCTTTCGTTTGTTTGGCTCTCTTCTTGCTCGCTTTCGTCACTATTGTCGAGAACGATTCTGCCAGGTTCATTCTCCAGGAAGTCCTCGACGACGCCTCCTCCATTCAAAGGCAAAGCTTCCTGCCTATGCTGTCCCTGCTGGCTCTCTCGTTGCAGGAGATAACCAATGTAGTCCTGTGCAGCGTCGATGGGATGGCTGACAGGTGTGGTTGGGGCCTGGGTGTCGAGGAAATTGTCGATAAGGCTAACGGTTCTGGAATCGGAAGAATCTGCTGCCTCGTCATAGCGTTTGCGTTCTTCGGCATGCGTGTAGTGGGGCTCTTCGGTGAGGCGGAAGATGGCTTCCCTGTTTGGCACAAGAACAGCTGTGCGCCGCAATGTCTCATCATAGGCAGGTGCATGCTTCTTGTAGAGAGCCTCCAGCAGCAGGATTCGTGCAACATGGAAATAGGGATATTCCTGCGTGAGAGTCTGCAGCTGATTTATGGCATCGTCGTCGATTATGTCGGGGCGTCGGATGTAGTCTATGATATGTCGTCGCATAGCTCTAATCGGTGTGTATTGATATGTCTTACCAGTTGGCCACAGTGGCGTTGAAGATTTGGTCGGTGATGTCCCTCACCATCTGTGTGACGAGTTCCTCCTGAACCGCAGTGAGCTGTTGGGAAGCATCATATTCGGCTGTAGCTGAGAACTGTCGCTCGAAGTCGTCGGTATGTTTCTTGTTGTTAACGAAGCGAACATTGACGGTCATCTTGAGCTGTACCATACTGCTGTAACCGTCGCTGGAGATGCCCTTGTTGAACTGGTCGAATGCGACGATTTCGCCCGCGAGTTGCAGATCGCCGTTCTTCTTTACCTGGCGAAGTTTTGTCTGGTTGGTATAAATTTCCGTAATCCTATTCTGGAAGATGCTCTGCATGGGAGCCCAAACGTATGCACTGCGGATTGGGAAGTTGTCTATCTGGATGGTTTTCGTTGTCATATAGTCGATGCTGGCGCCGTTGAAGCGATAGCTGACGGTGCATGCCGATACGAGCAGTACGAGCAGGAGCGACAGGACCAGACATCTTCTATTCATCGATTCCATAGGCTTTTATTTTACGGTAGAGCGTTCGTTCGCTGATGCCGAGCTCTTCGGCGGCGAGTTTGCGCTTATAGTGATTGCGTTGGAGAGCGAGCAGGATGTTGCGTTTCTCCATATCGCCGATGTTGAGTGTATCGTCGTCGACTATCTCCTCGGCGGTGGGGATGTCCATATCAAGCGGCTGGCTGTGCCGATTGCCGGGCAGTGTGTGAAAGGAGTGCGCCTGAGATGCTGTGCTTTTCTGCGGAGAGATGGGAACGGGCATCGTGGTGTCGGCAGGCGTCTCGTGCCAATTGTCGCTTCCCTGTATCTTTTCCTTCAGTTCCTGCACCTCAGAGCGAAGCTCGAAGACTGCATGTGCCAGAATCTTGATTTCCTGTTCGTAGTCATGCTGAGTGCCGGAACTGCCGTTTCCCGCAATTGTGGCGATGCTTGTGTCGGTATCGGAATTCGGCGTGATGCCGTGTTTGGCAAGAATCTCCGGCGTGATGTTCCGGCTTTCGGAGAGTATGCTGAGTTGCTCCGTGATATTGCGTAGCTGGCGTATGTTGCCCGGCCACTTATAGGAGTTGACAACAGCTTCTGCTTCGGGTGTGAGACGGATGGGTTCTGGAATTCTGTAGCGCTCGGCTGTGTCCATCGCGAACTTCTTGAAGAGAAGTACGGCATCACCCTGGCGCTTGCGGAGGGGCGGTACCTTGATGTTGATGGTGCAGAGGCGGTAATAGAGGTCTTCGCGGAAAAGTCCCTGTTTGATGGCGTTGGGGATATCCACATTGGTGGCAGCGACAATACGGACATCTGTCTTGCGCGGTGTACTGCTGCCCACTCTCAGGTATTCGCCTGTCTCTAATACGCGCAACAGCCTGGCCTGAGTGCTCAGAGGCAGTTCGCCCACTTCGTCGAGGAAGAGTGTCCCGCCGTCAGCAGCACCGAAGTAGCCCTCATGCTCGCCGATGGCGCTGGTGAAGGCGCCCTTCTCGTGTCCGAAGAGTTCGCTGTCGATAGTACCTTCGGGAATGGAACCGCAGTTGATGGCGATGTATGTCTTGCCGCGACGTTTGCTGTGGTCGTGGATGATGCGAGGTATGACTTCCTTACCCACACCGCTTTCGCCCTGTATGAGGACAGAGAGGTCGGTAGGGGCGACCAGAACAGCTGTGGCGAGGGCTTCGCGAAGTGCTTCGTTGCGTCCCACTATTCCATAGCGGTTCATCAGGGTCTGCATATCGGAAATGTTACTCATAAGCTTGTTCTGTGTTGTCGTTATTGGTACTTGCCTGTGGTGCCCCGTTTTGTTTGCGTTCTTCACGCTTGTCGTGGAAGAGCTTGGGCAGAATGTTCTGCCTGGCCTCGTCGAAGAAAGCCCGGTTGCGGATTATGTCAATTGCCGTATAGATGGGGTGAGTCAGCTCGGAGACATCTGCTACTCCATCTCCTGCTTCATCTATGTGTACAGGACGATAGACCGCTGTGATGACAGACTTCATGCTTGCGAAATAGCGAACGGGGGCTTCCTGCGAAGGATCGGTTATGAGACGTTGCATCAGATGCTCGCCGTTCTTGACGATGATGCCGTCGAAGTGACATACGGCGTCCTCTGTCAGGATTTGCTCTGTCGTGTAGGGGCCATAGGTGTTGATACCCTGCTCGGCTGTGACTTGGCTGGCGAAGTTCAGGTCTTGCATTGGGCTTTCCTGGACGATGGCGATGCGGGGAGAGCGGAGGTCGAAATCCCGTTCCAGGATATCTCGGAACTTGACAACATCTTCGGCAGTCGGTTCCTTTGACACTGGCATAAAGTTTGTCTTCCCGGTAACGATAATTTCTATGGCCTCGGCAGGCTTCTTCGTAGGCTCGACAGTAAGTACCAGAGCATCTACCTTCCCTTCGTCGAGGTTGCGTAGGGCTGTTTCCTGTTCTGCACTATCATAGACGATTGGAGTGCAGAGCTCGGACATCACAGGGTATTCGCAGATGCTGCGGAACAGGTTGCCGCTTGTGTCGGTACCAATTCCAGTAATAGCTATCTTGAGTTTTTCCATTGATACATTTACCATTTAACCATTTGCCATTTATTTCTTTCCCCCTTTGGAAGATGAAGCTTCTTCCTCCAGTCCTGTGTCGATGAGGGAATACTGCTCTTCTGGGAGCTGCAGGGTATAGAGCGAACCTTCGAGCCGGCGGATGAGACCACGCTTCATCTTCTCCGGAGCATATACGAAGCCCTCGACCACGATAACGCTGTTCGTCTCTGTATCCACGCGGGAGTGGCTGACGAAGGGACCGCCCATGCAGTCGTGCTCCATGTACCAGAGACCGCGAATCTCCATCGCATAGCGGTCGTGTACAACGATTGGCTTGATTATAGTGCAGAGCGAGTCGGTCTTCATGTACATGCCGGGCTTTTCTCCGGGCAGGTTAACCTTCATGACGGAATCGCGTTTGGCAATCATGTATTCCTTGTTGAATGTCTCGGGCCCTTCGTAAGGATAGCTGTACATGCAGATGTTCTCCAAGCCGCTTGCCGTGTTGTTGCTCGTCCAGAAGAACTGTTCGCCTTTCTTGTAGCTTGTGAGTTCTTTTGGAGCGTGGAAACGACAGGCGAACATTTGCCAAGCTAGATCGTATGTGACCTTTGAGTATTTCTTCTCCAACTCCTTGATGAGACGATTCATCTCGGAACGCGTCAGGAAGTCGATGACCTCCTGTTTATGGTCGATGCAGAACTGCCGGAAGTCCTCCAGGCTGGGACTGTTGATGGTGAGCACAATCTGATCCATAGCGAACTTGTTGCGCATGAAGCGCATGCCGGTACGGGAGTACTGTGTCTTGTCGATGTTGACCTGTATAATGTTGCGGAATATGCTGAAGTTTGCATTTAGGTCTTTCGGCTCAATCTGTGTTATATGGAACGAGCGTTCGCTTTGCGGCAGACAGGGCACGTCTGTGTCCAGAATGTCGAAGAGCGCGCGACCGGCTGGGGCGTTCCATGTCTGGTTGTCGAGTACGACAAGTACTTCGTAGGGGCGTCCGCTTGCCTGCGGGAAGATCTGTTCCTTCGTGCAACTAACCAGAAGGATCATGCAGCAAAGTGCCGTCAATGAATAAATGTAGTGTCTCATATCATTCAGTTTTTTCATTCTTTCATTTTTGCATGCAATAGCCCACATGCGGCGAAGATGTCTTGTCCTCGGCTGGCTCGGATGGTGGTTGTTACTCCGTGCCTTGTCAGGTAGTCACGTAGCCAGACCATCTTTTCTTCGGATGCTCCCCGATAGGGCGTATCGGGAATTTGATGGAAGCGGATCAGATTGACGCGGCATTCTATCGGCGAGAGTAGTCGTACCAGTTCGCGAGCGTGTCGCTCCGAGTCGTTGAGACCGTCGAAGACAATATACTCGAAGCTGAGTCGGCGTTGGTGGCTCCAGTCCTGTTCGCTAAGTAAGGCCAACAACTCGCGGATGCTGTATGCTTTTTCTGCTGGCATCATCTGGAGACGCTCCTCGGGGAAGGGGTTGTGCAGGCTGATGGCCAGGTGGCAGTCGCTTTCTTTGAGGAAGCGTTCCACACCTTTCCGCATGCCGACAGTAGAGACGGTGATGCGTTTTGGACTCCAAGCCCAGCCCTCGGGAGCCGTGAGCAACCGTGTGGCTTGCAACACGGCATCGAGGTTGTCCAAGGGTTCGCCTTGCCCCATGAAGACGATGTTCGTCAGCTGTTCGCTTCCCGGCACAGAATAAATCTGATTCAGGATGTCTGTCACAGAGAGGTTCCCACCGAAACCTTGCCTGCCAGTCATGCAGAAACGACAACCCATGCGGCATCCGGCTTGAGAGCTGACGCAGAGCGTAGCGCGGTCGCCATCAGGGATAAAGACGCATTCCACCTTTTGCCCGCTCTCTGTTGGGAAGAGGTATTTTGCAGTCCCGTCGTTGCTCTGTTGCATGTCGCAGGGCGGTACACAGCCGATGGTGTAGCGTTCGGCAAGGGCTTTGCGGCCACTCAGCGAGAGATTTGTCATCTCTTCGATGCTTCGCACCCGCTTGCCATAGACCCACTCAGCAATCTGCTTTGCGGCATAGGTCGGGAGTCCGACTTCGGCTGCAACAGCCTTTAGTTCATCGAGCGTCTTACCAAGCAGTTGCCCTTTCTTCATTCTTAGCCTCTAATTATGTCGTCTCGCGGCGTTTTTACACCGCAAAGGTACATTATATTATGTAAAATGTTGGCATATATGGGGAAAAAGTTGCCAAAATTCACTTCTTTTACGAGAAAAGCGTATTTGTTTAGGAAACTTTTACTATCTTTGTAACGCGAAAAACTAAATGGAACGATAATGAAACTCAAACACATCTCGACCGCTTTTATTGCGGTATCCGTTTTCTGTGTGACTTCTTTGGCACAGAGCCTCAGTCCCAGTATTAAGACACATTGGGACAAAGGAACCCTTATTGTAGAATCACCTACCCGTCCTGCCGGCCAGCAGAATGTCTTGGGTTTGACTGCTCCCAAGATGGCTACCGTTCGTGTGGCCTTCGTAGGTCTGGGTATGCGTGGACCTGGAGCTGTGGCTCGATTTACACACATTCCTGGTACGCAGATTGTGGCCCTTTGCGACTACGAAGAGAAGCGCGCTGAGGCTTGCCAGAAGTATCTTCGTGAAGCCGGCCTCCCGCCAGCAGAAATCTATAGTGGAGAGAAAGGCTATGAGGAGGTTTGCAAGCGCCCAGACGTTGACCTTGTCTATGTAGCTACCGACTGGGATCACCACTTCCCCGTTGCCAAGTGTGCCCTTGAGAACGGCAAGCATACCGCCATCGAGGTGCCTAGCGCCATGAATCTGGAGCAGTGCTGGGAGCTCATCAACCTCAGTGAGAAGACGCGTCTCCATTGTATGATTCTGGAGAACTGCTGCTACGACTGGTATGAGCTTAATGCCCTCAATATGGCTCAGAACGGCGTTTTCGGCGAGGTGCTTCGCGGTGAAGGTGCCTACATCCACAATCTCGACGATTTCTGGGACTACTACTGGAAGAACCCCGCTGATCCAGAACAGGCACAGCTGGGATGGCGCATGAAGTACAACCGCGACAACCGTGGCGACGTCTATGCTACTCACGGCCTCGGTCCCGTAGCCCTCGCTATGAACATTCATCGCGGTGACCGCTTCAAAACCCTCGTGGCTATGGACACCAAGAGCGCTCACGGCAAGGAATGGGTGGAGAAGAAGACCGGCAAACCCTGCGAGAACTTCCGCAACGGTGACCAGACGACAACCCTCATGCGCACCGAGCAAGGAAAGGTTGTCGAGATTCAGCACAACGTCATGAACCCACAGCCCTACAACCGTCTGTTCAAGCTCACCGGTACCAAAGGCTATGCCACCAAGTATCCCGAGCAGCATTTTGCCCTCGACAAGAGTCAGCTTACTGCCAGCGGTGTGGCACCCAAGGTGGATGACCTCAGCAGTCACGGCTTCCTGCCCAAAGCTGAGCATGATGCCCTCATGGCCAAGTACCAGCATCCCATTATCAAGAAGTATGGCGAGATGGCAAAGAAGGTCGGCGGTCACGGCGGCATGGACTTCTTCATGGATGCCCGCCTCGTCTATTGCCTGCAGAACGGTCTGCCCCTCGATATGGACGTCTATGACTTGGCAGAATGGTGCTCTCTGGCCGAACTCGGCGCACTCAGCATGGACAACAACTGCTGTTCTGTAGCCTTTCCCGACTTCACTCGTGGTTATTGGAACGTGCAGAAGGGCTTCCAGTTCGCGTGGGCAAGCCCCGAGGATGAAGCCGCTGCCGAAGCAGCAGCAGAGGCCAGCACCCAAGCACAGAAGGACCTAGCCGCGAAGAAGAAACTGTGGGAGAAATACGACAAAGCAAAAGAAAAGGCAAAAGCCAAGAAATGACCAAACAAGAACTGCGCGGGCAGGTTCGGGCGCAGAAGAAACAATACACCGCCCGTCAATTGGCGGCGATGTCTGAAAGGATTTGCAGCAAGGTGTCCACTTCTGCCTGGTGGCAGGAGGCGGACACCCTGCTTTTGTATTACCCTTTGCCTGACGAAGTGGATGTTCGGCCTTTGATTCAGGAAGCCTACAGGAACGGCAAACGTGTACTCCTGCCTGTTTGCCGAGGAGAAGAATTGGAGCTGCATCTCTATGAGGGCGAGGAATCTCTCGTGCCGGGAGCTTTCGGCATCATGGAACCGACGGGACCGCTTTTTGTTCCTGCGGATTATCCTGACATCCAGCTTGCCATCGTTCCGGGAATGGCGTTCGATAGGGCAGGGCATCGTCTGGGTAGAGGCCGCGGGTATTACGACCGCCTCTTGCCAAAACTCTCTGTCTCAACAAGGTTGCAAGGGATTTGTTTCCCCTTCCAGCTTCAGGATTCTCTCCCCACAGAAATACACGACATCCCCGTACAAAAAGTATTTGTATAGGGGGATTTTTTCACTTACTTAATCATAACCTTCTTGCCGCCGATAATGTTCAAACCGTGCTGTGGTTTGTTGAGGCGCTGACCAGCGAGATTGTATATGGCTCCCTTGCCTTTGGAGAGGGATGGGGTGATGTTTATGCTCGAAGCCAAACCTGGCCCCATGTACTGCCCGATGAAGAAGATGACGCCCGTGCTCTGTTCGCTGATGGTGTAGAAGAACGGACGGTTGGCATGGAAGGTGACATAGCGAGGAATACTTATCGCATCATCAACTTCAATCACGGTAACAGCTGCCGCTTCTGTGCCTTCTTCGTCAAGGTCGATGGCGGCCTTCTGGAACATGTTGCTGATATAAATAAGGCGATTGCCGAAATATGGGAACTCTGCTTTTATTTCATCGAAGGCTTGCTTCATTCCCAGTTCCTTCATGATATCTACAAGCGGAAGTGACGTGCCGGTCTGTATGCGTGGCAACTTCAGATCCACATTCTCAGTCCCCAATGGGAACTCTATGTTCAGGCCGCTCATTTGGCTGAGGACATCATCGATGGTCTTACCTTCGCGAGGCAGGAAGACAGTCATGTGGTAGGCTTCGTTGCCGTAGGGCAGGCGGACGGCTTGGTAGAGGTCGTTCTCTGTATAGGCAATGTGTTCCCATTGTTGCATCATTGGTACTGTCTGTCCACCATTGAAGGACTCATCCTTTGTGTCGTTCTTGTCAAATTTGTTTGTCCACGCTCCCTTGAAGTAGAGGGCGTTGAGCAGATAGCTGACGGCATCTGCATTGAATGTGTCCTTGTCGTCGAACAGGGTGGGAATCATGCCGTGCGTGTGGTCGTTTGCCCAGCCGTTGATGATATCCATCGTTTGTTTCTTCTCGTAGAAGTTGAGTGCCTGCGGCTCTGCATCGTAGAAAGCGTTGGCTTTGTCGATGAAGCCTTGCTGTAGATGGTAGTCCTTGCCGCTGTTCACGAAGATGGTGTTGGCAATCTCGGCAGAAGTCGTCTCGTCGAGTGTCGGAGCTTCGGTGAGCAGCTTGCGGCAGAACGCGTTGATTGCGTCGGCCCCGGCATCACCGAAGCCCAGCACGTTGTTGATTTCCTGCTGCGTCTGTCCTGCAGCTCCATTGTTCATCATGCCCAGGGCAAAGGTGATGCTAAGCGGTGACATGATGTTGCTCTCCGTGCCGCGAGCCTTTCGGAAGAGGTTGAGGGCGAAGTCGTTGTTACTCTCCACCAGTTGCTTCTCTTCCTCTGTCAAACTGATGTCCTTGCGTACATTCTTCAGCGGTTCGCCCATATACTGGCCGATGAAGAAGATGGCGCCGGTACTTTGTTCGGTAATCATATAGAGGAAAGGACGGTCGGCCACAAAGTTGGCATAACTTGGTCCTGTATAGTTCTTGCGAATCTCTATAACGGTCACAGCCGATGCCTCGGAGCCTTCCTCGTCGAGGCGTATCTTGGCAGCCTGCTTCATCATGCCGATGAAGACATTATCGTTGCAGAACTTGTTGAAGCCGTAGCCGCCCTCGAAGGCATTGGGCATACCCAGGGACTTCATAATGTCTTCCAGCCGCATATCGGTGGAGGTTTCGAACTTGGGTAGGTAGAGGTTCACATGGCAGGGGCCATATTCCTCCTGCTGCAGTCCTTTGCTGCTGAGCTCACTTATCACATTGTCGATGGTCTTGTTCCACTGGGGCAGGAAGACGGTCATCTGGTAGGCTCCATCGCCATATGGCAGGATGATGGACTGATAGACCTTATTCTCGGCATAGGCGAAATCGCTTTCCTGATGCATCATTTGCGTCTCTTTCTTCTCATTGTCGAACAGACTTCGATATGTCGCCTTGGCATCGAACTTATGTGTCCATTCGCCCTTGAAGTAAAGGGCGTTGAGCAGGTAGCTCATGGCATCGGGGTTGAACTCTTCTTCCTTGATGGCTTCCGGAATCATCCCCTCGGTGTGGTCGATGCCCCATTTGTTGATGACATTGCGGGTCTCACCGTCGCCGAAGTCGCGGCTCTCGGGTGTCGCATCGTAATATTGGCTGGCTGTTTCCACAAAGGTAGGCAACAACTCACAACCTGATGCAGAGTTGACGTAGATGTTATTGGCAATAGCTACACGTGTTTTCTTGTCGAGGTTGCCGCTTTCGGAGAGCAGCTTTCGGCAGAACGCGTTGATAGCATCGGCACCACCCACGCCTTGACTGCCTAGAACGGCATCAATCTCCTCGCGGGTAATGCCGTCGGCTCCATTGTTCAGCATTCCCAGGTCGATGGTGATGCTCAGAGGAGAGAGCAACAAACTCTCGTCCCCACGGGCTTTGCTGAAGAGGTTGAAGGCAAAGCGGTTGTTATTTTCCACCAGCTGACGCTCGCCTGCGGTCAACTCGATTGGCTTAGGAGTGGTCTCGTCGGCAAAAGACGAGAGGAAAGTCACCAAAACGGCTAAGAGTAGGAAAAATCTTTTCATAGCAGTAGCTTTTTTGTGGTATTCTGTGGCAAAGTTACAAATAAATACAGAATCGCCAAAACTTTAGAGAGAAAAATAAAGCTATTCCTCTACAGCTTCTCCAATAGCTTCTCGAGCAGACGGGGAAGAGCATAGCGGTCGAGGTCGGACTCATTTATCCATTTGTTATCCGTCCATTTGCTATTTGTGTTGGGTAGGGTGAGGCAGTAGAAATCAGCATGCAGGCGTTGGTGTGTGAGCTGGTGCAGGACGTTCTGAGCAATGAGCTGGAGTTCCCCTCCAGCTTCTCCGCTGGGGAGAAGTCCTTCTATTTCAGCCATCGTAAGAGGTTTTTCTGATTCTATCAGCGGGAATTCGAAGAGCCCTTGCCAGATGTCGCCGCTGCCCCGACGATGAAGTAGCGTCTGTCCGTCCGCTGTACGCGTATAAATATAGGTAAAGTAGCGGTCACGGACAGCAGTTCGCTTAGCCTTGACAGGTAGTTTGTCCACCAGATGGTCCCGCTTCGCCTGACAGGTCTCTACAAGTGGACAGGTTTCACATGCCGGTGCCGAAGGTTTGCATTGCAGGGCTCCGAAGTCCATGATGGCCTGATTGTAGAGGGCAGGATGCTGGCGGTCGAGCATCTCATTGGCGAGGGCTCGCAACAATTTCTTTCCCTGTGTGGAATCGACCGGTTCGCTGATGCCGAAGTGACGGGCAAGAACACGCTGCACATTGCCATCGAGGACGGCGTATGGCTCATCGAAGGCAAAGCTCATGATAGCTGCCGCTGTGTAGTCGCCAACCCCAGGCAAAGCCCGGACAAAGCCGTAATCCCGCGGAAAATGGCCTGCTTCTGCAATTTGCTTCGCCGCAGCATGAAGGTGTCGGGCCCGGCTGTAGTAACCCAATCCCTGCCAGAGGCGAAGCACCTCCTCCTCACTCGCCTCTGCCAGACTTTCTGCTGTAGGAAACCGTTCGGCAAAGCGATGGTAGTAGTCCATCCCCTGGACGACCTGTGTCTGTTGCAGAATATACTCCGAGAGCATGATGAGGTAGGGGTCGCGAGTGCGGCGCCAGGGCAGGTCGCGTCCATAGGCCTCATACCATTGCTCTAATTGTGGGGTAAATGATGAATTCATGCTGCAAAAATAATGCTTTTTTTGTTTGAAACGAAAAAACGCAACGAAAAACAGATAATTTTTCACTATTAATTTTTCACTTTTCACTTTTTTCCGTACCTTTGCAGTCCGAAAAGATGCAAATATACATATTTTACTAACCATAAATACCCAAAATTATGCCAAACGGAAAGAAGCATAAGAGGCACAAGATGTCTACGCACAAGCGTAAGAAGAGACTGAGAAAGAACAGACATAAGAGCAAGTAAAACTTCTTGGATGCTTTAGCACCAAGGCGCGCTTTTAATGCACGGAGCTCAGACCGAAAAGGTGGCAGCACTCAGCTCTGTCACCTTTTTTCTGTAACAGAAGAAATGGACGTTACCAGCGAACTATATATAGACGTACAGCCGAAGAAAATCTCCATTGCGCTGACCGAGGACAAGCGATTGGCGGAGTATCAGGAAGAGGAGCAGAGTGTCTCCTATTCCGTGGGCAACGTATACCTGGCAAAGGTGCGCAAGTTGATGCCCGGACTCAATGCCTGCTTCGTCAATGTCGGGCACGAGCGTGATGCCTTCCTGCATTATCTCGACCTCGGATTGCAGTTCGCTTCCTACGCTAAGTTCTTGAAACAGGTGCAGAGTGACCGCAAGAACCTTTATTCCTTCGAGAAGGCTTCTATTTTGCCGGATCTGCCCAAGGACGGTAGCGTGCAGACTACCCTGCAACAGGGGCAAGAAGTGCTGGTGCAGATTGTCAAGGAACCCATCAGTACCAAGGGCCCACGCCTGACTTGTGATCTCTCCTTCCCCGGACGTTTCCTCGTCTTTACACCTTTTGGCGACAAGGTTTCCGTCTCCACAAAGATTAAGAGTAGTGCCGAGCGCGCTCGCCTGAAGCAAGTCATCGAGAGCATCAAGCCCAAGAACTGCGGCATCATTGTGCGTACTGTGGCAGAAGGTAAGCGAACCAGCGAACTGGATGCCGAGATGAAAGTGTTGGTGGCGCGTTGGGAAGCTACACTTCGTAAGGTACAGCAGGCCAAGGAGTTGCCGACGCTTGTCTATGAGGAGACCAGCCGTACCGTCGGTATGTTGCGCGACCTCTTCAATCCGAGCTTCGAGAATATCTACGTCAACAGCGAGGACGTATATCGTGAAGTGCACGACTACGTCAGCCTTATCGCCCCAGATCGTGTCGATGTAGTCAAACTCTACAAAGGCAAACTGCCTATCTTTGACAACTTCGACATTACCCGCCAGATAAAATCCGGCTTCGGACGTACTGTCTCTTACAAGCACGGGGCATATCTCATCATCGAGCATACCGAGGCGTTGCACGTGGTTGATGTCAATAGCGGAAACCGTACTCGGAACAAGGACAGTCAGGAAGCCAACGCCCTGGAGGTCAATCTGGGTGCAGCAGAAGAACTGGCCCGCCAGCTCCGGCTGCGCGATATGGGCGGCATCATCGTCGTTGACTTCATCGATATGAAACTGGCCGAGGACCGCCAACAGCTCTACGAGCACATGTGCGAGTTGATGAAGCGCGACCGGGCTCGTCACAACATCCTGCCGCTCAGCAAGTTCTGTCTTATGCAAATCACTCGCCAGCGTGTTCGTCCCGTTATGGATGTGGCTGTCGAGGAGGCTTGTCCTACTTGTCAGGGGACAGGCCAGATCAAGAGCAGTTTCCTTTTCCACAAAGTCTTGGAGGGCAAAATCAAGTTCCTCTACCACAAACTTGGTGTGAAGCGTTTCACCCTTCATGTGCATCCGTACGTTGCCGCTTATCTGAATCAGGGCATCATAAGCCTGTGTCGAAAATGGCAGTTTAAGTATGGTTTGGGTGTGAAGGTTATTCCCAGTCAAAAACTAGCCTTCCTTCAGTATGAATTCTATGATGCCAATGGTCAGGAAATCGACATGAAGGAAGAAGTCGAAATCCGATGAAAAGAACAATTTGTTTACTGCTTGCCATTCTCATGGCGGCAGTTTTTGTTTCGCCTGTACAGGGCAAGAAGGTGCGTACCTTGCACCTTACATCTTATAATATACAGCACGGTGAAGGCTTGGATGGCGTAATCGACCACAACCGAATCGCCCGCATCTTGAAGAAGGCTCATGCCGAAGTGGCAGCCATCCAGGAGGTGGATAGTGTGACGCGCCGCAACGGAGGTGTCTATGGCTTGGAGGAAATAGGCCGTAAGGCTAAAATGTTTAGCACCTATGCCCCCGCAATTAATTTCCAGGGAGGTAAATACGGCATCGGTATCCTCAGCAAGAAACAGCCCATCAGTGTGCATCGTATTTCCCTGCCTGGCAGAGAGGAGCCTCGGATGCTATTGGTAGCCGAGTTCAAGCATTATGTCGTGGCTTGCACACATCTCAGCCTTACGGAGGAAGACCGCATAGCAAGTGTCCCCCTTATTGTGAAAGAGGCCCGCAAATGGCAAAAGCCTTTCCTGATCATGGGCGACCTGAACGATGAGCCGGGTTCACCTTTCTATATAGAGATGCAGAAGTATTTCCTCTTCATGAATCCGTCCTATGATAAGACTTTCCCCGCCGATGCGCCAAACATCTGCATCGATCACGTCGCAATGTTCTATCCGACAGTTTCTCCTATAGCCACTCTTTCCTACTACAGGACATGGGTAGGGGAGGAACAGGCTTCAGACCATCGTCCCTTGCACGCCAAGATTGGCATTTATTGCGAATGACAACAATAAGAAATCACAAGAAAGGGGAGCAAATTCTGGAGGGCACTGAAAAAGTCCCGTTAGGCTCTTTTTAACAAATTAGTTCTGCACATAGTCACTTAAAAGTTTGGCTATGTGCAGATTTTTTTGTACCTTTACAGCATAAAGGAATCTATTTATGCTGTCACAACAACAAA
>JAFZPZ010000002.1 GCA_017552435.1 Bacteroidaceae bacterium
ATACGGGCCTTGATCTTGTCAAGTTCCATGTTGACATTACGGGCCATGACGCTCTTGCCGATGGCACGGCCTCCCTTTGTTTCCCAAAGGTCAGGATTGCAGTCCACCTTGCAGCTGAACTGGCACTGTGTTCCATCCACTGTGATGCGACCCATCACTGGATAGGTCCCATCCTTCTTCAACTTCTCCCTCTTGAGGTAGAAAATCACGCTGTACGTACTCTTCATTTTTACACTAATTTTACGTTAAACTTTCAGTCTGCAAAATTAGTCAATGTCGAGCATCCAATTTCTACGCAAATCTATTCAAATTTCGGCAACTCGTACCTAAGTGAGTTCGATTTCTCAAACTTGTTGAATTTCAACGGTTTCCATGTCCGAAAGTAACCTATTTGCCGCGATTTTCACAATCTCAGGATTTGGTTACGAATTAGAGACCTAAAGTTCTCCTTCATCCTGTATTTCAGATGTAGTCATCTGCTTTTGTCCATCTTCAGACATTTCTCAAATCCCCTGATTTGCAACGATTTTTCCGCTTTTCTCCTCTTTTGTTATCCAACCACCGCTTTTTCTGCAAATAAGGGCATGTTATTTATGTCTAAATAATCGTTAAAAAGAAGCTGATGCGACTTTTTCAGTGCCCTCCATTAGGTCAGTCCGTTTTTTTGTCGTACCTTTGCAGCCGAATTAGTCGTTTGGGAGATTGGTCGTCTGGTCGTTTAGGCATGATTACCAAAAGCCATCGGTTACTTCCCCAAACGACTAAACCGCTAAATGTTAAATAGTAAATAACTAAGATGCTTAAACTTGATTATTCTAAGGCTCTGCTGAGTGCGGAGCAGATTGCAGCCTTCGCTCCGAAGGCAGAAGAGGCACAGAAGGCTCTCGAGGCTGGAACATGTGCAGGTAACGATTTCCTTGGCTGGCTCCACTTGCCCAGCAGTATCACGGCTGAGTTCATGACGCGCCTTCAGGGCACAGTTCAGACACTTCGCGAGAACTGCGACACAGTGGTTGTGGCTGGTATCGGCGGCTCCTATCTTGGTGCCCGTGCCGTCATCGAAGCCCTCGGCAACAGTTTCCAGTGGCTCACCAACAAGGGCGAAAATCCAACCATTCTTTTTGCTGGTAATAACATCGGCGAGGACTATCTCTACGAACTCACGGAGTATCTGAAGGACCGTCGCTTCGGTGTCATCAACATCTCCAAGAGCGGCACGACGACCGAGACAGCACTGGCTTTCCGTCTGCTGAAGAAGCAGTGTGAGCAGCAGCGCGGCAAGGAGATGGCCCGCAAAGTCATCGTTGCCATCACCGATGCCAAGAAGGGTGCAGCCCGCGTTTGTGCCGACAAGGAGGGCTATGCTTCCTTCGTCATTCCCGACAACGTGGGCGGTCGCTTCAGCGTGCTCACTCCAGTTGGTCTGCTGCCCATCGCAGTTGCTGGTTTCGACATCGCAAAACTCGTGAAGGGTGCTGCTGATATGGAGGCTGCCGTTGGTGCCGATGTGCCTTTTGAAAAGAACATCTGCCTGCAATATGCTGCCGTTCGCAATGCTCTTTATGCTCAGGGCAAGAAGATCGAGATTCTTGTGAACTTCCAGCCAAAGCTCCATTATATGAACGAGTGGTGGAAGCAGCTCTACGGCGAGAGCGAAGGCAAGGACCTGAAGGGTATCTTCACCGCAGCCGTCGATTTCAGCACCGACCTGCACAGCATGGGGCAGTGGATTCAGGAAGGTGAGCGCTCCATCTTCGAGACCGTTGTCAGCGTAGAGGAGACCGAGCACAAGCTGCTCTTCCCCAGCGACGAGGAGAACCTGGACGGCCTGAACTTCCTGGCTGGCAAGCGTGTGGACGAGGTGAACAAGATGGCAGAGCTCGGCACCCAGCTGGCTCATGTGGATGGTGGTGTACCCAACATGCGCATCAGCGTACCTCGCCTCGATGAGTACAACATCGGTCAGCTCATCTACTTCTTCGAGAAGGCTTGCGGCGTGAGCGGTCTCATCCTCGGCGTCAATCCCTTCAACCAGCCCGGCGTAGAGGCTTACAAGAAGAACATGTTCGCTTTGCTCGGCAAGCCCGGTTATGAAGCCGAGACGGTTGCAATTCGCAAACGTCTGGCTGATTAATCAGAATAAAGATTAAGGATTAAAGATTAAGGATTTGTTGTCTGTAATCAAGAGACATTAAGTATCAGCTTTAATCTTTAATCCTTAATCCCTAATCCTCAAAGAATGCCAAAAGCAGTTCTTTTCGATATGGATGGTGTGCTGTTCGACAGTATGCCCAATCATGCTTATGCCTGGTCGCATGCGATGACGCAGTTCGGGCTGGAGATGACGGCCTACGAAGCCTATCTCCACGAAGGACGGACAGGCAGCGGCACCATCAATATCCTGGCACAACGCTATTGGGGACGCGATGCAACGGAAGAGGAAATCGAACGCATCTATGCCGCAAAGAGTGAGGTGTTCAATACCCTTCCCGAACCTAAACCTATGTCCGGAGCATTTGAGGCGCTGACTGCTGCAAAAGAGCTCGGTTGCAAGATTGTCCTCGTGACAGGCAGCGCTCAAGCTTCGCTCCTCGAACGCCTGGAGGAACATTATCCGGGTTTCTTCCGCCAAGAACTGATGGTGACAGGCTTCGATGTCAAGCGTGGCAAGCCAGACCCAGAGCCCTATCTGATGGGTTTGCAGAAAGCCGGAATCAAAGCAGAGGAAGCTATCGTGGTGGAGAACGCACCGCTTGGCGTAGAGTCTGCTAAGGGAGCTGGCATCTTCACCATTGCCGCCAATACAGGTCCATTAGAGGATAGCATACTGAAAAATGCCGGAGCTGACATTGTCGTCCCCGGCATGATGGATGTGGCACGTCTGTTGCCCTCCTTTAATACAGGATTTTCTTCCCGTTGACGATATTAATTCCCTTCCTTAATTTACCATCTGACGTTTTACTGCTTACCATTTGCCCCAGTAAATTGTAGGTTCCCTTATTGCCGGATTCATTCATCACTTTTAATTTTTCACTTTTCACTTCATTGATTCCGGTCGGGATGGGTCGTATGCCTGAGAGGCCGAAGTCGATATACTGTCCTCCGCCTTTGTTCGTACACTCTATGGCAATAACGTTGGTGTCGTCGGGAGTCAGAGCATCCAATGCCTCCTGATTGAGGGATATGTTCTTGTAGGCGGTCAGATAGCCGCTCTCCTGGAATGCCACTACGCCATTGAGATAGACAGTTACGTCTTCGTCGTGATGAATTCTACCAGTCAGGGCATTCATTTGCTCGGGTGTGAATCCGGTAAGGTCCAAGTGGTAGCGTAGGCGTATGACGGAACTGTTCCATGTCGTGTTCACGTGGCTGCCAGGAGGATTGTTGTTACCAAAGCCTGACAAACCTTCTTTCCACGAGGTTTCCCGGTAGTCTTTTCTGGTCCATGCGGTACCAGTTGAGGTGCTCGAAGCAGTCTGGTATTTCCATGTCTGGGGTTCTTTTTCTGCAGTTGGCAGCACATCGCATTCTTCATAGAAGAAACTATCCAGCAGGTTCTTGAGTTCGCTTGTTGTGATTACCAGAACAGAACCTTCCTGAGCTTCTTCCGGCAGCGAGAGTTCGTATTCGTTACAAGGATACCATTTACATTCGCTGGCATTGCCGCTACGACTCATGGCCTGTCTGTTTCTCTCTGTAGAGTTATAGAGTAGGAACCAGCCTGTATCATCGAGAGCAGGGAAGGTCTGCGGAGCGCGACTCCGTGGTATCTGCGAACTGAAGATGCGCTGTGGTTCCGAGAAGCTCATCCCTGATGTTTTCAGGGCATTGGCTTGTGTCTGGCAGAGATTCCGGTCCGAGTTGTAGAAGATGCCGGTGTAGATGTCACCCGTTTTCTCGATATGCATGTCGTAAACGGAATAGTTGGTGGAATAGAAGATACGTGGGGAAACGAATCGTTTCCAGTCCTTCGTGGTGGAAAGGTAGATGTTGTTCCTGTCGTTACTTCTGGCACTCCAATAAATATAGAATGTGGACGAGGCTACGTCGTAGATCCATTCCGGTGACTCTGCCTTGCTGAGATCCGTAGAGGATGGCTTTACCAGGATGTTCCCGTTTTCTCCTGGCTGCCAGTTGACGAGGTCTTCGCTCTGAAGGTGGTAGAATCCTGCTTGGTTGCTATTTGCGAGACCGGCTACGAGGTGGAAGACATCTTTCCCGTCTGTGCTGACCCTGCGAATGAAGGGCGCCTTCATTTCCACATCGGCATAATCGCCACTCAGGACGGGTCGGTTGCCATTGATGGTAGTCCATTTTGCGCCATCCAGGCTGTAGGCGTAATGCAGTTTGCCAGATGTAGGCAGGGTGTAGGTCATCAGGTAGGCTTTACCGCTTGCCGTGGTGAATTCCGGAGCAGGTGTCTTGGTGGGCATCGGTTCTACTTGTAGGTCGGAATTCGGAACATAGTTCTTCATTTTCAGGCCGCAGTCGATGAACTGTCCGCCCGTCGTTTGCTTGCAGTGGATGGCGATGACGTTGCTCGAACCGTCCAACTTTAGCGCCTGGAGTCCTTCGGGCAGCAGAGGCCACAGTTCGTATTTTGTGTTGTAACCCGTCATTTTTGCGGCAAGTATGCCGTTGATATAGATCTCGGCGTCCTCGTCGTGGAAGAGCCAGAGCCGGAGGTCTTGCAGGCGGCTGGCATCGAAGCTGTTGATTTTGAAGTTTCGCCGAATCCAGATGTTGCTGCTTGACCATGAGGTACGACCGTTGGGGCCGAAGCCGGCATTACCCGTCTTCCAGCCGGAAGCGTCGAAGTCTGCTGTGTACCAGTCGCTCGCAGGCTCCGAAGTGGTGTATCTCCATTGGATGCTGGAATTCTCGTCGCCAGCAGGGACTATGGTTGTGGCATCTTTGTAGCGGCTGTGTATGGTACGCAGGATGTTCGCTCTCATCTCTGCCTGCTGAGCCGGAGAGACCTTCAGGACCTTGCGGTCGTAGGTCAGAATGCCGTTGCATTCCTGCTCAACATCGGTAATCTGTGTATAGACCGACATCCACAGGGCCTTCTCTTTCTGAAGCTCCCCAAGTCGGTCCGTGTACCGGTCGTAGAGGTTGGTGTACGTCTCGGCATCTTCGACGGTGGTATAGTTGACGTCGGAACCTGCCCACATGTGCCCGTCTATGAAAAGGTTGATACCGCCGAATTCACCGCAGGATGCTACTCGCTCGTTGACGGGATTCGTGGCAGCGCCGGGGGAGGGATAGGAGTGTACGTCCAGGAAATCGCCCATCTCGACGTCGGTCCAGCCTGTTACTGCATGCACGAATCGGCCTGGGTCGTGATTGGCCTCGATAACGCTGTTGACGGCTCTGTGCGTATGCCCCATTCCCTGTTCCGTATGCTGTCCCCAGCCCTCGTTGATGACCACCCACGCTCCGATACAAGGATGCTGGCGTGTGGCATCGATGAGTGCTTCGTTCTCGCGGTAGAAGTTCTCCATCGCATATTCCAGGTTGCCTATTGCTCCGCTTCCGCAGCCAGACGGCATATCCTGCCAGACAACGAGTCCGTTCCTGTCGCACCATTCGAACCAAAGGTCGTTTTCCAGCTTGATGTGCTTGCGGACCATGTTCATACCGAAGTCCTTCATCACCTGCAGGTCATAGACCATTGCCTCGTAGGAAGGAGGTGTGAGCAGTCCGTCGGGCCACCAACCTTGATCCAAGGGACCGTACATGTAGAGGGGCTTGTTGTTGAGCAGAATGGCAGGATGCCCATCTACCATACCGCGCGAAAACTTCCTCATGCCGAAGTATCCGCTCACTCGGTCTGTCTCCTGTCCCTGCTGGCTCAACGTAATGTCGAGGTCGTACAGATTTGGCTCGTCCGGGCTCCAAAGCTTTGCGGAAGGGATAGAGAGCGTGAACGTTTCGTCCGACGCTCCGGTCTGCTTCGCAATTATAATGTTGCCGTCCCTTACTGCTAGGGTTACGGTGCCAGGTTCAGAGGTCTTTACCCTAACAGAGACGGTTCCGCCATCGATGTCGGGAATGGGCTCATAGCTCAAGATGTGGGCAGGGCTGACGGGCTCCAGCCAAACAGTCTGCCAGATGCCGCTGTTGGGTGTGTACCAAATGCCGCTGGGCGAGACGCTCTGCTTGCCGTTGGGCTGTCCGCCGTCGGTAGGGTCCCAAACAGCTACTTGCAGTTCCTGTTCCGTACCTTCTTTTAGCAAAGGAGTGATGTCGAAGGAGAAAGGAACCGAGCCGCCGTCGTGGGTACCAGCCAATTGGCCATTCACATAGACATAGCAGCGCCAGTCAACGGCTCCGAAATGCAGCAGAATGTTCTTGCCGTTGAAGTCATCGGGCAGTGTGAAAGTCCGACGGTACATGTGGGTTGCCTTCCTGTTGGCGGAGTAGTTCTTGTCCATGATGCCAGAGAGGGCCGACTCCACGGGGAACGGTACCAGAATAGCTTTTGAGAAAGCCGAGGCGCGACTCTCGTAGTCATAGTTGATGGTAGAGCGTTTGAAGTACTGCCAGATGCCGTTCAGGTTCATCCAGTCCTGTCTTTTCATCGACGGACGCGGGTATTCCGGCCAGACGTTGTCTTCTGTCAGTTGTTCGCCCCAAGGTGTCATCACCGGGGCGTTCTGTTTTGTCCATGAACTCTGTGCGCAGGCGCTTTCTGAAAGGGTTAGCACGACGGCCATGATTGCCATCATGCTGCGGGTGGTTCTCTTTTTCATTGTTTGTCTTTTAAGCTTGGGTCGTTTCAGGTGCAGCGGGGGGACAGTCTTCCTCGTCGAGGCTTGTGTCGGGTGTGATGGTGTAGCTGCCGTCGGGACCGATGGTGAGGATAAAGGGACAGGACATGTCGCTGTCGGGATAGCTGACACAGGTATTATAGTATAGTTTGCCTTCTTCTGCGTGGTTGAAGCGCAGGCCGTCCATGATGCCGTACTTTTGGAAGTCGCTGCTGAGCATGCTCTTGAAGTCGGCCTTGGTGAAGCTGCGTTCGAAGAGTGTCTTGCCGTCCTTTACGATAAGCAGTTTGTAGCGGTTGTCCTTGTATTTCACGCCGTCTTCATCGACCACCACTGGCAACTCATCATCAGGCTGACTGGTGATGGTATAGACGACCTTGTGACTGCCTTGCATCAGTGTGTCGCTGTAGGCATAGTCGTTCAAACTGTGTACTTCGTCGGCAGACTGTTCGGTCTGGGGTGTCTCCTGTGATTCGCTCTTCTGCGGAGTACAGGAAGTTACGAATATAAGAGAATAAGAAATAAAGAAAATAAGAAAACAGTATTTCATTTTGAATTTAGTTTTTTGTTCCGCGACTACAATCGCGCCTTGGTGCTAAAGCATCCAAGAATTATGAATTGTTTTCAATAAATGTAAACAAGTTCTCCGCCTTTCTTGAGTTCCTTGACGGGGATTTGGAAGTTGGGCAATGCTTTACCGTTCCATGTCACACTTCTCACTTGCTGCTTGTCCGAGGTGCGGCCTTGGGTTCGGATGGTGACGGTTGTCTTTTGGTCAGCTCCGAGGTGAAGCGTCACTTTGTCGAAAAGAGGAGGAAAGAGCTCATAGACGGCTTCGCCGACTACAAGCGGGTACATGCCGATGCTGGCGAAGACATACCAGGCACTCATGGCGCCGTCGTCCTCGTCCATCTCGGGGCAGTAGCCGCGGGGCTGGTTCACGAAGGCACAGCCGACGAATGGAGTGGGGTAGGCGTCGTTACCGCCATAGCGGTGGGTAATGCTTTCTGTGGCAAGGCTCCGGACAATTCCGCCGGTCAGCTGCGGCATTCCAAGACGAGCAAAAAGGAAAGGAACGTGGATGTCCGGCTCGTTGCCCTGATTGTAGAGCTCCTCACTGAAGAACTGCTTGAGCTGTGCACCGAGCTTCTCTTTGCCGACCAACTGAATCATTCGCGGCAGGTACATGGGTGCTCCCCAGCGATATTGCCAGCGTGTACCTTGATAGAGGCCGTTGCCACGCATCTTTGTGTAGGTCTCATCGATGTTCTGGAACTCACGCGGCCAGATGCTGTCGAAGATTTCCTGACCTCGTTTCGTCCACGTTGCTGCATCTTCCTTCAAGCCTAATTCATCAGCCAATTGACCAAGAGACCAGAAGTCACCGCTTGCCTCGAGGCACTGGTCGGGACTCTTCAGGCTGAGGCGCTTCACCTCGGCCACCATACCGGGATAGGCGTCGCGAAGAGAAGGAATGCTGATGCCCTGCCGATAGGCATCGAGCAGGGTGGCGATGGCGTGCTCCGTGCGGACTGTGGGCACACATTCCTTGTCGGTGCTCCAATCCTTCTTGCCGGTCATGTAGAGCTGTGCAAGCGACTGCATGATGTTTCCCGAGCGACCCTCATCAAGCAGGGTGATGAGCGGGAACTTCGTGCGATAAGTGTCCCAAAGCGACCAGGAACTGTAGTACGTCCAGTCCTTTGCTTCGTGCGTCTTGCCGTCGGTGCCCAGATATTGTGTCATTACGCGGTCGGTCACTGCGAACGGGCTGTGGAACGTCCTTAATAAAGATGTATAGAAGATGGTCTGCTGGTCCTCTGTGCCGCCCTCCACCTCAACTGTAGAGAGCAGACGTTCCCATTGACGCTCGGCACGCTCCATCATTGTTTGGAAGTCCGTCCGCCAGACCATTTGCTCCGTCATTTTGTCCAGCTCGTCGGCAAGGCCTGTGGAGGCTACAACTCGCACCTCTACATACTTCCCAGAGAGTTCGGGGAAAGTGAGGCGCTTTCGACCGTCGGCAATTGTGTCGAGCACGAACGGCGAACTGGTGTAAAGGCGATAGTGCAGGTGATAGTGCCCTCGTCCGCAGGTGTTGGCGCACTCTGCGAAACCTTGTCCCATCGAGGGTGACTTCTGCTCGAAGGAGGCTGCGAAAATCTTGTCGAATGCTGAACGCGGATTGAGCAGCAGGACGGCCTTTGAAGGGTCTGGGAACGAGAAGCGCTCCACAGCCATACGGCGGTCGGCAGTTGCCGTGAACCACACACCGTTGCTCAGTTGTACGCTGTAATAGCCGGGCTTCGCCACTTCGGTGTGCTTCAAGAGCCGTACATCCTGTCCTGTAGCATCGGGCATGAGGGATACGTTGCCTCCGCAACCGCTGCCACCCACACCCGAGAGGCGGTTGATGCTGAAGCCCGAGATGGTGGGCACTTCATAGTCATAGCCCGGATGCTGGCGGGGCTTGCTGTCGGGACAAACCTGGATTTGGCTATAGGGAACCGTCGCGCCGGGCGTCATCTGCCCATAGTCGTCGGCCGTGCCGATGTATAGGTTAACTTTGTCGAGCACACCGCTCTGCTGAGCGCAGACTCGTGCGTTGAAAACGAAAGAAATGGCAAGCGCAAAAGCCGCTATGCCGAAGGTTTTTATTTTCATAATGACTAAATTTTTTATGCAAAGATACAACATTTAATTCATAATTAAGAGTCAGGAGTGATGAATTTTTTCGCGAAGGGGATAAAAAACGGAGACTGGCCGCTGCTGCTAATAGGGATTATCTCCGCCATAAAATATCTTGTGGTCGCCATCTGTCGAGTAAGAATTAGTGATGTATGCTTCATCCCCATTCTCATCGAATTCTGCCTTAATCCTTACCCCTTCTTCTATTGTTCCATTTACACGAAGCCAAGTCTCTTTGTTCAGATAAGCGAAGCCGTCAATCATGTTACCATTGACGATGAGTGTGGTACCACCATCTGTGAGTTGAACACCTCCGCTGACGTTTCCGTTAACAGTAAGCGTTCCACAATACTCTATAAAAGTAGGTCCATAACTTCCAGTCTGCAGAGCAACTTGGCCTGGATTGTTGATTGTGGCATGACAGGTATAATCAATCCATATTCGCGGATTCCTCGGATATTTTCGAGGGACACGACTGCTTGCATATTGCAGGTTCACGCA
Organism: Bacteroidaceae bacterium; assembly: GCA_017552435.1. GTDB lineage: Bacteria > Bacteroidota > Bacteroidia > Bacteroidales > Bacteroidaceae > Physcousia. Next base: position 9,963 of record JAFZPZ010000002.1, read on the forward strand.
TCCGTTGATGATAGTACCATCTTCGAATCTCAATCCTATATCTCCTCTGCCTTCGATATCGCCATTGATAGTGCCTCTGACGGTATATACTCCTCCATTTTCTAATATGTATTTGCCTTGTTCGTTCTTGGATATGGGTTTATGGGGACTGATATCAGTTCGGATGATTTCTTCCTTGGCATATAACGTCACACATATAGGAAGCAAGTATGCAATCAGACATGCTTTTAATATATTCATATGTAATCAGTTATTTCATTTGACTAAAAAGTTATTTTCCGACGATTTCGCGGTGGGTGATGTAGGTACGGTCCTTGGGGAGTGACTCGGGGGTGATGACGAAACGCTGACCGTTCTGGAGGTTCAGTGTGATGCGCTGGAAACGCGGGGCGCTGAGCATGTAACGGTCGGAAGAGGGACAGACGGGGTAGAACCCAATCGAAGAGAAGATGTACCACGATGACATCTGACCAGAGTCATCGTTGCCCGAAAGACCTCCGGGCGTATCATTGTACTCTGTGTCAAGGATATATGCCACCCATTTGCGGGTCTTCTCGGGTCGCCCAATGAAGTCATAAAGGTAGGCTATCTGGTGGCAAGGCTCGTTGCCGTGCCAGTAGCGCCCCTCGGTGAACATAGAGTCGAGCTTGGCCTCGAACTTGTCACGCCCACCCAGCATCTCCACAAGGCCCTCTACGTTGTGAGGCACGAACCAGGTGTAGTGGCACGCTGCACCCTCGGTGATGAACGGTTTTCGGTGTATGAAGTCGGTGTTGCCTTCAAAGCGTCCGTCGGCGTGGCGACCATCGCAGTAGCCCGTCTGCGGATTGATGACATTGCGCCAGTACTCGGAACGTTCCATCAGCATCTTGTAGTCTTCGTCCTTTCCCAGAGCCTTTGCCATCTGAGCTACGGCATAGTCATCGAAGGCGTATTCCAGGGTGCGGGAGGTCTGCTCTTGCTGGTGGAACGCTTCACGGACAGGATCTTCCAGAGGAATGTAGCCATACTTTATATAGGATTGGAGAGCACGGCGACCCATGCCGTTCTTGTACTCCTCTTCTGTAGCAGGCGTCTCGAAGGCATTCTTGCGCATCCCTTCGTAGGCCTTTTCTGCATCGAAGCCCCGAATGCCCTTGATGTAGGCATCGGCCAGTGCCACGGAACAATGGTCGCCTATCATGGCAGCTGTGTAGAAGTTCCAGCTGGGGAAGATGGGCAGCCAACCGCCCTGCTCGTACTTGGTGACGAGGGACTGCATCATGTCGGCCGTCACGTCGGGATAGAGTAGGGTATAGAGCGGATGCACGGCGCGGAAAGTGTCCCACATGGTGAAATCGCAGTAATAGACCCCCCGACCCCCTTTATGGGGAGTTATAAGTGAAGAGTTAAGAGTGTTCCGCGCCTTAGCGGCGCGCCTTGGCTCTAAAGAGTCCAAGAAGAGTGAAGAATTTATCGTTTTGCCGTTGGAAAAACGAGGATAGCTTCCGTCCACGTCGCTCATTTCGTGTGGCATAAACGAGGCGCGATAGAGTGCTCCGTAGAACTGATTGACGCGGGCCGTATCGGGATCTTCTACGTCGATGGCGTGCAAATGCTTGATCCAAACATGGATGAGGTTTTGCTTCATCTGTTCGAAGTTAACTCGCTGGGCCTCTGTGCTATAATTGAGTTCAGCTCCTTTACGACCTGTGAAGGACGAGGCTGCTTTGAGGATGATAGGCTTGCCTGCTTTACCTTGGAACGTGACCCATGCACAGATGCTGTCTTGACCCCATTCGATGGGTTCGTCGGTGTAGGTGAGTAAGAGGTGTCCGCTGAAGCCTGCATGCTCGCCCCAGCCCTGATAGATGCGATGCACGGGGTTGTAGCCGTAGATGGTCTTGCGCTCCGGCTCTACCTGGATGTGGCCTTCCTTCTCGTCGCTATTAGGCTCCACGACGATATGCACAGGTCCGTCCTGCTCTGGTATGATGCGGAAGATGGCAGCGTGACTGCTGGCTGTCATTTCCGCGAGCAGATGTTCGTCGGGCAGTCGAACGGCATAGTAGTGGGGGTGAGACACCTCGTCCTCGTGACGGAACCGCGTAGCGCGCTCCTTTGCCGTCTTTCTCAACTTCCCACCGAGTGTAGCAATGGTGAAAGAGCCGTAGTCCTGTGTACAACTGCCCGAGGTCCAATGGCTGTTACGGAAGCCTTGCAGCAGCGTGTCGGTATAATAATAAGGAGCCAGGCACTTGGCTTCGGTGGCTCGCGTCTGAGGCGTCCAGAAGTTTTGTCCGTTAGGCGAGAGCACCGCAGGCATTGTCTGCCCATGTTCTTCGGAACCCTTGCCGAAAAGCCCTGCAGTCTTGGTGTTGGCGGGAGCAGTACCTACCATCGTACTGAGCGAGCAGAGTTGTCGCAAGTGCTCGCGGTTGTGCTTGCTTAGTCGTTTTGCCGATATGTCTGCTGCAAATAGCAACAAAACGGCAGTAAAAAGTAATAATCTCATCATATCAATGGACAAAGATACGAATTTTAGTTCATAGTTCATAGTTTAGAGTTCATTGTTTATGTTGAAGAATTAAAAATTCTTCGTTTTTGCTTGAGAAAAATGGTGGAAAGTTGGTTTTTCTCCCCCTTTTTATAATTTTGACTGCGTCGAGGGTACTCTCGTTCGGAAATAAAAAGAAAAACTTTTGTTTTCTTTTTGTATTTCGCTCACTTATTCGTACCTTTGCGGCGCGAAATTAAACATTTATTAACTATTCCAGATATGGCAAAAGTAATTAAGTTACGCAAAGGCCTCGACATCAACCTCAAGGGCAAAGCCACGAAGGAAATCGCAAGCGTGAAGTGTCCGGGCGAGTATGCACTCGTTCCCGACGACTTTACTGGCGTGAAACCTAAGGTGGTAGTCAAGGAGGGAGATGCTGTGAAGGCTGGGGATGCCTTGTTTGTGGACAAGCTACATCCCGAAGTGAAATTCGTGAGCCCTGTCAGCGGAACAGTCAGCATGGTGGAGCGAGGTGATCGCCGCAAGCTGCTGAGCATCCGTGTGAAGGCTGACGAGAAGCAGGAAGCTCGCCAATTTGACACAAAGGGCGATGTTAAGTCGCTGATGTTGGAGAGCGGTTTGTTTGCTTTCCTGCGCCAGCGTCCCTACGACGTTGTGGCAAATCCTGAAGACAAGCCCAAAGCTATCTTTGTGAGCGCGTTCAACAGCATGCCACTGAGTCAGGACTTCGAGTACGTCCTGCAGGGTCAGGAGGCTGAGTTCCAGGCAGGTCTCTCTGCTTTGGCAAAGCTTGCAAAAGTTTATCTTGGCGTGAGCGCCAAGCAGACCGCCAAGGCTCTGACCGAAGCGAAGGACTGCGAAGTGAATGTCTTCGACGGTCCCGCTCCTGCAGGCAACGTCGGTGTACAGATCAATCACGTCAGCCCCGTCAACAAGGGCGAAGTGGTATGGACTTTGGGTGCTGAGGAAGTCATCTTCCTGGGTCGTCTCCTGAAGAACGGTACAGTCGATTTCACCCGCACCATTGCTCTGGCAGGTAGCGAGGTAAAGGCTCCCAAGTACTACAAGGTGATGGTCGGCCAGAAGTTAACCTCCCTCCTCGAAGGTACCATCAATGCCGAGAGTGCCCGCATCATCAACGGCAACGTGATGACCGGCCTCAAGACCTCTGCCGAGGGTTGGCTGGGTGCTCATGCAACCGAAGTGAATGTCATTCCTGAAGGCGACCATGCCGACGAGATGCTTGGCTGGATCATGCCGCGCTTCAATACCTTCAGCACCCATCGCAGCTACTTCAGCTGGCTCTTTGGCAAGAAGAAGGAATACGTCATTGATGCCCGCATCAAAGGCGGTGAGCGCCACATGATCATGAGCGGCGAGTACGACAAGGTGTTCCCGATGGACATCTATGCAGGCTACCTCATCAAGGCTATCATCGCAGGCGACATCGACCGTCAGGAGGCTCTTGGCATCTACGAGGTTGCTCCCGAGGACTTCGCCATCGCTGAGTTCGTAGATTCCTCGAAGCTCGAGTTGCAGCGCATCGTTCGCGAGGGTCTGGATATCCTCAGAAAGGAAAATGCTTAACACATTATTTATATAGTTATGAATCCAATAAAGAAACTATTCGATAACATACATCCCTACGTTGAGGAGGGTGGCAAGTTCCATGCCTTCCGCTCGTTGGTGGACGGTTTCGAGACGTTTGCTTTCGTCCCCAACACCACCGGCCGCGTAGGTAGCGTGAACATCCACGATGCTATCGACAGCAAGCGCATCATGAGTCTCGTGGTGATTGCTTTACTGCCAGCCCTGCTCTTCGGTATGTTCAATGTGGGTTACCAGAACGCTGCAGCTTGCGGCATGCTGGAAGAGGCTACGTTCTGGGGCATGTTCTGGTACGGCTTCCTTGCCGTTCTGCCTAAGATTATTGTGAGCTACGTTGTAGGTCTCGGCATCGAGTTTGTCGTAGCTCAGTGGAAGAACGAGGAAATCCAGGAGGGCTTCCTTGTATCGGGTATCCTGATTCCGATGATTGTTCCCGTCACCTGTCCGCTCTGGATGCTGGCTATCGCTGTGGCTTTCAGCGTGATACTGGCCAAGGAAATCTTCGGCGGCACAGGTATGAACATCTTCAACCCTGCCCTCATCACCCGTGCTTTCCTGTTCTTCAGTTATCCTTCTTGCATGACTGGCGACGCAACCGTTTGGGTGGCTCAGGACACTATCCTGGGGCTTGGCTACAAGGCTACTGATGCCTATACCGCAGCCACACCTCTTGGCGAGGCTGCCCAGGCAGGCTTCGCAGGCTTTACTCCCGAAACCATTCAGGATGCCATCACAGGTCTTATCCCAGGATGTATCGGCGAGACCAGCGTCATCGCTATTGCCCTGGGCGGCTTGCTGCTGCTGTGGACAGGCGTTGCCAGCTGGAAGACGATGTTGAGTGTCTTCGTTGGCGGTGCTGCAACAGGTTATCTGATGCAGGCTCTCGGCCTGACCCAGATTCAGTGGTATGAGCAACTTGTTCTCGGTGGCTTTGCCTTCGGTGCAGTCTTCATGGCAACCGATCCCGTCACAAGCTGTCGTACAGAGTGCGGCAAGTATGTCTTTGGTCTGCTCGTAGGCTTTATCGCAGTTCTGGTGCGCGTGCTCAATCCGGGTTATCCCGAGGGCATGATGCTTGCCATCCTGCTGATGAACCTCTTTGCAAGCCTCATTGACTACTGCTTCGTACAGAGTAACATTAACAAGCGTGCAAAACGCGCCATAGTAAAGTAAGGAGGACGACGATATGAAACTGAATACAAATGGAAATGTATATACCTTCTGCTATGCAGCAGTAATGGTAATCATCGTTGCCTTCCTGCTGGCTTTCGTGGCTTCTGCATTAAAGAGCACTCAGGAAGCCAATGTGGCAAACGATACGAAGGGACAGATTCTCTCCGCTCTCGGCTACGACAAAGCTGCCATCGATGTGGCAGCTGTCTATGCTGAGAAGGTGCAGGACAACGTCTTCGAAAATGGCGAGCTAACGCCCTACGAAGGTAACTTCAATACAACATACGGCGCTCTCATCAAGAATGGCGAGTTGCATGTCTTCACCGGCACAACAGCTGGAGGCGAGCAGGCTTATGTAATTCCCGTTGTGGGTCGCGGTCTTTGGGGCGGCCTTTGGGGCTATATCGCAGTAAACGAGGCAAAGGACAAAGTGCTCGGCACATACTTCTATCATGAAAGCGAGACAGCCGGTCTGGGTGCCCGCATCAGCGAGAAGTGGTTCCAGGACCAGTTCATCGGCAAGCCCATCTTCGGCGAAGGCGGCGAAGTTGCTTTGACAGTTGTTAAGGCTGGTGCCGCTCAGAAGGAGAACGAGGTGGATGGCGTGACTGGTGCAACCCTCACCAGCAATGGTGTTGCCGCTATGGTTAAGGACGGCCTGACAGCATACGAGGACTTCCTCGGTGGCGCTGCAGCGTGTCCCGACGAGGAAGAATGCCCTGCTTGCAAAGAAATGGATGAGAAAGAGTGTGGAGGCTGCGACAAGGCTTGCGACAAAGCGTGTGAATCAAACAATGTTGAACAATAAGAAAAGAGGAGGAAAAGAATATGAGTAAATTGTTTTCTGACGAGAATAAAGCCGCATTCACAAATCCCCTTAACGTGAACAACCCCGTCGCCGTTCAGGTGCTCGGTATCTGTTCGGCATTGGCTGTGACCAGTCAGCTGAAGCCCGCCATCGTGATGGGTCTCTCCGTGACGGTCATCACGGCATTCTCGAATGTGATTATATCCCTGTTGCGCAAGACCATTCCCAACCGCATCCGTATCATCGTGCAGTTGGTGGTTGTGGCTGCGCTGGTAACGATTGTGAGCCAGCTGCTCAAGGCCTACGTCTATGACGTGAGCGTACAGCTGAGCGTCTATGTCGGCCTGATTATCACCAACTGTATCCTGATGGGTCGCCTCGAGGCGTTCGCTATGCAGAACGGTCCTTGGCCTTCGTTCCTGGACGGCATTGGCAACGGCCTCGGCTATGCTGCCATCCTTGTCATCGTGGGCTTCGTTCGCGAGCTGTTCGGCTTCGGAACCTTGTTTGGCTACAACGTCATTCCCCAGTTCCTGTATGACGCTGGTTATACGAACAACGGAATGATGGTGATGCCGGCCATGAGTTTGATTATCGTAGGTTGTGTAATCTGGGCACATCGTGCTTATAATAAGGAGGAGAAATAAGTATGGAACACATGATTAGTCTCTTTGTCCGCAGCATCTTTGTGGACAACATGATATTCGCCTTCTTCCTGGGTATGTGCTCTTACCTGGCAGTATCCAAGAATGTGAAGACAGCTCTCGGCCTGGGCATCGCAGTCACCTTCGTGCTGCTTGTTACAGTGCCTGTGGATTATGCCTTGCAGACCTACGTCCTCGGTCCCGATGCAATTGTGGCAGGTGTTGACCTGACGTTCCTCGCCTTCATCTTGTTCATTGCCGTCATTGCCGGTATGGTGCAGCTGGTGGAGATGATTGTGGAACGCTTCAGCCCCTCGCTCTATGCGTCTCTCGGTATCTTCCTGCCCCTGATTGCTGTGAACTGCGCCATCATGGGTGCCAGTCTGTTCATGCAGCAGCGCATCACGATGGAGCCCACCAATGCTCAGTTCATCGGTGGCTTCGGCGATGCTTTTGCCTACGCACTCGGTTCCGGTATCGGTTGGCTGCTGGCTATCGTTGGCCTTGCTGCTATTCGCGAGAAGATGGCTTACACCGACGTACCCAAGCCTCTGCAGGGACTCGGCATTACATTTATCACAGTAGGCCTGATGGCACTTGCCTTCATGTGCTTCTCTGGTCTTAACATCTAAAAGTAGGAGGAATATACAATGGATATGAATTTGATTTTAGCGAGCATTGGCGTATTCCTGGTTATCATCCTTGTGTTGGTAGCCATCCTGCTCGTAGCGAAAGCTTATTTGTCACCCAGTGGCAATGTGAATATTACAATTAACGGAAAGGACACACTATCTGTTGGTCAGGGCAGTTCTCTGTTGAGCACACTTTCACAGGAGGGAATCTTCCTGCCCAGTGCCTGTGGTGGTAAGGGCTCTTGCGGCCAGTGCAAACTTCAGGTTCCTGCCGGCGGTGGCGAGATTCTCGACAGTGAGAAGGGCCACTTCACCCGTAAGCAGATCAAGGAACACTGGCGTCTGGGTTGTCAATGTAAGGTGAAGGGCGACCTCCAGGTTAAGATTGACGACTCTGTAATGGGCGTTAAGGAATGGGAGTGCACCGTGATTGGCAACAAGAACGTGGCAACCTTCATCAAGGAGTACAAGGTGGCTCTGCCTCCAGGCGAGCACATGGACTTCGAGCCCGGTTCTTATGCACAGATCAAGATTCCTGCATTCGACTGCATCGATTACGACAAGGACTTCGACAAGAGCCTCATTGGCGATACTTATCTGCCTGCTTGGGAGAAGTTCGGACTCTTCCCGCTCAAGTGTACCAACCCGACGGAGACCATCCGTGCTTACTCTATGGCCAACTATCCCGACGAGGGCGATATCATTACGCTGAATGTGCGTATTGCTACTCCTCCCTTCAAGCCAAAGGATCAAGGTCCTGGCTTCATGGATGTTAATCCTGGTATCGCATCGTCGTACATCTTCAGTCTGAAGCCCGGCGACAAGGTTATCATGAGTGGTCCTTACGGAGAGTTCCGTCCCGTCTATGGCTCAGGTCGCGAGATGATTTGGGTAGGTGGTGGTGCCGGTATGGCTCCTCTGCGTGCTCAGATTATGCACATGCTGAAGGGTCACGGCGTTAGCGACGAAGACCGTCAGCGCCCCATGCACTACTTCTATGGTGCCCGTGCTCTGGAGGAGATTCCTTTCCTCGACGACTTCCTGCAGCTCGAGAAGGACTTCCCCAACTTCCACTTCCACCTGGCTCTGGACCGTCCCGATCCGAAGGCAGATGCTGCAGGTATCAAGTACACACCGGGCTTCGTGGCACCCGTCATGGGCGACACTTATCTGAAGGCTCACGAGGCACCCGAAGACTGCGAGTACTACCTCTGCGGACCTCCAATGATGGCCAAGACCGTGCTCGACCTCTTGCACTCTCTCGGCGTCGAGGACGACATGATCCGCTTCGACAACTTTGGCGGTTAGTGAGCGCAATCGAAAACTCGTTTTCAGAATGCCGAGCGTAGCCAAAGTCAACAAAGTTAATTTCAGAGGCTAAGACGATGAAGAAGGGACTGCTTTTAGCGATAACCTTGCTCCTTGCCCTGGGAATGCAGGCGCAGAGCCTAGTCGGTCGCGTTTACTACAACGCAAATATATTATCCGACAGGGTGAACGATGTCATCAACAAGTCGATTCCCGAAGCCAAAGCCAAGAAAATCGCCGAGATGGAGAATAAGAAAGGTCGCAAGTTGACCGATGCCGAGAAAGCCGAAGTCGAGAAGAATCTTCAAGAGGCTCAGGCTAAGGCTTACTCTGCGATAAAGGGCATAAAGACTGCCATCACCGTGGAGTTCAAGTCGGAGACGCAGGCCGTCATGAAGATGGATATGCAGGTCGACGAGGATGCCTTGAAGCAGGCCGGCGTAAATTGGGCAAAGCGTAAAGCACTAAAAGCAGCAATTGCACTTGCTCCATCCACGGAGAAAGCGGAGTATGTGGTTCAGGGCAACCTTGTCATCATGGACCCGAGCGACGAGCCCGACACCCTTCGCCTTTCCGATGACGGCAAATACCTCATGGGCACCTTCGACAAGAAGACCAATTACAAGCTGACAAGAACGAAGTAAACTTCGACGAATCAGTTAGGTGATAGAATTAGCGGCTGCTCTTTGAGTGGTCGCTAATTTTGTTTAGTTTCGCAATGCTTGAGTTTTTTTGACGAAAAACGAAGAAATTTGAACTAATTTTCGTATATTTGCAGTGCAAAAAATCAATATTTAATATTAAATGCTCGATATTCAATGTTTTAATGGCTTGATTTATGCGATGCTGGCAATGGCTGTCGTGGTATTCATCAGCCTTTATTTCGTGACGGCAGGCTACGGCCAGTTCCGCACCAAACAATGGGGCTGGAGCATCAACAACAAGGTAGCTTGGGTGTTGATGGAGATTCCCGTCTTTCTCGTTATGTTGGTGATTTGGTACTTCTCGCCCCTGAAATGGGACCTGCCACAGTTGGTTCTGTTTGGACTTTTCGAATTACATTATTTCCAGCGCAGCCTGGTCTTCCCCTGGTTGCTGAAGGGGCAGAGCCGAATGCCGGTAGTCATCATGCTGATGGGCGTTCTGTTCAACGTCATCAACGGTTACCTTCAGGGCGGCGGCCTCTACCTGTTTCCCAATCCCGACTTTCAGGAGGGAGCCAGCTACCTGCTTCGCTGGAATGCAATAGCAGGCATACTGCTCTTCATCGTGGGAATGGCCATCAATCTGCATTCCGACCATGTGATACGCCACTTGCGTAAACCCGGCGACACGCGCCACTATCTGCCCCAGAAAGGCATGTATCGCTATGTGACTTCGGCCAACTATTTGGGCGAAATCATGGAGTGGGTAGGCTTTGCACTTGCAGCAGCAACACTAGCAGCTTGGGTGTTCCCGATCTGGACAGCAGCCAACCTGGTGCCTCGCGCGCACGCTATATATAATAGGTATAAAGAGGAGTTTGGCAAGGAAGCACTGGCCGACAAGAAACGGATAATACCGTTTCTTTATTGAACATTGAATATTGAACATTGAAAAATTCTTCACTCTTAATTCTTAACTATGAATAGGATATTTGAAGAGGCTCATATTGGGCCGTTGACTTTGAGAAATAGAACAATCAGAAGCGCAGCTTTCGAGAGCATGTGCCCGGGACACGAACCCAGTCAGATGCTCTACGACTACCATACGAGCGTGGCTCGTGGCGGTGTGGGAATGACAACCGTTGCATACGCTGCCGTAACGGAGAGCGGCTTGAGTTTCGACCGCCAGCTGGTGATGAAGCCGGAGATTGTTCCCGGCCTTCGCCGCCTGACAGACGGCATTCACAAGGAAGGTGCTGCTGCAGGCATTCAGCTGGGACATTGCGGCAACATGAGCCACAAGAACATCTGTGGCTGCATTCCTGTCAGCGCAAGTACAGGTTTCAACCTCTACAGTCCGACCATCGTGCGCGGTTTGCGTCAAGACGAATTGACCGAGTTGGCCAAGAAGTTTGGCTGTGCTGTCAACCTGGCTCGCGAGGCTGGTTTCGACGAAGTGGAGATTCACTGTGGACACGGTTATCTGATTGACCAGTTCCTGAATCCTTTCTTCAACCATCGCAAGGATCAGTTCGGAGGTTCATTGGAGAACCGTATGCGCTTCTTGAGTATGTGTATTGAGGAAGTCATGAAAGCGGCCAAGGATGATATGGCTGTGGTTTGCAAGATGAACATGCGCGACGGCCTGAGGAACGGCATCTCGTTGGAGCGGCACAGCATTCCCATCGCCCGTCGGCTGCAGGAACTTGGCGTTCATGGCATCGTTCTGAGCGGCGGATTGGTGAGTGCGACGCCGATGTACGTCATGCGTGGCGAACTGCCTCTGACAACGATGACGCACTACATGACCGACCCCTTGCTCAAGTACGGCATCGGTTGTTGCAAGCCGCTTGTACGGAAGACTATGACCAAGACCGTACCGTACCAGGAAGCTTTCTTCCTGGAGGACGCCCTGAAATTCCGCGAGGCTCTGCCCGACATGAAGTTTATCTACGTGGGCGGCTTGGTTGCAGGCGACAAGATAAACGAGGTGCTGGGTCACGGTTTCGAGGCTGTGCAGATGGCTCGCAGTCTGCTCAACGAACCCGATTTCGTGAACCGTCTGAAGGAAGACCCGCATCACCGTTGCGGCTGCAAGCATAGCAACTACTGCATCGGTCGCATGTACACGCTGGAGATGGCTTGCCACCAACATCTTCAAGAGGAGATCCCGGCAAAAGTTATAAAGGAGATAGAACGCATTGAAAGAGAACAAAGTGGAAGGTGAAAAGGTAAAATCCCTAAACGACTAAACGACCAATCTACCAATCTACCAAACGACCAATATGAAATTAGCTATTATCACCGGTGCCGGGAAAGGCATGGGCTTCGAGGAGGCAAAGGCTGTGGCTGCGAAGGGCTTCCACACTATCATGGCCTGTCACCATCCCGAGGTTGCAGAAGAGAAGCGGCAGGAGATTATCCGTGAAACGGGCAACGAGAATGTCGAGATTATGGGACTCGAACTGGCTGACCTGAGCGACATCCGACGCTTTGCCGACGAGGTAAAGGCGCGTTTCACACATCTGGACCTCCTGATGAACAATGCCGGTATGCTCGCGACGAAATTCCAGACCAGTGCGGATAATCTGGAGCGCACAGTTGCCGTGAACTATGTCGGTCCCTACCTGCTCACGCGCCTCTTGCTGCCCCTGATGGGGGAAGGCGGTCGCATCGTGAACATGGCTTCTCTCACTTACAAGTACGGGTTCCTCGATTTTCCCGACTTCTTCACCCGTGGCCGCAAGGGTGGTTTCTGGCGCATTCCCATCTACAGCAACAGCAAATTAGCCGTGACGCTGTTCACCTTCGAGCTGGCCAAACGTCTGAAGGACAAGGGTATCACGGTGAATGCTGCCGACCCGGGCATCGTATCGACCGACATCATTCATCTGGATATATGGTTCCTTGATTTCCTTGCTGATCTCTGCTTCCGTCCGCTTATCCGTACCCCCCGACAGGGTGCCGATACAGCTATCCGCCTCTTGCTGGACGAAGACAAGGCCGGACAGACGGGAACCTTCAACCGTTCGAACCGCATCATCAACGTTGGTGACAGATTCTTCCACCACAAGAAGATGCAGGAACTCTGGGACAGAACCGAAGATATCGTCAGGAAGTATTTATAGGGCAAAAAGTGAAATAATTTGAGAAGATGTTGCATAATTGAAGAATTAATCCGAAATTTGCATCAGAAACGGAACTATAATGAGATATTAAAGGAAGTAAAACTTTACATTGAACGATGCCAAAAGTTCTCTTATATATAACAGCAAAGTTTTTCTGGATCTTCTTGTTTTATAACAAGGACTTTAACGAAAACAGAGCGCATGTACATGTTGGCAAGAAAGATACAAACACGCTATGCAAGATTTGGCTTGAACCCCAAGTCGAGATTGCCAAAGGCGGTGATTTGACAGAAGCACAGCAGAAAGAAGTACTTGCATTGGCTGAAACATATAGAGACAAATTGCTCAAGCAATGGGAAAACTTTAGGGCAGGGAAGACAATACGTATAATTAAGATAAAGAAATAGTTATGTTCACGAAAGAAGGTTATTGGGATGTTGTTCCCAAAATAAAGAGCATATCCTTCCCGGTGAGGGGTAAATTTCAGGTTGATTTGCAGGACGGGCGTTCTGTCGTGATGCCTATTTCTGCATTTCCAAGCCTGAAAAAGGTACCAACGAAAGAACGAAAGAATTGGTATCTCATCGGTGGTGGAGTCTCTTGGGACTCATGCCCGGAGGTAATCCATATCGAGCAAATCCTCGGCGACTACAACAAGTTTGCCCATGAGGCATAATGCTTTATAAAAAAGTATATTAACTTAATACATAATTCAAGAAACAGACAGCATAGGAACAAGTATTTGATATAACGAGACTATTGCTTCTTGTTCTCTAACAACGAAACCGCCAAATTTCACAACCGGAATAAGTATTGCAAAGTCTACGTCCTTCGGGGCGTGGATTGTTTGTACTTATGGTTGGCAGGCGCTTGGCGGTGCCCGTTGTTAGATAAGGACAGAGGTTCACGCCTTCTTTTTTTATCCGAATAGCTATTATTTTGTAACTAATAAATATTAACCCAAATGAAACAAAATTTGATTCTGGCATGTATGGCATTATTGATGGCATCATGCAGTATGAAAACGTACTATCAAGTAGTTGATGTTAAATCTACCAACCTTCAGAAAGAAAGCAACAACTATGTCTATAACGATGGGGTGTGCAAAATAGTGTATAACTTCTGGAGCAATGGAGGTAATGCGGGTTTCACAATAGAGAACCTTTCCGAAGAAGTATTATATGTAGATTTAAGTAACACTTTCTACATAGAAAATGGCAAAGCCTATGATTATTATCTTGCAAGAAGTTATAGCATGGGAAAAAGTAAACATGACACTAAAGGGACATCTGTCTCTGCTGCGGCCTTTGGTATATGGAATGTTTGGCCACTAAAGGGATTAGATGGAGCAATATCTGCCCAATCATCTTCATCCGTTTCTTTTGGCTCAAGTTCTAATCTTGCGTTTGCAGAAAAGCCTATTGTGGCCATTCCTCCATATTCGTTAAAGTCTTTCTCTGAATATAAGATTATGAGTGATGTTATTCAGGATTGTTCTATTAATATGTTGGTCAAGAAGAATCAGCCAGAGGGAATGACTCTTACAGAATCAGAATCTCCGGTAAACTTTAGTAATTACATTACATATAGGAAAGGTGAAAGTGGAGCTGCAAAAGAAGTAATACATAATTTCTATATTGGAGGCTTCACAAATTATTTGTCCTCAGATATTATAAAGATAAAGAAATATGGCTGTAAGAAGACAGTTATGAAAAAATCTAATGATAAATATTCTCCTGATTGTTTCTATGTAAAATATGATAGGACACACCCAGGAAATTATTCTGCTGATGCAATAGGAGCATCAAAAAGCTCATCCAATGATATGTATTATACCGTTAAAAAACAAAAGTGATTACCAGAACTAAACTATTATAGCAAACGCCGCAGGCTAAGATGAATCTCTTAACTTGCGGCGTTTTATATTCCCCCTAAAGGGGGTTAGGGGGTCTGGCTACGGGGTCTATACTTTCGGCAGTTTGCTCAGGGCGGCTTTGATTTCCTCGTCGGTGGGGATGTAGTCGGTCATGGTGCCGTCGTTGAAAGCCTGGTAGGCGTAGAGGTCGAAGTAACCTGTGCCGGAGAGGTTGAAGACGATGACCTTCTCCTCGCCTGTCTCCTTGCATTTGAGGGCTTCGTCGATGGCAGCGCGGATGGCGTGACTGCTCTCAGGAGCGGGTAGTGTGCCTTCAGCACGGGCAAAGATTTCGGCAGCCTCGAAGACAGAGGTCTGCTCGTAAGCGCGAGCCTCGAAGATGCCTTCATCGTAGAGTTCGGAGAGGATGGGGCTCATGCCGTGGAAGCGGAGACCGCCTGCGTGGTTGGCAGAGGGGATGAACTGGCTGCCGATGGTGTACATCTTTGCCAGCGGACAGATGCAACCTGTGTCGCAGAAGTCGTAGGCGTAGATGCCGCGCGTGAAGCTGGGACAAGAAGCCGGCTCAGCACCGATAATCTTGTAGTTCGCTTCGCCTCTCAGAATCTCGCCCAGGAACGGAGCAGCAAAGCCTCCGAGGTTACTGCCGCCACCAGTGCAACCAATCAGGATGTCGGGCTTGATGTTGTACTTCTGGAGCGCTTTCTGCACCTCGAGACCTATGACCGTCTGATGCAGGAGCACCTGATTCAAGACGCTGCCCAGCTCGTAGCGGTAGCCCTCGTTGGTGACAGCCACCTCGACTGCCTCGGAGATAGCGCAACCCAGGGAACCTGTCGTGCCAGGGAACTCAGCCAGAATCTTGCGGCCAACCTGAGTCGTGTCGCTTGGCGAGGGAACGATGCTGGCGCCGTAAGTGCGAATCACTTCGCGGCGGAAAGGCTTCTGCTCGTACGAGCACTTCACCATATAGACCTTGCAGTCGAGTCCGAAGTACTGGCAAGCCATACTCAGGGCCGTGCCCCACTGACCTGCGCCAGTCTCGGTGGTAACGCCCTTCAGGCCCTGCTTCTTGGCGTAGTAGGCCTGCGCAATCGCCGAGTTCAGCTTGTGGCTGCCGCTGGTGTTGTTGCCCTCGAACTTATAGAAAATCTTGGCAGGCGTGTCGAGCGCCTTTTCCAGGAATTTCGCGTGAACGAGTGGGCTGGGGCGGAACATTTTGTAGAAGTTCAGGACTTCCTCGGGGATGTCGAACCACTTGGTATCGTTGTCGAGCTCTTGAGCTACGAGTTCTTTACAGAAGATGGGCTCCATTTCAGCCGCTGTGAGGGGCTTTCCGGTGCCTGGATTCAGCAGAGGTGCCGGCTTTGTCTTCATGTCAGCACGCACATTGTACCACTGCGTAGGCATTTCTTCCTCGCTCAGGTAAATCTTGTAGGGAATTTTCTCTTTCATTTGTTTCTTTTTGTTTTGAAATACTGGTTTTTACTGTGAATCCGATACAAAATTAACATGTTTCCCCCTTTATTCCAAAGAAAACGCCGACTTTTTAGTACTAAAGTTGCATTTTGGGAAAGAATGGCACAACAGGGAATTCAAGAAAGACATTTTAGGCAAGTTCATGAGTCAGAACTACCGGGCGATACAAAAAAGACTGGCAAAGTCAAAATAAACTATCGCTCCCTATATTGCTTTCAAAATACAAAAGCCAGGCCCGCATCACTGCGAGCCCAGCCGATAAATTGTCAATTGTAAATTGTCAATTGAGTAAAGTCGTGCCATCGAGGCACGTCCTTTACTCAGCATCACCAATGGGGCCGTCGCCGCCACCGTTATCACCGTTATCGCCGGAATCTCCTCCTGGTTCTTCACCTCCGGGAGTGTCACCACCAGGGGTGTCGCCGCCGGGAACATCGTCGCCCTCGTCGGCATCCTGCTGGCCATCGGTGGTGGGAACCTCCACGAAACGGAACTCCTTCTCGTCGTTCAGGCGGCTGGTCAGTTCGGCTGCGGGGTCGAAGATTACAGTAATAGTGGCGCCGGCACTTGTCACGTCCTTCTTTTCCTTCTGGCTCTTGCCGCTCACTTTTAGTTTGAAAGTGCCCAGCCCATCGATGTGGACGGCATTGCCATTCAGCAGTTCGTCGATGATGCTCTGCGGGAAATCGGCAAACACGCCGTTCACTTCACCCACCGAGAATGTTGAGCCGCGAGCCATACGCTTGGCCAGCTGAGTCTCAGTGATGGTTGACACACGAGTCCACTGCGGAAAATAAAGTGTGGACTTGTCCTGAGGGTTGATACCCTTTTTCTTGATTAAACTAATCATTGTCGTAAGGTTTTAAAAGGTTAATGAATATGGTTATTTAGCGTCATGCGTATCCCTGTTTTGGATGATACGTATGATTTGCTCCGATGATACGTATGAATTGCCTCAATCATACGTATGATTCGATTCAATGATACGTATGATTTATTTTGATGATGCGTATGGCCATTTTTGATGATG
>JAFZPZ010000029.1 GCA_017552435.1 Bacteroidaceae bacterium
AGTGGTCCGCTGGTGCTGACGTCAAACGGCAGGCACAGCGTGTTCCATGCGCCGTCCTTGTAGAGCGTGCGACCTGAGAGCGTCACATCGCCTACCCGTCCGTTGTAGTTCGTAATTATCGATGTATTATCGGCTTTATCAGTCAATGCAACCGAAAGAGGTGCATAGAATACGAAGTCATCCAAATACATAATATCGCTCAATGATTCAACGCGGATGGCGATGTACTTGGTGCCAGCAGGGCAAGAGCCATTATAGGTAGTCCATTCCGAGCTGGCACTCAATTGCATTTCAGTCCAACTAAAGGCAGAGAGGTCTCTGGTCGTCTTGGAATAACCCATATAATAACCGACAGGCAAATTGGCACCACCAGATCTACTATATTTAAACGATACTGTCAGTTCACCATTATTGCTGTCCAAACATGGAGAAACGAGGGTTTGGTCCACATATAGAGACTGATATATCATGAAACCATATTCTCCATTGCACTTGGCATACGGACTAATCTTAGAGTTGTCAGCGTGGGCTCCTATCAGACGCCAGCCGCCCATGCCGTTCTCGAAGCCGTCGGTATAGGGCAGGCTGAGAGGTACATTGTCGGTTATAACCCTGAGGGTTGTAAAACTACTGTAGTTACCATCAGCATATAAGGCTCTCACGCGGAAATCATAGTCGGTGTTTGCCTGCAAGCCGCTTAGGTTTACTGAAGTGCCGTTTTGCTGGGTCAATGTAGTCCACGATGTATCGCCCAGCTTCCTATACTGGTAGGCATAGCCTGTGGCGGAGGCTGCGGCCGTCCACGACAATGTTACGCTTTGGTGGGTCAAATTGCTTGCAACCAAGTCGGTGGGTTGTGCGTATGGAGTATATACATCAAAACAGAAATCATCCAGACATACGTTGCCGGTTACTTCTGAATTAATATGATAAGGAAATTTTATAGCCACATATTTGGTCCCCACAGGGAGTGTTACTTCATATTGATTCCACTGATTGTAAGCTGTTTTTATATTACTACCCCAAGTAAAATGGTCCGGGTTGCTAGTCGTAGTGGAGTAGCCTACCTGAATTTGGAGTTCAGTAGGGTATTCAGATTTGTGATAGAATGAAACTTTCAAACCTGTTCTTCCTCCAAAGGGAGGAGAAATCAGGTACTGAATGGGGTCGTTAGTGGCATCGTCATCGAATATGAAACCGTATTCGCCTTCATGTTTTTGTCGTTTATTTATTCCTGTATAATCATGGTTGGGAACACCTGCTGTACTCCAGCGTTCCATGCCATTCTCAAACCCCATCTCGTAAGGCAACCCCATATCAGTAATGAAGTTAATGGGCAAGAACATACTTTCCTCGTCTTCATAAATAGTTTTCACACGGAAATTATAATCCGTGTTAGGCAACAGGTCTTCAACGGTGGCGGAAGTGGCTGTTGTCTGGAATTCGGCAGACCAAGCCGCATCGCTTGCTTTCTTGTATTGGTAGGCATAGCCAGAAATGGTTTTGTCGGCCGTAGGAGCCACCCATGTCAGTATGGCGCTTTGGTCGGTCATGCCTGTCACACTGATGCTGGCAGGCGAAGGAGCTGTGCAAGCCGTGAAGTGAAAATCATCCACCCACCATTCAAAGTGGTTATCATAGACTCTAAGGGCTACATATTTGGTGCCTTTGGGGAAGGTCCTTTCGTGGCGAAGATGACTCTGATATGGAACAATAACTTTGTCATCCCAAATAAATGCACTGGGATCATCAGTCGTTGTTGAGTATCCCAATTGGAAGAAATCGTCGCTGTGTGTGTTATTACTAATGCAATCGAATGATACATTGATAGGCGTCAAATCATTTAACTCAGGAGATATTAAATACATGTCAACATAAGCATCCTGATTATGCCGAAAGTAGAAAGAGTAATTACCCTCACACCTAAGTACATTATTATTACTCAGATTATAAATATAACCAAATCCCCCCACATTTTTCCATCCTTCTGCGCCCAGGTCATTGTTCTCGAAGCCGTAGGAGTAAGGCAACCTTTTTCCTGTGGGGATTGCATAATAAGTTTTGCCATTGGCAGCCTTAATCGGGTAGTCCCAAGAGCCGTCAATACAGTTGGCATTCACGGGTTTACCATCGGCTCCGCTGATGATATTGTCGCCGGTGGCCGTTGCTGTGATGGTGTTGAGGTAGTAAGTCTTGGCAACGGTGGCCGTTGGGGTCTTGGGAGCATGCTTGCAAGCAATGGGATGGTATTTGCCGTTGCCCGAAGGCGTGAATGCACCTGCGAATACACTATTGTTGATGTCCAGCGTGGCGTTTTCACACCAACCCACAAGGCCGCCGGCATAGGCGTTGAAGCCACTGATGGTGCCATCGTAGCAGCTGTTCTGGATGGTGAGCGTGCTGGACGCTCCGTGACCCACCAAACCGCCGGCATAGCCTATGCCCACAACGTTGGCTGAAACAGCACAGTCGCTGATGGTGGTAGTGCCGCTGCAGAAACCGATGAGGCCGGAGACGTGGTTATTGCCGCCAGTGACCGTGCCGCCGATTTTGAGGTTCTTGATGGTAGCCCCATCGACATAACGGAACGGTGCTGCGCCCGGCTCCGTGCTGTTTATATTGACCGTGAGGGTATTGCCACCGCCGTCGAACGTTCCTTGGAAAGGACGATCGCTGGTTCCCACCGTCATAGAAGCATTCACGTTGGCGGTCAGCGCCACCGTCTTGTTGCTGAAGGAATTAGCTTCATCGTTCACCAAGGTAGCGAATAATTTCCAATCAAAATCACTGCCGATGGTGTAGGGATTACTGGGGGTTCCGCTGCCATACAGCTCTCTGATGGAAAGTGATTGATCACCACCCAATCCTACAGTGGAATCGTAGGTGACGTCATAGGCATAGATTTTCACGGTAAAGTTGCCGTTAGAATGTACGGGAACGGTAACGCTGAAGCCATGATTGCCGGTGATGCCTTTGGCGGTGTTCACGTCCTCTCTCAAAATATCTGTTGTCAGGTCCACAGACTTCAAAACGGTGCCGTCGGATTTCTTCACATCTATTCTAAGAGGTATAGATTTGCTGGGAGCATCGGGGTCATATACCCATCCCTGAACCATAAAGCCTCTGGGCAGGGGTTCAAACACATCAAGATTTCCCACTGGGTCGGTACGGGTAATGGTCAGTGTTTTATCTTCGCCAACTTGCTTCTCTCCGTCAGCCAGGTTGCTAGCAAAGACCTTGATGGTATAGGTGCCGGCGGGGATGTCAACAATGGTGTACTCTTTGTCGAATCCGTGGTTGCCAGTAAGAGTATATGCGTTGTTCACGTCGGTGCGCAGAACGTCGGTAGAAAAATGATATTCTCTGTAGACCTGATTGTTTGCAGTTCTCATCTCTACACGGATGGGGAGTTGTGCGTCAGGCTCATCGGGGTTGAAGGCCCAGCCTTTCACCCTGAAGCCCCTGACCTGTGGCTCAAAGAGATCCAAACAGGACTGGGTTTGAGAGTTCCTGTAGGTAGAGGCGGTAGTAATATGCATGTAGATGTTGTCGCCGGTAGTGCCTGCGTTGAGGCTGTAGCCGGTGGAACCGCCTTCCTTACCCAAGGCACCGCTCTGGGTGGCGTTGAAGTAGATGCCGTTGACAACTCGGCCGTCCGTGT
Source organism: Bacteroidaceae bacterium (assembly GCA_017552435.1). GTDB lineage: Bacteria > Bacteroidota > Bacteroidia > Bacteroidales > Bacteroidaceae > Physcousia. The sequence continues at coordinate 3,662 of JAFZPZ010000029.1, forward strand.
AGAATCTGTCGGTGGTGCAATAGAGGTGGATGGGGTCGGTGCTGGCACCGGTGCCGCTGTTCAGGTCACCCATCTGACTCAGGAAGTGGTGGCTGCCCACGTATTGCACAATTTGATAGAGGCGGTCGTTATAATTCAGCGTAGTGGTGGTGTTGGCGGTACTGCGGTTCTGGATGTAGAAGTCGGTGATATAACCGTGATTCAGGCCATCGGGACTGATGGCCGTCTTGTAGAGCAGATAAATGCCGTCGCCGTCGCCCCAATTGATGCCTTTGTTCAAGTCGTAGTTGATGACCTTCCAGCCATCAACCGCATACTGGTTCAGATAGGTATCCAGCTCATCACTGGTTCCTGCGCCAACAAGCTTGACTTCGGAGATGTAGCAGTCCTTCACCGGCGCTGTAGCTGTGGTGAGGTGCATGTATATTTGCTGTGAAGTGAGGCTGGAACAGCCGGCGTTCAGGTCGAAGCCGGTCTTGGTGTTGCCTTCACAGCCCACGCCGCCGCTCTTGGTTTCGTTGAAGGTGATGCCGGTGATGACGCGGTTGTCGGCGAAGGTCTCCTTGGTATAATAGAGGTGGATAGGATCTGTGCTGGCACCGGTGTGGCTGTTCAGATCGCCGTATTGCCCCTTGAAGTGGTCGTCGCTGTCGTCGGAGATAGGCACGAGGTTATAGGTGCGCCCCATGAAGTTCAGCGTCTGGGTAGTGTTGGCGGCACTGCGGTTCTGGATGTAGAAGTCGGTGATGTACTCGTGGTTAAAGCCGTCGTTGCTTTCCGCCGTCTTATAAAGCAGCAGGATGGCATCGCCGCTGCCCCATGCAATGCCGTGGTTCAGGTCCCAGTTGGTGGCTTTCCAACCGGCTGACGTGTACTTGGCGACCAGATTGTTATAGTCTGGCTGAGCATACGCTCCGACGAGCATCACGTCGGTAATGTACTCTGTGGCGGAGGCCGTCAGCGAAGTGAAAATCATCACAGCCAGCGTCATCGCTGCCCGCCTCATCCAATTCTTTGCAGTAGAAATCAGTCCTTCCATCTTCCTATATGTGTGTTTAGTTTTTCTCAGTTGCAATATTAATAATGTTTATGCGCATACGCGCAAAATTGGGTGCAAATTTACGAAATATAATTTAGAATTTAGAATTAAGAATTAAGAATTAGTTGCTTTTCTTAAATTTTTGGCAAAAAAGCAGCCAACAGGATTATAACAGCTCAGGCTGCATCACGTAGAGGTACTTGCCCGCATCGTTCTTGTTGAACCTCACCAGTCTCTCGACTGCTTTCACTTTAAGTGCCATAATTGTTTAAAAAATTTTTAACCCAAATCGTTCATTAGGATTTATGTCAGAGCATTATTTATGCCAGACAGATTGCTGTCATATCGCCTTGAATGCGTAGTGGCGCCTACGCAGAGAGGTGTATGGCTGCAAGATGACGGCAGAAATGATGTTATGGCATGAATAGACATATAACGTTCTTGGAGCCTTGATGTCGATCTAATGATCGCTTTGGGTTTTAGGATGTAAAACTTTTTCCTATTCCTTAAAACCTCTTCCTTAATCCGTGATTTTGCGCCCTAACTAGGAAAATTTTACTCGTGCACTAGGAAAATATTTTTCTCTGGTTATGCCGCAAAAAGTGATGCTAATGTCTGTTTTTGCATCTTTGATGCAAAGGTACGACTTTTTCCGAAACTGTGCAAGTAAAATCCAAAATATTTTTCCTATGGAGCGAAAAATAATACTTTCCCACTTTCCCACTTTCCCACTTTCCCACTTCGGACATCTACATTCTGGAATTTCTTGAAGCAGGAATTTTATTATATATTATAATATTATAATATATAATAAGTTTTTATTTAGTAATATCACCCTTATCTGTCGTCCCATCTTCTCTTTAGGAAAATGGATTTTGAAAAACCTTAATGTCCAAAGTGGGAAAGTGGGAAAGTGGGAAACCTGGGCTCTGATTTTCTCCGTTTTCCTTGTGTGGGATTGAAAAAAATCGTCTCCCATCAACATCTTCCCCACAAATACCCCAAATTTCCCCTCTAAATCGCCCCAGAATCGCTTCATACCCCTTTGGGGTATATTGGCACCACCCCGGGTGAAGAAATGCGCTTAAAACGCGAATATACGAGAAATTAAAATTCTGAGAATTTTACACAGGTGTATGTAATCCGAAACATAGAGCCTACATGGGAGAAAGTGCATGGGCTGAAATTTAAGCTGATGCAGATTCGAATGGAATTGCCTAACGGAGGCTACCATTTGATACCGATGTTTTCGCCAGCGGAAACTATGTGTTCTGCGGCGGGGATTTTTTGTTTTGATGGGTTTTGCACTTTTGGGGCAATAAATTTGCATATTATTGTACTTTTTTGTTACTTTGCAGGAAAAACATCTTAGAAAGATGAGAACCACCATTTCTACATTTCTCCTGTTAATGGTCCTGAATGTTTGGGGACAGGAGTTCCGCGCGCAGGCGGAGGGTGCTAAAGCATCCGAGAAGACGACGTTCCAGACAGCAGGGCCCTGGAAACCTGTTACGGATATCCGCTCCGACCTCGTGATGGTTTACGGCGCCAACGATAACCGCCGGATGACGTTCCGCGAACGTGTGGATACGTGGCGGCAGCGCGGCTACACCACCCATTTCATGACGGGAATCGCCTGGGGCGAGTACCAGGACTACTTTACAGGCAAGTGGGACGGGAAATGGCATCTGGACGAAGGGCAGAAGACGGCCAAAGGCGACACCATCTGGCACGGACGGCTGATACCTTATATCGTTCCCACGAAGAACTACCTTACTTATTTTAAGGAGTGTCACATCAAACCGGTGATAGATGCTGGCATCGATGCCATTTTCCTGGAGGAGCCTGAGTTCTGGGCAAGGGCAGGCTACAGCGAGGCCTTCCAGCGCGAATGGCAGGATTACTACGGCTTCCCCTGGCGGCCCCAGCACGAGAGTGCCGAGAACACCTACCTTTCGAACAAGCTGAAGTACCACCTCTATTATCGCGCTCTCGACGAGGCTTTTACCTATGCCAAGCAGTACGGACGCGAGAAGGGGATGAACATCCGCTGCTATGTGCCCACCCATTCGCTGCTCAACTACTCCCAGTGGCAGATTGTCTCGCCCGAGGCTTCCCTAGCCTCTATGGAGAGCTGCGACGGCTATATTGCACAGGTGTGGACAGGTACATCGCGCGAACCGAACTACTTCAGCGGCAAGGCCAAGGAGCGCGTCTTCGAGACGGCTTTCCTGGAATACGGCTGCATGGAATCGATGACCCGTCCCACAGGCCGCAAGATGTTCTTCCTGACCGACCCCATCGAGGACCGCGCGAAGGACTGGGAGGACTACAAGCGCAACTACCAGGCCACCTTCACGGCTCAGCTGCTATACCCGCAGATAGCCGACTACGAGGTGATGCCCTGGCCCGACCGCATCTACGAAGGGCTCTACAGGGTGAGTGCCAACAGCGAGGAGAAAGCACACATTCCCCGTTTCTACTCCACTCAGATGCAGGTGATGATAAACACGCTGAACCACATGCCACTTTCCGAAAATCGTGTGAGCGGCTCGCAGGGCATCTCCGTGCTAATGGCCAACTCGCTGATGTTCCAGCGTTCTCCACGCTCTGTAGAGGGCTACGATGACCCGCAACTCTCCAACTTCTACGGTGAGGCGCTGCCCTTGCTGAAACGCGGCATACCCGTCAGCATCACCCATCTGGAGAATGTTGGCTATGCCGATACATGGAAGAACGTCCGCGTCCTGCTGATGTCCTACAGCAACATGAAGCCGCTTGACCCCGAAGCACACACGCATCTGGCCGAATGGGTGAAGCAGGGCGGCATCATCGTCTATTCCGGCAGGGACGACGACCCCTATCAGCGCGTCTTGGAGTGGTGGAATCAGGGGGATATGCACTACACAGCACCCTCGCAGCACCTTTTCTCGCTGATGGGCATCCCCGAGAAGGCCGGGGAAGGAGAATACCGCTATGGTAAGGGAAAGGTGTATGTGCTGCGCCACGACCCCAAGGAGTATGTGCTCAAGAAGGGTGGCGACAAGCAGTTTATGGAGGTTGTCGCCAAGGCCTACGGCAAGTTGCAGCAGAAGAACTCCTTCTACCTGGAACGCGGCCCCTATACCCTTGCTGCCGTACTCGACGAGGATGTGGTCAGCAGTCAGCCGCTCGTACTCAAAGGCGACTATATCGACCTCTTCTCGCCAGAGCTCACCTATCATTCGGAACTCAGCGTTCAGCCTGGCACGCAGGCATTTCTCTATGACTTAAGGAAGATAGACAAGAAGCGCCCCCAAGTGATTGCCGCAGCCTCGCGCCAATATGACGAAAAGGTGACGGAAAAAGGGTATAGCTTCACCTGCAAGTCGCCCCAGAACACCACCAACATCATCTGCCTCTATCTCCCCAAAGAATATGACAGGGAGCAGATTAGCTGTACAAGTTCAGATGGAAAGGCCGTAAGTTATATGGCGAGAAAAACTACCGCTCCGGTCAATGCCATTTCTCACCATCTCTTCTGGCTCACTTTCGAGAATTCCCCAGAGGGAGTGAAGGTTAATATCGGAAATTAAAGGAGTATCCCCCTACTCTATTTCGCTGAGCTCGAGCCAGCGCAGTCGGTAGGTGCGGATGCCGAAGCGGGGCATCTGTACGGTGAGGCGATGATTGGCACAGGGGGGACGAGACACTTCGTTACCCTGCAGGTCAACCTCGGTGACCGATTTGACAGGAAGGTCTATCCGGATGTCGTGCGGGCGGTCGTCGCCGCAGGCATTATACAAGCGCATGAGCACGCTGCCGTCGGCATCGACAGTCATCGAACTGAGTTGATAGCCCGTCCCGTCGAGCGAGAGCAGGGAAGCTTCACTCCTACCCTCTCCAAATGAGAGGGAGTCTTGTTGCGGTAAGATGCTTCCACCTTGACAGCAGAAGCTACTTCTGTTCCATGCCTCGCTGATGTCGCTGACACCTGCTTCGTCCCAATGTCCGCGATGCGGCACAAGGGCGTAGCGGAGCTGAGTCTTTCCCGTAATCTTATGGTCGCGCCCCCACAAGCCTCCGCCGGAATACTGTACGGTCAGAGCCAAGGGATAGTCGTGGGAGAAGGAGTAGGAAGTGGTGTGGTCGCTGAGCAAAGCCAGTCCCGATTCCTTGTCGGCCACATCAACCCACGAAAGGATGATGTTGTGACGTATGTCGGTCCAACGGTCGAAGAAGGTGCTGTCGAGACGGCTCTCGCAGACATCGAAGGGCGCATCCTTCCACAGTTTCGGCTGATTGAGGGCTGCAGGCAGGAAGACGCTGAGTGCGTACCTCGTGTTGTAGAAGGGGACGGTTGGGTCGCCCTTTTTGCGCTGCCGGTGGTCGCCGATGTGCAGGTTTCGTTTCCAGTCGATGTCGAGCTCAACGTCAATCTGCGTCTCGTCCTTCCGGAGGGTATAAGTCTGCGTAAATGGTACGCCAGCTATCTCCCCGGCAATGCAGAGGCTCTGGACAAAGGCGTTGTCCTTCACCACCCTAGCCTTCGCGGCTGATTCTGCCGAGGAACGGAAGCAGCCGTCGCGCCCGAAGAAGCCACGCAACTCGCAAAAGCCATAGACGTTGCTCTTGTCCACCACCTCGCGACCCTGCTGCTTGTCGTAGAGCGAGGTCAGCACGCCTCCGCGCTTCAGGTCGAACACCAGCCGGTATCGCTCGTTCTCCATCGTGGCAGAGCCTTTGGAATGCTTGATGTGTTTCTCGGCCTTGGGCAGTTCCAGACGATTGGCATCGACAACCACCCATCCGAACGGGGGCAGTTCAACCTGGAAATCTATTACACTACCATCGCTTCGAACACCTGTCACAACAGCCTTTCGTGTCTTTCCGGTCGTGTTGTAGCAGACTGTACTGCCGTCCCCCTCCGCAGAGGAGAGAGCGGCTCTGATAATTGACTGAGCCAGTTGGCAGGTCTTGTCTGTCCAGAGAGCGATATTGTCGGCCCATGTTCCCCGGCTGTTCAGGCGGTTATACGGAACAATCCACGAGTCGTGGTGCTGCGCCAGCATCAGTGTCCGCCAGGCCTCATCGAGAGAAGACCGGTCAGGACGCCGGCCCGTGAGGATATATTGCATCGACGACAAGCGCTCGGCCTCCAGCAGGAGGTGTTCTGCATGTCGCACCTGCCGGCCGATGCGCTGCATGACCTGCGAGCCCCACACCAAAGCCGGAAGCACATGTTCCTGCGGCATCCGATAGTCGGTAGCAGAGGCAGAATCGGCAATCTGTTCGATATAATCCGTCCAGCGGACGTACTGCGACCGATGGTTAGGACCTAACCACGGCCCGTACTTCCATCCGGCATCTTGATAGCACATACCGACGGGATGCTCGATGCCCGCCTGGCAACAAGCCCGCAGATAGTCGCGCGAGTTCTTCCAGGCTTTCGTCTGCCATACGGAGCTGTCCTCCAGAGCCTCGCAAGCATAGCGCGGCACCGACAGGAGCGAAGAGCCATCGGGACCTATCCAGTTGACCAGCTCGCCCCCGTAGGCTTCGGTGTATCCGCCCCAACAAGTATCGGGACACTTCAGCACAGCATGACGGAAGCCCAGCTGCGACAAGATTTGCGGCAGGCAGCTCGTGAAGCAAGGTTCCTCCGTCGCATAGGTGGTGAAGGTCATCGTGGGGAAGTGTTCGTGCAACTTGCGAATGCCACATTGAAATTGACGGATAATACTCTCTCCCAGAATGTTATACATGTATGGCTGGGCATAGGCCGGGTTGGTGTACTCCACCTGCGGACTTACCACCGCCTGCTGCCAGCGTCGATAAGCATCGGGGGTGCGTACCTTTACAGAATCCCACGTCTCAGGCTCTATCTCCAGACCGATGCGCCATTCCGGATGCTGGTCCAGCTGCTGCATCATGTAGTCCGTATATGAGTCCAGCGGGTAGTGTCCATACACGCCACCATGAAAGCCATCGGCGAAATATGATGCCCCGCCGGGAACCTGGCCGACTGACGTCAAAGCCGACATCAAAGCCAAGTATACCAAAAACATCTTCTTACCGCGAAACATAAGGCTACTCTATTTCGCTGAGTTCGAGCCAGCGCATGGATTTCTCGTCAAGGAGGTCGTTCACGACGGGCAGGCGCTTGCTCTTGTCGATGATTTCCTGCGTGGTGAGGGTGCCGCTGCTGAGGGCCGCCTCGATGTCTTTCTTCTCTTGCTCCAAATCGTCTATCTCTTTCCCCAAAGCCTCGAACTCCTGCTTCTCGCGGAAAGACATCTTGCGCTTGCGGGCCAAGCCCCCCAGACCCTCTAAATCTCCCTTAAAGGGAGACTTCTTATTCTCCTCCTTTAAGGGGGTGACTTTCTGCGCGGATTTCTCCCCCTTCAAGGGGGAGTCAGAGAGGGTCTCCCTGTACTGCGTATAGTTGCCCGGGAAGTCCTTCACCACGCCGTCGCCCTTGAAGACGAAGAGGTGGTCAACAACCTTGTCCATGAAATAGCGGTCGTGACTGATGATGATGACACAGCCCTTGAAGTCCTTCAGGTACTGCTCAAGAATCTGAAGTGACGTGATGTCGAGGTCGTTGGTCGGCTCGTCGAGGACGAGGAAGTTTGGGCTTTGCATGAGCACGGTGCAGAGATAGAGCCTGCGCTTCTCACCGCCCGAGAGCTTGTAGATGTAGTTCTGCTGTTGCTGAGGCGAGAACATGAAGTGCTGCAGGAACTGCATGGCCGAGAGCTTCTGCCCGCCTCCGAGGTCCACATATTCTGCCGTCTTCCGAACGGCATCGATGACCTTCATCTGCTCGTCGAACTCCATCCCCTCCTGACTGTAATAGCCGAAACGCACCGTCTCGCCCACGACGAAACGTCCACTATCGGGCTTGACGAGGCCGAGTAGCATCTTGACGAAGGTACTCTTGCCCGTACCGTTGTTGCCGACGATGCCAAGCTTCTCGTAGCGCGAGAAGTTGTAGTAGAAGTCCTTGAGCAGGACGCGGTCGCCGTATGCCTTGCTCACATACTCAGCCTCGAATATCTTGCTGCCGATATAGGCGGATTTCATCTCAAGGCGAACCTGCTGCTCCTCGATGCGGCGATGCGCCTGCTTCTCCAACTCGTAGAAGGCCTCCTCGCGGTAGCGTGCCTTGTGTCCGCGCGCCTGTGGCATCCGGCGCATCCAGTCAAGCTCCGTGCGGTAAAGGTTCGTTGCACGCGCCACCTCTGCCCGAGCCACCTCCAGACGCTGTGCCCGCTGCTCGAGGTAATAGGCATAGTTCCCGTGATAGGTGTAGATGGTCTCGTCGTCCAGCTCGAGTATCACGGAGCAGATGCGGTCCAGGAAATAGCGGTCGTGCGTCACCATAAGGAGCGTGACGTTGGAGCGCGACAGGTAGTTCTCGAGCCATTCAATCATCTGCAGATCGAGATGGTTGGTCGGTTCGTCGAGGATAAGGAGATCCGGCTCCATGATGAGCGTATTGGCAAGCGCGACTCGTTTGACCTGTCCGCCGGACAGCTGCGAGAGTGGCTTGTCCCACTCGGAGATGAAGAGCTGCGAGAGGATGGTCTTGGCACGCGTCTCATAGTCCCAGGCCTTCTGCTGCTCCATGCGGTCCAGTATGTCCTGCAAACCCTCTTGACTTTCGGTTCCGCCTGCGCCTGACCATAGGGAAGAAGTCATACAGGTCTCATACTCGCGGATGAGGTTGGTGGTCTCGTTTCCGTGCCAGAAACAGGCCTCGATAACGGTAAGGTCGAGGGGATAGTGGGGTGTCTGCTCCAGATAGCCGATACGAAGGTCATTCCGAAAGACAATCTGCCCTTCGTCGGCCTGGTCTGTTCCGCCCAGGATGTTGAGGAGCGTGCTCTTGCCCGTGCCGTTCTTGGCAATGAGGCCGACCTTCTGCCCCTCACCGATACTGAAGCAGAGGTTGCTGAAAAGCGTCTTGTCCCCTACACTACGCGTCAGATTCTGTACCTGTAAGTATGAAACCACCTTTATTATTTACGATTTGACGATCTACAATTAGCAATTTTTTCTTTTTCGTATGCAAAATTAAACAAAAAAGGAGAAAACACAAAAAAATATGAACTATGAACTATGAACTATGAACTATTTTTCGTATCTTTGCACTGCTTTTAGAGAAATAGCTGTCGGTCACCTTCCGACAGTTCGATTTTTTCCCAAACATATTATATTATTATAAGCATACATAGATTATGCACAAAAGTGAACTTGAAGGAATGACTCTGGCAGAGCTTACTGCACTTGCCAGAAAACTTGGTGCGGAATTAAGCGACGACCAGACAACACTCATCTACAACATACTGGATGCCCAGTCCCTGCAGGCATCTTCAGAACCAGCGCCTAAGAAAAGAGGCAGAAAACCAAAGAGCCTCACCCCAGCCCCCGCCCAAGGAGAGGGAGATAAGACAGAAACACCCCAGCCCTCTACAAAGGGAAATGAGGAAGAAGCTCCTACTCCTGCGCCCAAGAAACGCGGACGCAAACCAAAGGCAGAAAAGGAGGCTGAAGCCGCTGCAAAAACTGCACAGAACGAAGCTGCAGCCCCAAAACTTCCTCAAGAGGAAGAGAAAAAGGAGGAAGCCGTTGCTCCAGTAGCTCCCGAACCCAAAAAGCGCCGCAAGCGCATAGGGGAAGCCAGAGCAGAAGCCGCAGAAGAAAAAGCCAAAGCGACAGAGAACCTAACACAGAATCTTCCAACGGAAGAAGAAGAGTTGAAGCCCTCCGCCATAGAGGAGAATTCAAGAGAGGCAGAAGAAACCTTTATGGCAACAGACGAGCCGGACTTCATCATCACACAGGATATACCCCCCCTCGAAGATCAGCTTAATATGCTTCGCGAATCAAAGCGTAATGCTGCAATAGAGAAAACCGACAATACAGGATATTTCGAGGAAGATAATATCGTTGCAAGACTGGAAACAAAGACAAAACGGCAGGCAGAAGAGGCAAAATACAATTTTGGCGAAAGTATTCGCGGCGAAGGCGTGCTTGAAGTGATGTCCGAAGGCTTTGGCTTCCTGCGCAGCAGCGACTACAACTACTTGAGCAGTCCCGATGATATCTATCTCACCCAGCAGACCATAAAGCAGTATGGACTGAAGACAGGCGATGTTGTGGAAGGTCCCGTCCGTCCCCCATTGCACGGCGAGAAGTACTTCCCCCTGATTCGCGTTGACCGCATCAACGGCTGCAATCCCGATACAGTCCGCGACCGCAGTCCCTTCGAGAACCTGACCCCGCTCTTCCCCGACGAGAAATTCAAGCTCTGCAAAGGCAAAGGCGATTCCCTTTCTGCCAGAGTGGTGGACCTCTTCGCACCTATAGGTAAAGGTCAGCGTGCCCTGATTGTGGCGCAGCCAAAGACAGGTAAGACGCTATTAATGAAAGACATTGCTAACGCTATTGCCGCTAATCATCCCGAAGCTTACCTAATGATGCTGCTCATCGACGAGCGTCCTGAGGAGGTAACAGATATGGCCCGCACCGTAAAGGCTGAAGTCATCGCCAGTACCTTCGACGAACCCGCAGAGCGCCACGTGAAGATTGCCGGTATCGTACTGGAGAAGGCAAAGCGTATGGTGGAATGCGGACACGATGTCGTCATCTTCCTCGACTCTATTACGCGTCTGGCCCGCGCCTACAACACAGTTTCTCCCGCCAGCGGCAAGGTGCTGAGTGGTGGTGTGGATGCCAATGCCCTCCACAAACCCAAACGCTTCTTTGGCGCGGCCCGTAACATCGAGAACGGCGGCAGCCTGACTATCATCGCAACCGCCCTCATCGACACAGGCAGCAAGATGGACGAAGTCATCTTCGAGGAGTTCAAGGGAACGGGTAACATGGAGCTGCAGCTGGATCGCGTACTCTCCAACAAGCGCATCTTCCCCGCTGTCAATATTATTGCCAGCAGCACGCGCCGCGACGATTTGCTGCAGGACAAGATGACGTTGGACCGCATGTGGATTCTGCGGAAATTCCTTGCCGACATGACCCCCATAGAGGCGATGAACGAAGTGAAGTCGCGCCTCGAGGGAACCGACAGCAACGAGGAATTTCTCCTGAGCATGAACTCATAAGGTCTATGGGACCAATAAGGCTCATGGGGCCTATGGGGGCCAATAAGAAAAAGCCGACAGGATTTGGTTTCCTGCCGGCTTTTTTACTCTTGGTCTTCTCGTCTTCTCAATAATACAAATGCTTGCCTGCTGCGAGGGTGTTGAGCATGAGCATACAAATCGTCATAGGCCCTACGCCTCCGGGAACAGGAGTGATGTAGGAACAAAGCGGTGCCACGTTCTCGAAATCAACATCGCCGGAAAGGCGGAAGCCGCTCTTCTTAGTAGCATCGGGAACACGAGTGGTACCAACGTCTATGACAACGGCTCCTGGCTTTACCATATCCGCTTTCAGGAAGGCGGGCTGACCGATGGCTGCAATGATGATATCCGCCTGTTGGCACTCCTCCTTGAGCGTCTTGCTGCGGCTGTGACACACAGTAACGGTGCTGTCGCCATACTGCTTCTGCATCATGAGCTGCGCCATCGGTTTGCCCACGATGTTGCTACGGCCCAAGATGACGCACTTCTTGCCGCTGGTAGGAATCTCGTAGCGCTTGAGCAGTTCCAGAATGCCTTTTGGCGTAGCGCTGATATAGCAAGGCAGGCCAATAGCCATACGGCCGACGTTGATGGGATGAAATCCATCCACATCCTTGCGGTAGTCGATAGCCTCGATGACCTTCTGTTCGCTGATGTGCTTGGGCAAAGGAAGCTGAACAATGAAACCATCTACCGACTCATCGCGGTTGAGTTTCTCCACTTCCTCCAGCAGCTGCGCCTCGGTAATATCGTCCTCGAAACGCAATAATGTGCTCTGAAATCCGCAAGCCTCACAGGCCAGTACCTTGTTGCGGACGTATGTCTCGCTGCCGCCGTCGTGACCCACTAAGATAGCAGCCAGGTGCGGACGCTTGCCGCCACGAGCCACAATGTTTTCTACCTCTGCCTTGATCTCTGCCTTTATGGTGGCAGCCGTCTGTTTTCCGTCTATCAGTTGCATCGATGATATTTACTATTTGACGATTTACAATTTACTATTTATTATCTCCCTCGCCTTTGGAGAGGGCTGGGGTGAGGCTTTTACATCCCTGGCATCCGGCCCTTCATCAGGCCTGCCAGTTGCTGCATTTTATTCTTATCCGTTACCATCTTCATCATCTTGCGGGTCTGGTCGAACTGCTTGATGAGCCGGTTCACCTCCTGGATGTTAGTGCCTGAGCCTTTGGCGATACGCATTCTGCGGCTGGTGTTGAGGCACTCGGGGTGTGTCCTTTCCTTGGGCGTCATACTCAGGATGATAGCTTCGATGTTCTTGAAAGCATCATCGTCGATGTCCATATCCTTGATGGCCTTGCCTACTCCGGGAATCATGCCAGCCAGATCCTTGATGCTACCCATCTTCTTGATTTGCTGAATCTGCTTGTAGAAGTCGTTGAAGTCGAACTGATTCTTCTGAATCTTCCGCTCCAGACGGCGGGCCTCCTCCTCGTCGTACTGCTCCTGAGCACGTTCCACAAGGGAAACGATGTCACCCATGCCCAGGATTCGGTCGGCCATACGGCTGGGATGGAAGGGATCGAGCGCCTCCATCTTCTCGCCAGTACCGACAAACTTGATGGGCTTGTTCACAACGCTGCGGATGCTCAAAGCCGCACCGCCTCGGGTATCACCATCGAGCTTGGTGAGGATGACGCCTGTATAGTCCAGCCTATCATTGAACTCCTTTGCCGTGTTGACGGCATCCTGACCGGTCATTGCGTCAACTACGAAGAGAATCTCATCGGGTTGAACAGCATCACGGATATCCTGGATTTGCTGCATCAGTTCTTCATCAACAGCCTGACGACCTGCGGTATCGATGATGAGCACATCGTGCCCCTTGGCTTTTGCATGCTGGATGGCATTCTGTGCAACAAGAACAGGATCGGTTGCACCCTCTTCCATATAGACAGGCACGCCCACCTGCTCACCGAGTACTCGCAACTGCTCCATAGCTGCCGGACGGAAGGTATCGCAAGCTGCCAGCAGAGGGTTCTTTCCGCGCTTTTCATGTAAAAGCTTTGCCAACTTGCCGCTCATAGTTGTCTTACCGGCACCGTTCAGACCAGCCATGAGGATGATGGCGGGATGCCCCTTGAGGTTCATGTCGGTGGTCTCGCCACCCATGAGTTCCGCCAGCTCGTCGTGCACAATCTTCACCATCAGCTGCTGTGGCTTGATGGCAGTCAGAACGTTCTGACCGAGTGCTTTCTGCTTTACGGTATCAGTAAAGGATTTTGCCACCTTGTAGTTGACATCGGCGTCGAGCAGGGCGCGGCGCACATCCTTCAGCGTCTCCGCGACATTAATTTCGGTGATTTTACCCTCACCTTTCAGAATCTTGAACGACCTCTCTAGCCGTTCGCTTAGATTTTCAAACACCTTATTATTTACTATTTAATGATTTACAATTTACGATTTATTTCTCTCCCTTTGAGGGAGAGTTAGAGAGGGTCTTCTCGACCAGCAGCATCACTACTTTGCTCAGCACTTTGTCGTTGAGGAAGTGCTCTCCCTCGAAGAGCTGCATCTGGGCTTTGCCGTAGTGCTTCAGGAAATCTGCCTGACAGTTGACGAGCTTGTCCTGCGTGCCGAAAAGTCCCCAAACCAAAGTCTTCTCTTCTTCGGTAATGCCCTTGAAGCTGTCCTTCTCCACCTGTTGGAAAGCCTGTATCATCTGCTTGTCAACCTTGAACTCCGTTGCACCGTCCTGTCTCTTGTTGCGGAATTCACGCCTCCCGAGGCCTCGGAACGTCAGCAGACGGGCCATGTGAAAAGAAGGATTGACAAGGATACGCTTTACACCCTTGAGCTGTTCGGCATAGAGCGCCCCCATACTGGTAGCGACGATGAGGTCGGGCTGCTCGGTTGCCACGAGAGCCTGAAGCATCTGCCGGGCCTCGAGCGGATCAACAGGCACATCAGGGCTTAGCACCTGTACCCCCTTCGGATAGAGATGGTTACGCATCTGGGTAGCAGAACCTGTGCTGCCCGCTGAAGCAAAGCCATGTATGTAGAGAACTTTTTTCACTACCCTTTCTCTTAAAATCGTGTGCAAAGGTACAAAAAATAATTCGTAATACAAAAATCCGCATTAACGAATTGCCCTCCGAGGGCAATAAAACCTTCGGAGGGCAATCTAAGTTCTCCCTCATAACAGGGAGGAAAAGAGAATTTCGTTTACTTCAGTGTGACAGTTAATACCTTGTCAGCCTCAGCTACTACCACCTTATCTTCGCGGAGCAGCCAACCGAGAGCCAGGAACAGATCCTTGTCGCTCTTAATCTTGGCAACCTTCTTCAGGTCCTTGCTGTTCAAAGCACCATTCTCATTGAGGGCAGTCCATACGGCACCTGCCAATGTTCCAACTGTTGCAGTCATAATTTTAGTGAATTTTGTTGGTTAATCCTTAATCAATCTTATTACTCTCTCTATTTCTTTCGCGTGCAAAGATACGGCAATTTCTTCATTCTTCGCGCTTCATTTCACATTATTTTATGTTTTTTGGCATGTTTTTGACATTTATCAAGAGAGGACCGGTGTTTTTTTCAGAAAAAAGTATATCTTTGCGCGATTATTTTGAAATAGGACAGCGCATAATATATAATGTATAATAGGAAATAAAATATGAAAAAGGTATTAGCTTTTGCTTGCATCGGAGCCATATTTGTTTTCGGGAGTTGCAAGAGAGAAACAAAAGACGAGAAGTTCAAGCACGACTTCGAGCAATTCACCCAGAAGGAATGCCCCAAGTTTGTAGATCCATGTACCCGCCTGGACAGCGCCTGCTACGACATAGAGAACCGGACTCTGAGCTACCACTATACCGTTCAGGACATGCTCGACGACGAGACAATATACACCGAAGAGACGAACAACGCTTTCTACGAAGACATCCTGAAGGGACTGAAAAACAGCATTCCCATGAAACCCTACAAGGACGAAGGCGTCACCTTCCGCTACGACTACCGCAGCATCACAACAGGGAAGATGCTCCTCGTCCTGACTTACTCACCAGAAGACTACGGGAAGTGAAAACCATCCAATACGGCGACCTCTTTGTCGATACCGGAACCCATCGGGTTCTGCAGTCGGCGGAACCTGTGACACTCACGGAAACAGAGTATCGCCTTTTGGTCTATCTGCTTAAGCATCAAGGAGTTGTATGCCGAAGAGATGACATCATCGAAAGCGTATGGGGCGAGAAGTTCCTCTACGACACAGGCACGCTGGATGTGCATCTCTCCTCGCTCCGGCACAAGCTTGGCTGGACAAAGGAAGGACCGGCGCGAACCGTCAGAGGCGTAGGACTCATCCTGCCACACCAGGCACCCACCCCAAACATAGTAAAAATAGACCCCTTCCTCCGCGAACTGTTAATGTGCCACGAGGATGTGCTACGAAAGAAGGATATCCGTTGCTATCTTAGACTCACACCTTTCGTCTATGAGATTATGGTGGATGAAGCCATCCTGCGACAAATCTTCTCTGCCGTATTCTCTCTTTTCCTGCATCATGCTCCCGATGGCGCCAGATGGGAGATTGCATCACAACTGACAGTTCGCGAATACACGCTGACCCTAACTTCGACGGGCTCTTGCCCGGACTTCGCGGAAATGCTGACAGCAAAACAACAGGCCGCATTCCTGGGCATCCCAATCCGAATGGGGAACAGACACACGGCCGAAGGAGACATCATGGGAGTCGAACTCTCTGTCCCGATGGAAAGTACGGAATCTTAAGGTAATCTTAAGGAAAAACAGAGAAAACTGCCGTACCTTTGCAGGCAGTAATCACAAAACTGTTAAAAACCACATGAATACAAACTACCATAAAACCCGTTTACTCCTCACACTACTCTTCATCCCCACCCTGCTTTCCGCCAACGAGAATGAGGCCGACACCCTCACCGTCCGCGATATGGACGAGGTGGTCGTGGTCAGCACAGCAAAAGAACATACCTCACTCCGAAACCAGCCCCTCTCGTCAACATCTTTTGGAACCGGGCAACTGCAGGAGAAAGGCATCAACGGTATCAAGGACCTCACGGCACACGTCCCGGGACTCTTCATCCCCAACTACGGCAGCCGTCTGACCAGCAGCATCTACCTGCGAGGCGTAGGCAGTCGCATCGGCACACCCGCCATCGGGATGTACGTCGACGACATTCCCCTGGCCAATATGAGCAGTATGGATCAGGATCTGAGCGATGCTGACCGCATCGACGTGCTCCGAGGCCCGCAGGGAACCCTCTACGGACGTAATACCATCGGCGGACTCATCCGCGTCTACACCAAGAACCCTATGAATTATCAGGGCACCGACATCATGGCGGGCGCTGCTACATATAATAATTATCGCGCCCGCGTGACACACTACCACCGTCCGGCAGACAACTTTGCCTTCAGTGCAGGCGTCAGCTACGAGCATCAGGGCGGCTTCTTCAGGAACCAAGCCCTAGGTGGCGTGCGAGCAGACAGAGGCGACGACCTGGCCGCACGCTGGCGAGGTATCTTCCAACCCTCCGACCGTGTCCGTCTCGACCTTTCTGCCCGCTATCAATGGACCCGGCAAGGCGGTTATCCCTATGCCGCCAAGCAAGGAAATGATGCCGGAGAAGTGGCCTACAACCGCCCCTCCTGCTACCTGCGGAACCAGGTCTCGGTCGGACTCAAAGCCGAACACGACCTCGACCGCATCGTCCTGAGCAGCATCACAGGCTTCCAATTCCTCAAGGACGATATGTTCATGGATCAGGACTTCTCGCGCCAAGACCTCTATTCGCTCCAACAGAAACAGCTCAGCAATGTCATCAGCGAAGAGATAGCCCTCCGTTCCAAGTCCGACAGCCGCTGGCAATGGACAAACGGTGTCAACTTCCAGTACCAATGGCTACGCACCGACGCTCCCGTCACCTTCTACCAGGAAGGCGTCGATTGGCTCTCCCAAGTCATCAACAGAAGCCTGCCAGACCTCACCTCACAAGGTATGGGTCCCATGTCCGTCACCCTGAAGAACAGCGAACTAGCTATGGGCGGCACCTTCCACACCCCCTCGCTCAATGCCGGGTTCTTCCATCAATCCTCCTATAAGTTGACGGACAGACTCACCTTCAGCCTCGGCGTGCGCTTTGACTACGAACACAGCCAGATGAGCTACGACGCACCCGGCAACATCGACTTCGACTTTGCCATCCGTAGCGCCAATCCCCGCAATAGCGTCATCCTCAACGGTCTCAACGCTGCACCCTCTTTCCTCGGTGAAACAAGCACCGACCACTTCCACTGCCTGCCCAAGGCTTCCCTGAAGTACGACTTCGGGAAAATAGGAAATGTCTATCTCGCCGTCAGTCGCGGATTGCGAAGTGGTGGATACAACGTACAGATGTTCAGTGACTTGCTGCAGCAAGAGATGCGTGTTCAGATGATGAGTGCCATCGATGCCGGCACAGAAGCCTACCTCACCAACATGTTCTCCGGTATCCCATACATCCCGGCTGGTCACGTTGACATGATTATGGGACGCATTCGCAACAATATGCCCACCCTCCAGTCACCCGACGTAGCGGAAGCCACCGCCTACAAACCCGAGACGGCATGGAACTACGAAATAGGCACACACCTCAACTTCCTCGACGGACGGCTTAAGGCAGACCTCGCCGCTTTCTGGATTGAGACACGTGACTTGCAGCTCAGCCAGATGGCCGAAAGTGGAATGGGACGCGTCACCGTCAATGCCGAAAAGAGTCGCAGCATCGGTATGGAGGCTTCGATCCTGGCATACCTTACTGACGCTTTCTCCGTCAATGCCTCTTATGGTTACACACATGCGACACTCAGGCATTCCGCCAATCAGGAGCATCCCTCCGACTACTTCGTACCCTTTGCTCCTCAGCATACCATGTCTGTCGGAGCGCGATACGTTTGGCACACAAATAGCTGGCTGCAACACATCAGCCTCGGCGTAGGCGGAAAAGGCAACGGACGCATCTACTGGACACGAGAGAACGACCTCTCACAACCCTTCTATGCATTGCTTGACGCAAGGCTATCTGTCACGCACGACAATCTTGAACTTTCGCTATGGGGCAACAACCTGACTGCCACACGCTATGACGCCTTCAGTTTCGTCACTCGCGGCCAGGTGTTTTCGCAACTCGGCACCCCGCTGCAAGTTGGGGTTGATTTCAGGCTGAAACTCTAAACTTTGGATAATTAAAAACTTCACGATAATATGAGCACTCTTCTGATTATACTACTTGCGTGGGGCATTTTCATCTGCCTCGTGTATCTGCTACTGTGGGGCGACACATTCTACTACAAATACAATCTGCCCAAGGTTTGCAAAAAAGTATTGGACGCTTTTACAGAAGAGGAATAGTCTGCCGTCGAACTGTCCGCAGTCACCATTATGTCTGTTATTCCCCGAACCTGACAGAACACTTTGTTAAACACTTCGGATGTTTTTATTCTTTTTCCGCGATATTTTGCGGAATATTTATTACCTTTGCAGTGGAAAACAAAATATATCTAATCAAGTATGACCATAGCAGTTGACTTTGACGGAACAATCGTCGAGCACCGTTACCCCGAAATCGGCAGGGAACTCCCCTTTGCCACACAAACTCTGAAAATGCTTATGAATGATCGCCATAAGCTCATCCTATGGAGCGTACGCGAGGGCAAACTCCTTGAGGAAGCTGTTGAATGGTGCCGCCAACGTGGCGTGGAATTCTACGCAGTCAATAAAGACTACCCCGAGGAAGACCTCAGTAAGAGCCAGAACTTCAGCCGGAAAATCAAAGCTGACGTTTGGATTGACGACCGTAATATCGGCGGTCTGCCCGACTGGGGGACCATCTACCAAATGATTACCGAAAGAAAGACTTACGAGCAAGTCCTCACGGAGCAACTGATGTCTGAAGCGCCTCGGCCAAAGAAGAAGAAATGGTGGCAGCTCTGAGGATGAAGAGTGAAAAGTTAAGAACGAGAAGCGAATAACGAAATTTTTTCTTGACTCTTACATCATTATTTCTATTTTTTTTGTATCTTTGCAGGGCAAACAAGCAAATTCTGACACAAAATATTATATAACTATGAAGAAACAGAATCTGGGTATCATCCTTATCGTGCTCGGTGCACTGATGCTCATCCTCAGCTATTTCGCAGACCTGGTAGATTACAATTTCTACAACATCGGGGCACTGCTCATCATCATTGCAGGTATCGTTACTCACATCGTTATGACGAAGCGTTCCTAGCGCTACCACATCACTTTACGTTCTAATTTTAAAGAAGCCATGAATACCACCCGCAATAAAATGGCTCTGTTCGTCATGCTATGCCTGAGCCTCAATGTTCAGGCACAGTTTGATGACAGTTACGATGTAGAGGATTGGAGTCTCGACCTAGAAGAGGAAGAAGCGCCCAAACCACAGCACAAGGAATACAAGAATGCTGTCTACCTGCAATATTCGCCTGCGCGCTATAAGATTGACGATGAAAGTCTCTTACGCTTCAACGAATTTCAAATAGGCTATAACCGCAGCATTCAGGTTATAGAAGATTTGCCGTACTTCGTAGAAGCTGGAGCCGGCATCAAGTTCTCATGGACAAAAGAGACAATGGAGGGTCGCCTCATTACTTTCCGCATCCCTGTCAATGTCCTTTATAAGATTTATCCCTGGAAGCAAAAAGACTACGCCATTGCACCTTTCGCCGGTGCATCGTGCCGTATCATCGCTATGGCTCGCGACTGTTCCAGCGACACAAATCTCTGTGATATGGGATGGGGACGCTTTCAAATCGCATGGCAAGCAGGCGTACGCTTTTATCTGAACCGCTATTTCCTTGGCATCAGCTATTCGCGCGATTTTCGCGATTCCAGCAAATACCCAAGTGTTCGCGAATGTAGCGTACACTTTGGCCTCTGTTTCTGATTCTATCTGCCTGTTCCGCTCAAATGTTTAGCAGTTTTCCCGTCGGCAGTACGCTGGATGTAAATGCCGTTCTGGGGTTTTGCTAAACGCCTGCCGCTAAGGTCATAGTATGCAGGTTCGACGACAGCAGGCATTTCTCCTATGCCATCAGGATTCCCAGTTCGATAGATGCCGCAATCAAAATAGGCACTACCTGCGTTTTGTTGTACCTGAGCCGCAATAACATTGCGTCCCTCCTTAAGATAACGCGACACCGTCTTCTCGACTGGCGTATTCGTCGTATATCCGTCGCCAGATAAAACAAGTGTGCCATTAACATAGATGCGATAGTCGTCGTCGTGAAAAACGCGCAAAGTATGTTTCAGGGACGAAAAATAGTCATTGAGTGTGAATTCGCGGCGTATCCAATAACAATTGTATTGACCCGTCCAACGAGTTACATATAAATGGCTATAGTTCGGACTACCCAGCGGGAATGTAA
>JAFZPZ010000030.1 GCA_017552435.1 Bacteroidaceae bacterium
AATTTTTAAACCTAGAGGAAACCTAGCGGTAACCTAGCGGTAATCTAGCGGTAACCTAGCGGCACTCTTTTGGCATCTGCCGAGTTTCTGTCTGGCATTGACGAGTGCAAAGGTAAGCAGGTTTTATATAGTGACCAAAGAAAAAAAGCACTGCTTTGGGGCAGTGCAGTAATGGTGCAGTAAAAGTGCAGTATTAGTGCATTTTTACAATTTTAACTGGTTCATCCAGTTCCTGTATTGGGCTATATAGATGTTCGCATCGTGAAGGATTTTCCACAGCTTTTTCGATGTGTCGGTGCAGGTCTTGGCATCCCGATATTTCTTCACCAGGGTGATGATTTCCGTGTCGTTTTTCATTGCCCGGGCAGATTCCAGGAACCGTTTGGCTGTATCATCGTCTTTGAAGTACAGGGAGAGTTTCAGCAGCAGTTCATCGTCGGCCTCCTTGTCGGGCTCTGGGGGTACAGGAGGAAAGGATACATTCTCGCCCGGACGCACGTCGTCCAACTTCTCCAGCTTTTCTTCGTATTCAGGACTAAGTTTAATCCCGGATTTTCTCTTCAGGGCTTTAAGAACCTCTTTTGTGAATTTGCGCTCCCAAAACATTTTGTTTTCCATGTCATCAATCCTCTCCATGGAAGCTCCTTTCACTATAAACACCGGAATCTTTTCTTCTGATTCAGTGGTGGATTTCGATTCGACTTCAGTTCCGGCAGCCTGATAAGAGGGATTCTCTATGTTTATCAGGCGGTCGTGCAACCATTTGAGATAATCCTTATTCATGTTGTCTCTTTATTTCTGGTTATCGAGCCAGCTTGACTCTTCTCTCACTCAATCGCTCGTGTTCCCTATCCAGGTCGCGCCTAGCATCGCCCAGCTAATCGCTGAGCTCAATATAATCAGTTTTCATATATTTTTCTGCAGAAGTTGTTTTTATTTCAGCATCTCTTTCAGCCTTTCTATTTCCTGTTGCTGCTTTTGATAGGCATCGAGGGCGCGGCGTTTCAGGTCCTCGTATTTCTCTTTCCATTGCCGGGCTTCTTCCTGCGCCTGAGCCAGTTGCTGCTGCAGGGAGGGGATGTTTTGCTCCAGTTCGGCCAGCCGGTTGTCCTGCTGCTTGCGGTAGCCTGTACGCGCCTGGTGCATCCGTTCCTTGATGCCGCCTTGCGTGACAAAAGTCTCTTCCAGCCGCTCCATGTATTTGTTCATCATCGTATCCACCTGGAAGCAGAGCGTCAATCCAACATTTGCCATCTCCTCCGCCGTCCACTGCGTGAAATACGGCTCATAGTCGCTGAGGCGGTTGTGGCTCTTGGTGAAGTCTTGCATAGGCTGGAAACGCTCGTCATCGGTGGTCCACTGCCGCAGCTGGCGCGATTTGAGGAAATCCTCATAGTCCTGCCGCAGTTCTCCGATGCTGCTGCGAGCAACATTCAGGAGTTTCAGTTCCATCTCGGACGAGGTTTTCCCATCCTCCGAGCCCTCGACAATGTTCTGCTTTCCCGAGCGGGCAGCCTGCACCATCTGATCTACGGTGCGGTCTCCGTACTGCGGCAGAAACCGCTCGCAGAAGACGTATGTCATCTGGTAGAGGACTTCCGACTTCTGGTAGAACCTCAAGTCCTGCCATTTCGGCACCTTGCGGAAGATGCTGGTGAAAGCCGGTTTCTCCGGGATATTGTTTGCCATAGTTGTGTGTTTTTAGTTGGTTCTTTCTATAGTTTTTCTATAGTTTCTATAGTATCTATAGCTTCTATAGTTCCCATAGCCTCTATCGCTTTTGCTCTGCAAATATACGATCTTTTGCTCAAAATGCAATGCAAGAGGTGCAAAAAGGATTCTTACTTTTTTCTCCCCATTCTGACGAACGAGCCGTCGATACAACACATGAACAGGTTCTCGTAGCAATATCAACCCTATTTTATCACGACCTTGCGGCCATCTCTAATGTACACGCCGCTCTTCGTCGGCTTGCCGCCGAACTTCCTGCCGTCAAGCGAATACCATGCATCATTTATCATTTGTCCTTTATCATTTAGACGCACAGCGTCGCCGATTCCATCGGCGCTGTCTTCGTCTCCGAAGTTGAGCCTGAACTCCTTCACCCCATTGGGGGTTCCCGCTTCGATGCCATTCAGTTGGAAATAGCTGCGGAAGGCACCGATGGTGGTGCCGGCCTGCGGATAGTAGAGCGAGTTGTTGGTGCCTAGGAACAGGACACTCTTGTCGGCTGCGGTGAAGGTACGATTGTCGTAGGTGCCAACGAAGCTCACCTTGCCATCGTTGCTGGTGACAGTCTTGCTGACATTGGCTTCGTCGCTGCTGATGTCGATGGTCACGCCTGTGAATGTCGGACTTTCGATGTACGGATGCTCTGTGTCCTTGGGCCACTTGATGAGGTAGGGCTCGCCGGGCATGATCTCATAAGAGGATGGTTCAAAGAAGAGGGAAAGCGTGCCTGTCGTTTCATCGAAGCCTGTGCAGTAGATGAAGCCATTATCTTCATCACGAATGGGAGCATAGCTACACACGTAGGTGCTCTCGCCATTTTCTTCGCGGAGAGCGTAGTAATCTGTACTAAGGCGTATTATTTCGGGCTCGTCATTTGTGCCAAAAGCACCCTGTATTTCTAATGTAAGGGCTTTGAACGGCAGACAGATTGTGTTCCAATCACCGTCTTTGTATAGCTTGCGGCCGGTCAGCTGGACGCTGGTCTTGATACCGTTCCAGTCGGCAATGGTCCTGCTGTTGTCCTGGCCATCGGGCAGTTCGAGTGTGAAGTCATCAGGCATATCCTTCCAAACGAAGGTCATCACCACGGGTGGAGTGGGAATCTCGGCGTAATAGTGGGTGTTGTTGTTCGAGTCAATGACATCACCCACAGTGGAGACCACTTCGCCATTGGCGCCCAGGATGGTCCAGCCGCTGTAACTCCACGTGCCGTTACTCCATGTGCCCTCATAAGTGTTGTGGTATGTATAGCCCTTGTTCAGCATCATCTCCTTCGTCACGGCCATGCCAGCGGGCAGCGTCAGCTTGCAGATGCCTGCATCATCGAACATCTTCGTAGTGTTTGTTCCATCGCTTACATGGAAGCCCGAGAGGTCAATCTCGCGCAGGCTGCTGCAGCCCTCGAACATACTGCTCATAGAGAAAATCTGTTGCGTCTCCCAGCCACTTAGGTTCAGCTTCTGCAGGTTGGTGCAGTTCAAGAACATATTCGATGTGGTGACCAATCCCGCAGTGTTCACCTTGCTCAGGTCCATCTCCGTGCAGCCCGTGAAGCCCTGGAACAGCGTGGCACAGCTCTGGGTGAAGCGCACGCCCTCATCGGCAATCACCTTCGTCACATTTTCCGGATGATCCAGCACGTCTGAATCGAAGGCGAGTCGGTTGATGATGTGGAAGTCGCCGTACTTCAGGTGCAGCACACCGTTCTCAAAGCTGTACTGTTTCTTGAACGTCACGCTGACGGTCACGTCGCTGTTAGGCATGGTGAAGAAGCCGTAATCTTCATCTATCTCCACCTCGATATCATTGTTGTTGGCATCCGTCACCGTCACTTCATCCAGCAGATAGTAGGTATTGGGTGTGATGTGTATGCCTACCACGGCACCCACTCGACTCGCGTTTTTCACAGCGACCGTGCCGTTCGTCACAGGAGTCAAGGCAATGTCGAACGACGAGGCATTCGCATTAAGGATAGTCACATTCTCTGCAGGCATCACCAGCGTGCATTCTTCATGGTCTTGAGTGAATGTGCCGGCGGTGGAGGTAAAGTTCACATACGGGCGGTCAATCGTGAAGCTCAGCGTCTCGCCCTGCGCCGCATAGAGGTTGCCGTTCCACGATGTGCCCGTCGTGCCCGTCAGCGTCAGGTTCACGTCGCTGCCCGTCACCTTGTAGGCCAGCTGAGGTGTGGTAGTCCATGCGTTGTTGCCGGTTATCGTACTCTTGTTATATGTGCTATAGATATTGGTTGCGGCGGTGGGCTCCACTTGGCCACGGCCGATGGGGTCGCTTTGGGTGAGGTCCAGGCAGCGGGTCAGCGTCAGCTGTGCACCCGTCTCGTCCCATCCTACGAAGGTGCCGTTATTAAGCTCTGAGGAACCAGCTATGCCAAAGAAGCTGCCGCGGAACACACAGCCGTCGAGTGTTGTAGTGTAGTTGCCTGCATGGCCCACGAAGCCGCCGTTGTATCCGCCGGAGGAACCGATGCTTGCACTCACCTCGCAGTTCTGAATTAGGTTGCCGTCGCCCTTCACGTAGCCCACGAGGCCGGAGTTGTAACTGTATCCTATCACCATACCTTGCACCTTCAGGTTCTTGATGGTGGCACCGCTGATGGCGTGGAACGGTGCTGTGCCTTGCACGCTCTGATTGATGCTCGCGGTCAGGGTGTGACCATAGCCGTCGAACGTGCCGCTGAAGGGATTCAGCTTCGTACCCATCATCTGATAGACCTTTATGTCGTTGTTCAGTGCCACGAACTTGCCGCTCAGCTCCACGCCGTTGGCTACGTCCTCACAGGCGGCAGCCCATTCCTCGCGGCTATTGATACGGTAAGGATTTTGCTCCGTGCCCTGTCCGTTGGCCGTGCCTTTCAGCGTCAGCACGGCATGAGCGGCTCTGTTGCCGGAGCTGTCGTTAATTCTATAGGTAATGGCTTCGATGCTTCCGCCGTCAGGCTCGGCCAGCGTCAGACCGCTCTGCCCGATATGGTATGGGGTACTGCTGAAGGCATTCGCATACAAGCTGCCCTCCAGCTCCACCTTTGTCTCGCCAATGAATCCCGGCACCAAGGTCAGACCCTTGTCCGCATCAGTACCCGAATAGTTGATGCCGGCGTGCAGGCTGCCCACGGCATGCAGGTGGCCCTTGACGCTCATGTTGTCCGTCACTTCTACACCGTCGGTGAGGCCCCTGAACGTGAAGTCGCCCTCTGTCGTCAGCGTGCCGCCCGATACGTGGAGGCCAACCACTGCGTAGTTATCCACCTCCTCCATCCGATAGACACCCTTCAGCGTCAGGTTCATGCCCTCGGAGGCAATCTTGCTCTCAAAGCCATTGCTGAGGTAATGGCCGCTGATGGTGGGATTGTCCAATGTCAGGGTCGTGGTCGCGGGGTCGAATTTGGCCTTGCCGTCGCCCAGGATGTCGTCGCAGTTGCTCTCACTAACTTGTGTGTCGCCTACCCATAGATTATAGGTTTTCGGCTGGCGTAGCACCACGCGGGTGGCGAGAACGTCCGTGTTCCCTTCTGTGCTATAGACCGATTTCCATGTGGTAGAGAAAAAGGCATACTCCGGCTCGTAGTATCCCAGCTGCTGCCCTGCGGCATTGTCAATTACAAAATTGCCGGCATGGATAGCACCCGGACTGCCCTCAAGAGTAATACTCTCAGCGGTACCATTGGCTGTGAATGTGCCTCCGCAATAGGCGGCACACGTATTGTTGGAGCTGGCTTGGAGGTTGCCACCCTGCACGGTGAAGCTTCCGTTTTCCGTATAGATGGCAGCATTTTTTACATCCTGTCCTTGAGCGCTGATATTGCCGTTCAGCGTGATGTCTCCTGTTGCCCAAAGGGTATTGCCTGCTTGAAGCCTGGAGTGGCTCTCGGTAACTGAAATCCAATAACCCTTACTGAGGAAGGTGAAGTCGCCGTTCAGCGTCAGCGGGCCGCCCTCGGAGTAGATGCCGCTCCGTCCTTCTGCCTCGGTCATGTGGTATGTGCCTGTGACGGTGAGGCCAGACAGCTTCGAATAGATCTTGCTATGATTAGTTATTCCCGGGATGGTCGGATTGCCCGTCAGCGTCAGCGTATTGGTCGCGGGGTCGAAGCTCGCCTTGCCGTCGCCCAAGATGTCGTCCTGGTTTCGGTCGCTGACATGTATGCCGCCCACCCACAGGTCGTAGAACTGGATGGGGCTCGTCGTGTTTTGTATCACAGCAGTCTTGGCATGCGTCAACCTGTCCGAGTGGTAGATGATGTTGTTCCGGAATATGCCGTTTTCCGGAGTAGTGATGGCATACCCCTCTGCCAGATGAAGGCCACCGCCATCTCTCAGATGCAGCGCATAGATTCCGCCTTGCAGTTCAATATAGTCAACCCCGTCCTCAACGGTAAGGCTATTGCCCAAAATGCCATACGCTCCGCCAATATCATTCATACCTACAGCCGTCAGACTGCCGGATTTCACAGTAATGTCACCATATGGTAAATAAATGCCACTTGTAGTGCCAATAAACGTAAATTCACCGTCGAGCGTCAACGGCGGAAATTTCATTCCATAACCATCCATCATGATTCCGTTATCCGTTTCGGTATCGGCCATGTGGTAGCAGCCCTTAATGGTCAGGTTCATTATCCTATCATCAGAATAATATATTTTACTCGTTGTGGAACCATGCGTGTCAAAATCTGAAATGGTCGGGTTGTTTAGGGTGAGCGTGTGGGTCTCCGGGTCATAACTCGCCGTGGGTTCACCCTTGTCGTTCAATTGATTCAATATATTATCCTTATTTACGGAATTCACCTGGGTGCTGCCTAACCATAAATTATATACTTTTGGATTATTTAATATCACATGTTTAGCGATGGTGGTGCCGTCGGCTTCATAAATCTGATGATTCTTTATGCCGCCACCTTCTGGCAAAGCAATTATGGTTCGACCATAATAATAGACAATTCCATCAATTGCTTGTTTTCCGCCTTCCGAATCCAGTGTGTAGGCAGAAAAATCAAGCTGCGTTGCATGCACACCATAGTCTCCGCCTACTGCCTTAATGTTGCAAGAATATACAATAAGTTCATCACAGTAAACTCCACATTTATTCCCGAAGAAGGTATATTCACCAGTTATCACGTTACCATCCGCATAAATACCATAATCTGTTTCTGCCTCTGACATGTGGTAACTGCCTTCCAAATACAATTTGCCCAATCCTGAGTATATTTTACTGTTATTGTGCGTACCTGTGATGGTCGGGTTATTCAGCGTCAGTATATGTTCGCCATTGGGGCCCAGGTCAAACTTCGCCGTGGGATTTCCGTCGGTACCCACCTGGTTCAGGATATTGTCCTTATTGGCGGATGTCACCTGTGTGTCGCCCAACCAAAGGTCATAGTATGTGATATCCTGTGCCCCCGCCGTGAGGGTGGAGAGGAGGGTGAAGAGAAGGAGGAAGACACGGACCCCCTCCCCGCTCCCCCATGAAGGGGGAGTGCTAAAGAGTTTTGAGATAGGTGAGAGTGAGATACTTGTTGTTTTCATATTGGGAGTGTGTTATTTGATATCGAGTTATTTCAGTAGATTCCGACTCGTGTCCAGCTCAAGCACCTGCATCTGGTGAATGGCGATCTTATTGAGTTTGATAAGCCTTTCGCTCTGAGGGATGCCGTCATTGATCAGCACGGCGTTGATGTTCTCCATATTCGCCAGGCAGATAAGCTCGTTGATGGTCGCATAGTCGCGGATATTACCTTTGAGACCAGGATTAGCCTCGCGCCACTGCTTGGCTGTCATTCCGAACATGGCCACGTTAAGCACGTCGGCTTCCTCGGCATACTTCATTGCTGCCTGCTCGCGTGTCACTTCTGCGGGAATGAGGTTGCTCTTGATGGCATCGGTATGGATGCGGTAGTTGATTTTCGAGAGCTCGCGCTTGGCCGACCATTCAAGTTGCTTCTGTTCTTCTGATTTGAGACGCTGAAACTCATCAATCAGATAGAGCTTGAATGTTACGCTAATGGCCGTGCCAAATTCAAAAGCGATATCTTTAAAAGCGTATGTACCCCCATAACGACCCTTCTTTACAACTATACCTATGGCGTTGGTCTTTTCAATCCACTCACTTACACTCATTACGAAACTGGGCAATCCCGCCTGCATTCTAAAGTGGTCAAATTCGACCACTTTGAAATTTGGATTGTGAATCATCTCCCAAGTTCCAAGAAATTCAATGGTATATCGCGTGCGAATCCAATTCTTGATGATATCAGCAGCGCGGCTTTCACTTTGTTTCCCATTAGCCATATCGGTAAGCGATATGTAATCATGCTCGTTGATGCTCACAACGGTTATCTGAGTATTCTGTACAATTATCTTTGCCATGATGACAATATGATTAATGGGTTATAAGAGGGTGGCGAGGAGGGTGAAGAGAAGGAGGGAGAGGGTCCTTGTCGTTTTCATAGCTTCTTTTATTATCCGGGGACAAAGATACGAAAAAAATATGGAAATATTTTTCCCTTTCGCTGTAAATACAGCAAAAAGAAAGAAAAAATACAACCAGAGGAAAAAAATACAGCCAAAGAAAAGAAATCTCCTCCGCACTCCAGAAAAAAGCCACGCATCAATAACATGCCATTATTTGCTGATAAAGGCATGTTATCGGATGATAAGGTTTTCTTCCCATTCACGATGTTGATGCCGCGCTGAATCTTGCTCAGGCGTTGACCGGCAAGGACATCTTTTTCCTGCTACGCCGGTTTGCGAAAAGAGCGATGCTGAGGGTGACTATAATGATGGCGCAGATAAAAATACACGTGTAGATGGCCTTCTCGGTGCTCCATTCTGGGAAGCTGGGTGGAATTACGCCATGAAATAGTGTTGAATATACTAATATTATTGAAATAAAGATAAGATAGATGCTATATTTATAGATCACAAAGCAGGCTACGACACGCCATAGCGTTCCCCATACGCCGTAGCCGAACAGCTGCTTGAAGTTGACGAAGAGCAGCAAATGAAGAATGAGTATCTGGTATATTCCCTCTATTATCTCATTCTCGGCCTCGCTAAGAGCCATCATCTTACAGATCAAGCCGAAGGGTAGTAGCAGGCACACGTACTGGGTAGCATTGAACACCTGAATGAAGAACCCCTGTGGCAAGGTGTGGCGGGGAAACCGCGGGGCATGGCGAAACATAATATAGGTGGGCAGGAGCATCCAGATGTAGCTGAAAAGCATTAGAAGGTCCGCGTTCGTTATTAGCCAGACATCCAGTCTGCTAAGGAAATTTGGATCTCCAATCTTTTCCGGAGCGGGTTCTCGGATATAATTCAAGTCCAGCCAATGGCCTATCATGAAAACGACCATTGCGACCAGTAAGAACATGCTGAGTGGCGAGAAACAGTTGCGGCGTTTGCCACTGATATAATCGCCTATCAGGTAGCCCGGACGCAGCAGCAGTTGCATGATGGTTAATGGCAGCGAACGGGTGCCGAGGCCCCAGAGATCCATCCACTGCTGGCGGAGGTTGCTCCACGACACGGGGCCTGTGTCCCATTTCTGCCCGCATGTCGGACAGTAGTCGCCATGGAATTCGTCTCCGCAGTTGTTGCACTGGCGAACTGCTTTACTCCTTTTGTATTCCACCGGATTCTCCTGCCATTGGTGGAATCGCTGGTATAGCTCCTTGATTGTCATAATCCTGAGGTTTGAGCCTTATTTCAGGTAATCCTCGAAGTACTGGGTGATGCGCTCGTGCAGGTGGACGCTCTTGTGGCCGGCCATGTTGTGACCCTCGCCCGGGTAGGCGTAGAAATCGGGCTGGGTGCCGGCTTCGGCACAGGCATTCAAGAACTGGAGGGAGTGTTGCGGCACGCAGGTGGGATCGTTCATGCCGATGATGATCTGCAGCTTGCCTTTCAGGTTCTTTGCCTTGTTGATGCAGCTCGTCAGCTCGTAGCCCTCGGGGTTCTGCTCGGGGGTGTCCATGTAGCGCTCGCCGTACATCACCTCGTACCACTTCCAGTCGATGACGGGACCGCCTGCCACACCGACCTTGAAGACATCGGGGTAGTTGAGCATGAGCGAGGTGGTCATGAAGCCGCCATAGCTCCAGCCGTGTACGCCGAGTCGCTCGGCATCGACGTAGGGTAGGGACTTCAGATACTCCACGCCGCACATCTGGTCCTGCATCTCGATCTGTCCGAGGCGGCGGAAGGTGGCCTGCTCGAAGTCACGTCCCCGGTCCTCGCTGCCGCGGTTGTCTATGCTGAAGACAATGTAGCCCTTCTGCGCCATATAGGTGTCCCAGCTGCGACTGCCCCAGTGCCAGGATGCCTCTACGCAATGGGCATGAGGGCCGCCATAGACATAGATGACAGCGGGATATTTCTTGCTGGGGTCGAAATCCATTGGCTTCACCATGCGCCAATAGAGGGTGGTCTCGCCGTCGGCAGCAAGGACGGTGCCTTGCTCGAAGATGGGCTGATACCACTCTTCCCAGGGATCGGAAGCCTTCTGCAACAGCGTGCTCTTGCCGGTCTTGGCGTTGGTTACGGCACAGGCACGGGGGAGGTCAGGCTCTTGCCAGGTGTCCACCAGCCAAAGACCGTCCTCGGACAACTTAGCCTGATGAACGCCCTTGCCGTTGTCCAGCAGGGTACGCTTTTTGGTCTTGATGTTGAGGCTGTAGATGTTGCGCTGCAGATGGCCGGCTTCCTTGGTGATGAGGATGGCACTCTTGGTGGCGGGGCAGAAGCCCACGATTTCCTTCACCACCCACGGACCGCTGGTGAGCTGACCCAGTTCGCGGCCTTCTGTATCCATAAGGTACAGGTGCGTGTAGCCGTCCTTCCAACTCCAGTAGATGAACTTGGTGTCGTCCCAAGGCAGGAAGGTGATGGGGTGCTGGGGCTCGACGTACTTGTCGCTGGTCTCGGTATAGAGGGTCTTAATCTTGTTGCCCGTCGTCACATCGTAGGCATCGAGCGTTGTATGGTTCTGGTCGCGGTTCAGCTCAAACAGGTACAGCGTCTTCCCGTCGGGAGCCCAGGAGATGTTGGTGAAATAGCGGTCGGTGGGGTCGCCCACGTTCAGATAGACGGTCTTCTGGGTTTCCAGATCGAAGATACCGATGGTAACCTGATGCGAAGTCATGCCGGCCATTGGATATTTGTCGGGCTCCAGTTCGGCCTCACGCTTGAACGTGTTTACCTGCGGATAGTCGGCTACCATGCTCTGGTCCATGCGGTAGAAGGCCAGCTTCTGGCCGTCTTTGCTCCAAAAGGTGCCTTTGTGGATGCCGAACTCATCGCGGTGTACGCTCTGGCCATAGACAATCTGGCGTGAGCCGTCGGTGGAAAGTTGGACGTCGTGGCCGTCGGCATAACGCACCCACAGGTTGTTGTCGCGCAGGAAAGCGGCGGCATTGGAGGCCTTGCACCATTCGAGCAGCCCTTTGGGATTGGGGCGATTCTTCTCCTCGGGCGCCTGATAGTCGGCCATTTCGCCGTTGGCGGGATTCACCTCGAAGGTCTTGTCGCCATCCTTGAAGATGAGCTTCCCTTCCTGCCAACTATAGTTCCACTTCTGCGGAACGGAAACCTTGTAGTTCTTGCCGCCGAAATTCAATTCCTCCAGCGTAAACAGTTTCTGTGACATTGCCTGCGTTGCAGCCACGAGCAAAGTGGCTATTATCAATTTAGTCTTCATCGTTATCGTAGTGTCTATTCCCAAACTTTTTATTGCCTCCCTTGTTGCGGTCGAAAGGCCTCTTGGAACCGCGGTCGAAGGACCTCTTGTCCCGACGGTCGAAGTCCCGACCGCCTTCTTTGCGGGACTCCCGACGGTCTTCTTTGCGTAATTCCCGACGGTCGCCTTTCCCCTTCTTGAAGTCGCGGCGGTCTTCCCACTCATCGTTTATGGGCTTGCGCATCCGTTCCTTGGGATTCTCCTCCAACTTGTCCTTGAACTCGCGGTGCTGCTTGAAGCGTTTGCGGTCGGCCATCATGCGGCGCTCCTGTGCGGTCTTTATGTCGCCGCCCTCGGCGCGCATGTCGTTGAACTTGCCGCTGAAAATCTGATATTTACGCAGTTCGCACTCCAGACTGCCGTTGAACAATGGCGTGCGCAGCGAAGGCTTCAAGCCAATCTGGTCGAAGCATTCCTCGCGGTAGCTCAGAATCCAGGCATCGTTATCTACGAACTGATGCTTCAAGCGCTCGCCAATCATCTTGTAAAGCCCCAGCAGGTCGGGTGCAGAGATGCGCTCGCCGTAGGGTGGATTGGTGATGATGATGCTCTTCTCCGTGGGCTGTGTGAAGTCGGCAAAGTCCTGCTGGGCAATGCTTATCTCCTTGCTCAGACCAGCCGCCTTGACGTTGGTCGTGGCGATGGCAACGGCATTGCGGTTGATGTCGTAGCCATAGATATGGTGCTCGAATTCGTGCTCATGCGACTCATCTTCGTAAATGCTGTCGAAGAGGTCCTGATCGAAGTCGGACCACTTCTCGAAGGCATACTCCTTGCGATAGACACCAGGTGCGATGCCGCGGGCAATGAGGGCCGCCTCGATGGCGATGGTGCCGCTGCCGCACATGGGGTCGATGAGGTCGCACTGTCCCTTCCATCCCGTGAGCATGATGATGCCTGCGGCAAGGACTTCGTTCAAGGGGGCCTCTACACTCTCCTGACGGTAGCCGCGGCGATGCAGACTCTCGCCGCTGGAGTCGAGCGACAGGGTGCAGTCGTACTCTGCGATGTGGATATGGAGCTGCAGGTCGGGATTGGTGACGCGAATGTTGGGGCGGTTGCCGGTCTTCTCTCTCATCTGATCGACGATGGCATCCTTGACCTTGTAGGCTACGAACTTGCTGTGGCGGAACTCCGTGCTGAACACAACACTATCGACGGCAAAGGTCGTCTCGTTGGTCAGGTACTGGGTCCAGTCAATCTCCTGCACGGCATCATACACTTCGTCGGCACTGGTAGCGCGGAAGTGCTTGATGGGTTTCAGAATGCGGATGGCGGTGCGCAACTGGAAGTTGGCGCGGTACATCAGTTCTTTGTCGCCGGTGAAGCTGACCATGCGGCGGCCTAGCTGAATGTTGTTGGCACCGAGCTCAATCAGTTCGGTTGCCAGTACTGTTTCCAAGCCCTGAAAGGTCTTGGCAATCATTTCAAATTCCACGAAATATTTACTATTTGATGATTTACTATTTAGTTGCAATTAATGAATTGTCAATTGCCAATTGTTAATTATTAATTGTCAATTGTCAATTTTTTACAGTCCTCCCCAGTCTTCGGGACGAACCACATGACTTTTGCGTTTCTTGGCTTGCAACAGATGTTCGCCGGGTTGTGTGCTCTCCGTTACCCATACGTTACCGCCAATGACGGTACCTTTGGCAATGGTGATACGGCCCAGAACGGTGGCATTACTGTAAACGATGACATCGTCTTCCAAAATAGGATGACGGGGAATACCCTTCATAGGGTTGCCCTCATCGTCCAACGGGAAGCTCTTGGCACCCAGTGTTACGCCCTGATAGAGCTTTACGTTGTTGCCGATGATACAGGTGGCTCCTATCACCACGCCTGTTCCGTGGTCGATGGTAAAGTGGGAACCGATGGTGGCGGCAGGATGTATGTCTATTCCCGTCTCGCTATGCGCCATCTCTGTGATGATGCGAGGTATAAGGGGAACGCCCAAGAGGAGCAACTCGTGTGCGATACGATAGTTCGTTACTGCCTTTATAACTGGGTAGCAGCTGATAATCTCGCCATAGGACTCGGCTGCAGGATCGCCGTTGTATGCGGCTTCGACATCGGTGGCCAGTAGACTGCGGATTTCCGGCAAGCGGCTCACGAACTTTGCAACGATCGTCTGAGCAGACTCCTCTAAATCTCCCCTTAAAGGGGAGACTTCCTTGTCTGAACATTCCTTTATGTTCTCACCCTTTAAAGGGGAGTTAGAGGAGGTCTTTAGTCCCGCCAAAACCTGCTGCGTGAGCAGATGGGAGAGGCGGTCCAGACTGACACCGATGTGGTAGGGCAGGGTTCTGCTACTTAATGTGGATTTCCCATAGAAACCCGGGAAAAGAATGGCGCGGCAAAGGTCAATAATCTCGGCCAGCGCAGGAGCCGAAGGCAGGGGGTCACCGTCGTTGTGTTCATGAAAAAGGCCATGCAAAGAATCTGGCTCAGAAAGACGGCTGACGGTCTGTTTTAGCAGTTCTTGGATGCTTTGGCACCGAGGCGCGTCGCTAAGACGCGGAACGTTGAGTTCGTTAGGACTCATTGCTTTATGTTGTTATCAATAAAATCGGGTACAAAGATACTAATAAAAATTAAGAATTAAGTATTAAGGATTAAGAATTTTCTTTTATCAGGCAATCTCGCATGGGCAAGACATCAGATAGCACAGCGATGACATATAAAAAAGCCGCAGTACTAATGGGCAGTACTGCGGCTCTTATTATATAAAATGTAATAGCTTGGATATCTTATTTCTTCTCTGGAGTCTCCTCCACGATGCTCTTGCCTCTGGTGAGGTAAGCGGTGGGAGCTGCTACGAAGATAGACGACAGTGTACCGAATACAACACCCAGAATCATTGCGAAGGCGAAGCTGCGGATGCTGGCACCGCCGAGGCAGAAGATAACTGCAAGTACGATGAACGTAGAAACAGAGGTGTTGATGGTACGGTTCAAAGTGCTGTTCAGAGACGTATTGAAGAGCTCCTGCTTGTCGCGCTTCGGGTGCAGGTGGAGGAACTCGCGAATACGGTCGAAGACAACCACCTTATCGTTGATGGAGTAACCGATAGCGGTCAGCACAGCGCCGATGAACGTCTGGTCAATCTCAAGCGAGAATGGCATCCAGCCCCAGCAGATACTGTACATACCCAAGATGAGGATGATATCCACAATCAGTGCGGTGATGGCACCGATGGAGAATGACAGGTTGCGGAAACGGATGAAGATGTAAACGAAGATGGCGATGAAGGCCAGGATGACACTCCAGATAGCACCCTTAGTGATGTCTGATGCTACGGAAGGACCTACCTTCTGGCTGCTGATGATAGAGCCACCGGCACGCTCATCGCGATTGATGAAGTTCTCGAGGGAGAGGTCAGCTGCAAGCAGGTTGCCACCCTTGAGGGTTTCGAAAAGCTTGCTCTCGATTTCGCTGTCAACTTCGATGTCGTCCTCTTCAATGCGATAGTTGGTAGAGATACGGATGGTCTTGCCCTCGGTACCCAGTGCGATGGCGCTGGTGTTGCTCTCGGGGAATGCTTCTGCGAGCAGCCCGCGAACGGTCTCAGGCTGTACCTCATTCTCGAAGACTACGACGAAGTTACGACCGCCGGTAAAGTCGATACTCTTACTGAAACCACGCGTCAGCATGAAGGCAATACTGATGACTGCCAATGTGCCGAAGATAGCGAAGCTCTTCTTGTAGGCACTCATGAACTTGAAGGCGGGGTTCTGGAAAGAAATCTTGTCGCCGATGGCTGTACGGAAGGTGAGTCCGAGCCACTTGTCCTTCTCCATCACCTGCGTGTAAACGACGCGAGTCAGGAATACTGCAGTAAAGAAGCTTACGCAGATACCGATGAGCAATGTGGTTGCGAAGCCGCGAATTGGGCCTGTACCGAAGTAGTAGAGGATGATAGCGGTGATGACAGATGTCAAGTTAGAGTCGAAGATGGCGCTGAAGGCGTTGCTGTAACCAGCAGCAAGAGCCTCGCGTACCTTCTTACCGGCCTTCATCTCTTCCTTCGTGCGCTCGTAGATGAGCACGTTGGCATCGACAGCCATACCCAATGACAGTACCATACCTGCGATACCGCTCATGGTCAGCGCAGCCTGGAAGCTGGTCAAGATACCGATGGTGAAGAAGAGGTTGAGGAGCAGAGCGCAGTTTGCAACCATGCCGGGAATGAAGCCATACATCATAATCATGTAGATCATGAGGATGACGAAGGCGATGATACAACTCCATATACCCTGACGGATGGACTCAGCGCCGAGAGAAGGACCTACGATTTCCTCGCTCACAATCTTTGCAGGAGCGGGCATCTTACCAGACTTGAGCACATTGGCCAAGTCGCGGGTGTCCTCAGCAGTGAAGTGACCTGTGATCTCGGAGTTACCGCCGGTAATCTCGCTCTGTACGGTGGGAGCACTGTACACGTTGTCGTCCAGGACGATGGCAACGCAGCGCTTCAGGTTGGCCTTGGTGAGGGCAGCCCAACGGCGAGCGCCATCGACGTTCATTTTCATGCTGACGCAAGGACGGCCCTGTTGGTCGAAGGAATCGCTGGCGTCGGTCACGACGTCACCTTCGAGGGGTGCATGTCCATTGCGCTCTGTAACCTTGATGGCATAGAGTTCATATACGTTGGCATTGGCGCCGTCGCCCATACCCTTTACGCCCCACTTGAGGCGAAGGTCAGAGGGAAGCACTTCCTTGGCCTCGGGAGAAGCGAGGAGTTCGTCGATATCGTCCATGTCGCGCTTGCTGGCAACGCCTACCACGCAACCATAGGCATATCTGTGGTTCAAACGGCTCAGCAGAGGATTCTGCTTGTGGGCCTTTTCGAGGTCGGCAGCAGAAATGGCGGGGTTAACGTCGTCGCTCTTCTCGGCAACGGCAGCGGCCAGGTCAGCAGCTTTCGTTGTGTCAGCGGCAACTTCCTCTGCTTCAGCTAACTCCGTAGCCTCGATAGTATCAGTAGCCTCTTCCTTGATACCGCTCAGTGCAGCTGCAAGCTTAGTGTCGAGAGTAATCAGGAAAGGAGTAATCTCCTGCGCATTGTAAGTCTCCCAGAACTCCAGGTTGGCACTGCCCTGCAGCAGTTTACGTACACGCTCGGGTTCCTTTACACCAGGCATTTCCACCATGATTCGGCCTTCCTGACCTTCGAGGGCCTGGATGTTGGGCTGTACGACACCGAAGCGGTCAATACGTGTACGGAGCACATTGTAAGAGTTATCAATGGCACTCTTTACTTCGGCACGAAGCACACTCTCCACCTGAGAGTCTGTGCTCTTGGTGGTCACCTTGTCGCGCAGTTGCTGTGTAGCAAAAAGTTCAGCCAGAGCCTTGTTTGGTTCCAGTGCCTTGTAATCCTTGACAAATAAGGTAATAAAATCACTTTGGCTGTTGGCAGCCTCTTTCGTCGCTTGTTCGACGGCCTTGCGGAAGTTCTCGTCTGTTTCCTCTTTATGGTCGGCGAGAGCCTTGATGACATCAGGTACGCTAACCTCCAAGATAACGTTCATACCGCCCTTGAGGTCAAGACCCAAGCCAATGCCCATCTCGCGGCATTCCTTCAATGTCCATACATTGCAGTACACCTTGTTGTTGAGCAGAGAATCCAAGTAACGGTCAGCTGCGTTTTGACCTTCGGTCTGAGCTAATGCTTCAGCTTTGCTTTCGAAGTGATTGGTCACGACGGAGAAGCTCAGGTAGAAGAGGCAGACCAGCGTCAGCAGGACCGCGAAAACCTTTACAAATCCTTTGTTTTGCATTGTTAGAAAAATTTTTATTATTTTGTTTGTTTTTTTACCTTGTAAGGCTAAATAGCGTGCAAAGATACATCTTTTTCCGTAAACAAAGAGTAAAAGAGCGAATTTTTATGTAAAAAAAGTGTATTAATGCGTTATTTTGCACAAACGGACGATGAGAGGGTAGTGGTCTGAGGAAGAAATCGTCCGATCTATGTGACATGATTTGCATGTCCAATGGGAAGAAAAAAAGATGTGGTCAATACGTACGGGGAAGGAGCGTTGGGAATAAGTAAAACCAGGACCATTGCCTGCCTGTCGGTAGGCAGAAGTGAGGCAGTCGGCGAGCCGTTGGTAGGTATATGATATGGGTGTTTCGTTAAGGTCGCCGCAAACAATGGCTGCGTGATCGGCATTGCGCTTGATGAGGGAACAAATGCTGTCGGTCTGTGCGCCTCGATAGGCAGCCGCTTCACTTAACTTGCCCATGAGCTTGTGTGAACTGCTTTTGATGGTCTGGCGGTGAGGGTCAATGATGGCGTTGGTGTATTCCTCTTTCTCTTCAGGGCTCAGCTGGTTGCTTTCCAGGTGGTTGTTGACGAGGAGCAGACTATCACCACCGCAGTCTATCCAACAAGCGATGCTGTGATTGCTGCGAGTGGGGTATTCAATGTGTAAAGTGTCGCTCAGGAGGGGAAGACGGGTAAGGATGGTTACACCTTCACTTTGAAGGTGGCGATAGGAGATTGAGTCAAGCCAATCCTTTCTGTCAGTGAAGAAGCTATTGCTGATTTCTTGCAGGCATACAATATCAGCATCAGCGGTTTTCAGGAATCTGAGCAGCTCGGCGCGTTGCCCGTCGGTCGTCATGTGCCCGACATTAAAGGAGATGACAGTAATGGTGCTGTCAGAGTTCCCTTCGTTGTCATAATTGTTAGCACCGAAGTGAAGGGGACAATAGTCGAGGATGTATCCTCCAACTACAAGTGCCCCAAGGATTGGTACCCAAACCAAACGTGCATGGAAGAGCAACCAAAACACGATGAAGAGTACATCGACACAAAGAAAGATGGGAAATGCCAACG
Organism: Bacteroidaceae bacterium; assembly: GCA_017552435.1. GTDB lineage: Bacteria > Bacteroidota > Bacteroidia > Bacteroidales > Bacteroidaceae > Physcousia. Next base: position 18,332 of record JAFZPZ010000030.1, read on the forward strand.
TCAGGATCGATAGGCGCGGAATGAGACTAGGCGAAACGAAGGTCAGGCCTACGCATAGCCATAACAGCAATATGGTGCAAAGATTGGCACCGAGAAAGAGGCTGATGGAGAAACGCTTAAACAAGGTTATCATTTCCTGCTGATATCAAACAATCGTTTCTTCTCCTCTTGAGTGAGACCTTCGTATCCGTTCTTTTTAACTTTGTCCAGGATGCGGTTGAGTTCTTCTTCTTCCTGTCTCTTCTGCTGGCGGTATGCCGCTTCCTGGTTATAATGCCCCCCATAGGTGACATCGATATGTGGTTCTTTTTTCTTTTTAAGCGAGGAGAACCAACGACGGAATCTGTCCCACGAACTGTCTCCGCTACCATAGCTTCTGTAGCCGCCGCGTCTGCCGCTACCACCACCACCACGCCAATATAGCAGCAGTAGAAAACCCACAAGCATGCCGCCAAGATGAGCCATGTGTGCCACTCCATCACCTTTCAGGGAGAGAGCGGAAAGGAGTTCGATAACAGCATAGCCCATTACAAAGTATTTTGCCTTGATAGGCACGGGCAGAGGGAAGATGAACAGGCGCTCCTCGGGATATGTCATGCCGAAGGATAGCAGAATACCATAAACGGCACCCGAGGCACCAACTGTGTTCCAACGGTTCAGATAGTCCGCCATCTGGATGACGCCATCACCGAATGCTACTTGTTCATAGCTGCCGAAACCGTAGTACCAGTACTCTGCCATCTGCACTAGTTCCTGTGCCAGGCCTGCACCGAGACCACAGGTGAGGTAGTAGAAGAGAAAACGTCCCTGTCCCATCGTTTGCTCCATAATGCGGCCAAACATCCAAACGGCGAACATGTTGAAGAAGAGGTGCGACAGGTTAGCGTGCATGAACATATATGTGAAAGGCTGCCATGGACGGAACCCGCTGGCAAGGAAGAAATGCAAACCGAACAGCTCATCGAAGTCTATTCCGTGTGAAGCAAAAGCCATGCTTGCAAAGAAGCACAGCACGTTAATGATGAGCAGGTTTTTCGTGATAGGAGGTATTGTGTTCATTGTGAAAGTGCGAAATGTTCTGAATATGACTGCAAAGGTACGAAAAATAGGCGGAAGAAAGGGCTAAAAGAGCCTTTATATAAGCTTTTTTCACTTATTATTGCATTTTTTTGCAAAAAAGCTTTGTCATTAGGTTAAGTTTATTTAAATTTGTGATGCAAATGTGCAATAAAAAGTGTATTAAATAACTTAATTACAAACAACTTAACTATTTTCTTATGAACAAGACTGAATTAGTAGCCAAGATCGCCGAGGGCGCTGGCATGAGTAAGGTTGACGCAAAGAAGGCTCTGGATGCAACTCTGGATGCTATCAAGGCCGCAGTTAAGAAGAGTGACAAGGTTGCTCTCGTTGGCTTCGGCACATTCTCTGTTACAAAGCGTGACGCTCGCAAGGGTATCAATCCCGCAACTAAGAAGGCTATCACCATTCCCGCAAAGAAGGTGGTTAAATTCAAAGCTGGTTCTGAATTGACATTCTAAAGTGTCTTTTTTAAATTAAGCCCCTCTCCCAACGGGAAAGGGGCTTTTTTATGGCTCATATGGCTCTTAAGACCTATTGGACTTTTAGTACAACCGATACGAGAATGTTACCGAGAGATTGGGATAGACTTTGAACTTGGAAATAGTGTTGACCATGTCACGAACTTTACCGTTTGGCATGTTATACATGTCACGAACCAGGTCAATGGCATAGGGCACAGGCTGGTCTATCTCATAGTCTGACCCTTCTTCATTCGGACGAATAATGTCGTAGCATTCGTTTTCAATATCGATTTTGCTTGTATTGATCTTATATACATTATTCACATAAACGTGGGGTTTCCCGAGAATCATAACTCCAGCATCCATGGCCAACTTCCATTTCCCGTCGCGAGAAAGGTTTGTGTTATATCCAACACCAAAATATGGGCGAACCGGATTCACATTCATCTCTGCTCGCACTGTACCATCTTTGTTCGGAACCATCATGGCTTTGTCTCCATCTGCGAAATAACCGATGGGGAAACCTGCGATACCGTTTCTGGTGAAGATGTCTGTTAATGGCACAATTTCTCCATGCCCTGCAAAATTCCTTCCGTTGTACAGATAATCAGTATAGAAGGCATTGTATTGATTGACAGCTAGCAGCAATTGTGTTTCTTCTTCCATGTTGCATGCTTCGGCTATATTGGATGAGCCTACGAAGAAACCTGCAGTAAAACTCCAATGCTTGTTGTTCTTGAAAGGCATGACATCAACAAGGAACCTGAATTGATGAAGATTGGGTTTAAACCCCATCGTTACATAATCTTTCGGTTCCAAATTCTGGAATTGGTCGAGTGCCTTCTTGTATGGTTCGAATTCCGGTTGATTAATGTCGATGTTGTACTGAACGAGTGCATCGTTTATTTTGTCTTTCTTGCCCAAGAATTCCTGAATACTACCACCACTGCTGGTTTCGATGGGAAAGTTAGACTTGATGGTAAAGCGTGGCATATAGCTGTAGCCTGCACGGATACGTACATAGTCTGTGACGGGCACGGCCAAATCTATGCCAATGCCCATAGTTCCGGCAGTTACGCCAACATCCATATGGTTCAGAATGCCTTTCTGGGCCAGTCGAGAAGGCAAAGACTGTTTTTCCTGAGCCAGTAGGGCTGCGGAAAAAGATATTATGGATAGAAAGACGCCAAGAGTTCTCATTATCATTTAACTGCTATCTTACGTCCTCCTACAATATACAGACCTGCAGGCAGTCCTTGTACGTTGTTGGTAGAACGGAGCTGTGTGCCACTGATGGTATAGACACCTTCTGTGGCGTTAGCCTTGCTATCGGCGAGGATGCTATTGATGTCTGTAGGATCAGATGTTAATTCAATTATGCTGGGAGTGTTTGCTCCTACCTTCATATAACTGGTGTTGGCGGGCAGGCAGATAACATTTATAGTCTCTTCTGTTGTCCAATCGATGGCCTTAATATCAGTGAGACTCTCTGGGGCATTGTTGGTCAGAACGAGCTTGCCGTTGACTACTGAAAAGACACGCATCGTGGATGCATTGAACTTTGTATATGCATCTGTCGAGGCTTTGGGTCGTTTCCCGTTGCAGAAATACACACCGCTAAGTTTGTTCCCAGTGACAGTTGCAGACGAAGATATGAGCAACTCAAGACGGTTCTGAGAGGGATCGGCAGACGCACACTCGATAATAACAGGTGTGTTAGCCGGTATCTCACCCTCAATTTCTTGCAAGAGTGCCAAGTCTCCTTCTGTCTGACTGATGTAATAGACGTGCATATCTTGAGAAGTTACCTTGAAGGGGAAGTCAGCGTAGAACGGCTGGTAGAATTTGCCATTCAACTCCATTGTCGGCTTGAGCCCGACATAGTTGGTGGCGTGGTTTGTCTCGATTTTGTCAACAATCCACTTGCGGTAGTTAAGTTTCCCATTCGTGCCCATCTTTCCTTGGGCAGACGAACTCTGTTCATCGTCTGTCAGGTATTTCACCACTTCGATGCCGGATTTCGATACACTGGCAGAGACCTCGTAGGTGCCGTTTGTCTGTTTCTTAGCATTGATGTAATAACCAGTGAGTGAGCAGACACCTGTACCTTGTGCTTTAAGGTCATAGTAGTCAGTGGACACCTGCTCAATGTATATGACACTGGCAGGATCTGCAAGGGTACGATTGATGTCCTTCCAAAGCTGTATGGCCTGGAAGTCACCTATGTCCTTGCTCTTGTCGTAATAATCTTTGTTATCCGTTACGTAGAGATAACGTTCGGTGGCAAAATTGCTGATACGATAGTATCCGTTTCCAATTATTCCTGTGCCGTTCTGCGCAAGAGTCGCTGTTAGGCTAAGCGAAACAAAAATGCTAAAAGTTAAAAGTCTTTTCATATTGTTGATAATTTATCCCCCCGTCACTACGCTTGTGGCAGAATGACGGGGGGAAATTTCTTTTATTGAAATTAGTCAAAAATTATTCAGCGATACAGATGCTGACACGGTTGAGGTCGTTCTGCTCGTAGGGCTGAACGGTATCACCCTTGCTATCCACGGTGATGCGGCTGCTGGAGATGCCGAACTTCTTGGTCAGCAGGTCTGCTACCATCTGGGCACGCTTCTGAGCATAGCCAACATTAATCTTTGGATTGCCGGTACCCTTGTCAGCATAGCCAGTGATGGATACCTTGGCTTCGGGATACTTGTTAAGGTAAGCAACAACATCCTCTACCTTTGGCATTTCGGTCTTGCTGACCTGTGAGCCGCGGATGTTGAAGAAGATGTCGCGACGCAGAGTCTCACGCTTGGGAGCTTCGGGCTCCTTATAAACGATCTTCTCGACGGGCTTCTCAACAATCTTCTCAACAATCTTCTCTACGATGACAGGCTCAGTCTTGACAACGGGAACAGTCTTGCTGACCTTGCCAATATTAATCTTGACGCCTGCCAGAGCGTTGAAGTACCAGTCGCCATTATTTGCATCCTTCGAATTGTAACTGTCTTTTAGAGTGTTGCAGTTAACCTCCAAACCTATGTCAACACGACGGCTAACGTGGAAATCGACAAATGCACCGAATTTACCAACCACTCGTGCCGTAGTGCCGGTCCAAAGGAGTGACATGTAATGTGCCGGGTCTTGCAAAGTAGATTGTCCAATCTTTTGCTGCAGGGCTGCTGCTTCGTCGTTGTTCCAACCAACGTTAACGCCGATACCTGCAAGAAGACCTGCATCTACAATGCGCTTCGGGTTGTAGCCCAAAATCCAATTGGTGAGGTTGCAAGATACATCAACAGTTGGGGCAATGTAGTTGTATTTCCATGTATCCACACCGAAACCTGGTAGATAACTGAGATCTGTACCACCCTTGCTTTGCCATCCACCAACGGCAAGGCGCAGAGCCCATACGGGTGTGAATTTGTAACCGCCAGCAATCTGTGCATTGCCAGAAAGCAAGTCACCGAAGCAGACTTCGCCCAGAGTATATTGTCCGCCCATCTGAGCCTGAACGAACCAATGAGGATTGAAGACCTCTTTGGTAGCAGCTTCCTGCTGCGCGGATGCTGTGAAGCATCCGGCAAGCAGTACTGCTGACATGATTATCTTTTTGAAATTCATAGTCTTTTCTTATCTTTTTGGGTTCAAAAAGTGTGTTTAATAAACGGTGACATAATACTTGCGGGTAGCAATCTTGCCATGGAAGTCGAGAGCAGAGTATGCAATCTCATATACATAGCCGTACTTCATACCCGTCAGCTTCAATTCACGTACGGTACCGTCCAGAACAGTGTTCATCTTTTCTGCGTTGGCTGCCTGCAGGCGAGCTATGCAGTCTGCGTCACCGCTCTGAGCACTCTTGCTCAGGTCAGCTGTGAATACGTTGGTCACAGCGACGTGCTTTCTTGCCAGAGGAACGAACAACTCTAAGGTCTGAGATGTGGGATACAGGTAAGTACCAGTCTTCTGCAGCCATGTGGGATAGTTCTTAGCAGTGCTCAGGCGTTTCAGACCCTTGCTGTCGCTGGCAACCATGAAGGGTTGGAAGCGGTAGTTGGTGGTGTTGAGGGCACGTGTAGCCACACTATTGATCTTATCAAGATAGCCTTGGAGTCTGTCTACGTAGGAATCAATCGTACCGTTCATCTTGCCTTCGTAGCTGTTGATCTTGTCCAGTGCATTGTTAGCTTCCGTAATGATATCCCTGATGTCTTCGAGCATATCATTAACGCTGCTAATAGCATCCTGACTATAACCCCAAATCTCTAACATTTCATTGCGGAGATCGTATGTAAACTCAAGTTTGAGGGTTGGTGTTGTGTCGCTACTCAGGTCAATCATGTTCTTAAGATTGATATTTGGAGTAGAAAGGGTGGTTACGTTGTAAGAGCCTGCTGTTTCTGTGAATTTGACAATGTTTTTATCTTCAATAGTCAGAACATTACCAGCATCGAGAGACCTTTGGATCTGATCATCTTCAATGTCAAACCATACATATTTCTCCATACTGTCATTTGTAACAGGAACAACGAGTTTCATAGTGACTTTTGCGGTTGTTACATCACCTACGACTACCAGGGTTGGTCCAGTGACATTAGGATTGTCTGGGTCAATAAACAGTTCGTTGGGAATATTGACGGACTTGCCGTTAACCGTCAGATCTTTTACAAGTTTCACAGGAACTACACTATTTGCAGGAATTTGCATGTGGTAGGTAAGGCCATCAATAGTGACATCATCACCAATTGTTATCTCAAACTTGGCAATAAGTTCATCGCTGAGGTCCTTCAATTCAACTTCCTTAATTTCCAGATTTACAATGCTGTTGACAAGACTTGAGTTGTTTATCTTATCGAAGACAAGAGAAACCTTACTCTTCAACTTGGCAGCAAGTCTGTCAAGCAGGTTGCTGGCGCGCTCGTATCCAGGAATTGTTATAACGTTCAGATCCTTCAGCGTCTCGAGACTGAGGGGCTGGAATCCTGTTGCAGCCAGGTTGTACTCAGAATATACAGAGTGAGTAGTCTCCTTACCGCTTGCATCTGTGGTGGTGTAAGAAACCTTCAAACCACTGCGGTCGAAGCTCAGATCCTTAACAATCGAGAGAATGTCGCTGGCAATTTTTGTCAGATTAGAAGCTGTTCCACTTGTGCTGTGAGTCTCGGCAAGTGTGGTGAGGGCCTGCTTTGCATTCTTTATGGCATCCACCATTGTTTCAGACTGGAATGAGGGCTCGCTAATCCTTGGAACATCGACGGGCTTAATACCAACCTTAGCCATGTAGAGTCCATTGCTGCTCTGGGCACGTGTGGGAGAAGTCCAACCAAATTGCAGGGCACCTTCTGTGCAAGGCTTAATGGGCTCGATGGTGAAGGGAGATACCACATCCTTCGTGTTGACAATCAGTGGCTGCAAGCCTGTAACGTCAGCAGTGTTGGGATTGATAGTCATGTAAATCTTACCGGCATAACCATTTTCATACAGGAGGGTTGTGTTGGCAGCTTTCTCGAATATCTCTACGCCGTTAATCATCTCCATATCCTTTTCTGTGAGAGCTTCCCTTGCGCGTACATAATTAGCAGTCTTCATAGTGGGGAATTCTATGTCGCTCTTGGGGCGGCCGTAGAATGTGATGAGGATGTTGGACTGAATGTCGAATGGTGTGTTGATTGCACCGAACCAGGGGTTGAGGGCACCCTGAATGGTGATGCCAGTTACCATCTTGGAAAGATAATCCTGAAGGGCAGCAACGTCATTCTTGAGTCCTTCGATAGCAGCTTCAGCCTTATCGAGTCTCTCCTCTGCAGCATCCATACGGGTGTTCAACTTACCGAGGTCTTCCTGGAGAGTTGCAACTTGGCCTTCGAGAGTCGTAGCTCTTGTCTCGAGGTCGCTAATCTTTGCATCGTTGGCGTCGATTCTGCTATAGATTGCAGCCTTGTCTAATTCGTAGTCCTCAATCTTAACGGTAGTGCTTTCGAGTACCTGAACACGTGTCTTCAAATCTACGATGTCAGCGAATGCAGTTTTAACAGAATCGCCAATGATGTCCATACGCTTCTTAAAGTCCTCGTCGGTCTGATTCAGGGCGGCGAGCTCGGCAGCAACTTGGTCTTGGAGAGCATTTACGAGAGATTCTACTTCCTCGGGAGTAATGTAGTTGAGGTTGCTAACCACCAATTGCAGTGCATCAACTTTTCCGTCAACATCATTAATCTTACCTTCAAGCTCAGTCTTCACTGCCTCAATTTGGTTGTTGATGAGCTCAGTGAGTTCGTCCTTCACACTATTAATAAGTGCAGTATTGGCGGCGATAGCATCTGCGTTGTCACCAATGTTCTTCTCAGCTTCGGTGAGGCGGTTCAGAATGTCTTCAATCACTGCAGGATCGCATGTGCAACTCTTAATAGCTGCAAGTGCTGCATTGATAGCTTCGATAGCAGAGGTGTGTTCATCTACTGTTGTTTCAAGTTCGCCAATCTTAGCGGTATTGGCGTTAATCTTAATGTCCTGTGCGTTTTGCTGGGCATCAATCTCATCCTTTGTATAGTAGTTCCCAAACTTTGCATCAATCTCTTCCTTCGTATAATATTTTGCCAACTGGTTGGCAATTTCTGCCAGAAGTTCTGTCTTGAGGGTAGCAACCTCTTGGTCGGTGTATGCCTTTGCTGCTTCAAGGTTGGCGGCGCAGTCAGCCTTGATTTGAGTGATCTCGGCCTCCATAGTGTCCAACTTGGTAGAGAGCTCGCTAACCTTGGTGCTCAACTCAGATACGGTTGTATTGAGGTTGTTTACGGTTGTATTGAGGTTGTTTACGGATGTCTTCAGATTCTCAATGTCAGTAGTGTTGGTGTTCACCTGAGTAGTGAGGTTATTGACTGTAGTCTGCAGGGTCTGGAGGGATGTCTTCAGATTCTGAATATCGGTCTCGTTGGTTGTAACTCTGTCGTTGAGGGCACTGATAGCTGCCTCATTGGTCGTTGCCTTTGCATAAGCATCGTTTGCCTTGTTGAATGCATCTGTAGCCTTCTGGCTCACTGTGGTGAGCTCTGTCTGCATGTTGTTAATCTTTGTCTTTAACTCTGCAATGTCATCGGCATTCTTCTGAATGTTGGCTACGTTGGTGGCAATGTCCTGAGCATTCTTCTGAATAGCTGCTGTGTTGTCGCTAATCTGAGTGCCATACTGTGTGAGTGTGGTCTGAATGGTCTGAACAGCAGTCTGAAGAGCTGTGATGTTAGCCGTGTTGGTGTCCACCAATGTCTGTAAAGCAGCAGCGGCGTTAATAGCATCAAGCGCTTTTTGAAGAGCATCTGCGGCATTCTGCTTTGCTTCAGTGGCATCTGCCTGTGCATTGGCAGCAGCTTGAGCGGCATTAGCAGCTACTTGAGCGGCATTAGCAGCAGCATCGCTTGCAGCTTGGGCAAGATTTGTTGCTGCTGTGACGGCTGTTTCGACATTGTCAAGACGGCCTAAAGCTGCCTGAATATTTGCCTCGGCAGTAGCCATCTTTGTCTCAAGTGCAACTATTCTGTCCAAAAGATCTGCATAGTTGCCTTGGTTATTCTTCAACTCGTCAATTTGACTTTGTAAATTGGCGATTTCAGTGGTAAGTGTATTCTGCAAGGCTGCTAAGTCGGCAGGAACACTAGCCAAAGTGTTGTAATTGGTAGTGAGAATGTTAATCTGATTTTGGAGACTGTTCAGATAATCTGTAATTGTATTGATACCAGCAGATGGGTCGATAAGAGTACTAAGATCACCGAGGATACTGTTTCCATTACCATCAGTAAGTTGTCCGTTAATTGCGTCAATTTGCTGTTGCAGATTGTTAATAAGCGCTGTAAGTTGGTCTTTAAGGCCACCGGGCTGACTGCAAGTGCAAGAATTGATGGCGTCATAAAGACCCTGGAAATAGTCATGTTCAGCTTGCATCTGTTGTAGCAAATCATTATACCTTTGCTGCAGAGATGCGTTCTTGTCACCCATTTCGTTGCGCAACTCGTTGTAAAGATCTTCGTTGGTATCCTTGCAGGACACAAACGACCCTATGCTGACGGTTACAATCGCCAACATAAGAATTTGAATAAGTTTCTTTTTCATTTTTTAAATATTAAAATTAGTTTGGTTAATCCATTTTACTGCATAGTACGCCCTTTTTGGCCAATACTGTGTGCAAAGGTACAACAACATGCAGGAATATCAGTGATTATAAAGGCGTGTTTAAACTATTTTAACATATCTCTGACTATTATTTAAAAAATTTAACCTTTCAACTTGGCTCTTTTAGCTGGTTTCCTTCGTTTGTTTGAGAAACAGGAAGGTAATCGTTGGTTTTCCAGAAACACCTCATTAGCATAATGCAAAGAACCCCAAAGAATAGCATAGCGGCATAGGCATTGTGGTCTCCGCCTAACCATTCCGAGTAAGAGAGATCTGCGATGTCTTCATGCACGGTGTATAGCTGTACAACAACTATACCATTATTTAGTATATGAAGCAGTGAAGTGAGGACGATATTTCCTGTCTTATAATAAATGATGCCGAACAGAATGCCAAGAGGGAGAGCATAGAGACCCTGGGCGAGGTTAAAATGTACCGTGCTGAAAACCAATGCCGATACTATAATCGCAATCCAGGGATTGACGCCTCGACGCAGCATCTCCCCGGCAATAGCCTCGCGAAATAGAAGCTCCTCGGTAACAGGACCTACAATAACCAATGCAAGCAGACCCCAGAAGTTACGGGACATCGCTAATGAGGTTTGCAGCATCACGTCAGGGATTTCCATGTTATCTGTCAGGATAGAGATACAGATTGCCCCACAAATGCCGCCTGCAATGGCAAGCATGCCCTGGCGCCACCTGATGGATGAAATATCGCTGACTGTAACAAGGCGAATGCTATGTAAAAAATAGAAACAACAAAGCACGGCGAAAATGTCTGCTGCCATCAGGGTAAGGGAAATAAGCGATACAGACATCAACTCGAGCCGTGGAAGGCCTTGGGCTTCTCCGCGAAAGTAAGCTTGGATTGCTGTGTTGAACTCGGGCGAGGTCAGCATCCCAATGCCGAAAAGCAAGACTGTGCCAAGTCCCTGTGCCAGAAGGAAGACCAGCAGTGTGAGGATGACAGGAGAAAACTTATGCAAATTCAAAATTGTAAAATTCAAAAATCAAAATTCAAAATTTAGCCTCCCATCAGGAACCGCCTAATATTCTACCTTGTCGCTCTTTGCTTCCCAATCGCGGAAAGCTTGCAGGGCTTCTTCGCGCATGAACGCCTCGGTAGGGATAGTGCGCTTGGAAATTGGTCGTTCAATCTCTTCGTATATAAACTTGTCGCCGAATTTGATGTTCTCGGCATCCTGTTTCGTATTGGCAAAGCAAATGCGGCTGAGTCCGGCCCAATAGATGGCACTCAGACACATGGGACAGGGTTCGCAGGAAGTGTAGATGGTACAGCCTTCCAGCTTGAAAGACCCTTCTTTTTGGCAGGCCGCCCGGATTGCAGAGACTTCAGCATGAGCGGTAGGGTCGTTGTTGGCGGTAACGCGGTTGACGCCTGTGGCAACAACCTTGCCGTCCCTGACGATAACGGCACCGAAAGGGCCTCCGCCGTTTGCCACATTCTGGATACTCAGATCAATGGCTTGCTGCATGAAAAACTTGTCTTGTTTTGTCATGGGGCTAATGGGACCTATAGGTTATTTCTTCTTTCCAGAGTGTGTGGGTGGCTCTTTTCCGTCCTCGATGGCTTGCTGGCGTACAGCTTCGTCAAGAAGTTCCTCAAAGGTCTTGATACGGCCCAACTTCTCATACTCTTCCAGGATTTTGCGATCCCGGGCATGCTTTTTGTCGCGTTTGCGTTCCTTTACGGCGAAAGGATGCAAAATCTTATCGGTCGCCTTGCCACCGATAACATCGCTCACTGACATGGTACCGATTCGGGCGGCCTTCTCTCTTTCGAGCGTTTTGCGAATAGCTTCGTTGACGCGTAAGATTGAATCTGCGTGCACATCTACCTGGCGCAGGGTATCTATGCGTATGCTGTCATCGGACTGGCCCGAAATTACCTGAAAAGGCAGTGCAGCAAGAAGTAGAATCAAAGGACGTTTCATATGTTTCCTTGTCAATTTCGCTACAAAAATACGCTTTTTTTTGAAAATGACAAAAGAATTCCCGAACTTTGCAGCCAAACTTAATATTTTTTTAATATGTTGTACACGAAACGAATGGCAATTATTTGCCTGGCCGCCTGCGTAGCCTTGAGTAGCGTAGCGACAGACTATACAAAGTACGTCAATCCTTTTATCGGCACACAGACCGACGATACGGGTGCTCTGAGCGGCAGCACTTTCCCCGGACCCACGATGCCACAAGGCATGGTTCAGCTTTGTCCCGAGACCGAGCAGTACGTCACTTGGGACCCTTGCTGCGGCTATGATTTCAACAAGGACAGCATCTTCGGCTTCACCCATACGCATCTCAGTGGAACGGGCTGTACGGATCTCATCGACATCTCGCTGATGCCTACCACCAAGCATGTCACACCCGAACTGCTCCGTAAAGGCATCTTCGCCCTGCCCTTCAAGCATGCTCAAGAAAGCGCTTCGCCAGGTTATTATATGGTCAACTTGCTCGGCGGTGAAAATATCAAAGCAGAACTCTCCGCAACGATACATGCCGGAATTCACAAGTACACCTTCCCCGAAGGCAAGGAACAGACCGTTATCCTCGACCTCGATCGCATGACCTTCCGTGGCGATGCCTACTACACAGGGCGTCGTGCTTATCAGATTATCCAGAGCCAGATACGTGTGCTCGATGACAAGACCATCGAAGGCTTCCGCGTCTTGACGGGTTGGGCAAAGCTTCGCAAGGTCTATTTCCGTGCGGAGTTCTCGCGTCCCATAGCAAGTCGCATCCTAATGGATGGCGGGCGCAATGCTGGTGGCAGCGATGTCATCAACGGACGCACCCTGCGTGCCGCACTTCGTTTCGACGAAAAGGCGGGTAAGGATGTAATGGTAAAAGTCGCCATCTCGGCTGTTGATAACGACGGAGCTCGCAAGAACATGAAGGCAGAGGCGCAGTCATGGGACTTCGGCCATTATACCAAAGCCGCTCACGACGCATGGGAGAAGGAACTCGCCACCATCGACATCGAAGGCACCGACGACCAGAAGACCATCTTCTACACAGGCCTCTACCATGTTCTCATGCAGCCCAACACGATGAGCGATGTTGATGGCCGCTACATGGACACTAACTTTGAAATCAAGCAGATGCCTGCCGGACAAGCCTATCACAGCACCTTCAGCCTCTGGGACACCTTCCGTGCAGCTCATCCACTCTATACTTTGCTTTATCCCAACATCGCTGTGCAGTTCGTTCGCGATATGGTTTTGCACCACGAGACCTACGGTTACCTGCCTATCTGGGACCTTTGGGGACAGGATAACTACTGCATGATAGGCAACCACGCCATTCCTGTTGTGGCTGATGCCATTCTCTCCGAACTGCCCGGTCTTGATGTGGAGCGAGCATACAAGGCTATAGTGGAGAGCAGCACCCGTACGCATCCCAACAGTCCCTTCGAGGTGTGGGAAGAGTTTGGTTACATGCCTCAGAACCGCCAGAACACAAGCGTCTCCATCACGATGGAGCAGGCTTTCGACGATTGGTGCGTGGCAGCCGTAGCCAAGAAACTCGGCAAGCAGGCCGACTACGAACGTTTCATCAAGCGCAGCGAGTTCTACCGCAACCTCTTCAATCCTGCCACTGGCTTCTTCCAACCAAAAGACGACAAGGGGAACTGGATAGAGCCCTTCGACCCGCTCAGCTACGAGAATCCCTGCTTCGTAGAAGGCAATGCCTGGCAGTACATGTGGTTTGTGCCCCAGAACCCGCAAGGACTCATCGACCTGTTCGGTGGTGTGAAACCTTTTATTGCCAAACTCAACGAGAACTTCACCCTGACCGAGACAAGCGGTGAGGTAAACGGCAATGCCAGTGGCTTTATCGGACAGTATGCGCATGGCAACGAACCCAGCCATCATACCGTCTATCTCTATAACTTTGCCGGTCAGCCTTGGCGCACGCAGGAATTGGTGGAACAGGTGCGCAGCCAGTTCTACAACGCCACTCCCTGTGGCTATGCGGGCAACGACGACTGCGGTCAGATGTCGGCTTGGTACATCTTCTCTTCACTGGGTTTCTATCCCTTCAATGCCGGCTCAGCAGAGTACGTCATCGGTACGCCCCTCTTCCGTCGTGCCGTTCTGCACATGCCCAGCGGCAATGATTTGACCATCAATGCACCTCGCAAATCAGACAAGGCCATCTATGTCAAGGGCGTTAAACTCAATGGTCAAAAGGTTACCGACTGGAAGCTCACACACCGCCAACTCTTGGCAGGCGGCACGTTGGACTTCACCATGAGCGAGAAGAAATAAAATCCTCCCCAACTATCTTTACTTGTAAAGATACTATAGAGATGCTTGGTAGCGAACAACTCCATAGCATCTCTATACCATCTCTATACCAACTGACGTGTACTGAATAAGTTGACACTTTTGAAATTAAAAAAGTGTATCAGTATGCAACAAAGAGAAGGAATGAATGACGAGAAAAGGCTTGCTTTAATAGATGAGTATCTGTTCTCTGGTAAGTCAAAATGTCGTTTTG
>JAFZPZ010000031.1 GCA_017552435.1 Bacteroidaceae bacterium
ACAGCAGGACGTGAGCTATCATATCGGACAGATATATGAAGAGGAAGAGCAAGACCCTGAACGAACTCACAAAAAATTTTTGTTAGTTCGACAAGAGGGTAACAGAAGCGTCAGGCAAAGCAAAAGGCTATCGCTGAATTTGAGAAATACCGCAAGCTGGAAATGATACAGTACGAGAGTGACTATGATAGGGCCATAAGGGAACTGATAGACAAGGAAAAGGACGGGAAGTAAAAGTCCATATGGATGTCTAACGGGACAGACTATACTCTACCCAGCTCCCAGGCTGCTCCTAAGCTGCTTCTAACCATACTCTAGGCTGCTTCTAGGCTTACTCATGAGTATGGCAAGAGTATGGGAAGAGCGAGGGTGTGTTGCACTAAAGTGCGCTGAACTGTATGAAGAGAGAAGGTGGATGAGGGAAGACGGAAGAAGAAACGAGATTACCCGAACAGTTCCCGCAGTTCCTTGTTGCTGAGTTTGCCAATCCAGCTTTCGCCAGTGGCGACGGTCATATCTGCGAGGTGGCGCTTGTCTTGAATCATCTTGTCGATACGTTCCTCGAAGGTGTTCTGGGTGATGAAGCGGTGGACGAGAACGTTCTGATGCTGCCCGATGCGGTAGGCACGGTCGGTGGCTTGCGCCTCGACGGCAGGATTCCACCAGAGGTCGTAGTGGATGACATGGCTGGCGGCAGTGAGGTTGAGACCAGTACCTGCGGCCTTCAACGAGAGGAGGAAGATGCGGTCGGTGCGGGGATTGTTCTGGAAACGCTCCACAATCTCCTGCCGCTGCTTGATACTGCCGCCTCCATGGAGGAAGAGCGGACGCTCCGCTAAGCGTTGTTCTATCATCTGCGAGAGCATGTCGCCCATCTCGCGGAATTGGGTGAAGACGAGTACCTTCTGACCGCTCTCGACGATACTCTCCAAGAGCGAGAGCAGCATTTCTGTCTTGCCTGAGAGTTCAGGGTTGAAATCTCCATTTTTCAGGAATAGTGCAGGATGGTTGCAGATTTGCTTGAGGGCGAGAATCATCTGGAGCACAAGCCCCTGACGCTTAAAGAGCGACTGTTGGTCGGTAGCCTCGACTTCTTCGATGGCCTGCATAGCGTTCTGTAATGTCTCGTGGTAAAGAGCAGCCTGGCTCTCGGTGAGCAGGGTAAGTTCGTTTTGTTCAATCTTGTCGGGCAGGTCATTGATGATGGTCTTGTCGGTCTTCAAGCGACGCATCAGGAAAGGTGCGGTGATACGGCGGAAACGCTCGGCTACCTGCTCGTCACCCTGTCGCTGGATGGGGTTGGCATAGTCGGCCTTGAAGCTGTTGGCAGTGCCGAGGTAACCGCTGTTGCAGAAGTCCATGATGCTCCAGAACTCAGAGAGGCGGTTCTCGACGGGTGTGCCGCTCATGGCTATGTGGGTGTCGGCAGGGATGGAGCGCACGGCCTTGCTCTGGGCGGTGTCTGCGTTCTTGATGTTCTGCGCCTCATCGATGACGGCTACGCGCCAGGGAAGTTTCTTTAGTTTGGTGATATCAGAGCGCAAAACGCCGTAGGTGGTGAGGAGGATGTCGGCATCAAAACCCTTCAGCGACCGCTGCGGGCCGTGATAGGTGAAGACAGTGAGCTGCGGAGCGAAACGTTGAAGCTCAGCCTGCCAGTTGGTGATAAGGCCGGTGGGGACTACGATGAGTACGCGTTTCTCGTTGTTCATCCCTTCATCCTTCATCCGTTGAAGAAGGGTGATGACCTGCAACGTCTTACCGAGACCCATGTCGTCGGCAATGATGCTGCCGAAGCCAATGCGCATGTTGCGATACATCCACGAATAACCTCGCTCCTGATAGGGACGCAGAGTGGCATGGATGTCGGCAGGAACAGGGATGTCGGCCTGTGCCGTCAATTCACGAATCAGCTGGCGCACCTCGTCGGACAATTCTACACGGGCACGGTCATAGCTCTCGGTCAGTGCGGCCTGCAACATCTCCGTCGGTGAAATCGGATGAGCATTCTCAAAAGCCTTTTTCAAACGGGCTATGTCTGCCTCACTGACATAGATGTATTGCTGCTTGAAGCGGATAAGGCCAATAGCACGGCGAGTTAGTTTCTCAAATTCGGCAGGCGTGATGAGACTATCGCCAAGGGCTACCTGCCAGTCAAACTGCAACATCTGGTCGAGTCGGAGGTAGGTCTTTCCGTCAGTTTGCTTCTTCGATATCTTCATGCTGACGCGAGGTCGGATGAGATCCTGTAATGACTTAGGCAACATGACCTTTACGCCAAGCAGACGGATGGCAGGAATGGCTTCGAACAAGAACGGCACGAACTCACCGGGAGTGAAGACAATCGGTGACGAACCTTCACGATTGATGTATTGCTCCAACCCACGGATGAGCGAAGCGAGCAGAGAAAGTTCCTTCAAGATGGTGAACCGCTGACTCTCAAAAGCCTTGTCGCGGAGGATGTCTTTCAATAATACAGTCTCACCGTATCGGTCTATTGCTACGTCAAGGGCAAACTCCCCAAATTCGTTTTCAGCAATGAGCAGTGACGGCCGGATTTGCCGTTGCGAGAGGAAGAAGCGGTCGAGCCAGGAACGTATGGCACC
The DNA here is from genome assembly GCA_017552435.1 of Bacteroidaceae bacterium. Classification (GTDB taxonomy): domain Bacteria; phylum Bacteroidota; class Bacteroidia; order Bacteroidales; family Bacteroidaceae; genus Physcousia. The sequence goes on from JAFZPZ010000031.1 coordinate 2,607, forward strand.
AGGTATAGCCGTCTCACCTACTGCATCGAAACGCTTGGGCAGATTCTTGAAGAATAGTTCCAAAAACGGGTTGCCATTGGCAGAGTTGGAAAGACAGGGAATCAGTTGTCCCAAGAGATAAGAAATGATGCACTCCGTCTGGTTCTTCAGGGCGACTGGCAGTTTCTTGTCAGGCAAGCGGGCTTCCATCAATGTCAGCGGGATGATGCCGTCCAAGGACTTCATCACTTGCGCCACTTCGTTATCTATAATAGCTGGCAACCAGCGTATGGAGTATGAGCCTACATTCAACTTTACAATCTGTGGAATCACGGCCCCATTAGCCAGCAAATGAAGTGCACAGAACAATGCCTGATGCATAGCAGACACTGAATGGTCGAAGTCCGTCAGGTAGTCATCTGGGAGGCGACTCAAGGCCATGATAAAGTCATCATAATAAGGACGTTGGCGAGAATCGAGCACCCCATTAAATACATACGAATGAGAGACGATGGTGTCAGCGTCCACTACGAAATGAACTCTGTCGCTACGATGAAGCTCACCTGATCCGAAATTAGAAGGGTTCAATTGAAGAGCCGTCTTTCCATCAAGAATCCGAAGTGCATTCCTTGCAATTCGTACCATCTCGGCCAAATAACTCTTCTGGAAGTCACCTTTGGGGTAGAATGTCGGTTCCTTGGGTAACAGGTTAGCCAAAGGTTCTGCTATATCGTGTAGATGTGACAGGTCTATGCGATGGAACTCAGGAGGGGTCATTTCTCTCAGTTCCTTCGGCATTCGTCTGATGAACAAAGAGGAAAGCTCCGGCACATCCATCACCTCCTGCTTCTCTATCCCCACATTGCGTTTCTTCAGTTCTACCAGCAAGTCAACGCCATGCATCAAGAACACAAGGAAAGGGTCGTTGTCTATCTCGCGGCTCATCATGTAGATGACTGCCGCCAGATGCTTGCACGGCACAGCCCAGTCGGGACAGGTGCATTTCATCTCAAGGTCATCCCATCGCTGCGGAAAAACCTGTAGTCCTAAATGCCTACAGATGTGTAGTACCTCTGGATCCAGCTCGCGATTGAGCAGTTTGGAGATCAGGGCGGGTTGCTGCATGAGCTTGTCCATCAGCCGGTCAATACCCGTCTGTGAGAATGTCGGCACTTTGATGGTTACTTTGTAAGGCGTCGGACGACTCCCGCTAACCTTCGCAAAAATGGCATTCCCCTTCACCTCGACACTCCTCACCGCTCCCTGTCGGGCATACCTCGCTCCACGCGGAATGCGGTTCGCATAGTCGATATGCGTCAATGCCTTCAGCCACTCACTACCCCACCAGGTTTTTCCAAACGTCTGCGCCATAACTGTTATAGGAATTATTTGAATTTTGACAATTCTTCGATCATGGCTGGACGGTTCCTATATTTTGCCCGAAAGTCTGTAACGAGCTGTTGTGCCAACTCTGCACCAGGAGGACAGCATTTGCGCAGTTCCTTTAACTTTCCAACCAGTTCCTTGTATTTGTCGCGCCCCATCTGATGCTCTGCTACTCTACGCAGTTCTGGCTCCATGCGAGCGACCAAAATCCGCTGCTGTTCGGTATTGAAATGCTTGACATACAGCAGAAGTCCTGACAGCAAGCCATAGTCGGATTTCCGCAACAATTCAAAGAGGTCGTCGTACCAACGTTCTGCCGCATAAATCTCTGCCAAAGGTGAAGTTGCACTAAGTCCAAAGTTCTTCTTGGACAAAAGTCCACGAAGTTCATTAGGCCATCTTTCAGGGGTGAATAGCGGTTTCAGCTTCCTGTAATACTTCATCGTCTCGCGACTCAGCAGGAACAGTTTCTCTGTTTGGTTGATGATATGCAGTCGGTCTCCCTGTTTCTCAAAGATTTCCAGCTTCAGTTCTTCCCAATTAAGCTGAACTCCTGGTAAATCTTTTACCTTCTGTATACCTTCGTCCAATACTTCCAGAGCCTTTTTCAAATCTCCACTCCCAATGAGTAAGTCAACGTATCTATTACGCAAGTCATGAATATCCTTGTGTTTACTATAGAAAGCGATGGCTTCATCATCCCTGCTCAAGCTCATAAGATAATCCCACAATTCCACTGCAGCACTCTCCCTTGCATAATCACCTACAGCCTGCTCAAACTGTTTTCTCCGGATGCAAATGCGTTCGTCATCAGTCAGCAAAGCCTCACGAGTATCCTCGATGATGTCGTCAAAATCACTTTCTTCGAATGCCTCCATTCGCTCCAATTGCTGCAACTTGTCACAAACTTCCAGTTGTCGTTTGGCTGGAATCTGGCCCGAAGCAAATGCCACGCGAATGATTTCAGTCATCTCATCAATATGCAAGTCATCGTAATCCATGTCATCACGTCCATAGTCCCATTCTTGACCATACTCCTTACCGACCCGCTCCAACATGGCAAGTGTCACCTCTAAGGCCAGTTCCGCATGATTGCTTTCAATCAGCATCTGCGTTTGGCGGATAATGCGCATCAAGTCTTTACCGACGGCATCCCAGTCCAACCAGTCTGGTTCCCAGTCATTATAGTATCTATCGAAAGAAGGTCTGCCCATCTCATGGCCGAAGCAACGGTCAACTGCTTTCATCATCTCTGCCTTTGTCGGAGTTTTCTTCTCAGAGGGAAGGTACTTTTGGAATCGCTTCTTCAATTGCTCTGCAAAGGCCATGTCCTGATAAGCATACTTCTTTGAAAACTCATAGATTTCATGCTCATCGACTATCTCGAATAGCGCATCAAGCATCTTATCTTTTGTTTCATTTATCTTGAGCGTAGCCATAATCTGTCTATTCATCCATTCTTGCCCAAAACTTGATAGAAGTTTGAACCTCCTCACGACAATCTTTTATATCCTCTAGTGTGAGATAGCCTTCAGCCAGCAGTACACCTGTACCTGAAAGCATCATTGTATTACGATAATAGTCCTCACGGCGCATTGCCTCCTTGAAGTAATCACGTGAACGCTTGGTCACTTCCATACAACGGTCAAAGGCATTCTCATCATCACCATACTCTTTATTAATCAGCTCACTCGTTTCTTTGAGCCACTCCTCACACCGACGCAGGATTCCACGTCGTATGATATCCTTCAATTGTCGTTTGTCTGCTTTTGTCAGTTCCATGTCTTTATTTGATAATTTGTTGCAAAGGTAATGAACAAATGCTAGAAATAAGCAAAAAACAAAGAAAAAGCAAAGTTTTTTCGTTTTCCATGTCACTCGGCTCTGCCGCTTGGCTAGTCCAAGTAATCGGTTTGCCGCTTCGCTTGTCGAAGAACATTTCCGCATTTCCCATACTATACAGAAAGTCGAACAGAGGACTATAATCAAGGAATCAGTGGTTTCAAGTATATATCTCCACCCGTTAGCCCACCATAGCTCTTGACAGCTGCCTGTAGGGCTTCCTCGGTGGTGTATTGCTGATACAAGGAGCAGCGGGTGACGATGGTCTGTGGCGAGCAGCGGTTGTCGTTCACGCGAACCAATGCCCAGCCCTTTGTGTCGTCGGCAAACTCCTCACCGACCAGAGCCAACTGGCCATCTACTACGGTCATCTCGCTCCTCGATACATCGCGTTTGCTGAACCGCACTCGCGG
>JAFZPZ010000003.1 GCA_017552435.1 Bacteroidaceae bacterium
GCAACAACAGCAGCAACAACAGGAGCAGGACAAGAAAGACGAGCAGCAACAGCAACCACAACCCGAACAGATGAGTCGTGAGAACGCGGAACAGATGCTCAATGCTGCTATGCAAGACGAGAAGGCTACCCAGGAAAAGATACAAAGGTCGCAGCAACAACATCAGCAGAAACGTCTTCAGAAACAGTGGTAAATGGAAAGACATGATTATAAGATGAGAAGGATATACAGCATACTTTTACTTTCATTCCTATTCATAGGTACACTCTGCGCACAGGTGACACTAAAGATTCAGGCACCGACACAGGCAGAGGTCGGGCAACGCATTCGTATCAGTTATGTTGCCAATACCGCAGACGTAGAGGATTTCCAGGTAGGGGATTTCCAGGGCTTCAATGTCCTTTATGGTCCCAGTACCAGCCGTTCCAGTAGCTTCTCTATGACTAACGGCCGCACGACACAGAGCAGCACAGTGACATTCACCTATACTGTTGTTCCTACAGCACAGGGCACATACAAGTTGCCTGCTGCCACCATCAAGGTTGAAGGGAAGTCTGTTAAGAGCGGAACGGCCGACATTGAGGTATTGCCTGCATCCTCCTCGCAAGGGCAGCAGCCGTCCAATTCACAACAAGGAAGTAGCAGTCGTCAGCAACAACAAGGAACTTCAAATAGCGGACAGATAAGTGGAAAAGAGCTTTATATGACTGTTACTGCCAACCGTCAGCGGATTTACGAGCAGGAAGCGGTGACGCTAACTTATAAGCTTTATACGCTGGTCAACATACAGCAGATATCTGGCGAAATGCCCCAGATAGACGGCTGTCATGTGCAGGAAATGGACCGTCCGGCACAGCTTTCGCTCAAGTACGAGCGTGTCAACGGGCGTAATTATGGTACAGCTGTATGGAAGCAGTATGTGCTCTTTCCGCAGAAGACGGGTAAACTCAAGATTCCTGGTATTACCTTTGATACACAGGTCGAAGTGCAGAACCACAGCATGGATCCCTTCGACATTTTCTTTGGCGGCGGCAGTCTTTCACAGATTGTACGCAAGCAGATTACGGCACCCGCTATCGAGATTGAGGTGTTGCCCCTGCCTTCTCCCAAACCTGATAACTTCTCTGGTGCCGTAGGTAAGTTCAGCATCTCTGCTACTCTGACTCCAGAACAGGTCAATGCCAATGATGCCGCTACTCTGCGACTTATTGTCAGCGGACAGGGTAACATGAAGTTGATGAAGGCACCAACTATCCGCTTCCCGCAAGACTTTGAGGTATATGACCCGAAGGAAAACAACAAGACGACCAATACCGCCACAGGTGTTAAAGGCAATATTACCTATGACTATGTCGTTGTTCCGCGTCATGGCGGCAAATATGTCGTTCCACCTGTTGAGTTCTGCTACTTTGACCCCGAGACAGGCCGGTACAATACATTACAAACTGATTCCTTCAGCCTGGCTGTTGCCAAGGCAAAGGGGCAGCCTGTGGCATACACTCGAGAACAAGAAGACCTCAATGTGCTCAGCAATGACATTCGCTTCATCAAGTTGGGTCAGTTGGAGAGCGCAGAATCAGATGACTTCTTCGGCACTTCTGCATATTGGCTGACATATGTATTGCTTTTTGTCGCCTTTATTTTGGCATTTGCATGGCTGAAGCGTTGGCAAAGCCAGAATCCCAATTCTTGGATCGTAAAGGGCAAGAAAGCCGGCAAGGTAGCATCGCGTCGCCTCAAGAAAGCAGCCAAACTTATGCATGAAAAAGATGATGCTGCCTTCTACGATGAAGTCATGCGGGCTCTGTTGGGTTATGCTGGTGACAAACTGTCGTTGCCTACCAATGAACTCAATAAGGATAATGTTATTAGCAAGCTTACGGCGCGTGGTGTAGAGCAGACAGTTGTGGATGCCTTTATTGCCGTCCTGAGTGATTGCGAGTTTGCTCGCTATGCTCCTGTTGATGACCCCAGTATGGCAAAGGAAAAAATCTATCAGCAGGCTTCCGATGTCATTACCCAAATGAATAAAACAGTTCGTAAATTGTAAATTGTTAAATAGTCGATGATAAAACGTAATATTCTTTTCCTCTTTTTATCTGTCTTCTCTCTGCTCGTGCAGGCTGCCGACAGTCCGTTGGAGATGAAGACCCTGGCTGACAGTGCATACGCCCGTGCCGACTATGAGACAGCTATCAAGTTATATAACACGCTGGCTAAGCAGAATTTGTCCTGCGATGTATGTTATAACCTCGGTTGCGCTTACTATCGTATGGATGACATTGCCCATAGTGTGCTGTGGTTTGAACGTGCCTTGAAGTTGAATCCTAGCGACAAGGATGTTCTCTCCAATCTTGAGTTGGCTCGTACCAAGACCATCGATAAGATAGTGCCGCAGCATGAGTTTATCCTTTTTACCTACTTCCACACTATGACGAACTGGTTCAGCCTGCGTACATGGACTATTATCGCTCTTCTGGGTTTTGTGCTCATGCTTATATCATTGCTTCTCTTTTGGGCTTCGGGTAGTGTAACAATGAGGAAACTCACATTATCGTCAGCCATTGTATTGTTCCTTCTTTCCATACTCTCCAATGTATGTGCCATGCAGCAAAAGAACTTCAAGCTGGCCCAAACGAGTGGAATCGTTACCACTCCTGCCGTTACTGTGAAGAGTACTCCTGCAGACAATGGCAATGATCTTTTCGTTTTGCATGAGGGTTCTAAGGTGGAAATCATAGACAGCAGTCTCAAGGATTGGTGCGAAGTGAGTATTGCTGACGGTAAGGTGGGATGGATTCCTAAGAAGGCCTTTGACCTGATATAGTTCATAGTTAAGCATTAAGCGTTATGATTGAGCAGATAATACAATGGGATAAGGAACTCCTCGTCGCCCTGAACGGCTCGTCTTCTTCCTTCCTCGACGGCATCATGATGACAATTACCGAGACATCCACATGGGTTCCTCTGTTTGCCTGTTTGCTTTGTGCCGTCATCTGGAACAATAAATGGCGTGGCACTCTGCTCATCATCCTCATGGTAGCTTTGCTTATAACACTCTGCGACCAGTTTGCCAGCGGTTTTTGCAAACCCTATTTCCATCGTCTGCGTCCTTCACAGAGTCCAGATTTGGCTGAGGTGATAGACTTGGTTAATGACTATCGATGCGGATTGTATGGTTTTATCTCCAGTCATGCTTCCAATACTTTTGGCGTGAGTGTTTTCTTTATGCTCTTGATACGCAGCAGGAAAGTCAGTTTACTTCTGTTGCTGTACGCCTGTCTCGCAAGTTACAGCCGCATCTATTTAGGTGTCCACTACCCGCTTGATATCCTGGCGGGAGCTTTATGGGGTATCCTTTGCGGTGTAATGGTCTATATGCTTTACCGATGGCTCAGCAAGCGTTTCAGTCCCCCTGCACATGTAATCAGTTCTTCTTATACTGTGACGGGCTACAGACATTCGGACTTGCGTCCCATTCTTGGTGTTTTTCCCGTAATTTTCGTCTACATTATCATCCGGGCAACGATATTTGCCTTCACTCCATAAAGCCAGTCAGATGAAAGTCCGAACAGCCCTTTTCTCCATTATTCTCGTTTTCGTCGCCTGCTCGTCAGTTGCCGAAAGGGAAGTGATGGCTGTGGAAGAGGCTAACGACTTTTCTTATCGGTTGCGCTATACGGATATCTCGGCGTCACTGCAAGCGGCAAAGAAAGCCTATTCTCTTTCTTCCGGGAATTCCGACGGTCGGGCCGAAGCCATTAATAACATGGCTTATGTGGCCTATCAGCAGATGCGTTATGACCAGACACTTTATCTGTTGCAAAAGGTCTATGAACAGAGTCGCAACCAGTTAGAGTTGCTCTGTGCCGATGTGCTTACGATGAAAGTCATGCAGCGCATAGGTCACGGCAAATCTTTTTTCGACAGTCGCCTGCGTGCCGGGAAGCGTATTAGCCGTATCCTCTCTGAGGAGAGTAGTCTCACCAAACGACAACTGCATCGTCTGCATTATGCCCTGACTGAGTTCCATATCGTTGCTTCTACTTATTATTATTACCTCGGGCAGAATGCTTCTGCCCAGCAGAAGATACAGAAAGCCGCCCAGTATGTCAATCTGGAGACAGACACTACCCAGTGGCTTTACTACCATTATATGCTGGGCAGCGGCGGCTTGGTGGAGGGAACTCCTGAGGAAATAGTCGTCACGGAGTTCGACCATCTTATTCGTGTCTATACTTTGGCCCGGGCCAATCACTATACTTATTTCGAGGCCAATGCCCTACAGTCGCTCTCGGCCATGATTACCGACTCGCTTCGCGCCAGCCTACTCAAGCAGCAACGCTTGGATGCATTTAGCTATCTTTATGAGCATCACCGGCGTTGGCAGTCCGACAGTTCTCTCTCTTCCAGACATCAGTTTGCTGCAGCGTTATCGCATCATTCCGTAGCCCTTTTTAAAGAGTACCGCGATTTGTTTCAGACGGCTTGTGCCTTGCGAACGCTTGGTGAGGTCTATTTCTCGGCGGAGCAGTATGATGCGGCACTCCATAGCTTTCGTTCGGCGTTGCATCTGGCCTCCGACCACAGGCGGTCGCCCTATCAGGTGATACCCTGGCTGGCAGGCATACACGAGAATCTGAGTCTCACATACAGTGCTCTTGGCGACAAACGTCTTGCCAACGAACACCGCAACAAGTATCTCGACCTCCTCGACCAGTCGCGTCAGAACCGAGAGCTCGACAGCCGTAAAGCTCTATTGGGACAGGAGGCTCATCGCGAACAGATTCAGTTCATTCTGCTTCTGTTGCTCGTCGTTGTCGTTGTCATTCTTTCCGCTATTTACTATCGTCAGCTGGGGCACCGATCCCGTTCTTTCGAGCAGAAAGTACGTGAGATAGGTTCCAGCGAAGCCTGCATGCAGGCCACCCAGAAACTACGAGAGCTTTTTCAGAAAAGTGAGGAGCAACAGGAAGAGGGTAGGGAAGAGTGTGAGGTCATGCAGCAGCGCCTCCTACACGAACAACAGCGACATATTCTTCAGCGTACTAAACTTTCTGTGGTCTATGCCATTATTCCCTATTTGGATCGTGTTACCCACGAAGTCAAAAAACTTGGTGGAAAGGAAGGAGACGTGTCCAAGCATCTTTCCTATATTCAGGAGCTGTGTGGCGGCATGATGACCATCAACGACAGGTTGACGGAATGGATACAGATCAGGCAGGGACGTCCAGGTCTCCAGGTGACACGTTTCCCGCTCAAGGAAGTGCTGCAAGTCATTTCCATGCAGCAATATGCCTTTGCAAAAAAGCAACTTACGCTTCGAGTAGCAGAGACTGAACTCCAGGTCAAGGCAGACAAGCCATTGACGCTTTTCATGGTGAATACTCTGGTTGATAATGCCCGTAAGTTCACGCCGGAGGGCGGAAAAGTCTCTGTCGAGCTCGATGCAACCGACGATTATGTGGAGGTGAGTGTCTGCGATACCGGCATCGGCCTCTCGCCAGAGGATGTGAAGACCCTGTGCGACAGCAAGGTCTATGACTCCAGTCATATAGGAACCCCGAATGCAGACAAAGGCTTTGGCTTCGGAATCATGAACTGCAAGGGTATTATTAACAGCTATCGCAAGCTCTCTTCCCTTTTCAGCGTCTGCGACTTTGGGGTGGAGAGCCGACTTGGACAAGGAAGCCGCTTCTGGTTCCGACTGCCGCGGGTATTGCCATTGCTGTTGCTTCTGCTTTCTGGTCTCTCCGGCGCGGCCATGCCTGGAAATGTACGAGATCTTTATGATTCTACCTTTGCAGCCAATCTCGAGGGGCGTTATGCCGAAGCATGTCTCTATGCCGACCGTGCAATCCGCCAAATGGAGGTGCCAGTTGATACACCTCTGCTTGTCGCACTCTATAATGAACAGGCCATTGCAGCTCAGGCCATCGGGAAGTGGAACATCTATCGCCGTAGTAATGCCGAGTGTGTACGCCTGCACCGCCTTTATAGCACCGATGGAACATTGGCCTCGGACTGCCAGCGGCTGGAGAAGATGACAGCCGACTCGCGGGTACTCTACGTTCTGATTGTATTGTTGCTCATTGCGTCCCTGGCTCTGTTCTATATGGTGGTATTGCGTCATCGCTTGCGTCATCGGGCTTCGATAGATGATCTTTACCAACGTCTTACATCGGTGCTCCGAGACTTCCCCGAGAATGCAGAGACGTTGGATAGCGATTTGCAGAGTGTCATCCAGGGCCTTGAGCAGTCCCAGCTCCGGCAGCCTGTCGAGGAGTTGCGCCAGATGCTCTCTTCCGGGTTGGCACAAATACATGATATGGAGGCAGCCGTTCAGGATACGGAGGAGCGGGCACAGCGCTGGCGTTTTGAGCACGACCGATTGTATGTCATGAACCAGATACTCGACAACTCGCTGAGCACTATCAAGCATGAGACGATGTATTTCCCATCGCGCATCAAGCAAATGGCGGACGATATGCTACAGTCGGGCTTCGATGCTGAGACGAACCACAACTTGCTCGACTTGGTCACCTATTATCGTTACATTTATATGCTTCTCTACGAACAGGCTCTGGGGCAGACGGATCAGGCCCCTTTACGGATGCAGCCCATAGCTATAGATGACCTCTTTGGCTATGTTAGCACAAATCATGTTTCATTCGAGCCTACCACAGCCATTGCCTTGGGCGAGGAGAAACTGCTTCGGTTGTTCCTTGACCAGCTGATTGCTGTTGTCCCCCAGACATGCCAGCTATCTGCTGAAGAAATAGATGGTATGGTATATGTGAATTGTGATGTCCATGGACAATCGCTTGCGTCCGATCAGATTTTCAACCTCTTCACTCCGCAGACCGAGCGACTGGAATATCTCGTCATGCGTCAGATAGTCCGCGAGCATGATGCAGCTTGCGGTCATCCCGGTTTGCGCCTCGAAGCAGAGAACACAGAACGAGGATACAGGATAATCTGCAGCCTCCCCCTAGCCCCTCCAAAGGAGGGGTGAAGTATCGACATGTCGAAATGTCGATATAACGTAATATCGAAATAACGTCATAACGAAAATAATATGGATAAATTCAAGGTAATCATCGTCGAGGACGACAAGCTGGAGCTCAAGGGGACCCAGCAGATTCTGCAAACAGAAGTGCCGGAGGCAGAAATCATAGGCACTGCTTCTGGCGAGAGTGACTTCTGGCGTTTGATGCGCGAAGGGCAGCCCGATCTGGTCCTGCTCGACCTCGGACTTGGTGGCAGCACAACCGTTGGAGTGGATATCTGCCGACAACTGCGCTCGCGCTATCCCGATATGAAGATTCTCGTCTTCACAGGCGAGATACTTAACGAACGCCTTTGGGTGGAGGTGCTCAGTGCCGGTGCCGACGGAATCATCCTCAAGACGGGCAATCTTCTGCAGCGTGATGATATTGTGCAGGTCATGCATGGCAGGCATCTGGTTTTCAATGAGCCGTTCCTGGAAAAGGTGATGGCCCGCTTCCGCAAGAATGTCTGCAAAGAGCAAGCCGCCGTCGATGCTTTCGTCGAGTATGAGATAGACGAGTACGACGAGCGCTTCCTGCGTCATCTGGCACTCGGTTACACAAAGGATATGATAGCCGGACTGCGTCAGATGCCATTCAGCACAAAGAGTCTGGAGAAGCGACAGGTAGATCTTATTAACCGTCTTTTCTCCGAGCGTGAACGGAGTGGCGTCAATGCTGTGCGCCTCGTAGTGCGTGCTATACAATTGCATATTATCGATCCCGACAATCTTGTAGCTGATGAACAATAGGGAAAGAGTTTTTTGCTTCTGCCTGGTATTGGCTGTGTTGCTCCCTTTTCTTTCGTGGGTTTTGTCTGCATTGGGTGTGCCTTGTCGCAGTATCCTTGATGATGAGGGCCTGCGTTGGCTATTCCGCCATGCCGATGACTGCCTGCATAGCCGGCTTGTGATGCTTGCTCTGTGTTGTACTATTATGCAGGGTGTGATTCTGAAAATCCGTCTGCTCCCTCTCTCCCGCACTTTCCGCCAGCCTCGTTTCTATCGCTATGCTGCTGTCTATGCCATTGTGCTTATTCTCATTCTGGTTGCAGCTCTTGCTCCCGAGAGCCCGCTGCTCAGCATTACCGGAGGTCTCGCTGGCAGTCCGCTGTTGGATGGCTTGTTCTTCCTCGGGTGGCTCTCTTTCATCGTATTTTGCCTTTTCTTCGGCCATACGAAACGTGAACCTTGGCCCCGGATGCTCACCTTCGGTATCCGTCGTCATCCATTGGCTCTTCCTTTTGCCGTTGTTATCTCTTTCTGTTGGCAATGCATAGCATATATGCTGAATTATGAACTATGAATTGAACGATAGTCAGCGTGAAGCGGTGCTTTGCATCGATGCCCCTTCGCTTGTCATCGCAGGCGCGGGTAGTGGCAAGACGCGTGTCCTCACCTACAAGATTGCTTACCTACTGGAGCAGGGTATGCAGCCTTGGAATATCCTGGCCCTGACCTTTACCAACAAGGCGGCCCGTGAGATGCGCGAACGCATAGCAAAGCTTGTCTCGCCCGAGAAAGCTGCTGCCCTCTGGATGGGCACCTTCCACAGCATCTTCGCCCGTATTCTGCGCATCGAAGCGCCTCGCTTGGGCTACCAGCCAAACTATACCATCTATGATGCTGCCGACAGCCTTAGCCTCATCAAACTTATCATTCGCGAGATGAACCTCGACGAGAAGGTCTATAAGCCCAGCGCTGTGCAGAGCCGCATCTCTAATGCCAAGAACCGCCTGGTGCTGCCTTCCGGCTACAATTCTGTCCGGGAGTTCCGCGAGAGTGATGCCTTCTTCAACCGTACCCTCATACCCGAGATATACCGCCGCTACCAGGAGCGTCTGAAGCAGGCCAATACGATGGACTTTGATGACTTGCTGCTGAACATGTGGCTTCTGCTCAAGCACAATCCCGAGGTGGCTGCTCAGTGGCAAGAGCGCTTCCACTTCGTTCTGGTCGATGAGTATCAGGATACAAACTTCGCCCAGCATCAGATTGTTTGGCTCCTTACCAACAAGCGGCAGCGCGTCTGCGTCGTGGGTGACGATGCACAGAGCATCTACAGCTTCCGCGGAGCCGACATCGACAATATCCTGCACTTTCAGGAAGCCTACGTTGGTGCCCGCCTCTTCAAGCTCGAACAGAACTATCGCTCCACGCAGACCATCGTGAACGCTGCAGGCAGTCTCATCCGCAACAATCGCGAGCAGATATCAAAGAACGTCTTCAGTGAGAAGGAGGTGGGCAATCCTCTGATTCGTTATGAGGCCTATAGTGATACCGACGAGGCCAATATCGTTCTGCGGGAGGTGCAGCGGATACATCGCGCAGGCGTTCCCTATCGCGGTATGGCTGTGCTCTATCGCACCAATGCCCAGAGCCGTAAGATAGAGGACTGTTTCCTTCACGGGCATGTGCCTTACCACATCTATGCCGGAACTTCATTCTATCAGCGCGAGGAAATCAAGGACATGCTCTGCTACCTGCGCCTCACGGCCAATCCCTACGACGAGGAGTCCTTGCGCCGCATCATCAACAAGCCCGCTCGCGGCATCGGTGACACTACCGTCAAAAAACTCCTTGCCGCAGCCGCCTCGGCTGGTGTCTCGGTATGGGATGTGCTGGAGGCGGGTAATTGTCCCGACCTCAATGCCGGAACCTTGAAACGTCTCTCCGACTTCCACAACATGATTTCCGACTTCCACCAGCGCTCCGCCACAGACGATGCCCATACCTTGGCCTTGCATATTGCGATGAAGAGTGGCTTGCGGGAAATGATTTTCAGCGGACACGACCCGGAGGACTTGTCGCGCCAGGAAAATCTGCAGGAGTTGCTCGACAGCATCGGGACCTTTGTCGATGAGAATATGGAGCAGGGACTCGGCGTGCATCTTAGTGACTATTTGCAGGAAGCCAGCCTTGCTACAGACCTCGACCGCAACAATGCGGACAAGGATGCCGATGCGGTCAATATGATGACCATTCACTCGGCCAAGGGACTCGAGTTTCCCGTTGTCTTTGTTGTCGGTTTGGAGGAAGGACTCTTTCCGGGCGAGATGTCATTGGAATCCCCACGCGCCCTCGAGGAGGAGCGTCGCCTCTTCTATGTCGCCCTGACAAGGGCAGAGAAGCTGGTCATCCTCACCTATGCCAAGTCGCGCTTCCGCAACGGCAAGATGGAGTTCTCCCGTCCCAGCCGTTTCATCAGGGAGATACCGCAGCAATATATGACCCCCCGCCCCCCTTTAGGGGGAGGCTCCTCGATACGAGATTCAAAATTCTTCTCTCCAACAGCTTCTCCTAAAGTGAGCTGGGGAAGCTCTTCTCGCCCCATGCCCTCAACTACTCCCCCTAAAAGGACGACTGGGTTCTCTCCTCGCCCCATACCCTCAACTACTCCACAAAAAGCAGGAATGGTCAATAGTCAATGGTCAATGGTCAATGAACTATCTGTTGGCGCTTCCGTCGTTCACGAGCGGTTTGGTAGAGGTGTTGTCCAGGCTATTGAGGGTACGGGCCTTGATGCCAAAGCTACCGTCCAGTTCGAGAATGCCGGCACCAAGGTACTTATGCTCCGCTTTGCAAAGCTCACGCTGGAGTAAAAGCCCTCAGAAGGGCGTATATTTTATAAGTCCGCGATTTTTTTGCGTTGTTTTTCCTGAAAAGTGCAAAAGATAATGAAAAAATCACTATATTTGCACTTGTTCTGCACCTAAAAGCGTGCGGACAATACATTTTTAACCTTGTTTCCATATAAAAATACCATGCTGGAAGAACTAAAACAGAAAGTATTCAAGGCCAATTTGGACCTTGTAAAGCACGGGCTTGTCATTTTCACCTGGGGCAATGTCTCGGGTATCGACCGCGAAAAAGGTCTCGTTGTCATCAAGCCATCGGGCGTGAGCTACGACGAGATGAAGGCCGAGGACATGGTGGTTGTGGACCTTGCTTCCGGCAAGGTCGTTGAGGGCGACTTGAATCCATCGAGCGACACGCCGACACACCTTGTCCTTTATCGAGCCTTCCCGAACATCGGTGGTGTGGTGCATACCCATTCCACCTATGCTACCGCCTGGGCACAAGCCGGCCGCAACATTCCCAACATCGGCACCACCCATGCCGACTATTTCCATGACGACATCCCCTGCACCCGCGACATGAAGAAAGCCGAGGTGTTCGGTGAGTACGAGAAGGAGACGGGCAACGTGATTGTTGAACGCTTCAAAGGAATGAATCCCGACGACACGCCTGCTGTGCTGGTGCGCAACCACGGTCCCTTCACCTGGGGCACATCGCCCGATAATGCCGTCCACAATGCTGTAGTGCTGGAAGAGGTGGCGAAGATGGCTTTCGTGGCCTCGACTCTCCACCTCAACACGCTGGACCTCGTGACCCACGTTCCCTCGATGAACAAGCTCCTCATCGAGAAACATTACAGCCGCAAGCACGGCCCGAACGCCTACTATGGCCAGAAGAAAAAGTAGCTCCCTTCCGACCTCCCCGAGGGGAGGAGAAGGGTGAATCAAATCAGATAATTAATATCCATTACTAACAATAGACCCATTGCCCCTATTGGTCTTCCCCCTCGGGGGATATGAGGGGGGCCGAACAATGTTTGAAAATTTAGAAATTTGGTGGGTGACTGGCGCACAGTTGCTCTATGGTGGCGACGCAGTAGTTGCAGTTGACGGACATTCAAAGGAGATGGTCGAGGGCCTGAACGCCAGCGGCAACATCCCTGTGAAGATTGTATATAAAGGTACAGCCAACAGCTCGAAGGAAGTCGAACAGGTGATGCTTGCTGCTAACAACGACGAGAAATGCGTCGGTATCATCACCTGGATGCACACTTTCTCTCCTGCTAAAATGTGGATCAAGGGTCTGCAGAAGTTGCAGAAGCCTCTGCTCCACTTCCACACCCAGTACAATGCCGAGATTCCCTGGGACACCATCGACATGGACTTCATGAACCTGAACCAGAGCGCTCATGGCGACATCGAGTTCGGACACATCTGCACCCGTATGCGTGTGGCCCGCAAAGTGGTTTGCGGCTACTGGAAGGATCAGGAGGCTCAGAAGAAGATTGCCGTATGGGCTCGCGTGGCAGCCGGTGTTGCTGATGCCAAGAATGTGCGCTGTCTGATGTTCGGTATGAACATGAACAACGTAGCCGTGACCGACGGCGACCGTGTAGAGTTCGAGCAGCGTCTGGGCTACCATGTGGACTACTATCCTGTCAGCAGCCTGATGGAGTACTATAAGAAGGTCACCGACAAGGAGGCCGACGAGCTCGTCGAGGAGTACAAGAAGCTCTATACCATCAAGATTGA
>JAFZPZ010000032.1 GCA_017552435.1 Bacteroidaceae bacterium
CTGCTGTTGTTGCTGTTGTTGCTGTTCTTGCTTCTCGTCTTTCCCCTGGTCATCTTTCTGTTGGTCCTGATTATCTTGATTATTCTGATTCTTCTTCAGTTGGAAAAGACTCAGAGCATAGTTGTAGCGTGTCTCATTATTGGTCGGGTCGTTGCGAAGGGAGTTGCGATAACAAGCCACAGCCTTGTCAAACTGTTTAGCTGCCTGAAGCACGAC
This sequence comes from Bacteroidaceae bacterium, assembly GCA_017552435.1. GTDB lineage: Bacteria > Bacteroidota > Bacteroidia > Bacteroidales > Bacteroidaceae > Physcousia. Next base: position 217 of record JAFZPZ010000032.1, read on the forward strand.
ACCCATATTGTGATATATCTGAGCCAAACGACCTTTGTCTTTCTCCAAGCGGGCAGCCGTCTCATATTCCTTCATGGCATCCTCTGCTTTGTTCTGATAAAGTAAAGCATTGCCCAGGTTGTAATGCGAGATGGGATTGGTGTTGTCGCGCTCAATAGCCTTCTGGTACTCCACTTGCGCTTTATCATAGATGCTATCGCGCATAAGGCGATTGCCTCTGCGAATATAGTCGCGGTCAGTCTGGGACATTGCCGCAAGGCTGAACAGCAACAGGCAAGAAGCAAGAAGCGTGGAACGAGGAGCAAGAAGACGGCGCAACCACGTTGACTTGCTTTCGCGCTCCATAATCAACACCTCAATCAACAACAGCAGAATTCCTATAAGAACGAATCCTTGGTATTGCTCGTCGAACTCGCTGTATATCTGGCTTTCCATCTTGGCCTTGGATAGACGGTCAAGGTATTCCGAGAGTTTCTTTTGCGCCGAACTGCTGTTATCGACATAAATATAGGAGCCATTGCCTGCAGTTGCAATCTCACGGCACATTCCTTCGTTGAGTTTGGAAACCACAGTATTGCCCTCGTCGTCAATGATGTAATGACCGGAACCTGGAATGGGGATAGGTGCGCCACCTGGATTTCCGATGCCCAGCATATAAACATGGATGCCTTGTGAAGCAGCCTGTTTCGCAGCCTCAACGGCACGACCTTCATTATCTTCACCATCGGTAATAACAAAGATTGCACGGGAAACATCCTCCTGCTGCGTAAAACTGCGCATTGAAAGGGTGATGGCTTCCGCAATATCGGTACCCTGGACACTTATCATAGACGGGGAAATAGTCTCCAGGAACATCTTGGCACTTACGTAATCGCTGGTGATAGGCAACTGCACGAAGGCTTGTCCGGCAAAGACAATGAGTCCTATCTTATCGTCCTTCATACCGTCCACCATGTTACTTACCATCATCTTGGCTTTCTCCAAACGGTTGGGTTTCACATCTTCTGCAAGCATAGAGTTGCTGACATCCAGAGCAATGATGGCCTCTATGCCCATACGCTCACGAGTATCCAGGCGAGTACCAAACTGTGGGCGTGCCAATGCAATGATGAAAGATGCGAGAGCAGCCATCAGCAACCAGAACTTCACCTCCGGCCTCCAGCGAGATACACCGAGGAAGAGTTGTCGCGTCAGATCTGGGTCACCGAAGCGCTTTATCTGTTGTTTCTTTTTATAATTAGAATAATAATGTATCGCAACCAGTGCCAAAAGCACTAGCAGAAGATACAAATATTGTGGACTTTCAAAACGAAACATCGAGGTTATTTACGATTTAACTATTTACTATTTACTATTTTAAGCCTCCCTTTCAGGGAGGTTTGGAGGGGTCTTTACGGTATTCTCTTCAATATAGTATTCTGCAACAAGAGTTCTAAAAGGAGGCAAAGAACGCTGATAAGCAGGAACATTCCATACGCCTCGTAACGCTTGGAGTACGTCCGGACATTCATTTTGGTCTTCTCCAGTTTGTCAATCTCCTGATAGACTTCATGCAACTTCTGGTTATTTGTGGCGCGATAGAACTCGCCATCTGTCTTACGGGCAATGGTGGCAAGTGTCTTTGTGTCAATCTCCACAGGGATATTGATGTACTCGATGCGTCCGCCCACAGGATAAGGATAGCGAGCAGTACCGTTAGTGCCAACGCCAATGGTATAGACACGGATGCCGAAGCTCTTGGCAATATCGGCGGCTGTATTGGGACTGATCTGTCCACAGTTGTTAGTACCATCCGTGAGCAGAATAATAACTTTACTCTTAGCCTTGCTATCCTTGAGTCTGGACAAGGCATTGGCAATACCCATACCAATAGCTGTACCGTCGTCGATAAGACCCCTTTGTGCCATATCGACCTTCATACCGTTCAGCAAGTTCAACAGAACCGCATGGTCAACGGTCATCGGGCATTGAGTGTAGGCCTCACCTGCAAAGAGCGTCAGGCCGATATTGTCATCGGGACGTCCACTGATGAATTCGAGTGCCACATTCTTGGCAGCCTCAATGCGGTTGGGCTTCAGGTCTTCTGCCAACATACTAGTGCTGACGTCCATACAAAGCATGATATCAATGCCCTCGGTATGCTTGCTGCTCCAGCTGTTGGAGGTCTGGGGACGGGCCAACGCTATTACAGCAAAGGCATAGCAAGCCACACGCAATAAGACTGGTAAATGCACTAGACGCTGGCGGAGACTCTTAGGAGCCTGAAACATAGCAGCTGTGCTACTGACACGAATGGAAGGTGTCGAAGCCTTGTGCCGGAACCAATACCATATCAAATATGGAATGACCAGTAGCAACAGGAGAAGATATATAGGACTTTCAAATGTCATAGTTCAATGCTCTGGTGATTTTACATTAGCAAGTCTGCCGAACGCCAGATTATCCAAGCCAGCAATGCTACGGAGAGCACGGCGAGTACACCAATCGCTACACGCATTATCTTTACTTGGGTAAGGCGCTTCTGGTCGGTCTCCTTGATGACTTCCGGTTCGGGCTTTGCATTCGGATCAACTTCAATCTTGGTTTGGTTGACGTATTCTATGGCCGAGACGAGGTTGGCATCGTTCTCATTGATGAGGGTACTCCACTTCGCAAACTTCACGAGGTCTGCCGTGCGGAATATCTCACGCAGCTCATCCAGCGCTTCTTCGTTGTTCTCGGCGATGAGTCGTTCGATGATTTCGGAGGAGGTCATCTCCATTGCATTGAAGCCGTAGCGGTCGCGGATATAGTTGCGCAGGGTATCAGTAAGCAAGGTGTAGTACTCCTTGCTATCCTCCTCAGCCCATTTGCGCTCGCTCTTGATTCGCTCTATCTCGTTCATTGCCACTTGATGAGGTGGCAGCTTCTTCTTCCGACGGATGAAGCGGACGATGGGTTTGCCGTGCTTAACATGATAATACAGCACGCCCACACAGACAAACATAAGTATCAAAAGCAGGCTGCCGAACATCACCATCTGCCACTCCTCCCAAAGGAAGGGAAGTTCCATGATGCCGCCCGGCGGGAAGAACTGATCCAGATGGAGCGTATCAATATCGACGGTATAGACTTTCAGCGCCAGGCTCTTGGAGTCGTACTTCTTGCCATCAACCGTCACCTGCATAGGTGGCAGATAGTAAAAGGCAGAGTCCCACGCAGTGATGGTGTAGGCCTGGCTGACAGTCAGGCGCTTACCGTCATTTAGGAAAGCCGTATCGGGATTGCCTACAGTTACAACTTCGATGTCAGGGATGAGTTCCTGTCCTTTCTTGATGTCCGGCATCACAAGTTTCTGCTTGGCGTCGATGGTGACGGAAAGCGTAAGATCCGTCTGCTGACCGATGAAGAGCTGGAGCGAGTCGAGTTTTACATCGACCTGAACCTGCGCTCTAACTCCTGTCATCAGGAGCAGAAAGAGAGAGAATATATGTACTCGTTTTAACATTTACTATTTTCGATTTGCAAAAAGATTCATAAGCACACTCACATAATCTTGATCGGTGCGGACGCTGACGGCATCTACCTGACTGCGACTGAAAGTATCCTTGAGATGCATGCTCTGCTGTTTCCACCATTTGGCCTGGGCATTACGGACAGCGCTGCTGCCTGTATCGATGACTCGTTCCTGACCCGTTTCGGCATCACGCACCTTCAACAGGCCAATATTTGGCAACTCTGCCACGCGTTTGTCGTAAACCTGAATGGCAACTACATCATGCTTATGGGCAGCAATGGAGAGAGGTTGCAGGAAGGAATGCCCGTCGATAAAGTCGCTCAGCACGAAAGCGATGCAACGACGCTTGATAGCACGCGTTAGGTACTCCAGGGCGAAAGCAATGTTCGTCTGCTGACTTTCGGGCTTGTAGTCGAGAAGTTCGCGGATGATGTAGAGAATGTGCTTGCGGCCTTTCTTGGGCGGAATGAACTTCTCAACCTTGTCCGAGAAAAAGATGACGCCTATCTTGTCATTGTTCTGGATAGCTGAGAAAGCGAGCGTAGCTGCAATCTCGGTCACCATATCCCGCTTGAACTGCTTCACTGAACCGAAGTCAAGACTGCCGCTGACGTCAACGAGCAACATAACGGTGAGTTCGCGCTCCTCCTCGAACACCTTGACATAAGGTTTGCCGAAGCGGGCAGTAACGTTCCACTCGATGTCGCGGATATCGTCGCCATACTGGTAGTCGCGCACTTCGGAGAAGGTCATACCGCGCCCCTTGAAAGCAGAGTGGTACTCGCCCGCAAAGATATTGCTGCTCAGGCCTCTTGTCTTAATCTCAATCTGCCTGACCTTCTTTAGTATTTCTGATGTTTCCACCAACTATGAATTATGAACTATGAACTATGAATTGTTTAAGGCACTTCCACCTTATTGACAATCTTGCTGACAATCTCTTCACTTGTGACGTTGTTTGCCTCTGCCTCGTAGGTGAGGCCGATGCGGTGACGGAGCACATCATGAGCGACGCTGCGCACATCCTCGGGGATGACATAGCCGCGACGTTTGATGAAAGCGAAAGCGCGGGATGCCAAAGCCAAATTGATGCTGGCACGAGGAGAGCCACCGAACTCGATATAGTCCTTAATCTCCTTCAAACCGTACTTCTCGGGATAACGAGTGCAGAAGACGATGTCGGCAATGTATTGCTCGATCTTCTCGTCGAGATAGACCTGACGAACCACCTCGCGAGCTTTCATGATGTCCTCAGTTCCCATCACAGGCTTTACGTCCTGGTTCTCGCCCTTAATCTGCTGACGGATGATGAGCTTCTCCTCGTCGAGCTTGGGATAGTCGATGACTACCTTCAGCATGAAACGGTCCACCTGTGCCTCGGGCAGAGGATAGGTTCCCTCCTGCTCGATGGGGTTCTGTGTGGCAAGTACGAGGAAAGGCTTTGGAAGTTGGAAGGTGTTCTTGCCGATGGTGACCTGACGCTCTTGCATCGCCTCGAGCAGAGCGCTCTGTACCTTTGCCGGAGCACGGTTTATCTCGTCGGCCAATACGAAGTTGGCGAAGACAGGACCTTGCTCCACAACGAACTTCTCATCTTTCTGACTGTAGATCATCGTACCGATGACGTCGGCTGGCAGCAAGTCTGGCGTAAACTGTATGCGGCTGAACTTGGAGTCCACCAACTGTGCCAGAGTCTTGATGGCCATAGTCTTAGCCAATCCTGGCACACCTTCCAACAGGATATGCCCGTCGCTGAGCAAACCTATGAGCAGCGACTCTATCAGGTGTTTCTGCCCTACAATAACTTGATTCATTCCTGTCACGAGGTTCGTGACAAATCCACTTTGCTTCTCAATACGTTCATTGAGTTCGCGAATGTCGATTGATTCTGCCATATTTTATTGCTTTTGTAAGTTTTCGAAGCGCAAAATTACTACATACTCTTCTTTCTACCAAATTGGAAATGATAAAAAGAGTTATCTTGATGTATAATTCTGTTAAAATTGTTTTAATTGTATGGTTTTCACTCTATTTTCTTGAGTTCCGGAAGCTTAATTTCGGCACCAATTGGCACATTATCCGGATTGCGGAGGTTATTATGGACAACTATGTACCTGGCGGCATCCTTGTCACCATATTCCTGCACAGCTATCTTGGTCAGATAGTCGCCAACCTTCATAACGTGCGTTTTCCGGGTACCTATTATCTGGTATTTGCCACCTGGAACCTGAGCATACTGTACCTCTTCCTTTTGGGGAGCAGGTTCAGTGGCAGGAGTTTCGCTTTGCTTTGGCGCAGACGGAACTTCCTTTGCAGCAGGTGTTTCAGACTTTGCATCTTTGTTTAGTTCTGGATTCTTCTTCAACTCCTTTTTCTGTGGAGCAGATTCCGATGGACTCAACAAGCGATTATAACCAACGAAATAACTCAGCAGGCAGAGCAGTACAATCCCCAAAGCCATTGCCCATTTCTCGGCGGAAGTCAAAGCACCATCCTTCGTCGGAGGGATAATAGGTGTAGGCTCTGGAGTCTTGTCGGCTTCTTCTGAGTCTTTTGGCATTGCCGTCTCATCGGCAGCTGCAAAACGTACTGTCTTTTCCTCGGAGACAACCACGGGTTTCTGCTCTTGCTCCTGCACCAACTCTACTTCTGATTCCTGCTCAACCTTTTGTTCCAAATCCTGCTCTTCTTCCTGAACGGGTTCCGGTTCCAGCTCTGCATCTTGTTCCAAGTCCTGCTCTGGCTTTTCCTCTTCTTCAGGAATCCTCTCCATTTCTTCCAGATTCGTGCCGTCGTTGATGATGACAGTCTGAAAATCTGCGAAGGGTTTGTTGATGGTATCCTTGAGCAGAGGATCGGGCAGAAAGGACAGCTTTGTGTGGCCGGGGATGATGATGCGTTCGCCAGTATTGACGTTGACGCTCTCGCGATCAAGCACTTCAATAAGTTTGAACGTGCCAAGACCTTTTATCTTGACCAGTTTATCGGTGGTCACGTTCTGGATGATGGCATCGAAGAATTCGCGGAGGAATGCCTCAGCGTCCTTTTGGGTCAGGTCTTTCTTTTGGGCCAATGTTTTGGCCAATTGCGGGAGGGTTATCTTGGTTTCCATCTTCTTATTTCATCAACTGTTAATTTTCAATTTCAAAGATGTGTTGGGTTTGAAGCTTACCACTATCTTGGGCGGAACAAGCATTCGCTGTTTGGTAGTGGGATTGACCAAGACACGCTCCAGCTTCTTCTTGACCTCGAAGTTGCCGAAGCCAGAGATGGTAATCGAGTTTTCTTCTGAAAGCTCGCTAATAATGGCAGAAACCGTAGCACCAACCAACGCGGAGACTTCCTTGGTATTATATTTGGTTCGGTTCGCCAAATCGGAGATAAAATCCTTGTTATTCATATTTGGTCGTTTGGTTGTTTTGTCGTTTAGTCGTTTGGGATTCCATATAAATCGAATTCGTCGGCGCTTTCTATCCGTACCTGAACGAACTGCCCTAATTGGAGGCCATCTCCTTTGAGGAGAGAGCGCTTTATGAGCACCTCTGGGTCAACCTCCGGGGAATCGTATTCGGTTCGCCCGATGAAATAGTCACCTTCTTCGCGGTCGATGACAACTTGCATCGTCTGCCCGACCTTGCTTTGCTGCACTTCTTCGCTGATTTGCTGCTGCAGGCGCATCAGTTTGCTGAGGCGCGCCTGCTTCACTTCCTCGGGAACATTGTCTTCGTAGTGCTCTGCGCCGTATGTGCCTTCTTCCTCGCTATAGGCAAAGGCCCCCATGCGTTCGAACTTTGCCCACCTGACGAAATCCAGGAGTTCCTGGAAGTCCTCTTCTGTCTCGCCGGGGAAACCGACCATCAGGGTGGTGCGCAGGTGGATGCCAGGCACTTCGCGGCGGATGGTCTCGATGAGGTCGTAGGTCTGCTTTCGGGTGATATGGCGCCTCATTGCCGAGAGCTGGCTGTCGCTGATGTGTTGCAGGGCGATGTCGAGATACTTGCAGACGTTATCGTGACGCTTCATCACCTGCAACAGCTCCATCGGGAAGTTGGCGGGATAGGCGTAGTGGAGCCTTATCCATTCGACACCCGGCACCTGGGCGATGCGGTTGATGAGTTCGGCAATCATTTGCTTGCCATAGAGGTCAGTACCGTAGCCCGTCAACTCTTGGGCAATGACCTGAAACTCCTTGACTCCCTTTGCCACCAAGGCCTCCACTTCTGCCACGATTTCCTCGATGGAACGGCTCTTTTGCTTACCCGTGATGATAGGAATGGCGCAGTAGGCACATTGGCGGTTGCAGCCCTCGCTGATCTTGAGGTAGGCATAGTGCGAGGGGGTCGTCAGCCGTCGGTCGTTCTGGGCTTCCTTGCGATAGGTTCCTCCCAGGTCGGTGACGATTTGTTCCCAGTCGAACTTGCCATAGAAGCGGTCCACCTCTGGGAGTTCTGTCTTCAGTTCCTGGAAGTAGCGTTGTGAGAGGCATCCCATCACGATGAGTTGGCGGAGTTTCCCTTGCTGCTTTCGCTGTGCAAGCTGCAGAATCATGTTGATGCTTTCTTCCTTCGCATCGCCGATGAAACCGCAAGTGTTCACGATAGCTATCTCACCCTGGGGATTTTCAGCGTCATGCGTCACCTTGAAACCGTTCAGCTCCAACTGACGGATGAGCTTCTCGCTGTCAACAAGGTTCTTGCTGCAACCAAGGGTGATGAGATCAATGGACCCCCCAACCCCCTTTAGGGGGAGAGAGGTTTCATTTGTAAATTTTTCGTTTTTCATTATTCACTTTTCCTTATTCCCCCTAAAGGGGGTTAGGGGGTCTTGAACAACGAGTCCACAAACTCTCTGCGGTTGAAGGGCTGCAGGTCTTCCATCCGCTCTCCCAAACCGATGTAACGAACCGGTATCTTGAACTGGTCGCTGATGCCGATGACTACGCCGCCTTTGGCGCTGCCGTCCAACTTGGTGATAGCCATACTGGTGACTTCTGTGGCAGAGGTGAACTGCTTGGCCTGTTCGAAGGCATTCTGACCCGTGCTGCCGTCCAGCACGAGCATCACATCGTGCGGAGCATCGGGCATAAGTTTCTGCATCACCCGCTTGATTTTGGTAAGTTCGTCCATCAGGCCCTTCTTGTTGTGCAGACGGCCGGCTGTGTCGATGAGGACTACATCCATTCCATTGGCGATGGCGCTATTCAGGGTATCGTAAGCCACGCTGGCCGGGTCGCTTCCCATCTTCTGCTTTATGACAGGTACCCCCACCCTTTCGCCCCAGATACATATCTGTTCCACAGCGGCAGCACGGAAGGTATCGGCGGCGCCCAGACAGACTTTCAGCCCTGCCTGCTTGAACTGGTAGGCCAGTTTGCCGATGGTTGTCGTCTTGCCCACACCATTCACGCCGACCACCAGGATGACGTAAGGGCGCTTGTCTTCGGGTATCTGAAAACCTTCGGTATCATCGGTATTATTCTCTGTGAGCAGTTGCGCTATCTCATCGCGGAGCAGGTTGTTCAGTTCGTCGGTAGTGACGTACTTGTCGCGCTCCACCCTCGCCTCGATGCGCCGGATGATGTTGAGTGTCGTGTCCACGCCCACGTCGCTTGTCACCAGCACTTCCTCCAGGTTGTCGAGCACCTCGTCATCGACCTTCGACTTACCAGCGACGGCTCTGGTCAGTTTCCCGAAGAAACTCTCCTTGGTCTTTTCGAGGCCCTGATCAAGCGTTTCCTTCTTCTCTTTGGAAAAGAAATTAAAGAATCCCATATCTCGTTTTGCTTAGTTTTCGCGCACAAAGATACAAAAAAATGCCGAATCCATCGCAAAAAATTCCAAATTATTTACTTTTATTAAGGAATACCCTTCCCCACAGACAAAGAAGCTTTTTTCTAATAATCGTTAAAATAATGGGTTGGAAAGCATTTTCTTCGTACCTTTGGTGAGCGTTTTCGTTAAGCCAGATGACCAGAGCCAAACTTGTTTGAGCTATGGCATGGCGAGAAAAGGTGCATTAAAAATGAACGTTTTCCTTTTTCGGGTGTATATCTTTATGAGAGCGGCCCTCAAAAAAAGTGAAGAGTGAAAAGTAAAGAGTGAAGAATATAATATAATGTTCAATGCTCAATGTTCAATGTTCAATGAAATAAACGATGAAAAAGACAATAGTTATCACTTTGGCACTAATGTGCAATATGCTGGCTTTCGGTCAGAAGGCTGAAACCATAGAATCCATAGTCTCTAATTCCCATGAGCCCGAATGGTATGCGGAGCAGGCAGATGCTTGGCAGAAGATAGTGGAATCGAACCCAAAGGACCAATGGGCTTGGCGAAACCTCTTGCGGGCTGCGGATTATTACGTAATGTTCAATCATGGCTATGGCAAAGGCTGGGAAGAGCAGGACAAGACAAGACCGGCAGAAGTTATCCGCAAGATGGAGGCGGCAATACCGGACAGCTATGTATTGAACCTCTGCAAGTGCAGGTTTTCGCTGAGTGCCGACTCTGTCGCATCCAGGAGAGGGGATTTTGCTCGTCGCGCCGTAGAGCTGATGCCCGAAGATGCCTGTGCAGAGGATGTCAACTACCTGGCTTGCCGCATGTGGATTACTGACCCCGAAAGTCCGCTTGTGAAGGAACTGTTCACCCGTTCGTACCAGAACAGATACTACCCCATCCGCATCATGCACTTCAACAGGAACATGCTCATGTGTATGCAGCCGAACGCCATCTATTTTGCCAACGGCGACCTGGACACTGCCCCCATGAAGATGATACAGGAAGCCCTCGGCGAGCGGACGGACGTGACCATCATCAACGTCTCTTTCCTCCACGCTGATCCCTTCTTAAAGGCACTCTACAAGAGGCTGGGAATCAAGCCGCTCGACATCAACGTACAGGACTACTGGCAATACGGCGAGGACTGGTACAAGCACTACGAGGCCGACATCATGATGTATCTGATAAAAGAGAGCAAGCGGCCCGCCTACTTCTCGCCCACAAACCCCAGGAATACCATTCTCGACAAGGACAGCATCTACAACGAGGGACTTATACTGAAATACAGCCCCAAGCAGTATGACAACTTTGCCGTCGCGATGCACAACGTGAAGGAGGTGTATAATCTGGAATACCTGGCAGAACCTGACCTCGTCTATGACTCGTGGGAGACTAGCAGACAGACTGACCTGAATCATGTGACACTCCTGATGAACCTGATATCCAAGTTCAAGAAGAAAGGCGACAATGCTCAGGCAGAACACCTGTATAACATCCTCCGAGGGTGCGTAGAAAGGAGCACGATGTTTGCCGAGCCGGAAGGTAAGGAGACAATGCTGAAAGAACTGAAGGAACAAGCAGAAAACAAATGACACTACCCATATTCCTGAAATCCCTTGGCTCGCTCACGGATGACGAGCTGATGCAGAGGGTGGCAAGCAAAGACGATGATAGGGCTTATGGCGAGCTCTACCATCGTCATGCTCGCAGGTTGATGGGCTTCTTCTTCAGACAGATGAATGGCGACGAGGCGCTGGCTGCCGACCTCACCCAAGATGCCTTTATGCGGGTTTGGACAGCTCGCGACAGGTTTTCCGGCTGTTTTCGCACTTGGCTTCTCACCATCGGCTACAACCTCGTGAAGAACCACTATCGGCACAGCGAACACCAAAAGCAATACGAGCTGTTCACCAAGCAGACAAAGGAAGAGGTGGCTGATAGCAACATCATAGATAAAATGGCGGACGAGGCTTTCGACCAGGCCCTGAGACAGTTGCTTGAGAAGCTGCCGCCCGAGAGCCGCCTGCTCTTCTCCTTCCGTTTCGAGGAGGAACTCACCGTTCCAGAGATTGCCGTCCTGATGGAACTGCCGGAAGGCACAGTCAAATCGCGGCTACATACATTAACCCAAACACTTAGACAAAAACTCAACCGACATGAAGACTTTCGAAGATAAACTCCAGGCATCGGCCCGGCGAATTGCCGAACAAGACAACAGGAAAATGCATGTTCCTCAGAACCCCCTAACGCAGAAGCGGACCTATTGGGGCTGGGTTGCCACACCCGCCGCAGCTGTAGCAGGTATTGTTTTTGGTCTCTCTATGCATGTGATGATAGACAAAGAACCGGACATTCGGTACGTCCAAACAACAGATACGCTCCGCCTGCTCCAACCCGTTCACGACACCCTGTATCTCACGCAAGTCGTTGAGAAGGAGAGGATTGTTGTCCGTCAAGTAGCAAATACAAATCAGACGGAATCTATCCCCACGCAAGAAGAGCCGGAACCTCGTAGTGCCCAGGCATCAGAGCCGGAACCCGCCTGCACCTCCATCCAGTGCGACGGCATCAACTACGCCATCCTCGCCTCGAACTGAAACCCCGCTTCATAATACCGAAAACTACTCTTCTTTATTGTCCCCGTAACATAAAATTGTTTTCTACCGCGGACAAAATAGTTTAATACGGGGTACAAAGTTCCGAGATACGCCTTACAAAACTTTTTTCAAGGCTTGAAAATATATTTTCATGGCTTGATAATTTATTTTCAAGGCTTGGTTATAAATTTTCAAGGCTTGAAAATAATTTTATATGGCGTAGAAAAGACTTTTATCCGCAGGACAAAAATGTTTTGTATAGGGGGATAAACAAAAAAACTCCCACGTTTCTCAACGCAGGAGCCAGGTGGCGCACCGATTTATTAACCTTTAAACGTTACTTATTTTATTTCCTTGATTTTAGAATCTTGTCTAACTGTTCCCGTGCCATCTGGAAGTACTTGCGGTCTGTTTCGGTCTTGGCTTCCTCTGTCAGTTTATCCACATCGCAAATCAACTGCTCCAGTTCTTCAAAGGAATGAGAATCCGAAAAGAATCCCCCATCAAAGGCTTTCCTACAGAGCGTGTAGATGGAAATGGCGTTGAACTCAGTGTTTTGTCCAACCAGATACTGCTGCTTCAACTGTGAGAATATAAGTAAGATGTTGTCGTTGCATAAAAGGTCATTGACTGTAACATCCCCACCCTGTTGCAAGCGAAGGACAACATCCGTTACAGGGTCGTTATCATGGTCGATGGAGTCTGCCCAAACGACTACCGTATTGCCTTTGATAAAGGCTTTTTGTAGATTCTTTGAGATTTGTTCACCACGTTTTTCTGCATCGCGGAAGACGCTATCAATCTTTTCTATGGGATAGTCCTTGCCGTTCCATTGAAAGCGAGCATTCTTTATGCGGTACACGTTTTTCGGGTCAAGCCCCTTGATGAATCCTTTATAAGATTCGATAGCATCCTTATTAGATTTCTTGATTACATCAAGGCCAGTACTCGGAGATGATGGAATCTTTCCGTAGGTGATGGTGTAGCGGACATCAACATCTCCTTTCTCTGTGGTGCCGCTCTGTTCGCGCCATTCCAGGGCGTAGGCATAGCGGTGAGTTTTGGTAGTATCCTTCGCATCAAGGATGTTCACGTTGATGTAGTTGTTGTAGTCCTTGCCGATTTCAATGTAGTCCATCGGAAATTCGCCATACATCATTCTACGAATACTATTACTGGTATTACCGTTAGATGATCCCCTCTGACTGTTGACTCCGTAGCATTTTGGATTGTACTGAGCGTTGGATTCAAAGGCTCTTATCATATCATCTAGCAAGTTGCGATGTTTCTTTGGTAGTGTAAGAGTAATGATGTCGCGACGCCATTTCAACGGTGTACCTTCTTTTTGAACATCACGTTCATGCCCTATGTTCCTGGATACTTCCACCTTTCTCTCGTCAGCTTGACAAAGGATGGTTTCCATCCAACTTTCCAAGTCTTGGGCAACGACATTCTGCGCTGTAGTGGTAACGGAGGCGAGTAGCAAGCTCGCTGTAATGATGCTTTTCAGAATTGTTTTCATAGAAAAAAAATATTATGAATTATGATTTGTCTAAAATGCTATAATGGGCTGGGGCTGTGGTTCTTCTTCTCCCATCAGGCTGGCGGCGTAAGCACGGAGTTCCTCCTGTTGCGCCTGCAGTTCGTAGGCCACTTGCAGCGCCTCTTCCACTAGATAGATATCCACCAATGCCTGTTTGTCGGCAGGAATAACAGGCTCTTCTTCAGCTTGAGCCAGCAAAGGTTCTGCCTGGGGCTTATGGGCCCTATTGGGCTTTATGGGTTTAATGGGTTCTAAAGGCTTTGAATTATCGGAAACCTCAGAGTAATCAGAAACCTTTGGTGCCTCTGGTGCAGGCTGCTCTACCACTTCTGCCACAATGGGCTGTTGCTTTGGCTGATGCTGACCGATGTTAAGCACAATCAGCAAGAGGACACCGGCGGCGACTGCTGTTCCCACCCAAGGCCAGAAAGAAATGAGACGGGCAGGTCGTTTTCGGGCAGCCACTTTCCTATCGAATTCCGCTTCTGCGACATCCAGCTCCTCTTCGGCAGGCAGCTTCAGACGGTCGGCATGCAAAGGTGCCTTACCTGAGAGATATTGCTCCAGGAACTGTTCATTTTTCATTTTTTCCTCTTCCATCATAGCGCTTCTTCTTTTTTTAATGATTCCATAATATGACGGCGCGCGGCACTCAACATCGTACTCACGCTGCGAACAGCGATACCTGTGGCGGCAGCAATCTGTGCGCTATCCATCTGTGCCTCGGCAAACAACGTCCATAGCCTTCGTTCGGCAGGCGGTAAGGCAGTAACGGCTCGCTCCAAAGCGTGTTGAATTTCGGCTTCCTGAACGACATCAGCGGTAGTCGTAGCTGAGTTTTCCTTTAGCTCCACCGTCTGCTGCTGTTGTCTTTTCCGATAAGCATCTATGCAGGCGTGTTTGGTGAGTCGGACAGACAACCGCTCTGCATCCGCTGCCTCGGACAGTTCTTCCCAAGCCGTCCACAATCGCATCAACGCCTCCTGAACCGCATCTTCGGCAGCATCGAAATCTGCATTGAACTGCAACGCGAGAGACAGCAACCGAGGACGGAGGCGCGAGACAATAGATGTGAACTTTTCAACTTGCATACACCTATATAACGTAGAAAGTGCCTAATGTCAAGTACGAATTAGGAATTTTTAAGGTTTTTTTGCAAAAAAAGATTTTGTTTGCAAAAAAATTAGTACCTTTGTCGTCGAATCAAGAAAAAAAGTACAAGCAAAAGAAGACATGAGTCAGATGAGAAAATTGTTTAACCTTTTTCTGATAGCCCTGTTTCCCATCACCGCGATGGCAAGTGAGTTGCCGTTTGGAAAAGGCACGCTCCGAATGCGTCAGGTGGCTCCGGGTGCCGTGAGGATACAGTATTGGGAACAGAAACCGACATCGCAGCTGCCCGATTGGCTCTATGTGAAAAATGATGAGGTGAACAGCCGCGACATGACGGTCGATGTGGATGAGGCCCGTCAGACGGTTACCGTCAAGAATCGACAGGGAACGCCCGTCTTCACGGCTACGCTCCATCAAATGCAGGGCAGAGAGGCCACGTTGGCTTTCCGTTCTCCGCAAGATGAACACCTGTATGGCTTGGGCCAGTTCCAGGACGGCTACAGTAATGTGCGTGGGCTGTCGCGCCGCCTGACGCAGGTGAATACACAGATTTCTATCCCTATGCTTCTGTCGAGCAAAGGCTATGGCGTGCTTTGGAACAATTACGGACTGGTGGACTTCAATCCCTGTGAGCAACAGGTCGAGATGCACCTGCTGGATGAAGCTGGGCAGACGGAAGTGGTGAATGTCACCTCTACCGAAGGCGGCAAGCAGGAAGTGCGGCAGCGCAATATCTACGAAGCTACCATCGACCTCGCAGAGGATGGCGACTATTCGCTGCTCTTGGATGTGGGTCAGAAGATGGCCCGCCGCCACAACCTCTCGATTGACGGACAGAACGTCATCGAGATGCAGAACCTGTGGCTGCCGCCCACTGCCTCGACGATTGTTAAGTTGAAAGCAGGCCGTCATGTCTTGAGGGCGGAATTGTCTAAAGGTGATGCACCAATCATATACTATAATAAGGTAAAGGATGAGACGGTGTTCCGTTCGCCAATAGCCGATGCCGTAGATTATACCGTATTCGTCGGTTCTGCCGATGAAATCATCGCCACCTATCGCGAATTGACGGGCAAGGCTCCGCTGATGCCCCGTTGGGCATTGGGCTATATCCATTGCCGCGAACGTTTCCACTCCTCCGACGAAATCCTGCAGACAGCCAATCGTTTCCGCAGCGAGCAGTTGCCCGTCAGCGTCTTGGTGCAGGACTGGCAGTACTGGGGCAAATACGGCTGGAACGCCATGCGGTTCGACGAAGACCATTATCCCGACCCGAAGGCTCTGACCGACAGCTTGCACCGTATGGATATGCGCCTGATGGTCAGCGTATGGTCGAAGATTGACAAGAACTCTGAAGTCGGCAAGCAGATGCTGGCCGACAATTACTACATCCCCGGCACCGACTGGATAGACTTCTTCAATCCCGATGCCGCCGCTGCTTATTGGAAAAATTTCTCTAATCGTCTGGTGCCTCTGGGCATCGATGCTTGGTGGCAGGATGCTACGGAGCCAGAGAACGATGACCTCGCCGGGCGGCGTGTAAACAACGGCAAATGGTCGGGCGAAGAAGTGCGCAATGTCTATCCTTTGTTGGTAAACAAGACCGTTTATGAAGGACTATTAAGTGAAGAGTTAAGAGTGAAGAGTGAAGAATTTGCTACCGCGCAGCGTCCAATGATCCTCACTCGTTGTGCTTTCCCTGGCATCCAGCGTTACGGCTCTGCCATGTGGAGCGGCGATGTGGGCAACGATTGGGAGACTTTCCGCCGACAGCTGACGGCAGGCTTAGGCATGCAGGCCGCAGGTATCCCCTGGTGGACCTACGATGCCGGAGGTTTCTTCCGTCCAGGCAACCAATATACCGACCAAGCTTACATCGAACGCATGCTGCGTTGGATTGAGACCAGCGTCTTCCTGCCCCTGATGCGAGTGCATGGTTACATGAGCAACACGGAGCCTTGGAACTACGGCCCTGAGGCACAAGCCATCATCGCCGGCTGCCTCAGTGAACGCTATCGCCTCTTACCATATATATATAGTATGGCTGCGGCTATCTCGTTCGAAGGTTCTACGCTGATGCGTCCGCTGGTTTTTGATTTCGCCGATGATGCCAAAGCTCTCGACCAGAAATATGAGTATATGTTCGGTCCGGCTCTGCTCGTCAGTCCTGTCACAGAACCGGACGTTACCTCATGGACGACCTACCTTCCCAAGACGCAAGGGGGCTGGTACGACTACTATACCGGACAGCACTACGACGGCGGGCAAACGGTTACGACAACAGTCTCCAAAGCACACATCCCCGTCTTTGTGCGGGCAGGCAGTATCATTCCTGCCAAAGATGATGAGGTGCTGCTCTATCCCGGGACCGACGGGACCTTTACCCTCTATGAAGATGACGGCACCACAAGAGCATACGAACAGAATCAGTACTCACGCATCACGTTCCAATGGGACGAAGTCCATCACCGCCTCACCATCTGCAAACGCATGGGCAAGTATCAGGGGATGACAACCCATCGCGCCTTCCGCATAAAGGTGGCAGGCGGCGGTCAGACGACCATTAACTACCAAGGAAAGAAAATCACTCTCGATATTCAATAACAACAATAATAATTCCTAAATCCACACACGATGAAACAAGTAATGAAAGCTGCCTTAGCACTTGTGCTGGCGATGTTCTGCATGAACTCATGGGCACAGAGAGGCGCACCCGCAGACCCCAATCCGAATGTCAAACTGAAAGATGCCTACAAGGACTACTTCATGATTGGCGTCTCTCTCAACCAACGTAACGTGAGCAATGACGACCAGATAAGTCTGATCAAGAGCGAGTTCAACAGCATCACAGCCGAGAACGACATGAAGCCCGGCGAGTTGCATCCCAAGGAGGGAGAGTGGAACTGGGAGAAAGCCGATAAGATTGCCAACTTCTGCCGTCAGAACGGCATCAAGTTGCGTGGTCATTGCCTCTGCTGGCACTCCCAGTTTGCCGACTGGATGTTCACAGACAAGAAAGGTAAGGATGTGAAGAAGGAGGTGTTCTACCAGCGTCTGCGTGAACACATCCATACAGTAGTGAACCGCTACAAAGATGTCGTCTATGCCTGGGATGTCGTCAACGAAGCTATCAGCGACGGTGGTGGCTGGGGACGTCGTGGTGAGGAGCCAAATCCCTATCGCGAGAGTCGTCACTACAAACTCTGTGGCGACGAGTTCATCGCCAAGGCTTTCGAGTTTGCCCACGAGGCAGACCCCAACGCCCTGTTGTTCTACAACGACTACAACGAGTGCGATCCCGGCAAGCGCGACCGTATCTATAACATGGTGAAGAAGATGCAGGATGCCGGTGTGCCCATTCATGGTATCGGCATGCAGGGCCATTACAACATCTACGGTCCTTCTGAAGAGGATATCGATGCCGCCATCACCAAGTACTCAGAACTGGTGAAGCACATCCATGTGACAGAGCTCGACATCCGTGTCAATCAGGAGATGGGTGGTCAGTTGCGCTTCTCGCGTGGAGAGAACAAACCTTTGGCCGGCTATCTCAACACTATGCTGACCGACCAGTACAACCGCATCTTCAAGATTTTCCGCAAGCACAAGGACGTCATCGACTGCGTAACCTTCTGGAACCTGGGCGACCGCGACTCATGGCTGGGCGTGAACAACCACCCGCTGCCTTTCGACGAAAACTACAAGCCCAAGCAGGCTTACTTCGCCATCAAGAACTTTAACCCCGCGCTTGACAATTATGTCGTCAAGGAGGACTTTGTTCCCAGCCCCATGAATCAGCCAGGACAGGAATATCCGCAGGTGAACAGCGAGGGCTATGCCCGCTTCCGCGTGGTAGCTCCCGAAGCAAAATCAGTCATCGTCAGCCTTGGTCTTGGCGGTCGTGGCGGTACGGTACTGCGTAAGGACAAGGACGGTGTTTGGGTTGGAACCACCGAGGGTCCGATGGATCCTGGTTTCCACTACTATCACCTGACCATCGACGGTGGCACGTTCAATGACCCCGGTACACACAATTATTTCGGCTCTTGCCGTTGGGAGAGCGGTATCGAGATTCCTGCTCCTGATGAGGCCTTCTATCAGTATCGCCCGGAAATAGAGCATGGCAACGTGCAGCAGGTACTGTTCCCCTCCAAGAGCACGGGTGAGATGCAAACTGCTTGGGTCTATACGCCTCCCACCTACGGCAAGATGACTGGCCAGGGTGCCAAGGCAACTCAGGAACGCTATCCGGTGCTGTATCTGCAGCATGGTTGGGGAGAGAACGAGACCAGCTGGTTCCGTCAGGGCTGTGCAGGCCTGATTATGGACAACCTCATTGCCGAGGGTAAGATTAAGCCTTTCATTGTCGTGATGGCATACGGCCTGACCAACAACGTGAAGTTCGGTACCATTGGCCAGTTTACTGCCAAGGAATTTGAGACCCTGCTCATTGACGAGCTCGTACCCTATATCGACAGCCACTTCCTGACTAAGGCCGACAAGTGGAACCGTGCTATGGCAGGCCTCTCAATGGGCGGTATGGAGACAAAGCTCATCACGCTGCGTCGCCCTGAGGTGTTCGGTTACTGGGGACTGCTCAGCGGTGGCACTTATATGCCCGAGGATATTAAAGACCCTAAGGCTGTGAAAGTCATCTTCGAGAGTTGTGGTTCAAAGGAAAATCCCAGTGGTATCAACAAGAGCGTTGATGCCCTAAAGGCTGCCGGCTATAGTGCTCATGGCTTCATCTCCGAAGGTACTGCCCATGAGTTCCTAACCTGGCGTCGTAGCCTCAGAGAAATGGCACCGCTGCTCTTTAAATAGACGGGCTTCGCCCTAAATGATAAATGACAAATGATAAATAATATATGATATATGACAAAGAATAATATTTTAGCAGATAAATCTGTAGATTTTGCAATCAGAATGGCAAAATGCTATAAATATTTAAGAGAAGAAAAACAGGAATTTATCATGTCAAAACAAATGTTTCGGAGTGGAACAAGCATTGGGGCAAACATTCATGAGGCAATCCAGGCTCAAAGTAAGTCTGATTTTATTAGCAAACTTAGCATTTCATTGAAAGAAGGAAGTGAGACTTCATTTTGGCTTGTAGTTCTTCATAAAGCAGATATAATAGATGATGCTATTTATAATTCATTAAAAAGTGATTTAGATGAAATCCTAAGGATTCTAATTTCAACAATAAAAACTTCAAAAAACAACGAATAATGAATATATTCCAATATAAAGCTAAGGTGTTAACCTTATCATTTATCATTTGTCATTTATCATTTAGCCCCATAGGGGCGCAAAACCCCTTTGTGCAGACCTGGTGTACCAGCGACCCTGCTCCCATGGTGCACGATGGACGCATGTATGTCTATACTGGACACGATGAGGACAACGCCGATTTCTTCTGGATGCAGGAGTGGCGTGTCTATTCTACCACAGATATGGTAAACTGGACCGACCACGGCTCTCCCCTAGCACTGGAGAGTTTCTCCTGGGCCGACGATCGCGCCTGGGCTTCGCAGACCATCGAGCGCGACGGCAAGTTCTATTGGTACATCTGCGCTCACAGCAAGATTTCAAATGGCATGGCCATCGGTGTAGCTGTCAGCGACTCGCCCACCGGTCCCTTTAAGGATGCCATTGGTAAGCCGCTCTTCGAGAACGGCAGTTGGGACCACATAGACCCAACTGTACTCATTGATGATGATGGACAGGCCTGGTTGATGTGGGGCAATCCGCAGTGCTACTACCTGAAGCTGAACCGCGACATGATTTCCTATAGCGGCGAACTGGGTCGTCTCGATATGACCGAAGAAGCTTTTGGCGGCCCCATGATGAGCAAGCGCGAAAAAGGAAAGAAGTACAAGGATTCGTATGTAGAAGGTCCGTGGCTCCGCAAAGTTGATAGTTCAAAGTTTAAAGTTGAAAGTTCCAAGGTGTACCAGTTGCTCTATGCTGCTGGCGGCGTGCCTGAGCATATCAGCTATAGCACGGCTCCCCACCCCACAGGTCCCTGGACCTACGCCGGCGAGATTATGCCCCTGTGCGATACCAAGTCGTTTACCAACCACTGCGGCGTGGCCGACTACAAGGGACACAGCTATTTCTTCTACCACACCGGCAAACTGCCCAAGGGCGGTGGCTTCGGTCGTAGCATAGCCGTGGAGGAGTTTAAGTACAATGCCGATGGTAGCTTCCCCACCATCATGCCTACCGACGAAGGTGTGAAACCAATAGCTACCTTCAACCCCTATCAGAAAGTACAGGCCGAGACGATGGCTTTCAGTCGTGGTGTGAAGACCGAGCAGAACGACGAGATTGGTGTCTATGTGACAGAGATTCACAATGGCGACTACATCAAGTTGCAGAACGTGAAGTTCGACGGCAACACGCCCAAGCAGTTCACGGCTCGCGCGGCCAGCGGTCTGCGTGGAGGTCAGATTGAGGTACGTCTCGATAGCCTGGGTGGTCAGCTAGTGGCTCGATTGGAAGTTCCAGGCACTGGTGGATGGGAGAAATGGCAGACGCTCTCAGCCCCCCTCCAACTCCCCCGAGGGGGAGAGAAAGAAGCCTCCCCTCGGGGAGGTATGGAGGGGGCTGCTACCCACGACCTCTACTTTGCCTTCACAGGTCGCAAGGGTCCGAAGCTCTTCAACTTTGACTGGTGGCAGATTGAGGGCGAACAAAAGTCGCTCGTTGTTGAGGACGGCGGCACCGGCCCCTACCCTGCCATCATGAAGGAAGAGCCCACGCTCGAGGCTCACACCGTCTTTGTACCTGAGGACCTTTCTGCCTTCAGCGAGAAGAACCGCCTGCCCGTGCTTGTGTGGGGCAACGGAGCCTGCACCAACTCGCCCTGGGAACACTTCAAGTTCCTGAACGAGATTGCCTCGCACGGCTACATCGTTCTGGCCACAGGTTACATTCCCATGGAGGAGAAACCCTACCAGGGCCCCATGTCCACCACCGAGCAGCAGATTCAGTCCATCGACTGGGCCATCGCCCAGAATGCCGACCCCAATTCACCTTATTATAATAATATTGACGTGAAGAACATCTGCGTGGCCGGTATGTCATGCGGTGGTTTGCAGAGTCTCTACAACTGTGCCGACCCTCGCATCAAAACCATGATGATCTGCAACAGCGGACTCTTCAAGAACAGCAACCGCGCTCAGGCTGTGGGTGGTATGCCAATGCCCGACAAGTCGAAACTGAAGGATATCCACACGCCCATCATCTATATTCTGGGTGGCAAGGAGGATATTGCCTACGAGAACGGCATGGACGACTTCCAACTTATTAATCACGTTCCCGCCTGCGCCGCCAACTATCCCGTGGGTCATGGTGGCACCTACCGTCAGCCTCATGGCGGCGAGTTCACCGTCGTTGCCATCGGCTGGCTCGACTGGCAGCTCAAGGGCGACAAGCAGGCTGCCAAGATGTTCCAAGGCAAGGACTGCCTGCTCTCTAAGCGCGAAGGATGGACCATTGAAAAGAATAAGAAAATGAAGTAATAAGATAATGAAAAAGACATTTGCCCCCATAGTCCTGTTTGCTACGATGGTTGCACAGCCTACATTGGCTCAGCAGCCCGACCATAAGATGCCGATGCCCGACCTGAACCAGGTGAACATGCCGCTGTTCCAGACCAAATACACCGCCGACCCCTCACCCTTGGTGGTGGGCGACACGCTGTTCCTCTACACCTCGCACGATGCCTCGCCCGAGGACATCCCCGACGAAAACGAGCGCAGTTCTGCCGGCTTCTTCATGTACGACTGGCTGCTGTGGAGCACTACCGACATGGCCAACTGGACCGAGCACGGCGCCTGTGCCTCGCTCAAGGAGTTCTCGTGGCGCAGTCGTGAGAACGGTGCATGGGCCATCCAGACCGTCGAGCGCAACGGTAAGTATTACCTCTATGCACCTCTCCACGGCCACGGCATCGGTGTGCTCGTTGCCGACACCCCTTACGGACCCTTCCGCGATCCCCTGGGTCAGCCCCTCGTATGGCAGAAGGAGCATTGGGATGATATCGACCCCTCTGTCTTCATTGACGACGACGGCCAGGCCTATATGTACTGGGGCAATCCCCACGTCTATTGCATCAAGCTCAACAAGGACATGATTTCTACCGACGGTCCCATCCTCGTATTGAATCCTGCCGACGGCGTGATGCGCCCCGTCACCGAAGAGGGTGCCAAGATCAATCTCCGCATCCCTGGCAGTCAGAAGGCCAATTGGAAGGTGAAGAACTATCAGGAAGGTCCTTGGTTCTACAAGCGCAACGGCAAGTACTATCTGGCCTATGCCACCACTTGCTGCCCCGAGGCTCTGGGCTATGCCATGAGCGACAGCCCCACCGGTCCTTGGGAGTGGAAGAACTATATCATGCGTCCCACCGAGCGCGACCGCGGCAATCACCCCGGCATCTGCGATTTCAAGGGCCGCTCCTATGTCTTCGGTCAGGACTACGACCTGATGCACCTCGACACCTATATCCATCACGAGCGCCGCAGCGTCAGCGCCAACGAGATTGTCTATCTCGAAGATGGCACCATTCCCGAGATTCCCTACTGGCTCGACCAAAAACCCATGCAGCAACTCCATTGGCTGAACCCCTACCAGCGTGTAGAGGCCGAGACCATGGCTTGGGGCAAGGGTCTGAAGAGTGCCAAGATGGGCATTCCCAACACCGGCGTAGTGAAGGATATGCCCGAGTCTATGGGCAAGCGCAATATGTATATCTACGACATCGACAACGGCGAGTATATCCGTCTGCGTGGCGTCGATTTCGGTGCCGGCGCCAAGCAGTTCAGCATCTCTGCTGCTGCCACGGGCTCTTGCACCGTGACCCTGCGTCTCGACTCTGAGAATGGTCCCATTATTGGTACTGCCAAGATTGGTAGCACGGACTCTGTTGACGCCTACAAGCAGTTCTCTGCTAAGGTCAAGGGCGCCAACAGCGTGCACGACCTATACCTGTGCTTTGGTGACGTCCAGGGTGAAGTTCATTTAGACTGGTGGATATTTAAATGAGGCGGGCTACGCCCTAAATGATAAATGAGAAATGAAAAATGAAAAATGAGAAGAGGTATAAAGATGAAGAAAACTGACAACAGACTAAGGATAATAATGGCGTATTGCTTATCATTTATCATTTGTCATTTATCATTTAGCCCCGCAGGGGCGCAAAACCCTGTTATCCGCGATCTGTTTTCTGCCGATCCTACGGCCCGCGTGTTCAATGGCAAGGTTTATCTCTACCCATCGCACGACATCGTACCTCCTGCCGGTCAACGTCAGGATTGGTTCTGCATGGCCGACTATCATGTGTTTTCTTCGGAGAACCTGACCGACTGGACCGATCACGGTGTCATCGTCTCGCAGGAGAAAGTCCCCTGGGGAAAGCCCGACGGTTACTCTATGTGGGCGCCCGACTGCGTCGAGAAGGACGGCAAATACTATTTCTACTTCCCCAACGGTCCTAAGACGGGTCGGGGCTTCGCCGTCGGTGTGGCTGTTTCCGATAGTCCAGAAGGTCCCTTTGCGCTGGAACCTGAACCCATCAAAGGAATCATGGGCATCGACCCCTGTGTGCTCATCGATAGCCTCACCCCCGACCCCTCTCCTGAAGGCGAGGGGAGCAAAAAAACACAGGCCTATATATATTGGAGTGGCATGGGCATACGTGGGGCCCGGCTCAAGGAGAACATGAAGGAGTTGGATGGACCTGTCATCACAATGGAGGGTCTGCCCGACGGCTTCAAGGAAGGTCCATTCGCTTTTCGTCGTGGTGACTGGTACTACCTCACTTTCCCCTGGGTAAGGGAAGAGGGGGGCACCGAGACGCTGGCCTACGCGATGTCGAAATCACCCCTCGGACCTTGGGACTTCAAGGGCATCATCATGGCTGAACACGCCAACAGGTGCTGGACCAACCACCACAGCCTGGTGGAATACAAAGGACAGTGGTACCTGTTCTACCATACCAACTTCTTCTCGCCCAATGACGACAAGCGCCGCTCGGTCTGCATCGAGAAGGTTGCCTTCAATGCTAACGGTACCATCCAAGAGGTGAAACCCACTATGCGCGGTGTTGGCATCAACCAGGCCACCGAACGCATCGAAATTGACCGCTATTCTTCCGCCGGCAATGTTCAAACCGCATACATTGATACCACCAGAACGCCACTCGGTGCTTGTGTCACCTTGTCTGGAAAAGGCAGTTGGGTGAAGTATGACGATGTAGATTTCAGCAGCATCACCGACGGCTATCTGGTTATCAATGTTATGGCCAATGATAATACCCGGCTTTTTGTTAGAGAGAGGAGTGCCAAGGGTAAGGTCATTGCCAAGGTTCCTGTGACGGTAAAGAGCGAAAATGGCCCTTTCCGCCGCGACATGTCGGGGCAGTGGCTCACCCTGACAGCCCCGTTGGAATATACCCCGAAAGGTATCACCGACTTAGTGGTCACCTGCGATGGCGAAACCGTCAGCGTAGATTGGTTGCGCTTCAAGAACCGTCCAAAGTATTTCAGCGAAGTAGGGAAGGATGACAACCTTGCCAAGCCTGATGATCAGGGCTTCATCCGTCGCTGGAGACTGATGGAACCCATCGCCGTTGATGTGCGCAGCAACGTCGTCTTCACCAACTCGTGGCTGCGTGACAAGTTCGCTGAAGAATTAGCTCAGCTGCCGAAGCAGAAAGCCAAGTGGTACACCCTCGACAGCGAGAACTATAACGTCAAGCTGTTCCGCTTTGCCGAAAAATACGGTAAGCAAACCTACGGCTCATTCTTCTGGTGCGAGACCGTCATCGACTGTTCCACCGATATTGAGAACGTGCGTCTGGCCTGCGGTTCCAACGGTGCCTCCATGTGGTGGCTCAACGGCGAGGAGGTACTCTTGCTCGAGGGCGACCGCCGCATGGTGGAGGATGATGGCATGTCCCAGCGTCTGACGCTCAGGAAAGGTCGCAACATTCTCCGCGCTGCCGTCATCAACGGCCCCGGCCTCAGCGATATGTGTGCACGCTTTCTAGACGAGGCTGGGAAACCTGTAACGGGCTACGCCCTAAATGATAAATGATAAATGATAAATGAAAATGAGAGCAATGACTACACGTGAAAATAGACTAAGAATGATGATGATAGCAGGTTTATCATTTATCATTTTTCATTTTTCATTTAGCCCTGCAAGGGCGCAAACCGGTGCTCCCTACATCCATGATCCGTCCACCATTGCCGAGTGCGAGGGCAAGTACTACACCTTCGGCACGGGCGGCGGAGGCCTCATCAGCGAGGACGGATGGTCCTGGCACAGCGGCGCGGACCGTCCCGGAGGCGGCGCGGCTCCCGACGTGATGAAAATTGGTGACCGCTACCTCTGCATCTACGGCGCCACGGGCGGCGGACTGGGCGGCGGGCACAACGGCCGCATCCTCACCATGTGGAACAAGACCCTCGGCCCCAAGTCGCCCGACTTCAAGTGGACCAAGGCCATCGAGGTTGCTTCCTCCGACGGCATGGAGGACCAGGACGCCATCGACCCGTCGCTCCTGCTCGACCCTACCACCGGCCGCCTCTGGGCCAGCTACGGCACCTACTTCGGCACCATCCGCCTCATCGAGCTCGACCCGAAAACCGGCGAGCGCGTGAAGGGCAACATAGAGAAGGACATAGCCATCGACTGCGAAGCCACCGACCTCCTCTACCGCGACGGCTGGTACTACCTGCTTGGCACCCACGGCACGTGCTGCGACGGCGTCAACTCCACTTATAATATAGTGGTGGGCCGTGCCAAAAGTGTCGATGGCCCTTACATCGACAATGTTGGCCGCGACATGTTCCACGGCGGAGGCCGCATGGTCATCGCCGCCGGCGACCGCAAGACCGGTCCCGGTCATTTCGGACGCACCGTCATCGACGAGGGTGTCGAGGTGATGTCGTGTCACTTCGAGGCCGACTTCGACAGGAGCGGCCGAAGCGTGCTGGCCATCCGGCCCCTGCTCTGGCGGAACGGCTGGCCCGTTGCCGGCGAGCAGTTCAAGGGCGGCACCTTCGAGATTGAGTCGGAGCGTCGCGGCTACTCGCTGGAGCTGGCTGTCGATTTTGTCCGTATGGAACAGGAACGTCAGCGTTTCTGGCAGATAGACCCCAACGAGCCAGTGAAAGCCCTTCCCAATCAGAAGTTGGAGGATGTCATCGGCACATGGCCCAAGGAGGAGATTCCCGTACGCTGCAGCGACTATATGTTCCGCCCATGGCAGCGTTGGACCGTCACCGCCGTCCCCGAGGCCGGCGGCTACCTGGGCGGCCCTTATTTCCGCATTGTCATCGAGGGCACCGAGCGCGCCCTGACAGCCACCGCTGGTCTCGAGGTCACAACGACACCCGCTTTCAGTGGCGGCGACGAGCAGCTGTGGCGCATCGAACAACTCACCGACGGCACTTTCCGCATCATGCCGAAAGCCATCCCGGGCCGCGACGGACTGAACACCCGCTACGTCCTCAGCTCCATCGCCGACAGCACCCCTACTCTCGCCGAGTATGACTTCGCCACCGACAACGCGAAATGGAACTTCCGCAGTCACTAACAAACACATCACTATATGAAACGCAACTTTTTCATGAGTCTCTTGGCTCTTGGCCTGATGGCCGTCTCAAATATCCGCACGTCGGCCGCCGTCGATGAGAACTTCTACATCTTCCTCTGTTTTGGGCAGTCCAACATGGAAGGCGCTGCCAAGCCCGAGGCAGCCGACATCGCCAGTCCTGGTCCCCGTTTTCTGCTGATGCCCGCTGTGGATGACACAGAACGCGGCCGCAAGAAGGGCGAGTGGTGCGAGGCTGCGGCTCCCCTCTGCCGTCCCAACACGGGTCTGACGCCTGCCGACTGGTTCGGTCGCACCCTCGTGGCATCTTTGCCCGAGAATATCAGGGTTGGCGTTATCCATGTCGCCATCGGCGGCATCAAGATCGAGGGCTTCATGCCCGACAGCATCGATAACTACGCCAAGAAGCAGGCTCCCGACTGGATGAAGGGCATGTTGGCAGCATACGACAACAATCCCTACCGCACGCTCGTCACGCTGGCCCGGAAGGCACAGAAGGACGGCGTCATCAAGGGCATCCTGATGCACCAGGGCGAGTCGAATACTGGCGACCCCGAGTGGGCCAGAAAGGTGCAGAATGTCTATGACCACCTGTTGGGCGACCTGCAGTTGAAGCCAGAGGAGGTGCCTCTCTATGCCGGCAACATTGTCCAGGCCGACGGCAAGGGTGTCTGCATCGGCTGCAAGAAGCAGATCGACGAGCTTCCCCAGACCATTCACACATCGCAGGTCATCTCGTCCGATGGTTGCACCAACGGCCCTGACCGCCTGCACTTCGACGCCGCCGGCTATCGCGAACTGGGTTGCCGCTACGGCGAGGCTGTGGCGAGATTCCTCGGCTACGAACCCAAACGCCCCGCAGAATTGTCAATTGTCAATTCTCAATTGTCAATTATCAATGTGCCCGACGATGCTGTGACTGCCGAGAACGCTATTCCGGGCAACGAGTTCCCCAAGGTCGATAAGGACTGCCGCGCATACTTCTACATCCATGTACCCCAGGCCCGCAAAGTCATCGTCGATATCTGTAGCAAGAAATACGAGATGCATCCCGACGGGAAGGGCGGATTCATGGCCGTCACAGACCCTCTGCCCGTGGGCTTCCATTATTATTTCATGAGTATCGACGGCGTGAACTTCATTGACCCAGCCTCAGAGACCTACTTTGGCTGCCATCGCGAGTGTGGCGGTCTGGAAGTGCCCGAAGGTCCCGAAGGCGACTACTACCGTCCCCAGCAAGGCATCCCCCACGGCCAAATCCGCAGCATCTACTACTGGACCCCCCAGCCCCCTTTAGGGGGAGAAATGGTCAATGGTCAATCCTCAATGGTCAATGGTCAATGGCGTCACGCGATGGTCTATACGCCTGCTGAATACGAAAAGGGAAAGAAACGATACCCCGTTCTCTACCTGCAGCACGGCATGGGCGAGGGCGAGACCAGCTGGACCATCCAAGGCCGCATGCAGCACATCATGGACAACCTCATCGCCAGCGGCGAGGCTGTTCCGATGATTGTCGTGATGGAGAGCGGTGACATCAAGGCACCTTTCCGTGGTGGCAATAATCAGGCAGGACGCAGCGAGTACGGTGCATCGTTCTATCCCGTACTGTTGAACGACTTGATTCCATACATCGACACCCATTTCCGCACGAAAGCCGACCGCGAGAACCGTGCTATGGCTGGCCTCTCATGGGGTGGTCACCAGACCTTCGATGTCGTTCTGCAAAACCTCGACAAGTTTGCTTGGATGGGGACCTTCAGCGGCGCCATCTTCGGTCTCGACGTGAAAACCGCCTACAACGGCGTCTTCGCCAACGCTGATGAGTTTAACAAGAAGATTCACTACCTCTATATGAACTGGGGCTCTGAGGACTTCATCAAGAGTCAGCCCATTGTCGATAGTCTGCGTGAACTCGGTATCAAGGTCGATTCCTCTGTCTCTCAGGGCACCGGCCACGAATGGCTCACCTGGCGCCGCGGCCTCAGGGAGTTCGTTCCGCACCTATTTCTTAATCGTTTAGGACAAAAGCACGCTGATAAGGCGCGGAATAAGAAGTAGGTGTAACTTATTCGTTTATTATTTCAGTACTTTTTTCCCATTCACGATGTAGAGTCCCTTCTGCGCCGGCTTGCCGTTGAGCTTCCGGCCCTGCAGATCGTACCAACCGGAGAGTGAAGAATGAAGAGTGAAGAGTGAAGAATCTTCATTGTCAATTGTCAATTGTCCATTGTCAATTGCGATGATTCCATCCGCGCTGTCTTCGTCTCCGAAGCTGAGCTGGAACTCCTTGACTGTGGCGGTCGGGTCGGTTAGCTGGAAGTACGCGCGGAAAGCATTGATGGTGGTGGAGGTGCCGTCGGGGTAGTACAGCTTGTTCTCTGCACCCAGGAAGAGTATGCTCTTGTCATTCGCTGTGAAGGGCACGGGGCTGTAGGTGCCCTTGAACTTGCCGCCCGTGAAGCTGACTTCCGTCGAGGTGCTGTTGCTGATGTTCACATTTGCGAAGATGGGGGAATCGATGGCTGTGCCAAGATAACCGGATGCTGCCCCTTCCGGCTCACCCCACTTAATAATATAAGGTGTGCCGGCGGTGATGCTGGTGGCAGACTTGAAGTTCAGGTAAAGCGTGGAGCCATCAAGACCCGTTGCGTGGGTGTATATGCCGTCATCAGCAAGATCCAGCTCCATCAGCGTAGCGCCAGCGAAGGAACCTTCGAGAGCGAGATTGAATGGCAGGCAGATGGTGTTCCATTCGCCATCCTGGTAGAAGCGGCGTCCATGAAGGATGACTTTCTTGCCGGAACCGCCTAAGGCGAGGTAGTCGGCATTCTTCTTGCCGGCGGGTCTGGCGCTGTCGTCGTCCAAGAGGGCAAGAGCAGGGTCGCTCGTGTTGACGCTGGCATTCATATCGACTGGAGGCATCTGGAAGGTGTAGCCATCGACGAGGCCGTAGCCGCTGCAGTCGGTAGAGCCGCTTGGCGATGTCACCACGTACTGGATGACATTGTATCCTGCGGCAACCTCGCCGCTGTAACTGAGCGTGACCTCAGCATTCTTGGCGAAGTATGGCACACTGTTATAGGTAATGGTGGCTCCGCTGACATTCACGTTGGTGGCGGGGGTGATGGTAAATACCTCCTCTGCAGCGCCTGCTCCGTCGGTGAGTCCGTCAACAATGTCGTAGTAGCCGATATTGCTGGTGCTGGAATTGTTCACTATGCAGTTGCGATAGTAGTTGGCCGTTATGGTGGCGCTATTGTTACCGACAATGGCACCACGTTTGTCGCCTCCATAGGCAGAAAGTTCTGAGTTGATCACCAAGCATCCGCAGATGGTGCCTCCTACGCAGCAGCCTACAACACCGGCCACGTAATTGTTGGCCCGAATGTCGGCTCCATCGACAATGACATCCTTCACCGTACCGCCTTCGACATATCCGAAGAGCCCCTTGAATCTGTCGGCATCGGTGTCGCCAGTACAAAGGATCTGGATGCCTTTGACGAAGTGTCCCTTGCCGTCGAAGTTACCTCGGAAGGGATTGTCTATGGTACCGATGGCGGTGTAGTTGTTGTCACTGCCGGTATAGGTGAGATTCTCACTGAGCTGGAAGAAGTAGCCGTCGGGGTGGTCGCCATCGGGACCGAAGTCATCGCCGTCGTTGACGCTGGTAGCCAACTCGTCGAGTTCAGCCGTCGAGGAGATGATGTAGGGATGGGCTTCGGTGCCGTCGCGGCCAGCGTTGCTGCCCCATTTGCCGTTGAGGGTATAGCCTGAGAACGTCACACCGATGTTGGCTGTGCCCTTGTAGGGGTTGCCTCGCATATCTCGGACGGGACCTCCACTGAGACCGGTAATGGTAAGCAGCGTACTGGGGTCGAGATTGTTGTCGATGGTGCCCTTGAAGGTAATCACATTGGTGCCGCTGCCGGCTTCGTAGGTCAGGGCACCCCAACTGGTGTTGATGGTGAGGATATTAACGCCGTTGGTGTTTTTGACATGAACAATCTCGCTGAAGGGTACGCTGACGTAGAACTGGTTGCCTGCGTTGTAGGGACCTGCCGAGATCTTTACATCACCCTCAATCAGTGTCGGTGGACAGTTGTCGATGGCTTGGATGTGGGCCTTGAAGTCCTTCACCTGCCATCTGTCATCGTGTTTGCCGGAGGCGTCGAAACGCACGCCGAGCGTCTGGAGGTTGGCATCTGCCAGCATGCGGGTGTTCAGCTGGTAGTTGTATAGGTAGCCTGGCTTGATCCTCTGGGTGTAGAGGCATCCCACCGTGTTTTTGTATCTCTGCCATTCCATGTCATGGCAGCCGAAGTTGATGTCGTCAGATGCACTGACGGGGAAGGAGTAGTAGGCATAATTCTCGTTCTTTACACCAGGATCGTGACCGAAGCCGGCCATGAGCTGTGCATAATGCAGTTCCCCGACCTCGCCGTCATGATTGCCGCTGTCGTAGTTGGTAGTTTCGTCCACCAGAACCTGAAGGTACTGGTAGCCGTCCTCAATCTCTTTAGCCTGGAAGTCGAAGGTCATGCCCAGCTGCGTGCCGATGGCGGCGAAGTACTTCTGCGGGGCTGTGGCTGCGAAGTATTTCGAGATATCAATGGCGTGGTATGTATTGGGGGAGGTGCCGTAGCCGACATCATCAACGGTCACTGCATTTCCGATGGCTTTAATCTCCACGTTCTTGAAGAATTTCTCTATCTCGACCTGGTAGTCGCTGCCATACTCGATGAAGCGGTCGCAGTGGGCCAGTTCGGTACCGTTACCGTTCAGCACCTCAAAACGGTACCTGCGCCACTGTCGTGCCTGGTAGCAGTACGGTGCAACAATGTCGCTGACGGCTGTTTCGGTGACGTCCACCGTCTTGCTGGTCTCGCCAGCTGCAAAGGTCAGTTCGCCAGTGGCTTCGACAAAGTTCTTGCCTGCCAGTGCCGTCAGACTGACGGTGCGGTACTTGACGGTCTGTGCTGCTGAGGTGTCACCCGAGCGGGTGATCGTAAACGTGGTGGTGGTGCCAATGGTGGAACTCTCGATGCTGAATGTCTCCGCCCACACCTGTTGCCCTACTGCCAGTGCTGCTATCGTCAGCACGGCAGCGAGGATGCTCTGATTGATGAATGCTTTTGCTTTCATATTTATGTAATGTTTCCTTTTTCCTTTGGTGCAAGCCCGTTCTCGCAAATTTGGTGCAAATATACGGATTTTTACGCAAAAAATATTTTCCTCTCGCTGTAAATACAGCCAGAGGAAAGAAAAAATACAGCCAGAGGAAAAAAATACAGCCAGAGGAAAAAAAATCGGCATGAAAATTTCGGTAAAGACCGAATTTTGGCATAAAATAAA
>JAFZPZ010000033.1 GCA_017552435.1 Bacteroidaceae bacterium
AGTTTGTCTGCGTGTACAAAGTTAGGTTTTTTTGAGCGAAGTACAAAATGTTTTCCTGTTTTTCTTCTCTCGTTGCCTTTCTTTTATCATTTTGCCATAATCTTCTTGCCATTACGGATAATAACGCCCTTTGACGATTTAGCATCTTCTATCTTGCGGCCACTAAGGTCGTAAACAGAGTGGTCAAAGGTCAATGGTGACTCTTCAATAGCTTCTATCCCGTCATAGAAGTCGGGCGTAGCTTGGTAGTAGAGCGCAAAGTTGTCGAAGCAGCACCAATTACCGTTGCCGCCTGTCGCGCTCTTGATGCCAAACGTCAGCGTGCCTTTCTCTGTGAGAGTGTATGCCACCTCATTCGGATAGCACCCTTCTGCAAAGCGGATACCAGCAGCTCGCATGCTATGAGGATAGCCGTTCATATTATCCACAGAGCCATATTGTGATGCTTCTGGCCAAGTCTCAGAATACAGTGACTTCACCTTCACCTTCGCATCGTTCAAATAAAGATATGCCTGAATGTTTTCTGTTCCTGCTCTATAGGCAGCTCCGCCATCGTTGCCCTTTGGTCTGTACAGCGCATTACATTTGACAGTATAGACGCCTGGCCTCATGTTCGAGAGAGACTGATAAAGGTCGAATGCCTTGTTGTACTCTTCACCGCATCCATCTCGGTAAGTCGGTTCTCCTTCCCATCCCTCTTTAGTCGAGAAGTCATAGTTGACAACAAACATCGTCATATCGAGGTACTCGCCCATTTTAGGCACTGCTTCTGAGTTTTTCAGATACGACGAGATTGCCGACTTGAGGGAATTCAGTGCATTATTTGCCTGTGAAAGAGTGCTGGCTTTGGAGAGCGTATTATCGCTTCTCGTTATCCTTGAAACGAATGTAGTAAGGGCAGAAGTCTCCATACTTGCTTGTACATTCTTCTCTGCATAGCTTCTCCAGAACTTGTATTCTTCGCACACAGGAACAACCTGACTGATGGTGTTCTGAAGGTTCTGTGCTTCTGTGAGCAAGGACTTGATATTAGCTTCTGTAAGACCTTCGGCTGTGGCTCTTGTCAAAAGGCTTTCGATGCTCTGACGCAATTTATCTGTCAGAAGGCTGTTATGACTCATGACCTCAAGGTGCATTATCATCTCTTCCAACCTACGCTGCAAGATTGTGCTCTCCCCTACTTTCTCTAAACTCATGTAATCCACATTCGGCATCCAACCATCTTCTCTGTATAGCTCGATGCTATTCGAACCAGCATTCAAGTGGAGCGTCATGTTGTACTCCTTAAAGGTGTTCCAGCTATTGGTATTAACAGTAACATTCCCCTTCTCTTCACCATTCAGCACAACATTAAACGGACGGTTTTCGCCTGAAGTAGCACTAAAGTGAACAGAATAGTCAGCCTCTTCTATCACATAAACATCCTTCCAAAGCAGAGAGTTACTGCGCTTTCCACCAAGCCAACTGACAAAAGCTCCTCCGCTGGCCGACGAGTTGGTTTCATAGATGGCAGAGCCAATAGCTTGATTGTTGTATATCTCCTGATAGTCATGCAGGAAAGCTGTCTCAGCCTCATAGATATAGCGGTCCAATCTTGTTTCTGCTTCCAGCTTGTAGATGCGAGTTCCATGAGGCGGCACAATTGCCGACAAGCCTCCCTCCATCTCTCCCAAGTCCTGATGCTCGAAGAGGTCACGCACCTGCACCTTACCTCCCAAGTCAACCTCGCTGAAGCTAATGCACATCTCTTCTTCCCTATCCGATGGATTGTAGAGTGCCACAGCTCGAGTGTTGCCATGAAGCGTCAAGATGTCCTTCACCAAAACATAAGTCTCACCAATATGCTGCACCACATAAGCCTGCAAGCCCAGCGGATCTTGGTTCAAGGCGATGAGTTCAGGGTTCTTCAGAAGAGCTAACGGACGTTCCTTGATGGTCGCCATGTTGCAGCCAATGAGCAGAGGGCTCGACATGATGCACCACATCCCAAAGTGCGTCTTATCTTCCTCTTCCGACATAGAACGTCCAACCTCCAGCATGTCCATATCGTTGTAGCAACCGTCGTAGCAATAAGCCGACAGATAGAGGTTCTCCGCCAAGATGCCTTTCACGGATTTCCAACCGTCATAGATGTCGCCAGTCGTTCGCCAAGAGGTCGAGATATCGTGACACCAAGTGCCAGGATAAGCCCATCGGCAAAGATTGTAGCGCACATCCTTGCCCGTATTCACAATCGCATTATGAATGGCCGTATATTGCTCCTGCTCGTTCAATCCCGCATGACTGCCACCACAATAATCCACCTTGATGAAGTCGAACTCCAACTCCTTAAAGTAGTAGTCTGCATCCACTTGCTCATAGCCGTAGAAGCCCACATTCGTATTCTGAGTGTCGCCATTGCTGATACTGCCACAAGTGCAATCGCCAGCATCGCTGTAGATGCCTGCCTTCAAGCCTTTCGAGTGAATATAGTCGCTCACGACCTTCAAGCCATGAGGAAAACGCTGAGGATGGATGCGAACCTTTCCTTGTGAAGTTCTACCATACTGGAAGCCATCGTCGATATTGATATACAGATAGCCCGCATCCTTCAGTCCTTGCGAGACCATCGCATCGGCCTGACCTTTGATGATGTCTTCCGAGATGTTCACAGCGAACGTGTTCCACGAACTCCATCCCATAGTGGGAGTCTCAACTTGAGCATGCATACAAAGAGCACTACACAAGAGCGCAAAAGCAAAGAGATTTTTCTTCATTATTGTCTCAACTTATAGATTCCTGCTGCAAAGATATAGAATAATCTTGAGATTATTCGTCATTAATGATTGTTTTTTACAATATCTCCCTCGCAATCCAGGCACAAGCTTCAGCATCAGCAAGAGCATGATGGTGGTTCTTCATCAGGAAACCGCAAGCCTCCGCAACCGTCTGAAGCTGATGGTTCTCCAAATACGGAAACACTCGTCGAGAGACACAAAGTGTGTCGTAGAACTCATAATCGGGATAGTCCATTCGATAGACACGGAACACAGCCTTGAGGCAACTCTCGTCGAAAGGCCGATTGTGAGCCACAAGCGGCAAACCCTCTATTAGAGGCTCTATCTGTGCCCAGACCTCAGGAAACAAAGGAGCACAGTCTGTATCCTCATAGCCCAGTCCATGAACACGCTGGCACCAATAGTTATAATAGTTCGGCTCAGGCTGAATGAGAGAATAAAACGAGTCCACTATCTC
>JAFZPZ010000034.1 GCA_017552435.1 Bacteroidaceae bacterium
GACCTTCTTCTGGGAGAGCGAGGTGTAGAGCTCGGGCTGCATCACGTAGCGCCATACGCCGGGGTCGTTCTCGTCCTTGGTGAACTTCAGTTTCTTCTCGATTGCTTTTACTTTCATTGCCATAGTTGTAAAGATTTTTTTGGACCTCCCAGCCCCCTCTAGGGCGACTGTGGGAAGGTCGGGGTTAATAGTTGTTAGTTCTCGTTTGTCGGTTCCAGACTCGAATTTTGCGCTCTGGGCAGGGAGGAAATTTTGGTGCACCTGGGAAATCTTCCTTGCTGGCGAGCGGGGCCATTTCTGTCTTTCTTTCGACACTGCAAGTGTGGTGCAAGGTGAACGCAGAGGCAAGCTTGCTTGGCCTTTGCTGAGCCGCCGCCCACACTCGCCGTTGCATCTCAATTGCAACGGCAAAGGTACGGCGACTCTATTGCGGTTCACGAATAATTGTCAAGAAATTTTGCAAATTTCTTCTTCATTTTTTATTTCCATTGTCATCATTGTCATTGTCATTAGTTGTCATTAAGCATTTCGGATGCATTCAGACCTCATAGAATATATATATAAATATATATATATTCTATGGACAGAAATCCACCCTCCCAATCAGTAACCCTTAATGACAATTGACAATCATGACAATCATGACAATCAAAAATTTTGAATTTTTTGGTTGTTTCTGAAAAATGATGTAAATTTGCAGACGGAAAGGGCCGGATATACCGGAGAGTCCGGAATATCCGGAAAAAACAATAAACTATGAAACAGACAATAACAGCCAGGGAGATGCTGGCACGGATTGAGAAAGACTACTTCAAGGGAGCCGGTCTTGCCAAGGCAAGCCTGCTGAAGGGTGATGAGCGCAGGGTAGCAACTTTATAAAGAAGTATGGCAGAGTTTGAAGTAACAGGCATATCATATATCATAGGTAAAGGTTTACCACGGGAAGAGGCCAAAGCCGCTGCTAACCGATTTATCACAGAACACTTGAAGCCCGGTACACCACTTCTGTTGGTGGCTGAGCCCACTAACACTTATGACGAGAACGCCATAGGAGTATATCTCGATTATACACAGCAAATAGGCTATGTAAAGAAGACATGTTGTTTGGAAATAAAGCCACTGCTCGATGAAGATGGGCAGTGTGATGCTGTTGTGACGGGCAACGACGAATGGATTACTCTGTTCATAGAAATTCCTCATGTACCCCAGAGTATTCCTTCCACGGTTAAAACACGAACGCTGCCCGAAAATCCGCTGGCGGAAGTCCTACGTATGAACTTTACAGATGAAGAACGTTCGTTACAAGCAATAGCTCCAAGGCTTTCGAGGCTGGTGCCTACAGAGGAGAATGCAGCTATGTTGCTGGCTATGACGGAGCGGTATTTGCCGCTGTCGTCCCTCTCTATCTGCTACGAAGACGATCTCTGGCGCGAACACATTTTGAAGAATCTTCGTAAGGTCACAAGGCTAAAGATAGAACCTGAATTGAAACATGAACTGGAAAGGCAAAGAGACCTGTTAGCAGATATTGAGGGTGACCAGACACGAACATTCGATCGACCGAAACAGAAACTGATGGAGGCGCAGTTGGATAAACTCGCCAAGATGGCCGAAACCGAAAATGAACTGATAGCCAATTTCGAGCATCATATTGCCACAAGTGGATGTAGCTTAAAGGAGGAACTAGCTAAGCTGGAAGGTTGGTTCCGGGCGATGCCTCGTTTGAAACTGCGCGACTATCACAATCACGACAAACTCGCAGAGGGACTTAGCTATCAACGCGTATCAAGAAAGGAACTTTATGAGGTCTATGCTGCTATTATTATATTGGAAAAGTACACGTGCGTTGAACTTGAAGACCAAGACTTCACCGACATTAAAGCATACGTCATGAAGGTGAAGAATTTTCTTTCTGCCAATTGGACAGAGCAGCGTTATGCTGAACTATGGGATAAAGTTCTGTCTATGCCTGCTGTGAAGAATGTCGTGCTGAATAAGGGTAAGCAGAAGAATACTACATTCAATCGGAAACTTGTTGCAAATATCCTTCACTTGATGGTGCAGAAAAACATGTTCGCCCCTACAGCGACAAATCAAGCTATGGCAGAGGCACTGGAGGGCACAAAAGAGCACTCAGTAAGGGCAGATATCGGTACGGCTGTAGAAGACCGGGCAATGAAATCAGCTATTGAAAAACTGATAATTGAAATGGAATAATCACTATTTTACATATAATAAACATCTGACAATCAGGTGTGTAAGGAGAAAGAAAGTTGTAATGGCTTTCTTTCTTTTTTTCTATAATCAAATCTTCCGACCTTTGCATCGTCAAAAGTTGAGCGCAACCGAGACGATGCAAATTTATTGTTTAACCAAGTGGAGTGAAGCTGAGGAATCTCCGTGGAGACAGCTGGCCAGCGTTCCGAACTTCCGAAGCTGCAAATTTCACTTATTATTATGTTACAGACATTTAAAAACAATCAGTTCGGTACAATCCGGACAATGACGAACGAGAAGGGCGAGACCTTCTTCGTCGGCAAAGACGTGGCAAAGGCACTGGGATACAAGGATACCAGCGACGCCTTGAAGAAACATGTGGAGGTAGAGGATAAGCTGACTCGGCAAATCGCCGACTCAGGTCAGCGACGAAGAACCATCCTCATCAACGAGTCCGGACTCTACTCCCTGATTCTTTCATCCAAGCTGGAACAGGCGAAGGCCTTCAAGCACTGGGTGACATCGGAAGTGCTGCCGCAGATTCGCATGACGGGCGGCTACATCCCCACCAAGGATGCAACGGGTCGCCAACTCACGGAGGACGAGATTCTGACCCGCGCACACGAGATCGTGGGCCGCACCCTGGGGCTGCTGAACGGCCAGAACGAGGACTGCCTGACGGCTACGCACGTGGCGGAGCTGTGGGGCATGGACGTGCAGTCGTTCAACAACCTGCTGGAGGGCATGGGCATCCAGTACCGCAAGGGCGGACGCTGGCACCTGACGGAAGACCTGCAGGGCCGCGGCCTGGCCGAGGAACGCTACTTCTTCAGCTACAGCCTCAAGGGCAAGCCGCGCATGAAACGCTACCTGGTGTGGACGCCGGAAGGGGTCGATTTCCTGAACCTGGCCGTCCGCAAGCTGCCGAGAGAAGTTTCCGCAAATGTTCAACTGAATTTCAATTTCTAAAACCATGAGCGTACACATTATTTATTATAAGGATGGGGCGAAGATGATGCGCCCCGTCCAGACGAGAGAAGAGTATATGACCCTGCGTGACTCGGAGTGGCAGAAAAGCGTCCTGAAGGCCGTCCGCGAGGGCAACGAGAGTCAGAAATCGAAGCTCATCCAGATGAACTACAGCTGCTTGCCGAACGACGACGGAACGCTGAAAGGTTCCACCACGATGAGCACCAGCGTCGGCATGGATATCGACTGGACCCCCTCCCCTGTCCCTCCGTCGCTTACGCTCCCCAATTGCTCCGCTACCAACGGGCAATTGCCCCATGAAGGGGGAGAGCAAATAACTGCCCGTAAGGAGGAATGGTTGAGGAAGGTTCCTGAACTGGTGCTGTCAAAGAAGGAGCAGCTTGGCTTGCTGATGCTGGAAAGGTCGGCCACGAAGGGCTACCATCTGGTGTTCAAGCGCCGTCCCGACCTCAGTCAGGAAGAAAACCTGCAATGGGCTGCCGACCTGCTGGGCGTCGATTTCGACAAGGGCGCCAAGGACATCACCAGAGTGTTCTTCACCACGACCGGGGAAGAGCTGCTGTTCCTGGATGATGAGATCTTCAGACCCACCCCCGCACCCCTCCCTTGTAGGGAGGAGAGTAGTCACCCTCAAGGCGAAAACCAAGCGGAAGAAGTATCTACGCCCCTCCCTACAAGGGAGGGGATTGGGGGAGGGTCTTTCAAAGGCATCCCATATTCCTCTATTATCTTTGAGTGGTGGAAACGCACAGGCGGTGAGCCGCAGGAGGGCGAAAGGAATGTGAAACTCTATCAGCTGGCTGTCAACCTGCGTGCTATCTGCGACAACAGGAAGGAGGTGCTGATGCAGGTAATGCCCCGCCTGGGGCTCGACGAACAGGAGTTCCGCAGCATCATCGATTCGGCTTGCAAGGAAGTGCCCAAGGGCATCAGCAAGGTGATGAAGGAGATATTAGCCTCCCCCGACCCCTCCAGAGGAGGGGAGAACGAGGCTGACGAAGACGATTCTTCACTCTTCACTCTTCACTTAAAAGGCTTCCCCAGGGCATTAAGGATTCCATCGATGCCGTAGGGCCACAGCTGACGATGCCCGTCGTGACCGCCGTTTGTCCCGCCATCGGGATGCTGGCAACGGGTGTGCGGCTGGACGTTCACGGCACGAAGAACACGCTGAACCTCATCTCCTACATCGCCGGTGACTTCGCCAGCGGGAAGGGCTCGATAGACCCCGTCATCGAAGCTTGGATGAGCGAGGTGAGGGCGCTGGACACGATGTACCAGATGCAGGAGGACGAGTACAGAAGCAAGAAACGCGCTGCCAAGAACAAGAAGGAACAACCCGAAGAGCCGAAGCTGCCCGTGCGTTTCCTCACACTGAACAACACGGTGGCGAACCTGGCCGAGCGACTGGCCAATACGGAGGGCAAGCATGCCTTCTCGTTCACCCCCGAAGCCGACACGGTGGCCCAGAAATGGCGCTCCGCCATGAGCGATTTTTCGGTGATGCTGCGCCAGAGCTACGACGGGAGCCGCTATGACCGCGAAGCCAAGAGCGCCGACGCCGTGAACGTGCACATCTCCCGCCTGCTGTGGAACGTCACGATGTGCGGCACACCCGATGCACTCTACCGCGTGGTGTCGAACTACACCGATGGTTTCCAGAGCCGTATCGCCATCGCCCGCACCCCCGACAACACCTTCGCACCGCTGGAGGAGAAGCCCTATGTGCTGACCGACCGCCAGCGTGAGCGCATCCAGCAGATCGCCCATCTGTTGCCCCTGATGCAAGGCGAGGTGGAACTGCCGAAGCTCGAAGCGAAGGGCCGCGAATGGGTGGAGCGCATCCGCATCGAGACAATGATGAACGACGACCGCACAAAGGCCCGCCAGCGTATGCGCGTCTGTGTGACAGCCCAAAGGATGACGTGCTGCATCATGCTCTGCCGGGTGTGCGAGACACTCATCCAGAAACATGGTTTCTCCGGCGCAGAAAGCCGTCTGAAGCAGAATCCCAACCTCTGGAAGGAAATGCTCCAGAAAGTCCAGACCCCGCAGCTATTGGAGGTTTATGATGTCATCGCCGACTCGCTCTTGGAGAACGCTCTCCACTTCTTCCGCGACCGCATCGAGAACGCCTTCAGCAGCCGTGATTACGCCGGCAGCTACGACCGCCAGCGCATGGGCCGCAACGACTCCATCTTTGAACGACTGGATGTACAGTTCAGCTTCGAACAGGCAATGCAGCAATCCGTTGCCGTGAAGGGGACAATCTCCTCGCGCAATCAGGTGCATCAGATGCTGAAGAACTGGAAAAGGCAGGGTCTCATCGTGCAAACGGGAGACGGACGGTACAGGAAGAAGTGAAGAGTGAAAAGTGAAAAATGTTCAATGCTCAATGTTCAATGTTCAATGATAAACATTAATAACAACAAGGCATGTTTCGTGCAGCTCTGGCTTCGGCTGGAGCGCACGAGGCAGCTCCTCGCGGGGCAGTACAAACGCTTCTGCATCCGCCATGTGCTCCGGTCGTGGTTCGGCCTCCGCGCCACCGACGACTTTATCTGGGAAGTCTGTCACCAGGCCTCGCTCGTGCTCGACGAACCCCTCTGCGGGGGCGACATCCTGCCGCCGCCAAGGCTCTATCCCCGCAAACACCGCGAACTGCTAAGGGCCATCGTGGCCGTCACCCTCGGCATCGGTTACTATCGTGTGGACCTCAAAGCTCTCGACGCCGCCTACAGCCTCGCCTTCCCCGGCAGCACCCCCCTGAATGTGAATAAGAAAAGAAGAAATTAAGAAAATGAGAAGTCCCCCGCTGCGGAAACATGCGTTCTGTGGCGGGGATTTTTTGTTAATTCCCCCGCAAAAAAAAGCTCCCACTCCGTGAAGAGTGAGAGCAATCTGCCTGCTTGTCTTCACTTATGTTGGAGTTTTGCTAGTTTCCCTGTCTTCTTGAAAACTTCAGGCTCTCTTTCCCGATAAGTATAATTATTCTGAATGCAAAGATAACAAAAATTACGGACTTATTGCAGACGTTCAAGATAAAAAGTCTAATTCATGGCGCTTTTTGTTATTTTTATGATAAAACTAGGCTAAAGTATTGCCTTTTCAGAAAGAAATTGTATATCTGCTCCCAGAAACTAATAATATTCATGATTATGAAGAAGCAACTATGTGCTGCCGCTGAAGGTGACGCTGCCGCGGTCTCTGACGTCGATGCCGACGCCGTCGGTGCCGGTGCCGGTGGCGGTGACGGTGCCGCCGCAGATGGTCAAGTCACATTTTTCGTCTTCGGTATAAATGCCGTAGAAGTAGCCGTTGACGGTGAGCGTGCCGGTGCCGTTGGTCTGGCCGTAGATGGTGAGGGTGCCGTCGAGGCTGATACCGTTATTATATTTATTTTTACCATCCACCGTCATGGTTTTACCGTCGTAAAGTATGAGATTAACGTCGCCCTTGATGGTGAGCATATCGTCGTAGTTGATGTCGCGGGTGACCACGTACCATGTCATCTCGCCCTTCTGGCCGATGGTGGACATATCGCTGCTGAGCACGACGGCCCCGTGGCTGTTCGGGTTGCCGTTCTCGTCGATGTAATCGTGGATGCCCTGCGCCCACGCCGTCGCCGTCGTGAGCACCATGAGGGCGAGCGTCAAGGCACCGAGTAAGCGAGAGAAGAGCGATGCTCGCATCGGCTCTTCCGAGCGTGAGGTGGCTCGACTGAAAGTCATCGCCGCCCGTGACAGCAATTTTTTTATTGTTTTTTTCATAATGGTTTTTTTTCAATTTTGCCTGCAAAGGTACAAAAAAAATATGGAAACATATTTTCCTTTCGCTGTAAATACAGCCAGAGGAAAGAAAAAATACAGCCAGAGGAAAAAAATACAGCCAGAGACAAAAAATCGGCGGAAAGAATTTCGGTAAAGCCCGAATTTCTTCTTATTCAACTTTCGGAAGTTATCGAAGTTAACGTTCCGGCTTTGCCGCCTGAATGAAATGAAGAACTTCGACGAAGTCAAAGTTACACATTATTTATAATATAGCGCGCAATCTCGGCAAAAAAATGGGGCAGCTCACGCAGAACTGCCCCAAATGGATGCGATATCGGCAAAAAGATTATTCGTCGAGCTTGATGCGGACGTTGCGATACCAAACGTCGTCGCCGTGGTCCTGGAAGGCGATGTAACCGCCATCCTTCTGACCCTCGACAATCATCAGGTCGTAAGCTGCGGGGAACTCGCCGCCCTTCTTGAACTTGCTGCCGTCCAGCATTTCCTTCCACTTCGGAGTCCAGAGGTGATACTCCAGAACTTCCTCACCGTTCTGATAGTGCCAAACGCTGCCCTTGAAGACGCGAATCTTGACGGTGTTCCATTCGCCGAAAGGCTTGGCATTCTGCGGACGGGCAGGAATCATGTCGTAGAGGGAAGCAGCCTGGCGGTTGCCGTCGATGCCCTGGTTGGCATCCTCGTGGTTGGCGTTGTCGAGCACCTGATACTCGGAGCAGCTCTGCCAGATGGGCAGGTAGTTGCCGTCCTTGCCCTTAGCCTCCTGAGCCAGATAGAAGATGCCGGAGTTGCCGCCCTTGCTGATCTTGTACTCGCACTCGAAGGTGAAGTTCTTGAACTTGTGGGCAAACAGCAGGTCGCCGCCGCCTTCTACCTGAGCTTCGCCTGTGCCGCTACCTACGAGGTGGATACAGCCGTCGGCATTCTCCCAGCTGGTGGGAACTGCGTCCTGACCGTAGCCGCGCCATCCGTCGAGGCTCGTGCCGTCGAAGAGGACATAGTAGCCGTCGGCATCAACCTTCAGCTGAGCCAGGTCGTACTGCTCGTTGTCAACGATGGTTGCGCTGT
The DNA here is from genome assembly GCA_017552435.1 of Bacteroidaceae bacterium. Classification (GTDB taxonomy): domain Bacteria; phylum Bacteroidota; class Bacteroidia; order Bacteroidales; family Bacteroidaceae; genus Physcousia. The sequence goes on from JAFZPZ010000034.1 coordinate 8,064, forward strand.
CCTGAGGCGCATTGGGATCTTGTTTCTCAACGCAGTTCTGACAAGCTTCGCAATCGCAATTACACTTACACTTGTTCTGGCCACAGCAAGAAGCCAGGAACATAGCTGCCACAGCGGCAGCAAAGAAAAGAGTCTTTTTCATTTGTTTTTTATTTTAGTTGTTTAGGGGATTGGTCGTTTGGTCGTTTGGGAAAGTTAGAGCGGTAGCAAATTCTTGGATGCTTTAGCACCAAGGCGCGATTGTAGTCGCGGAACTTCATTCTTCTTGGACTCTTTAGAGCCAAGGCGCGCCGCTAAGGCGCGGAACACTCTTCATTCTTCACTTATAATAGATGGTATCTTCTCGAAGATGGCTTTCCACTTGGCGGCATCGAACTTGGGACGGCGATCGTAGTAATATACGCCGTTCTTCTCCTGCTCGACGTCGGTAATCTGCGTGTAGCAGAAACCTACCACGCCCTTGCAGGCTTTGATGGCATCGACTTCCTTCTCGAGAATCTTGAAGAACTCGTCTTCGGTCTCTATCTGGGCACCATAGCCCCAGGAGTTGCTGCGCTGGTCCTTTGGAATCCAACCCAGGCCGCCGAACTCGTCGATCATATAGGGCTGACCTTCCCACTCGGCAAGATAATCCTTGCCGCCCATGTTGCGATAGTGAGGCGCACCGTCCTTGAAGGTGTGGTTCTCAACCAGCCTGTCATACTCGCGGCTATAGTCGTGTACGCTCCAGATGTCGGTCTTGACATGGGCATCACCGCTGGCATCGTTGATGGGACGTGTGGGGTCAATGGCCTTGGTCATCTCGTAGAGGTCGTTCACGAAGCGCACATAGACACCGTCGCGAGCGCCCCAAGTCTCGTTGAGAGGCGTCCAGGTGACGATGCTGGGATGGTTACGGTCGCGCACCACTTCGTCGGCCCACTCGGTCAGGAAGTTGCGGACAGCCTCTTCGTTGTTGACATCAAGTCCCCAGCTTGCCTGCTCGGCCCAGGTGATGTAGCCCAGCTTGTCGGCCCAATAGAAGTAGCGCTCCTCGAAGACCTTCTGATGCAGACGGGCACCGTTGAAGCCTACCTCCTTGCTCATCTCGATGTCGCGGCGCAAAGCCTCATCGCTGGGAGCCGTCCAGATGCCGTCGGGATAGAAGCCCTGGTCGAGCACCAGACGCTGGTAGTAGGGCTTATTATTAAGGTAGAAGTAACCGTTTGCCAGGTGAATCTTGCGCATGCCGGCGTAGGACTTCACTTTATCAAGCACATTGCCCTTGGCATCACGAACCGTGTAGATTACATCATAGAGGTTGGGTTCCTCGGGCGACCAGAGCTTGGGGTTCTTGATGGGCAGCACGATAACGGTGTTGTTCGTGGCTGGAGCCTGTTTGCTCGAAACGAGTTTGCTTCCGTCGAACACCTGAACGGTGAGCATATTGCCATTGGCCTCTCCGTAGAATTCAGGACGGACGACGAGCTGCTGCTGGTCGATGTCGGGTGTTGCAAAGACACGCTTCAAAGCCTCCGGACAGACGGCTTCCATCCAAACCGTTTGCCAGATACCTGTGACACGGGTGTAGTTGCAGCCTGCACTATAATAGCCGATGCTCTGCTTGCCGCCGGGCTGCTTGTGGTTACGCAAGGCATCCTTGACGCAGATAACGAGGTTGGCACTCTGTCCAGCCTTCACGAAGTTTGTGATGTCGAACGAGAAGGAAGAGCCCGTACCATAGTGCTTACCCACGCGCTTGCCGTCGATATAGACAGTTGTCTCATAGTCAACGGCCCCAAAGTTAAGCAGGATTTTCTTTCCTCCAAACCAAGTCTCAGGTACGGTAATGCTACGCTGGTACCAGATGCAGGGGATGAAATCGGTGTACTGCACGCCGGAGAGGCTGCTTTCGGGGCAGAAGGGGACGGTTATCTTGCCGTCGAAGCCTTTGCTGTTGCGGAAGTCTCTCTCGGCTCCTGTCTGTCCGAAGTCGAAGGTGTACGTCCATGTGCCGTTGAGATTCATCCAGCGCTCTCGTTCGAACTGCGGACGCGGATACTCGCTGCGGGGAAGGTCCGCCGCCTTTACACTGCTGCCCAATCCGAGCAACAGGAATGCTGCCATAAGCAGCTTGCTGATTGTTTTCATATTATTAAAATAGGGTTTATGGGCTTAATGGGCTAACTTAATTCTCCCCCTAAAGGGGGTCGGGGGGTCAGAACAGTCCTTCGAAGAGGTCGCCCTGGACGGTTTTCTTCGTTGTTGATGTTTCCTTCTTGTAGAGTTTCTGCAACGTGGCGATTGTCTGGCGGAGGTCTTCGCGGAAGCTTTCTGGGGCAAGCACCTCGACGCTTGTGCCCATACCGAGAATCAGGTTCTGCAAAGCCACACTCATGGGCAGCTCTACTTGAATCGTGACGGCTCCTGTCTTGGTATCCGCGTTACGTCCCAGTATCTCGGGATTGCCCAAACGGAGGCGAATTGCCTCTTCGTCCTTGCTGATGCGCAGGGTGACTGCCATCATAGGACCTTCAGGCAAAACAGGAAGCACGGGGGCGGTGGCTTCTACAGGCGTGCCGTCATACTTGAGGAACGATGCCGCCTTGAGCAACGGATTCTTCCATTCGAGGTTGATGTAGCGCAGGATGCGCTTGTGGCCACGACGGAAACGCGGTTCCAGACGGGCGCCTTTTTCCACAAAATAGGCCACATCGTTCTGCAGCATGCGCTTGCTACAGCTGAACTCGCGGTTAACTGCCTTGAGGCGGGTGTTGACATAGTGAATCAGACTGCGGGTATTGCCCGTTTCATTGGTTTTGGTGCGTTCACCCATGAAATACTCCATCACAGGGTCGCGAAGTGCCTCGTCGAGTATCATCCAACGAAGGCGTTGCAGGTCATTTTGTATCATGGTCTCAGGTTATGATATAATGTATTAAGGTTTAAGTTCTGCGTTTATGGTGTTCCTTATGGATGTCGCCATACGCTGAAGCATCGTTGGCTGGGATTCCACGAACACCTTGTGGGCATTGATCGTATAAGAGCCGGAACCGACAGTAAGGCAGACATCATTGCCCTCGACCTCAGCACTGGCCCAGCGCAGGCTGTGCATGCCCTGGACGGTATAGCCACTGGGAATATGTATGCGAGCCGATGTATTGGCAGGAATATCGACTACCCATGTGATGCCCTCCTCGGTGCGCCACCACTCGCTGCTGACGGTGCCATAAGGTGTGCCATGCGTGGCGCGGACATGATTCAGTTGCTCAGGCATGCTGAGGTACATATCCAGTTCCTTGTAGGCACAGCTGCGGGGCGACTGACGGATGCCCGCCAGATCCTCATACATCCACACCAGCACATCGCCCAGCAACATGACATGGTTACCGCTATTCATTGCCGGATCGGCTGTATCACCGTTCCATAACTCCCAGATTGTCGTCGCTCCGTGGTCTATCATATATCCGAAACTGGGATAGTCCCTTTGCAAAATAATGCGCATCGCCTGGTCCAAATAGCCCCGATGCGTCAGACACGTCATGAGGTGCTGCATGCCCAATACGCCGCAACTCACGTGGTCCCGATACGTTTCCTTCGTGACATCGACAATATTCTGCAGGACACGATCCTCGTCACCCTCCGGCACAAGGCCGAACTCCAGAGACAGCAGGTTCGCCGTCACGGTATTATTGGCATAGCTGGCCGTCTCGGGATGATAGAAGTGACGATTATAGGCCTCCTTCAGCCGGTGCTGACGCCGGTCGTAGTCCATCATATCACCTTCCATCCCCAGCTGCATAGCCATTTCACCCATCATGGAAAGCATACTGTAATACATCGCCGAGGAAATCAGGGTACCATCCGTTTTGCGGGCCGGATCTTCGCTGTGAATCAATTCCGGACGCTCTGGCGGCATACACCAGTCGCCCCAACAATTCGTCGCTACGATACCATCCTGCAGATTACGGTCCAGGTAAAGCAGGTATTGTTGCAGGAATGGGTAGTACTTCTGCACCGCATTCACATCGTTGTAACGACGGAAAAGCATATAAGTGGCATAGACAGAAAGAGCCTCCCACGCAATATCCCTATTACGGACTATCCAGAAGCCCGGAGCCACATCGGCGATGAGCCCGTCATCGTCCTGTGTGTCCCACAAATCCTGCAGCCACTTATAATAGAGAGCGCCATTGTCCACCAGCAGATTCTCACCATAGCAACCCATCACACGGTCTCCTGTCCATCCCATACGCTCATCGCGCTGCGGACAGTCGGTCGGCATGCCATGATAGTTGCCGATGACGCCCCAATAGGCATTCTTGTGTAGCTGATTGAGCAGTTCGTTGTCACACCAGAAAGAACCCTGGTCTTCCATGAGGTCATAGAACACGCAGCCCGTGATATCAGCCGTCCTGGGTTCCCTGGCGACACCGGAAATCTCCACAAAGCGGAAACCCTGATAGGTGAGCTCTGGCTGGTATGTAAATACTCCATCCGCCGCAGGAATGTAGGTATTGGTACACTTGGCCGAACGCAGATTGGCCGTGTAAAGCTGGTCGGGATTACTGGGCTCGAGTATCTCGGCATGGCGTATGACAACAGGCGTCCCTTTCTTGCCCGAGAGCTTAACACGCAACTGGCCCACCATATTCTGTCCCATATCAACAATATACCGTCCATCGGCAGTGCGGCGGATACTCTGCGGTTTCAGCTCTTTCTGGATGCGCATGCCGGGAGAGGGTTGAGCCATCATAAGGCCGGTGGGAGCAGCCATACGCTGAGCCTGCCGCCACTTGCTGTCGTCGAAGAAAGCCGATGCCCAACCCTTCATCTCGCGAGCTGCCTCGTAGCGTTCACCATTGTACAGATGGTTACGCTGGACAGGCCCTTCGTTCGTGACCTTCCAGTCTGTGCCCGTCACTACCGTTATCGTGTCGCTGGCAGTCTCAATGACTAACTGCGCCTTCAGCCGCGGCAAACCATAAGAAGTACAACTCTTGTTGAAACCCAACACATAGCCGTTGCCCAATACTGTACCGATAGCATTGTTTCCGCGCCTCAGAAGGGACGTCACATCGTAAGTATTGTAATAAACCGTCTTGGTGTAGTCGGTCTGAAGTGTACCAAGAACATCTTCGCTGACCGGTTTACCATTGATGTATGTGGAGCCATAGCCCATCCTGCTGATGTAGAGCGTAGCGCGACGCACCCTATTGCTAATATAGAAAACACGGCGCAGGTAGCGGGCTGGAAGGTCGCGACTGTCACCGTCGCCTATCACAATCTTGTCTGCATCATCAATACCTATCCATTGTGCATCTTGCTGGAACTGCTTAAGTCCTGTCAAGAAACTTTGCACGGGACTCACCAAATGCTCGCCAGTGCTAAGCCATACTTCTACCTGCCAGAATACTCTGCTCTGATAGGGCAAACGACGCCCCTGATAAGGCACGGCCACACTCGCAGCGCTGGTTGTCCGCTCACTGTCCCAAAGCAGATTACGCCCCTTCTTGAGATCACCCTCCGAAGTAGCCACACACAGACGGTAAGCTGTTTGCTTAACATTTGGTTTCTTGCTAAGTGTCTGCCACGAGAACTGGGCTGTGCGGGTGATGCCGGCCGGCTCCTTCATGCGGCAGACGCGGAACCCCGTCAGCTCACTTCCAAAAACGCTCTGGAATATCATAAAAAATGCCAATAATGGCAAAACAAATCGTCTCATACAGTTCATATTTCTTATAATGTGCCACAAAGTAACACTTTTTTTCGCAAATGTGAAAGCGAATTCCAAAAAAATACTTACTTTTGCCTTAGCTTTTAAGGTTTAAGGTCACAAACTCATAAACTCGCGAACCCATAAATTCATAATCACAATGAAAAAAATGCTTCTTTTTGCAGCACTGCTGCTCACGGGTTTTGCTGCACAGGCTCAGCAAGCCATCTTTGAGAGACATGACACACGTTCGCCACAATTCAACGACGACGGCACCGTCACCCTCCGCGTCAAGGCACCCGATGCACAGAAAGTGACCGTCATCGGTGACTGTATCAAGGGCGGACATCAGGAGATGACCAACCAGGACGGCGTATGGAGCTACACCACCGAGGTCCTCGCCCCCGAACTCTACAACTACCGCTTCTATGTGGATGGCGCTGAGGCACAGGATGCCGGTAACATCGAGCGGAGCCGCGACGTGCGCTCCTTCATGAGCATTTTCATCGTCAGCAAGGAGGAGGGCGACTGCGGCTACCTCTACCAGAACCACAACGTGGAGCACGGCGACGTAGCGCACGTCTGGTACGACAGTCCCCAGCTGGGAATGAAACGCCGCATGAGCATCTACACGCCCCCAGGGTACGACCAGGGCAAGGCATATCCCGTACTCTACCTGCTGCACGGTGCCGGAGGCGATGAAGAGGCTTGGCTGACGCTGGGCCGCACGGCACAGATTATGGACAACCTCATCGCCCTGGGCAAGGCAAAGCCCATGATTGTGGTGATGCCCAACGGCAACGCTTCGGACGACGCCGGACCACTGGAAAGCGGCCTCAAGAAAAAGGAGCAGCCCAAGACGACCTACGAAGAGAGTTTCACCGACATCATGAACTACGTGAAGTCGCACTACAAAGTGAAGAAAGGTGCTGACAACACCGCCATCTGCGGACTCTCGATGGGCGGCTACCACACTTTCCGCATCAGTATGCTGAACGCCGGCACCTTCGGTTACATGGGACTCTTCTCTGCCGCCGTCCGCCTGGACCGCTCGCAGAAGAGCTTCGAGGAACAGCTTCAGGACCACCCCGAGGCCGTCCAGCAGCTGAAGGACCTCTTTGCCGCCAAGCCCCACCTCTACTGGATAGCCATCGGCAAGGAAGACTTCCTCTTCCAGCAGAACGTTGCCCTGCGGCAGTACCTCGACAAGATGCAGTACCCCTACGAGTACTTCGAGAATGGCGGCGGCCACATTTGGCGCAACTGGCGCATCTATCTGAGCATGTTCGCCCAGAGACTCTTCTGAATTCGGAAGTCTGTCAATTTCATCGTTAACTAAAAGGCAGTAGGCTCGTGTAGAGTACTGCTGCCTTAAAATAAAAAGAAAAACATTGTTTTTCCTTTTGTTTTTCGCGCGCTTATTCGTACCTTTGCACGCGATAATGAATAAACCAACTAAAAATACATTCAATATGAAGAAGATTTTCTTTTTAATCATTGTCCTGGCACTGGGTACCAACAATGCAAAAGCTTTTAAGTATGAATCGGAAGAGGGACTCACATGGATGGGACTCTTTGGAATGAACATTTCTGCGCTTCAGAATCATCCCTTTAGCACGAAGGCTGGTGCCATGATGGGAGCCAGGGCTGACTACATGCTCCCCCATGCCCACGGTGCATACCTCACCGCCGGACTTGACTGGACCATGAAGGGCGGCAAGCTCTCTGATATAGTAAGTGTGGATAATGTCCTCATGGATGCCACCAGTAAGTACAATTTGCATTACATTGAAATTCCCATTCGCGCTGGTTTCCGTTACAATATCACAGAGGGAATCGGTGTTTATGGTGAGGTTGGCCCATATTTCGCTATTGGAGTAGGCGGTCGCCATAAGACAAACATCGACGGCGACGGTCCTAATGTCAGAACTGCAGAGGACGCAGACACCTACAAGGCTTTCGTGGACGATGTGAACCATGAGAATTTCCAGCGCTGGGATGCCGGCCTCGGTTTCCGTGTCGGTGTCGAGTATAACGAGCACTATAACCTGTTGTTTGGTTGTGACTGGGGCTTCGCAGACATGTACCGCGACAATTATCGCGATCATTACTTCACCACACATAATAATTTACGCCTGAACAAGGTTCACAACTTTAATTTCAGCATTACCGTAGGCTACCGATTCTAAATAAAAGACAATAACCCCTAAACGACCAAACGACTAATCTCCTAAACGACTAAATGGCACGAGAATACAACTTCCAGGAAATAGAGAAGAAATGGCATCAGCTCTGGACAGAGCGACAGACATACAAGGTGACTGAGGACGCGAGCCGCAAGAAGTTCTACGTCCTGAACATGTTCCCCTACCCCAGCGGCGCAGGTCTGCATGTGGGACATCCCCTCGGCTACATCGCCAGCGACATTTATGCCCGCTACAAGCGTCTGCAGGGCTTCAACGTCCTCAACCCGATGGGTTACGATGCTTACGGATTGCCCGCAGAACAGTACGCCATCAAGACGGGTCAGCACCCTGAGAAGACAACCTTCGCCAACATCGACCGCTACCGCGAGCAGTTGGATAAGATTGGTTTCTCCTTCGACTGGAACCGCGAGGTGCGCACCTGCTCCCCTGACTACTACAAGTGGACACAGTGGGCCTTCCAGAAGATGTTCAACTCCTACTTCGACGAGGAACTTCAGAAGGCACAGCCAATAGAAAAACTCATCGAGAAGTTCAAGGCAGAGGGAACTTGGCCTGCCGACGAAAAGGCTCAGAGCGACCTGCTGATGAACTACAGAATCGCATTCCTTGGCGAAACGATGGTGAACTGGTGCCCCAAGCTCGGCACCGTGCTCGCCAACGACGAGGTGGTGGAAGGTGTCAGCGTGCGTGGCGGTTACCCCGTGGAGCAGAAAAAGATGCGCCAATGGTGCCTCCGCGTCAGCGCTTACAGCCAGCGCCTCTTGGACGGGCTCGACACCATCGACTGGAGCGAGAGCATCAAGGAAACTCAGAAGAATTGGATAGGTCGCTCAGAAGGTGCAGAAATTGAGATTCCCTATGTTATCTCCCCCTCGGGGGAGTCGGAAGGGGGCCGCTTCACCATCTTCACTACTCGTGCCGACACGATGTTCGGTGTCACCTTCTTTGTGCTGGCTCCCGAAAGTGAGTTGGTCGATAAGGTCACCACGCCCGAACAGCGCAAGGCCGTGGATGAGTACATCAAGTACGTGAAGAGCCGCACCGAGCGTGAGCGTATGATTGACCACACCGTCACAGGTGTCTTCAGCGGCGCATACGGCATCAACCCCATCACGGGTGACAAGTGTCCCATATATATCGCCGAGTACGTTCTGGCCGGCTACGGTACAGGTGCCATCATGGCTGTGCCTGCCCACGACAGCCGCGACTATGCCTTTGCCAAGCACTTCAATCTGCCCATTATTCCTTTGGTAGAAGGTGCCGATATCAGCGAGGAGAGCTACGATGCCAAGGAAGGTATCGTAATGAATTCGCCCATCAGCCCGGACAAGAGCGTGGTGTACGACGGCGAGAGTCTCTGCCTGAATGGACTCAGCATCAAGGAAGCTATTGCCGAAACCAAGCGTTTCGTCAAGGCTCACAATCTGGGCCGCGTGAAGGTGAACTACCGTCTGCGCGACGCCATCTTCAGCCGTCAGCGCTACTGGGGCGAACCTTTCCCCGTCTATTACAAGCACGGCATCCCCACAATGATTCCCGAGGAATGCCTGCCTATCGAACTGCCGCAGGTGGAGAAGTTCCTGCCTACAGAAACCGGCGAGCCTCCTCTTGGCAACGCTCAGATATGGGCATGGGACGAGAAGAATCATAAGATTGTGGATAAGGCGCTCATCGACGAGAAGACCGTCTTCCCCATCGAACTTTACACCATGCCCGGCTTTGCTGGTTCCAGTGCCTACTATCTGCGCTATATGGACCCGCACAATGACAAGGCATTGCTCAGTCCCGAGGCTGCCGCTTACTGGCAGAACGTGGACCTCTACGTCGGCGGTTCAGAGCACGCCACCGGTCACCTTATATATAGTAGATTCTGGAATAAGTTCCTCTTCGACCTCGGCGTGAGCAAAATGGAAGAACCCTTCAAGAAACTCGTCAACCAGGGCATGATACAAGGCCGCTCCAACTTCGTATATCGCATCAAGGAAACCAATACCTTCGTTTCCTTCGGCCTGAAGGATCAGTACGACGTGACGCCCATTCACGTGGATGTCAATATCGTCAAGAATGATGTCCTCGACCTCGAAGCTTTCAAGGCATGGAGTCCGGAGTACGCCACTGCTGATTTCATCCTCGAGGACGGCAAGTACATTTGCGGATGGGCAATCGAGAAGATGTCGAAGTCGATGTACAACGTCGTCAACCCCGACATGATTGTCGAGAACTTCGGTGCCGACACCTTGCGTCTCTACGAAATGTTCCTCGGTCCTGTGGAACAGTCAAAGCCTTGGGACACCAACGGCATCGACGGTTGCTTCCGCTTCCTCAAGAAGTTCTGGGGCCTGGCGCAGAACGTCCTGAATAATCCGAATACTCAGAATGCTCCGACTGCCGATGAACTCAAGGCCCTGCACAAGCTCATCAAGAAGGTGACAGGCGACATCGAGGTGTTCTCCTATAACACCAGCATCTCAGCATTCATGGTAGCAGTGAACGAACTCAGTCAGCTGAAATGCACGAACCGCGCTATCCTTGAACCCTTGGTTATCCTCATTGCTCCCTTCGCTCCGCATATCGCCGAAGAGCTTTGGGAACAAATGGGCAACGAAGGGTCTGTTTGCGACGCACAGTGGCCCCAGTTCGAGGAGAAGTACCTTGTGGAGACCAGTGTCAAACTCGGCGTTCAGTTCAATGGTAAGGTGCGCTTTGACATGCTCTTCCCCGCTGATGCAACTCCCGACCAGATGGTAGAGCTTGCCACTTCCGCTCCCGAAGCACAGAAGTATTTAGAAGGTCAGCAGATAGTAAAGACAATCGCTATTCCCAAGCGTATCGTTAATATCGTAGTGAAACCAAAAGTGGATTAGAAATTAAGGAATAGGGATTAGAATTTAACTATGAATTATGGATTAAAAAAGGGTCGTGTCTGGGAGTTCCTGAAAGACTTCCTTGCCATCAACCTGGGTATGGCCATCTACGCCTTGGGATGGGCAGCTTTCCTGTTGCCCTATCACATCACTACGGGCGGCATGACGGGTATGTTCGCTATCCTTTATTATCTGACGAAGTTCCCAATATCGGCTGCTGTGCTCATCTCGAATGCTATCCTGCTCCTCATCTCCATTAAACCGCTGGGCTGGAAGTTCGTCGGCAAGTCGGCATACGCCGCCGTTGCTCTCTCGTTCTTCCTCGAAATGGGGCAGCAGATGATGACAAACCCCGACGGGACGCTGATGCAGGTTCTGGGACCAGGACAGGACTCGATGGCATGTGTATTGGGAGCCATCCTCAACGGCTTCGGCATTGGATTTGTTTTCATTTCCGGTGGAAGCACTGGCGGTTGGGACATTATCGCAGCGTTAGTCAACAAGCGTCACAACATCTCTTTCGGCCGTGTCCTGCTCTATCTCGATTTTGTAGTCATCGCATCCTGCTACCCTATCTTCCACAGCTGGCGCATGGTGGTATTCGGTTATGTCACCCTAGCCATCTACACCTATGTCATCGACATGTTGATAAACAGTTCCAGGCAGGATGTGCAATTCATCATCTTCACCCGCAAGCACCGCGAGATATGTGACCGCATCATTTCCGAGACGGTACACTCTGCCACCGTGCTCGACGGCGAAGGATACTACACCCACGAGGACGTAAAGGTTGTTTTCACCATCGTACACAAACGCGAACAGCTCACCATACTGCGCCTAATACGCGAAATTGACCCCGCTGCCTTTGTCTCTCAAAGCCGTGCTGAAGGTGTCTATGGAAACGGATTCAACACTATCAAGCCATGAACAGAACCCTGATAAAAAATATCATCGGTCCATCCCCATGGCAGTTACTGCGTGACTACCTGCAGATGCTGCTCGGCACAGTCATCTACACGATAGGCTATACCACCTTCCTGCTACCTTATAAAATAGTAAGCGGTGGCGTGACAGGTATCTCCACCCTGACTTTCTACCTGACGGGATTCCCCGCAGGAAGCACCTACTTCATCATCAACCTCGGACTGCTGCTGATAGCAATGCGCGTCCTTGGCTGGCGCTATCTGGTGCGAACCATTATAGTCACCATACTCATTTCTGGTGCCATCAATGTGATGCAGACACAGCTCACCGAGGTAACGGCAGATGGTACGCTGGCTCTTATGCATATTTTGGGCGAACAGAAGTTCATGGCTTGCGTCATCGGTGCTTTCCTCGAAGGTCTTGGACTGGCCACCATCTTCCTGGCTGGCGGCAGCACAGGCGGTACAGACATCATCGCCAGTTCCATCAACAAGTACTGGAACATATCGCTTGGCCGACTTCTCCTAATGCTCGACATCGTCATCATCGGCTCTAGCTACATCATCGGACACGACTTGGAAACATTGGTTGTAGGTTATCTGGCCATGTTCATAAGCAATAACTTCCTCGACTATGTCATCAACTCAGCCCGACAAAGCGTACAGTTCATCATCATCAGCGAACATTATGAGGAAATCGCAGAAGAGGTCAACACACAGCTTGAAAGGGGCGTGACAGTACTCGATGGCGAAGGGTTCTACAGCAAAGAAAAACGGCAGGTACTGCTCATCCTGGCCAAAAGATACGAAAGCCGCAGCATCTTCCAACTTATTAAACGCCTTGACCCGAAAGCATTCGTCTCCATGAGCAATGTGGAAGGTGTCTTCGGGGAAGGCTTTGATACCATAAAGAAATGAGAACGGAACTCATCATGGCCACCAACAATGCCCACAAGCTGGAGGAAGTCCGACAGATACTGGGCCGTGCCTTTACGGTAAAAGGCCTAAACGATATCGGTTGCACAGAGGACATTCCCGAAACTGCCGACACACTCGAAGGCAATGCGCTTCATAAGGCACGCTACATCCACGAACATTACGGCATGGATTGCTTTGCCGACGATACTGGTCTGGAGGTGGATGCCCTCGGTAGTGCCCCTGGTGTCTATACGGCGCGATTTGGTGCTCTGAACGGATACGGCGAGAGTCACGACTCCAATGCCAACATACAATGTCTGCTCGACAAGCTGAAGGAAGCCAAGACACGCACAGCCCGCTTTCGTACCGTTATCGCCCTCGTACAGGGTGACAAGGAAATACTCTTCGAAGGCATCGTTGAGGGCAAAATACTGCCCCAGCCTATTGGTGAAGGTGGTTTCGGATATGATCCTATTTTCGCCCCCATCGAGGCCAATGGTCTGGCCTTTGCCCAAATGAGTGCCGAAGCCAAGAATGCCATCAGCCATCGCGGCCGAGCCACTAAGAAACTTGCAGAATATCTCTGCCAACACAATAAATATTAAGCAATTTACGTTTTTTATAAAGAAAACTTTACTCGTCAACTCGTATACTTCATATATTTCCCATGGTAAGGAAACTCTACTCCCTGACAATGCTCCTATGTTCGCTTTGTCTTTCTGTCACCGCTCAACAACTGGGCTCGTGGCGCATGTTCCCAAGTTACCAAATCGCGACCAAGAGCACCACTTGCGGCAGCATGATCTATTCACTGATGAACGGCAACCTGCTCTCCTACGACACGGAGGACGGAGAGGTGCGCACTTTCGATCACTTGGAGACACTGAGCGATGTGAGCATCTCGCACATCGCATACAGCAAGGAGGCTGGCCGACTGCTCATTGTCTATAACAACTGCAACGTGGACCTGATGGACGGGGACGGTAATGTACTGAACCTATCTGCCCTGAAAGATAAACGCATCCTGGATAAGGAAGTGTCATCGATATACATTAATGGCGTAATGGCTTATCTGGCGACCGGATTCGGTTTCGTGGAGGTGGACATGAAGGAGGGGGTATTCCGCAACACCTATCGGCTGGGCTTTGCAGTTAACTGTATTGCAGCATCGGACGAAGCTGTGTTTCTCGGCTTATCCGACGGAATTCGCTACTGCAAAAAGACGGATAATATGCAATTAACGGAGAACTGGAAGATGCGACTTGCTTGGGGTGGCTTCAAGGCTATGTGTTTCTTCCAAGACAAGCTGATGGCTATGAATGCACAAGGGCTCTTTGCCTTAGATCCTTATAATAACATCAACACAAGCTACAGCAAGGCTAATTATACTTTCTTGAAATGCTCTGGTAATCAGATAATTTGGGGTAACGCAAGCCAGGTCGGTTTCACTTCGGACGTAACCGCTGAACCCACCATCATTACTATCAATAACAAGTGGACCGACATCTCCTATTTGAACGGCACATATTGGATGAGCGAGCAGGAGAACGGTCTGCGAGGTTATAAACTGGATGGCTCGGCTTTCATACCCACAGGCAGCATTATCCAACCTAGCAGCCCAATCCGCGACCTGGGTTATAACATCAGCTGGGTAGGCGATCGCCTTTTGGTGGCAGGTGGTATTAACACAACGGACAGCTACAACAACCCTGCCACCGCGATGTACTACGAAAATGGGGAATGGACCAATTTCCAGGAGATGGAAATTCCAGCAGAATACCCCCGATTCAAATTGGTAAATACAACCGATTTGGTACAAGATCCAATGGATGATACACACCACTTTGCGAGTCTCTACCGAGGTGGACTATGTGAATACAGAAATGGGAAGTTCGTCAAGGTCTACAACCACGATAACTCACCGCTGAAAAGCATTCTCCCCACCCTGCCGCAATACTATAACTATGTGCTTTGTTCTGCCCTGAGCTATGATGCTGAGGGGAACCTGTGGATGGCCTCTACGATGAAGGACTCGGTCCTGCATGTTCTAAAGCCCAACGGCAAGTGGCTCAAGTTATACTACAAAGAGTTGGATGGGTGTTCGCTGGTAGACAAGATCCTACACCACAGCAGTGGCATAAAAATTATCACGAGCCGTCGCATCGATAAGCGAGGGGTGTTCTGTCTCGATACAAAGGGGACGATGGAACGCGACACAGACGATAAGACGATCCTGCACCAGAATATCGTGAACCAGGACGGCACACCCTATTTGCCAGACCAGTTCTACTGCCTCTGCGAAGATCTGGACGGGAAGGTTTGGGTAGGCACTTCGGCTGGCCTCTTCGTTATTGAGGACGTTTCGGGAATTTTCAGTTCAAACTTCCAGTTTACCCAGATTAAGATAAACCGCAACGACGGCAGCGGATTAGCCGACTACCTACTCAACGATGTCGCTATCTCCAGTATTACCATCGATGCTGCCAACCGCAAATGGATTGGGACTCAAACCAATGGCGCCTACCTCATTAGCGCCGACGGGCAGGAGATGATACATCACTTTACAACTGAGGATAGTCCTCTGCTGAGCAATTATGTACAAAGTATTGCCGTCCACCCCGGAACAGGAGAGGTGGTATTTGGCACCGATAAGGGACTATGCAGTTTCATCGGCGATGCTACGGCCCCGGAAGCGGAACTAGACAAGAACAACGTGACGGTCTTCCCGAACCCCGTTACACCTGATTACAACGGACCCATCGCCATCCGCGGACTCGTCTCAGATACCGAAGTAAAGATTATTTCTACCGGCGGCCAGCTTGTTTGGAACGGAACCTCAGCTGGCGGAACTTGCACCTGGAATGGTCTGGCCAACAACGGCAGACGGGTAGCAAGCGGCATCTATCACGTCGTAGCTAACACCCCCGACGGGGGCAAAGCCATCGTGACACGCATCGTTATCGTCAGGTAACGGCCTTCGGGGCTACAGCTGCATCTTCTCGATTTTCATCTCGCCACAACGCTCGATGATGCCGACACACTCGATGAATTCCGGTGTGGCTGCATGCTTGGCGAGAACTTCTTCGCTCTCCCATGTCTCACAGATCAGGAAAACATCCTTGCGTGTTGCACTTTCGAAAACATCATAAGCGATAACACCCTCGTGCTTCTGCGATTTGGCAGTAAGCAGAATTGCTGCCTCCAGGGCTTCATTGTACTTGCCCTTCTTAGCTTGGAAAAAACAGTTCAGTCGTAACATTGTTTTAGAAAATTAAGAATTAAAAGTTAAGAAATAAGAAAAATACCTTACTTAATCTTGATTATTTGAATTTTTCAATTTTGATCTGATTTCTTTTGCTGCCCTCTTGGGAGCGCCGGATTCACCCAGGATAGTTGCCATACGCTGGTAGCCGTGAAGTTGGGCTTCTCTGGCAGAACCGCCAGGCAGGATGTCGGCAAGATGGCGACACACATTTTTCGGGTTCATCTGCTCGGCAACAAGCTCGGGAACCACCTCCTCGTCTGCTATTAGGTTAACTAGCGATATATAAGGAATCTTCAGTATTAGCCATCGAGCAAAGGACGCCAGCCTACCCCACTTCATGTAATAGCAAACAACCTGTGGAACACGGAACAGAGCCGTTTCGAGCGTCGCAGTACCACTTGTCACCAACGCTGCTGTGCTGTGCTGTAAGAGCCTATATGTCTGGTCGCGAACGATACTGATGTCCAGGCTTGATGCACATTCCTTGTAGAAGTCATCATCCAACCCAGGTGCGGCAGCAAGAACAAGCTGATAGTCCCTGCTGTAGGGCTTTGCCGCCTCGACCATGCGACGAAGGTTGTCCCGCACTTCCTGCTTTCGGCTTCCCGCCAATAACGCAATGACGGGTCGTGCATCAAGGCTGTTATCTCGCCTGAAACACTCTTCATCGGCAGGATGCTCCTTGAGATAGGCATCCACCTCATCGACCGTAGGATTACCTACATAATATATTGAATAGTGGTGCTTCTCGTAGAACTTTACTTCGAAAGGCAGGATGCTGAAGAGGGCATCAATGTCGCGTTTTATGTCCTTTATCCGCCACTCTTTCCATGCCCAGATTTTGGGCGAAATATAGTAATAAACCGGGATGTTGCTGTGCTGTTTGACGAAGCGAGCTATCTTCAGGTTGAAGCCCGGATAGTCCACAAGAATTAACACATCTGGTTGCCAAGCCAGGATGTCTCCCTTGCATCGTTTCATGCCTCGCAGGATTGTACGCAAGTGCATGAGAACCGGGAAGATACCCATATAGGCGAGGTCACGATAGTGCTGCACAAGCTCAGCACCCTCTGCCGCCATCATATCGCCTCCGAAGCAACGGAACCGCGCCTCGGAATCCTCTTCCTTGATGGCTTTCATCAGGTGGCTGGCATGAATGTCGCCACTTGCCTCACCTGCTATGAGATAGTACTTCATGGACCTCCAACCCCCCTTAGGGAGAGTTCTTTTTAACGTTTTAACCCTTTAACATTTTAACTTTCAACTCTCCGAGTTCATTGTATGCTGTCATATCCAGTTGCACCGGTGTGATGGCAGCAAAGCCATGATCCAAAGCCCAGTAGTCGGTATCCTCCGCTTCGGGTTCCAGATTCTGGAAATAGCCTGTCAACTGGTAGGCTCCCTCGCCAACCTGCTTCATTTCCTTCATCCATCTGCCGCGACCGATACGGCAAACCTTCGATCCTCTCAACTCCTCCACTTCCGGGAAGTTCACGTTGAGCAGGACATCCTGGGGCAACCCGTGCTCCAGCACATAACTGGCCGTTTGCATAATCACCTCCTCGTAGGGACGGAAGTCGCATTGCTGACTTTTCGTCTTCAGGCTGAAAGCAATGGCGGGCACCAATTTCATACATGCCTCGAGTACAGCACCAACGGTGCCGCTGTAGTGTATGCTGACCGATGCGTTGTCACCATGATTGATACCGCTCACCACGAGATTGGGCTTTTTCGTCAACAGCCCATCCAGAGCCAACTTCACACAGTCGGTAGGCGTACCGTTACACTGATAAATCTTCAGCCCTTCCTGCTCCTCCAGGAGTTCCACGATAATAGTGGAGAGGGGCGATATGCTACAGGATGCAGCACTGCGAGGTCCATCGGGAGCCACGACGATGACATCGCCCAAACGGCACATCATCGCAGTCAATTCCCGAATGCCTTGCGCCTGCACACCGTCATCATTCGAGATAAGTATCAGAGGACGTTTTGACATAACAATTCTTCATTCATGCTGCAAAGTTACGATTAAGCGAGCGATTTTCCAAATTTATTTGAGATTTTCTCATTTCCCCGTTCCTATAGGGATTCCCCTCTCACTTTGGCGCTTTTCCCCTTTTGCAGGACAGTATCATTCCGTACCTTTGCACCATACAAACACTAAAAACAAAGCATTATGAAACGTCAATACTCTATTTTTCCTGCTATCTTTATAGCATGTGCCAGCGTGTTCACTTCATGCGTTGATATAGAAGACACTAACCGGTCTATGGTGCTCTCGGGCGAATGGCGAGGCGATTTCGGCATGTACTATACCTATATTGAGAGGGGACGTACATATACCTTCGACTCCTACGACTCTTACATCCGTTTCATCCCCGACCACGCATACGCCAACTACGGAGTAGGCACACAGGTGGATTACTACGAATATGGGCCCTACGAGTATCAGTATTACAACTTCACTTGGTCTGTCAATAACGGCGTTATCTACCTTTCCTATGATTACGACCACATGTTGGATACCCGTATCAGCAATTACCACATGACCAATGATTATTTTGCTGGAACCTTTCCTGCTTCCAACACCTCATTCCGTCTGTACAAAATGGCAGATTTTTATTGCTGGACACCCTACGTAAACACCTACGGATATGGTTCGCGGTACGATTGGAATTATGAATACCCTGCCACACGCAGCGCCGATGAACTAGCAGCTGACAGCACTGGTCACGTCCTTTCCCGCGGTCGCAGGACAATCCTTCAGCAGTGATAAAGGACAGTAATCGAAAATGGGGCGATCATTGAGAGGGCACTGAAAAAGTCCCGTTAGGCTCTTTTTAACAAATTAGTTCTGCACATAGTCACTTAAAAGTTTGGCTATGTGCAGATTTTTTTGTACCTTTACAGCATAAAGGAATCTATTTATGCTGTCACAACAACAAA
>JAFZPZ010000035.1 GCA_017552435.1 Bacteroidaceae bacterium
GAGCCAGATGCAGCCAGCCTTTCTGTGTCTTCAGCGGTGCCGGTCCTTCTCCATTCTTCACCTCCTGGATGGTGTGATAGTGCCGAGGATTGATGATGATTTCCTCCTTGACCTCTGCATGTGTGATGTCTTCCACCAGTGTCCAACCAATACCTCCACCGCTGCCGGTGTCGATGAAGCCATCCTGCGGGCGGGTATAGAAAGCATACTTGCCATCCACGAACTCAGGATGAAGCACCACATTTCGTTGTTGGCTACGGCTTTTGAGGTCGGGCAGACGTTCCCAGTCCTTGAGGTCTTTCGTGCGAGCAATGGCGGCAGTTGCTGTAGCGGCACTGAGATTGCCGGGCTGTGAGTCGTCGTGACGCTCGGCACAGAACACGCCGTAAATCCAACCGTCCTCGTGCTGTGTGAGTCGCATATCATAGACATTGGTAGCGGGGATGAGGTCTTCGGGCATCGTGATGGGTTCGTCCCAAAAGCGGAAATTGTCGATGCCATTAGGACTCTCGGCCACAGCAAAGAAACTCTTGCGGTCTGCACCCTCTACACGACATACCAACAGATAGCGGCCATTCAGCTTGATGGCACCTGCATTCAGCACGGCATTCATCATGATGCGCTGCATCAGATAGGGGTTGTCCTTTTCCGAGAAATCATAGCGCCATTCCAATGGCGTATGCTCGGCTGTCAGAATGGGATGCTGATAGCGTTCGTAGATACCGTTGCCCCACTCCTCGGGTTCATTTTTAATAGAAAGCAACGCTTCATGCCGTTCGAACAGCTGCTTCTTTCGTAATTCGTAAGTCATTATAAATCAAAGTTATGTTTCAGTTTTCAATGAAAAACACACGGCTGGCATATTCCTCGCGTAGTGGCAATTCAAGTCCAACTTCCATGAGGAAGCGTCCGGTAAACCTTTTTCCTGAGAGCGAACAGGGTTTCTGACTTACGCGAACGTTTTTCTCCATCAGGGTGTAAGTGGCATCGGGGTTGAGTCCGGCCAATCGGATGCGAGGAATGGGCTGGTCGTAGTAGTTGTCAATCTTATAGACGAACAAGACGCCCTGGCGATGCGAATCATCGACATACATCAGCGAGGAAACGCCCTTGTGGTCATAAGGTGATATGAGACGATAGAGGTCGCCTGTCTGCACGACCTGCCGCAACTGTTTGTAGTCGGCCATACAGGTGGATGTCTGCTGACGCTCCTCGTCGGTCATATCCTTAGGTTGTAATTCGATACCCAGACGGCCCGACATGGCAACATCGCAGCGGAACTTGATGGGGATGACCCTACCGCCTGTGTTCCAATAGGGGCAATGATTGATGTGACAAGCCATTGCATTGGCAGGGAAGAAGAGCGAAGTACCCCACTGGATGAAGACGCGCTGCAGGGCGTCGGTGTTGTCGGAAGTCCAGAACTCGTCGAAATAAGGTAACAAGCCGTAGTTGGCGCGTCCACCGCCCGAGGCGCAATCCTGAATCACGATGTCTGGATATTTGTCACGGATGCGTTGTAACGTCTTGAGCAGACCAAGATGGTAATCGACGTAGAGGTTCTGCTGACGGTCCTTGGGCAGATAGAGCGAACCGAAGTTCTGGATGGAGGCGTTGGCATCCCACTTGATGTAAGCTATCTCTGGATTTTGGGTAAGCAGGTCGTCAACAATCCTGAATACGAAGTCCTGTACCTCGGGATTAGTCATGTCGAGCACCAACTGCGTGCCACCTCGTCCCAGTTTCAGCTCGCGTCCTTTTGTCTGTAAAACCCATTCGGGATGATGCTCATAGAGTTCACTTTTTGTGTTCACCATCTCCGGTTCTATCCAAATGCCGAACTTGATGCCCCGTTCACGGGCAGCCTTTGTCAGTACGCCGAGTCCTCCCGGTAGCTTGTTCTTATCTACAACCCAATCGCCCAGACTGGAGGTGTCATCCTTACGTGGATACTTGTCGCCAAACCATCCGTCGTCCATTACGAAGAGTTCACCGCCGAACTTGCTGATATCGTCCATCATGGCAATCATGCGGGTCTCGTCGATGTCGAAATAGAGTCCTTCCCACGAATTCAGTAGGATGTCGCCTGTCTTCATCCCTCTGTGCAGCATTCCTTCAGTACGTGCCCAGCAGTGGAAGTTACGGCTGGCTCCGCTCAAGCCTTCATTTGAGAAGGTGAGGGCAAGATGCGGCGTCTCGAACTTCTGTTTCGGGTCAAGGACGTATTCGCTGGATTGGGGGTCGATACCGGCATAGAAGTGGTGCTCCTTATGTGAGATGGTATTGAAGCGGAGTTCGAAGTTACCGCTCCAGCATAGGGCTGCACCTATGATGCGACCACTATTCTCCTGTGGCTGCCCGTCGAGGGAAATCATCACTTCGGGTGCATCGAGATGAGCATTTCGCGTTCCGTCGGTATTGCGGATGGTTTTCACGCCGCCAGTCAACGGCTCCGACGTCGGTTCCGCCTCTGCCGCCCAATTGCCATGCATGTGGGTTATCCATACGTTCCCCTGGCGCAGTACAAGATGTCCCGAATCGTAACGCTTCAGGGTGATGGCCTTCTTTTCTGCGTTCACTATTTCCGTCCACGTCTCGATGATGTCTACCCGGTCGTATGCCTTGTAGAACATCTTAACCGTGACAGGTTGCAATTTGTCCTGCATCGTGAAAGTGTGAGTCTTTGAAGCAGACTCTGCCTTCACCTCATAATCCTTTACTTTCAACTCCAGATTCAAATCCCCGTCGGCATGAAGTACCTGCAGGGCTGGCAGCTGTACCATATCCACCGTACCAAAGGCAGGCAAAGCAGACGAGTTGAGGTCGGCGCCAGCATCGCACAATTCTTGCAAACTGGTAACACGCGGGCCATAGTAGGCCATGCGGAGGTCCTGACCTTCTCCTGCATGCAGAATAAGCATGGTGTTTGGGGTTTCTATGCTCACATCGCCACTCCAAGCAGCGGCGCTCAATGTTCCCATTAATGGGAGCAGAAGCAGAAATAACCTTTTCATATTGCTATTTGCTTATGTTTGTTGTTTCAATGTCTTTAAGCATGAGAATCCTCTTGTTCCCGACCATCTTGCGGAAGTCGGGAGCATCCTTGGTCGATGGTGCAGGGGCAAAGTACTGATGGTGGTCGGCGTTGCGCCAGACAAGGAAGTAGCAGAGGGGATACTTCTCGATTTGCGGTTTCAACACGCGTGTCCACCAAGTTGGGTCGGGAAGATTCTGATAACCACATTCCGTGAGGGCGACAAGGCGTCCTCTCTTCTTGGCAAACTCGCAGAGCATGGTGAGGTCTTTGCCCAGCGTACTGATGAAGGCATTCTCATCATTGGATTGCTGATAAGCATCAAGGCCGATGATGTCCACGCGATCATCGCCTGGATAGGAATCCATGTCATCGTCTTTCATACCGTAATTAGGACTCCAGCTCCATACGATGTTCGTCAAGCCGTCGGCCAGCAGTTTATCCTGCAGGCAGTTCCACAGTGCCTTGTATTCTTGGGCGGTACAAAGGCCCTTGCCCCACCAGAACCAACCGCCGCTGTTCTCATGCCAGGGACGGAAGATAAAAGGAATGGGATGGCCTTGTTCGTCTTTCAACGACTGGAGGAAAGTGGAGAGGTGCAGCATCCACGTTTGGAACTTTTGATGCTGGCTGCCGCCTGGCAGGATACTGCGAACTGTGTTGGCATCCTTGTTGTCCCATGCCGTGCCTCCTGTCAGTGGGTTGCGCGGATGCCAGGAGATAGTAGTGATGCCACCGCGACGCACATGTGCCAGCAACTCTTCTCGGATTCGAGCGAAGGGTACGCTGTCCAGACTCTTGACATCGCCCATTTCGATGCCACCAAGTTCAAAGCCCATCACGGCGGGGTAGTCGCCGCAAGTCGCCAATACGTCGGAATGTCCTCCAGAAGCAGAGCGGTCGTTCCAACCGAGACCATAGAAAGGATCGTCCTGATGTCCGAACATGATGCCACGGGTGTTGAGGCTTTGCAGACGTTGGAGCAGCATTTCACGACCTATACTGTGCGAGCTCACCGGGTAAAGCGGCTGTATCGCAGAAACTGTGATTTGCGTGGCCTTTGTGCGGCCGAGGGGCACTATCTTCAAGTTATCAAAATATGGAGTAGAGACGCGGCGCTCTTTCAAAGGAGCTATCAAGCCTGCCATGCCCTTGCCGTAGTGATCAGATGTGGCCTTTACCACTTCGATTCCATCGACGTAGCCCGAGATGCGGTCGCCCTCGAAACGAAGCCTGAGGTTGTGCCATTGCATAGCCGTTATGCCGCTTACTTCTTTCTCGTCCAGCGTGTATTCGCCGCCAACCTCTACGTCCTTTCGGGCGAGGATGATGGCTTGCTGTTCCTTGTCGCCAATGAGTTCTTTCTTGTCGAGCTTTCCGCGGGTGAGGATGAGCGTCACCTTCCCTTTGTCGTCCATCTTCAGATAGTAACCCTTGGCCCAGATGCCATAGCCAGAACCCACGTCGCAGAGACGACCCATCACTCCGGCCTCGTCGCCGGGATTCAGATATACGTCGGCACTGACTTCGTAGTCCTGCCAGTCGGCATCGCCTAGGATGGTGTAGTGGTGCCATTCGGGTGCCCAGCTGAGGGTGTGGGAACCGACGGTTTGGCGGAGGCAAAGGCCATCACGTGAGGGTGCTGGCTTTAGTTCATAGCACCCAATCAGGTCTGCCAAATAGTGTGGAAGATAACCCCACTCCGAAGGATTCCTGTACTGCTCGAAGTCGTCCTCGTAGGGAATGGGGAAGGGTTTGGAGGCTGGGATATCGGCAAATGTCCCTTTCTGCTGCCCCGTCACCGTGGAGAGGGAATAGACGGCATCAGGCTTCAAGGTGATGGAGAAACTACGACCCTTGGGAGTGATGTCCTTCAAGCGCACGAACTGTTGCAGCGAGTCGCTATACCATACGCAGAGTTTGCCTGTGGCAAGTTCGTCGGTCACCTCTATCTTAATCTTCTGTGCTTTCTTCGCTCCTTTCGTCTCGGCAATGATGCTGTAGTCGCCCGTCTGCGGGTCGCGCATCGTCACCATCGAACCACCACCAGACAAAATCAGACAAGCATCGTCAATGTAGCGCCATCCCACACGGGTAAACTGGCCGTAGTGGGCATAGCCCCACAGTGCCTCGCGAACGTGGTAGTGCCCACTCCATGGCTCCTGAGCAAGGAGCATCGGTGGTTCCTTGCTATAAGGCTCCAACGGATATGTAGCACCGATGTCATACCAGTTGACAACCTTGGTTGCTCCACTGATGATGTAGTTCATATTGAAGCATTTCACAATGGAGATGAGGCAATCGAAACCAGGGAGATACACGTGGTCTTCGCTGTTCCAAATGGGCTTGCCCATGTCTTCTGCCATCTTGCGTTGCTCTGGGGTAAGTTGTATTTCGCTGAACGTGTGGGCACAAACGGCGTCGAGCGCATCCTTAAGTTCCGAGTCCTCCTGCATCCGCTTGAGAAAGTCCATCTTCTGACCGCCCCAGTTACCGAAGCCATGTAGCTTTACGTCGCGAAAACCACGTTCGTTCATGGCTCTACGCAGATGCTTGGCGAAGTCGGCGTTCCATCCCTTCTCGTTGTGGCAGCCTAAAGCATCCAGTTCCAGACCGTGCACCTCACGCAGTCCCTGAAGCCAATCCACATAGTAATCCACCATATTGTCTGACCAGTAATTGCCCACCCAAGCAGGGGCACTCCACGAAGTAGCGTCAAGGGCAAGAGCCGGATTACGCCGTTTCACCTCCTGTATCACCCACCACATATAGCCACGCAGGTAGTTGTGGTCGCCCTGATTGTGGCTATGGGAGGGCATCGAACCCTGCGTACTGTTGCCGTCACCCGGCACTTCGACAAGGATCGTGCTGACGCTGGCTCCAAACATAGGCTTATAGACCATGTCCATGATCTGTGAGCGCTGAGGCTCAGGATAATCCTTCAATAATACAGAAGTGGCACCACCACCATTCACAGCTCCAATGCCGTCGAATTGCTTGCCTTTGGCGTTGGTGCTCAACTTAATGGTCTGAGCCTTAGCGCCACCAAATAAAAGGCTCAATACTGCTCCAATTAGTAGATATCTTCTTGTCATTTTCTTATATATTTCTTTCCATTCTTAATAAAGATTCCACGTCGGCCCTCCGTCCATGGGCGTCCTAAAAGGTCATAGCTGCCGAATGGCGCAAATGTTTGCTCAGCCCGAACAGTTTTTATACTTGTTTGCAATTCCTGTTTGAAGTCTTCACGCGAGAGGACATAGTCGTTGGAGAAGGCCTCTGTCCACCATGCTGCATTGCAGTTGCTGTGGTCGGTACTTTGGAAGTCATTGCTATTAGGATTGTTGGTTCGTCCGTAGTCGTACCACGGCATGAAAAAGAGCCATTTAGCTCCAGCTCTCCATTGAGCGCTGATTTTAGGAACATTTCCGCACTCTGTAAGTGCCACCAGCTTGTCGGGAGAGGAATCCCTAAGAAATTTGTAACAGGTGCGATAGATGTTCGAGGCACTATTGTTGTTATAAACATCAATGCTGACAATATCTACATACTCGTCGCCCGGATACCACTTGTAGCCTTCACTGTAGGGCTTGTTCCATGCCGCTGCCTGCGTCCACACCCAAATAAGGTTGTTGAGTCCGGCTTCTTGAAAACGCTGATACATTACGCGCCACAATTCATTGCACGCCTCAGCATCGCGCCCCCACCAGAACCATTGGCCGCCTGCCTCATGCAACGGACGCCACAACACTGGAATCTTGCGCTGTTTGAGCAGTTTCAGGTATGAGATAATCGTGTCGATGTCCTTCATCATCAACTTATATTCATCGGACTCAGGTTCAAATATCTTTCGAACGTCGAAAGTTGTCTTGTCATCTTCATCACCCCAATAGAAGGAATACTCCCCATTCTTGTTTGCAGGTACATTCCAGTGCCACATGATGGCCACCACACCTCCCTGACGATGCCAGTTATAGACCTCGGTGACGTTTGTGTAGTCTATCCATCCGCCTTTCTTCGAGAAAGGATGGTGAATGTAGTCGAAACAATTCAGTGCCGGCCATTTGCCCGTGTGCTGATGCACCCACTTTGCCTCATTGATATTCCAGTTGACGTTGGCCATCGTGCCGGAGAGCGTCTTCACGCCCTCAATGTCTTTCAGACACCACAGCAGTGCCTCAGCCTCTGCCGACAGCTGGCGAGTTTCCTGTGCTGAAATGCCCCCCACAAGGAACAGCATCAGCAGTATAAGCATAATTTTTTGGCATCTCATAGTTCGATGATAATTAGTTTTTATTTCAGATAATCATTGATGAACGCTTCACGGGGACGAAGGTAGTGCTCTTCCCATTGGGGACGGAGGATTCCCGAGGGCCAAGCATGGGTACGGTAGGGCACGCAGTTGATAGTCTTCTTGCCCTTTGCGTTGTTGAGAGATGACCATACGGCCGAAGGTGGGCAAGTGGTATCAATAAGGCCTATCTCGCAGTAGATTTCTGCTTGCGAATGCCGGATGAGTTGTGCACCATCGAAATAAGGCAGCGTAGCATCGAGCTGTGCCATGGTGAGGTTAGGGTGGTTCTCGATGGGCTGCGGCCACCCGCTGCGGCGTCCCTTGCGCGAACCTCCCAGATCCTGCATTGCAGGCACGTTGAGCACCACACAGCTTACGCGTGGGTCAAGTCCGGCAGCTGCCACAGCTTGACCGCCTCCCTGACTTTCACCGATAACCACAATGCGACGGCCATCCCATTCCGGTTGGCGTGTCATGTACTCGATGGCTCGTAGAAGGCGAAGATACATACCGCGAAAGTAATAGGTCTCGCGGTCAGCGGCATTGTGTTCATAATAATTGTGTAAGAGCCCATCTTCGAGCATTTTATAATAATCGTCCGACTGGCCGTTCATCATCCCATGTGCGTTGATGTCAAGGCTGAGAGCGCCATTGCCCAAAGCTGCATTGTGTACACACTCCCATTCTGAACAGCGACACCAATTGCCGCTGACGCCTGCAGCACGACAAAGAATGATGATAGGCAGGGATTTCTTTTTTGCGTTGACAGGTTTAGCCACATATGCTCGTACGGGTGCAGGACCGAGGCAGTTGATTTCCAAATCATGACAGGTGTATTTTCCCTTATACTGCTCCGGCACGTCCAATGGCGTCGTCTTTACCTGCATGGGCAATGCCTTGAGTTGTTTTTTTAAGTCGTTCCAATAGGACATCAAATCTGCGGGTTCTTCGTAGCCAGAACGAAAGCCTTCGGGGTCCACCACATAGCCGATGGCTTCGGGCTTGCCTGTGCGTTCCTGCACCTGCACGCTAACGGCGCAAGTGCTGTCCAGTGCCTGCTCCAGAACAATAAAATCTGCTGTAGCAGGCAGCAAGCGGAACTCGCGCCATACCTTATTATTATATGACACACGCACGAGGAAGGAGTCCATCGGCACGGGATCTGCGTGGCAGGTAACTACAGCCTGCTCACCTTTCTCGTAGATTCCGCTTTCCTTGTTGATGCCGAGGCGATAGGTTCCTGCGCGATTGACCTCATCTCGGGTCAGTATTAGCCTCTCGTTGAGGAATTGTCGCCAGAATGCATCATCGTTTTGCTGGCTGAAGACGAAGGGTGTAGTCCACGGTGCCACAAAGAGCCAACGGGCATTGTCCTTTTCCATCGCCTCGGCACTTGGCACACAATCGCATTCCGCCAAAGCGAGCATCTTTGAGGGATATTTGTTGCGCAAGAGATCGAACTGCTGCTTGAACGAACCATGTTGCGAGGGCGCATGGTACTGGTCGCGTGCCACGATATCAACATATTCGTCACCAGGATACCAGTCGTCATCATCCAGTTCCGATGTCCAGATATAAATAAGGTTATGTACACCATGTTCCATCAGATAACGTTGAGTGTAAAGGTAAAGCTGTTTGAAGGCCTCAGCCCCATCGTTACCCCACCAGAACCAGGCCTTGCCGCCTCGGTTGGTATTGCCTGCTGCTTCATGGAAGGGTCGCCAAAGGATGGGTATTCCCTGTCTCTGGTAATGAAGAAAGTAGCTGACGATGGTGTCCAGGTTCTCGTTGATGATACGGTGTTCAGGAGTGCCGGCCTGAACAGCTTTACGTGGTGAGAAGAGCGTACCAGGACGACCTTGGGAACCCGAGGGGGAGTAGAAGGCAAAGCCCTCCTTGGCTGACAGGTCGGCAGCTATGGGTACACTCCAGTGCCAGATAAATCCCACGATACCACCAGCATCGTGCCAAGCCTTGGCCGTAGGCCCCATATAATTGAGGTTACGCTGGCGAAAGTGTTGGAAGTCGAAGATATTGATGGCGGGATACTTGCCTGCACGCTCATAGATGCCATCAGCATCCATTGTGTTATAGTCCCATCGTGCTTGACAGCCCGAGAGTACCTGTTTGCCCCACACTTTATCACGCAAGTAGCGATAAAGTTGCTGCGTTGGCCCTGTAGCCTCGCTGTCAACGGGTAACTTGGGGATCTGGTCTTGTGCGATACAGGAGAACGCAACAAAAAGAAAGAGAGGAAGGATGGTGCGTTTCATGTCATTTAAACAGTTTAGGTGCAAAGTCAAACAGGTCGTAGTGCCATACGTGCCAGCTGTGCCCACCAGGTGTGTCGCTGTATTCGTATTTGATGCCAGCCTCATCGAAGCATTTAAGCATCTGCTGGCAGTTTTCGTAGGCGATATCGTCCTTTCCGCCCATGGTAAAACGGAGAATGTTGGCTGTCTTGTTGAGTGTGGAAGCAATTTCGCGGAGCTTTTGCGTTTTGGCTTGGCGGTCGGCATCGTTTGAACGGAACCAACCGGAACTCATCACGTTAATGTAGCCAAAGAGGTCTGGGTGCGCCATGAAGCAATTAAGAGTCTCAAGTCCTCCCATAGAGAGTCCGGCCAAAGCGGTGTTTTTGGAGCCTGTTTTTATGCGATACTGCTCAGCTACACGTGGCATAATATCTACCACAAGTTCGTCAACAAACCTCTCTGTGTCCATCCCGCCATGAGGCATCACCACAATCATCGGGGCTATCTTGCCTTCTGCATAGAGATTGTCAAGAATGTTGTCAGCACAACCCACAGAGGTCCAAGAAGCATCATTATCGCCACCGCCATGAATGAGGTAAAGAACGGGCAGTGACTCCTTGGCCGCTTTT
This sequence comes from Bacteroidaceae bacterium, assembly GCA_017552435.1. GTDB lineage: Bacteria > Bacteroidota > Bacteroidia > Bacteroidales > Bacteroidaceae > Physcousia. The sequence goes on from JAFZPZ010000035.1 coordinate 10,213, forward strand.
CCTGCAGGCATCCATACATGCATACTGCGAGTGGTGCCGGTGGTGGAGGATTTATACGACAATTGCGACACAGGACCATGAGGTACGTCGCGCTGTGCCCAAAAGATGTCCTCGCCGTTTGTAATCAAGGCTACAGGTGTAATTTCAGAATATAATCGGTAGCGGGGGTCGATGACCCGTACACCATCCACAACAAAATGATAGCGGTAAGCATCTATAGCCACGTGTGGAACTACTGCTGTCCAAATGCCATCGGCATCCTTGGTGAAAAGAGCATTGAGTCCCGAGAAGTCGCCGCCAAGTGTTACTGTCTCAGCCTTGGGAGCATAGATGCGGAAGGTGGTAGAACCGTCAGCGTTGGTAACAATGGATGTAAGCGTGTCGGCAGGCGTAACATTTCTGCGCCATTGTGCATTTACCATAAGTGTGACTGTCACAAAAAGGAGTAGGAGAATCTGTCTTTTCATTGTCGTATATGTTTTAGTATTAATAGAAATGCGCTGCAAAGATACGTACTATTATTGGGATTGGCTGACTCTTTCTTAACCATTGATGGCACAGTCATTCTAAATGATGATTTTCTTCTTATTGTAATTCTCGCGGAACTCTGTAGGGGTACATCCTCTATGTTTGCGGAACAGGCGGTTGAAATTAGAGAGCGTATTGAAGCCGGAGTCATAACATATTTCAGCAGCCGTCATTGTGGTATCTATCAGCATTCGTGAAGCAAAGCCCAGGCGAATCTCGATGATATAGTCCGACAACGTGCGGCCTGTTCGCTGACGGAAGAAGCGGGAAAAAGCTACAGGTGTCATCCCTACCAACTCTGCAATCTGTTCAAGCCGCACTTCTTCGCGGAAATGACTCGCTATGTACTGCTGTACTTTATTGACGCGACGGCTCTCACTGCTTGCCTTGATGCGTGCAAACGAGGAGCTGGAC
>JAFZPZ010000036.1 GCA_017552435.1 Bacteroidaceae bacterium
ACGCCATGACTGGCAGCCACACCCGCATCGGTGCAGGCTGCCCCAGCTGGCGAGATGCCGAACTTGCACGACGGATCGACTTCCTGAATCATCTCGTAAACGTCAGCCACCATTCCGTTCACGTTGGCTCGACGCCAGTCGCCAAAGCTCTTATCTGTACCCGAAGACAGCCAATCCTCGTAGTCGCCTGCCTCGCTCGTGGTCGGTATGCCACTGGGATAGAAATAGTCGTCGAAGATGATGCCATCGATGTCGTAGTTCTCTATCAGCTCTCGACAGACATTCACGATGCGCTCATTGGTTGCATCGAGAGCAGGATTGAGAATGATGGTAGTTGTGCCGCTGGAGTTAGTGTAGCTGAGCAGCATATTAGCGTTTTTGAGTCTGCGGTCTTGAACCGTATTCCAACCATCAGCAGTTGTGGCCCATCTGTAGGGATTGACCCATGCATGGCACTCCAAACCGCGATTGTGGCACTCCTCGACCACGAAAGCCAAAGGGTCCCAGCCAGGATTTCGACCTCGCGTCCCCGTCAAGTAACTGGACCAAGGCTCGTAGCTCGACTTATAGAAGGCATCGCACATCGGGCGAACCTGGAAATAGACGGCGTTGAAGTTGTTCTCCTGCAGCACATCCAGATACTGAATCATCTCTTCCTTTTGCTTATTGCGAATGCTGATTGTGTAGCCAGTTGTGCTAGGCCAATCGATGCCATAGACGGTCGCCACCCAAACGCCTCGCACTTCGCGTTTGATGTATCTGTCTGCACTCCATGCAAGGAGAGGAAACAGGCTGGCGAGCAGGATGAGTAGATGTCTTTTCATTTCACATATTTCTTAAAGAAACTCCAAATCTCGTCGCCTGTCTTGATGTCTTCGGTATGCGTAGAATGTTTTCCACCAACGACTTCGTAGAGCCAGACATCGCAACCAGTCGCGCTCTCAGTGAAGCGGTGCTTGATGATGTAGTGTCCGTTCTCCTTGTTCAGGCCTTCCACTCGCTCCGTCTCTTCCTTCGTGCAACGGTTCTTTGCCACCCAATAACCTACGGCAAGCGGCACAGGCATATAGGCTCCCCAACCGCCTTCGTTGTCGAGGTCGCCAGTCCACTCAGAAGTGCGGTCCTCTGTCCCATGAATCTCAAAAAGAGGAATAGGTTTGCAGGCCTCCAAATCACGATACATCCATACCATCGTCAAACCTGCAACAGGAGCGACTGCCTTGAAGGCCTTCTGCTTGGAATAAGCCATCAGATAGCACATCTCACCACCATTCGACATTCCCGTCAGGAAGGTATTCTCTCGGCTCAAATGATAGCGTTTTTGCACGTAAGCAGCTATTTTGCTGAGCGACTTCACATCATCAACCTTCCAACCCTCCTGAAAGGGATAACCAACATTCCAACTGGGCTTGCCCTTAGGGTCTTTCAGTCCTTGAGGAATGCATACTGCAAAGCCTTCGTGCGAGGCCGTCTCTGTCATCGGATTCTTGCGATAAATGCCTCCACCATATCCGTGCAGGTAAAAGACCAACGGCGCATCAGCCTTTATCCCATCAGGAAGGAAGAGGTCGAACCTACGCATGTGGCCGTCCACTTTTATAGAATCCTCCACAAATTGCTGCGCCTGAGCATTGAATCCACAAATGCAGCACAGCACCAACAAAAGCCATTTATTTTTCTTCATAGTATTTGTGCATCGCACCTTTTTGTGTACAAATAAAAGCACTCACCTTCACAGCCAGTTGATGAGCCTCCTGGATGGTCTGACCTGCAAGCAGAGAAGCTGCGAATGTGCCTGTAAAGCTGTCGCCAGCTCCCACTGTATCAGCCACTTCCACCTTGGGCGTTTCCATGAAGCTTTTCTGGCCAGGAGCAAAGACATAGCTGCCATTCACGCCACAAGTGAGGACGAGCATCTTCAACTGATATTCCTCGAGCAAACGGCGGCATTTGTCCTCAACAGAAAGGTCGGAATAACCATACATTTCTGCGACAATGTCCAGTTCCTCGTCGTTAATCTTCAGCACATTGCAGGCAAGCAGATTGTCGTGAATAAGTTCTTTCGTATAGAACTGCTGACGGAGGTTGATATCAAAGATTTTCAAGCACTTCTGCGGGGTACGCTTTAGAAACTCTTTAATTGTATTCCTGCTCACATCGTTGCGCTGAGCCAATGAGCCATAACACACACAATCGCACTTTTCAGCAAGTTGCTCTATCTCTGGCAAGAAGGGAATATTGTCCCAAGCCACGCCTGTCTTTATCTCGTATGTGGGGATTCCTTCGCTATCCAGCGTCACTTGAACCGTTCCCGTTTCTTGTTCCACTCTAGGCAATAGGTACTTCAATCCCTTTTCATCCAACTCGCGAAGAATCTCATCGCCCAGAGTGTCTTTACCAATGGCGCTGATGGCAACTGAATCTGCTCCCAAAAGGCGAGCATGAAAGGCAAAGTTGGCAGGCGCTCCACCAAGTTTCTTCCCTTCAGGCAAGCAATCCCAAAGGATTTCGCCCAATCCGACTATTAACTGTTTCATTTTGTGTATTATTTATAATCCAATTTTACAACACCTCTTCCATTCGTCTGGATATAGGCATCGCCCTGATAGAAATCGATGTCTTCCATCTCGTTCTTCAGTTTGTCTCTCAAATCCAGGATATTACGAAGCTTTCTTGTCTTGAGGTCCAAGATATAGACAATGCTAGGAGCATCTTCCTTTCCGAAACCCGTAGGCAGAAGCAAACAATCGTTCCAAACGCATGCCCCCTGCCCTACTACCTTCGAGGGATAGCGGTCGTCAGTATCCTGTACGAAATAGTTTTCTATGGCATCAGCAGCAGTAAGGTGTACAACCTCGCCATCGCTCAGATGCGGGATGGAGAACACCATAATGCGGAATTTGTTTCCCTCGCCTGTATTGGAAATGGTGTTGCCAAAACCAATCAAGTGACGATGTTTATGATCTATCGTCCATTGCAGAGCATAGCCGTAGAGATGGTTGGGATCGTCCAACACGATGCGCTGTACCATTTGCGAACTGCCGTCGAGAGAGATTCGCTCCACATAGCACACATCTTTCTCGCCATTTACCGTCTTCTTGTATGCCTGCGAGACATAGACCAAAGGCAGCGGATCGCTTTCGCAGAACTTCTCTACGCCAAAGGCGGCCACATTTGCATGGTTGGTGTCAGCAAAGCTACCAAGCTTGAATGTTGGTGTCTTCTTTTCCAAAGACGGGAGTTTGTATAGCGTTGCAAAGCCCTTATTCTGAACGCTCAGCAGCCAGTCTTCATAAATACACATTCCCTGATAGCCCTGCTTCACATCGCTCTGCAATGCGCTCACATCTTTCAGTTTATACTTCGAGAAATTGATAGGCTTTTCTGGAGTCTGGTCCTGATTGATGATATGCTGATATATAATCTCCGCCATCTGGCCTGCGCCCTTTGTGGTGGGATGTATGCCGTCGCTCGACATCATGCCTTCTGTGGGCTGGAAAAGCGTTTGGAGGTCTATCAGTTCGCACTTGTTCTTCTTTGCCAAATCTTTGATGAGAGGACATATCTCATCCGTGAGGGCTTTCTGACTGATGTTGCCTGTCGTATTCAAAGCTGGGATAGGTGTTGCCAAATAGATAAGCGGATGCGTTGGTAATGCCTTCAAGGTGTCGAGCATACTCTGCATATCTTTGGCAAACTCACTGCCATACAGCCAGTTCTTGGGCTTCGAGTCGTTTGTGCCCAATTTAATGACCACGATATCAGGCTGGAATCCTTGTGCATCTTTCCACGCCTGTTCCTTCATATAAGGATAATCGCCTTTCTGGAGCATCGTTCTTCCGCCTATTCCAAAGTTCTTCACAATGTATCCGTTGCCCAGTTTCTTCTGCAATTGAGCAGGATAGCCAAAGATGTCGCGCATGAAAATGCCTGAGCCATCAGTAATGGAGTTACCTATGCAAGCCACTCGGACAGCATGATTCTTTGGCGAAGGCAAGTAAGCAAGCCAATCATCCAAATCGCAAAGCATTTGCTGATGATAGCGGAAGTCCTTCTTCATTCCAAATCCGTGACCACCACTTGGATAAGCATATAGAGCGCAATGGTTGCCGACTTTGTGCATAGCTGAGAAATAGGCAACACCATTCTCCAGGATAGGCACGATGTCGTCATCGTTGGCCAGGAACACAGCAGCTGGAGGAGTCAGATGCTTCCGCACAGCCTTATCGTTAGAGAAGTCGTTGACCACTTTTGTACTATCGTTCTCATTGCCGAGGAAATTATCTACAGAGCCATGATGCGTCTGCTTATACTGCATGGTGATGACGGGATAGAACAGAATGGAGAAGTCTGGCCTCAATTCCATCGGAGCATGCGTGGAAACCGTAGATGCAAGATGTCCTCCTGCAGAGAAGCCCATGATACCTACATCGTGAGCGTTAATGTGCCAGACCTCAGCACTGTCTCGCACCATCTTCATAGCCGCATAGGCATCGGAGATGGGAATCTGACGATTGCCTTTCGGCATACGATATTTCAGGACACAAAGGGCAATACCTTTATTGTTGAAATAGACTGCCCAATCGGTTCCTTCATAATCCATCATCAGGTTTGAATATCCACCACCTGGGCAGCATACAACAGCTCTTCCCGTCGCTACATCAGTAGAGGGCAGAAAGACTGTCAGAGAAGCTTCCCCATCAGGCGTGATGTTCACCTGAAACTCACGAGCAGAAGCCGTTAGAACGGCTGCTCCAAGCAAGCATAATAATAGTCTTTTCATTCTTTCGACTTTTCAATATTTTCAAGACACCATTGGTCTTTAACTTTATATCCGTAAAGGCCATACGCCAGCATAACGAGTTCGCAGAGGAGGGCAATAATCCAAGTGTATTGCCAACTATTCAGGATGTCCGCGAAGACGCCTTGAAGGAAGGGGAATACGGCTCCACCAAAGACACCCATCATAAAGACGCCCGAAGCTTTCGATGTATATTCACGAAGTCCTCGTATGGAAAGCGTAAAGATACAACTCCACATCACTGAATGCACAAGTCCGACTGCACACAAGAGCCACAGATTCTCGGTTTGAATGGCAGCGAGGATGAGAAGAGTTGCTATGATGGTTGTGGCAATCAAAACCTTGCGAGGATTGAAGTTGCTGAAGAACGTCGAAACGAAGCGTCCCACCAAGAAGCCCCCCCAATAAAGTGTCGCTAAGAGTGCGGGAATGCCCATATCCATACCGGCTATCACCAATCGCTTCATTCCGAAGAATGAAAGTCCGTTGCCCTTCTCTATGAGTTCCATTGCATGCAGATTCAGGTTTGAACCTATCGAAACCTCAGTACCAACATAGAAGAAGATGGCAATAACACCCAGAGTCAAGTGACGGAACGACCAAACGCTGCGCTCCAATTTACTGCCGCCTTCTGCTCGAGTGGCCGACAAATCGGGCAACGACATCCTTCCTGCCGAAAACGCTACCAAGACAGCTGCAGCCACCATCACCATGAAGGGAATGAATACCTGCGAAGCCGTAACTTCATCGAGAGAAACACCGGCAAAGATGACCAGCGTGACGAAGAACGGAGCTATCGTCGTACCGAAGGAATTGACTGCAGTAACGATGTTCAAGCGTTGTGCCGGCTGAGTTCCCGGGAGTTCGTAGGCAGAGACGTATGGATTGATAACAACCTGCAAGATAGCTGCCGACGTACCCATTAGGAACGAGCCTAAGAGGAAGACCACGAAGCCGAAAGGAATCGAGCAACCTTCGGCAATATGCAATTGATATTGGATAATAGATAAGGGGCTTGCTGATAAGCCATAGCAGAGCAAAGCCGCCACCATGCACACCAAAGCCCTCACCATCGTGGTTTGATAACCCTTCTTGTCTATCCATTTCCCTGCAAGACTGCTATTCAGGAGGTATCCGAGGAAGAAGAAGAGGGAGAGCATCGTGGTGAAGGTATTCTTCATGTCTCCTGCATCCTGAAGGAATGCAATCTTCAAAGGTCCTTGCAGTTGCCCGTTGATTGTCGTCAGGAACCCGACAAGGAAGTATATGAAAGTCAGAAAGACAAAGGGTCCGAGGCTATATTGTTGCTTTTTCATATGATTGTCTCTAATGTCGCCATAGCTCCGTTGGCAGCGATGGCATCAACGAATTGAAGATACTGATTGGTGAACTCTTTCGATGCAGCGAGGTCGGTTGCCTGGAACGGAGAAAGATGCAGGAATGCGACGGCATCATCCTTAGCGATAAGCGCTCTGTCTTCGTCGGTCAGCCAAGGCTCGTCAATCTCGAATTTGCTACCGTTGTCATCCACTTGATACTTCAAATAATGACGATAAGCTGCAATCAGATAAGCAACTCGCGTCAAATCCTTCCCATCGGCAACCATGTGGATGAGGTTGGGCACCACATAAACTGGGAACTTGCTCACACCATCCATGCAGAGGCGAGCAACTTGGTCGCTCACGCTCTTGTTAGCAAAGCGTTCAATCAGCGTTTGTTTATACAGAGCAAGGTCTGTATTTCCTGGAGCAGGCACATAAGGCGTGATGTCTTTCTCCATGAAATCACGAACGAAGGTAACGATTCGCTCATCGTGCATAGCTTCGTCAACTCGCCTGTAACCACTTAGGAAAGAAGGATATGAAAGCAACGTGTGACTGGCATTCAGGAGCGAGAGCTTCATGTTCTCGTAGGCCGTCACATCGTCGGTAAACTCTACACCTACCTTTTCCCAATTGGGACGACCTGCTGCGAAGTTGTCTTCCACAACCCATTGGATGAAGTCCTCTGCATAAACGGGAGCAGCATCGTGAGTGCCGTTACGTTCGTTCAGGCGTTTCACATCTTCGGGCTTCGTGGCAGGCGTAATGCGGTCCACCATACTATTGGGGAACGTCACATTCTCTTTGAGCCAAGCATAGAGATCCTTGTCCTGAGCCTCGATAAAGGTACCGAAGGCTTTGCGACAAGTATTACCATTATGCTGAAGGTTGTCGCAGGTCAGAATTGTAATCTTACCACTTCCAGCATTTCTGCGACGGCGCAGTCCTTCTGCAACATATCCGAAAGCGGTTAGCGGATGCTTGGGGTTCTCGAGGTCGTGCTTCACAAGTTCATCTTCCAACATGAAGCGGCCAGTACTCTTCTCGATGTTGTAGCCGCCTTCTGTGATGGTCATAGTAATGATTTTGATGTCAGGACTTGCGATTTTGTTCAGGATAGCTTCCTGATCGTTCATGCCCCAATAAAGTTCAACGAGAGAACCAATCTTCCAGGCTTCATCTTTACCGTCGCGACCACAAACAGTCAGCGTGTATTCGCCTTTCTGCTGATGAAGCGCAGTATAGATGCGCTCGTCTTGAGGCAGAATCATTGCCCCACAGATGCCCCAGTTCTTCTGGTCGGGATTCTTTTCAAGAAGGAGGTTAGTTAAATACTCCAGGTGTGCACGATGGAAATTACCGACGCCAAAGTGCAGGATGCCTGCTTTTACTTCATCTCGATTGTAGGAATAGGAAATCAGATTGTTCATAGGTTATTGATTTAATGTAAAGTTGATAATATCAAGTTATTTGAATACCGATAATGTGGGACGGCCAATCCAGCAGCGAAGCTGTGCGAGGCCAAAGATATGGGCGATAGTGGCTGCTGTGTCGTACTGCATCATCGGTTCATCAATGATTCCTCCTTTTTTGATGTGCTTACCGCAAATGATGAAGGGAGTCTCCAATTCAGCAAGTGTCTTGCCGCCATGTCCCTTATTGATACCACCGTGGTCTGCTGTGACGATGATAATTGTGTCGTCATAGATGCCGGCATCCTTCAGAGCCTGAATCAGTCGCCCTATTTGAATGTCGAGTCGCGCCAAAGTTTGGTAATACTCGGGCGTATCGTGCCCGTCTGCATGCCCTGTGTGGTCCAATTGGTCCCAGCATACAGCCAGCAGCGTAGGTTTCTTCTCTAAGATAAAGCGCTCTGCCATCTCGCAGAGTTGCTCGGATTGGTGTTCCCAATCCTTGGCCAGGTCGAAGTTGTCGATTGCCATTGAGTCAACCACATGCTTTATGCCGTCCCATTCGGCCAGACAGCCCGTCACGGCATCAGGTCGCGCCTCGCGAAGCAAAGAGAAGATGGTGGGGAAGATGCCATGATTGTTGAGTTCCACAGACGGTATCTCCGGCTTACGCGAGTTCCATTCGGTATAGCCGTGCAATTCGGGACAAGAGCCGTTGAACATCGATGCCCAGTTGACAGCAGAACTGGAGGGCAGCACGGAGCGCTTATGCTCGGTATAGCTGCCCTGCTGCATCAGCATGCGAAGGTTTGGAATATCATTCGCTTTTGATAGACTATAACTTCCCCAGCCATCGATGCCGATGACCAACACATGTCCTGCCTTAGGCTTTGGACGTGATGCTAAAATGGTGGAAGGGATTGCTGCCAGCAGGATGCAAAACAAAAATAAATGTCTCTTTTTCATAATGGGTCTTTCTGTTATTAGTTTCTGGTTTTCTGGAGAAGCACAAAGGCCTCGGCAACGGGACACTCGGACTCCCTGCCTCTGAATTTTTCCATGTCGTTGTGCCATTTGTGAGAATCTCTTGCGGTTTCTGGCTCTCATGGCATAACAGAGCCTTGTGCTTTTGCTCCACAACCGACTCAATGTTCACATACGAATTAGGCGAGAAATTTCTGGTTTGCTGCCCCAGTTCCGCTTCGTAGTAATACAGGTCGCAGTTCCTACCGCTGTGCTTCCATGCATCTAATACGAGTGCCGAACAGTTCCGATGGTCGCGATGCAGTTCGATGGGCCAGTGCGTGAAAACCACATCGGGTTTCTCCTCCTCAATCACCTGCAACATTTCCTTATATCGTTCTGCATTTATCTCGGACTGACCGTCGATTTGCGTCATCAGACGATACCTGACTCCCATCACCTTGCATGCCTCGGCCAGTTCTTTGCGGCGGATTGATGCTGCTTCGTCGAGGCTGGCACCTTTTATGCCTCGCTCTCCAGAAGTCATATACACACTTACCACCTCGCAACCTTGTTTTTGGAGTAATATCATGGTTCCTCCTGCGCAGGATTCGTTATCGTCGGGGTGTGCGCCAATGAACAAAGCTTTTTTGTAGCCCATGTTGAGGGGTGAGTTCTGTGCTTGAACCACTGCGCAGACGAGGGTCAAAATGATTAAAACAATGGTGGTTCTTTTCATTTTAGGGTTATTTTTTAGGTTTGACGTTGCAAATATAGCTTTTCCTTTTGAAGCTTGACGCGCTTTATTATTGGTAACGCGTTTTGTAACGATTGAAATTTTTTGTAACGATTGCATGAATTAAACGAATAAAAGGAAAAGGTTTTACGAGATATATTTGGTTGGGAATGAAAAAATGCCTAATTTTGAGGGCGAAAACTTACGATTCCGTCATGAAATACGTAACAATCAAGGATATTGCACGCGAACTTGTCGTATCAGTTTCTACTGTATCAAGAGCCCTAAACAACGATCCGAGCATACGCAAGGAAACCCGCGAAAAGATACAGGCTGCGGCTAAACGAATGGGATATGTACCGAATCCTGTTGCAACGAATCTCAAGTTCGGTCGCACCAAGACGATTGGCGTCATCGTGCCGGAAATGTCCACTCCCTATGCCGCAAAGGTCATCGATGGCATTCAGGACATCTGCTACCACAATAATTATAAGGTCATTATCGCCTCTTCGAGCGAGGATGCCGACAAGGAAAGGGAAAATCTCGACATCATGATGCAGTTCATGATTGACGGAATCATAGCATGCCGCTGCGATTACAACAAGAACACAGAACTCTACGAGAAAATCCAGGAACAGCATATTCCTCTGGTCTTCTACGACCGTATTCCTCGTAATATAGATGCACCTCAGGTTATTGTCGATGACGAAACGAAAGCCTTCTTCCTCGTCGAACACCTGATAAGGGCTGGAAGGAAAAACATTGCATACATCGGTGCCAATTTCGAGACGGTTTACAACTCTGTGCTCCGCTACAAAGGTTATCGCGAAGCCCTGCAGAGATACGGCCTCGAGTACAATCCCAATATCGTTGTTCAAACAGAAGGGCTGCATTACAGCGACGGCGCAACAGCGGTCGATAAGTTGCGGCACGAAAAGACTGATGCCATCTTCGCCTTCACCGATACCCTCGCCATTGGAGCCATGAACCGCTTGAAGTCGATAGGAAGAAATATACCCAAGGATGTGGCTGTGGCAGGCTTCTCAGGAACAAACCTTGCAACCATCGTAAGTCCACAACTGACGACGGTAGAACCCAGACAGTTCGAGATGGGACAAAAAGCAGCCGAACTCATCATCAAACTCATCTCGAATCCAAGCTCCAGCAACAACGAGTGTATCATCGTCGATGCCGACATTATTTACAGAGAATCGACAGAAGGTTGATTTGTTTGTGCGGTTTGTACAGACCGGACAATCAGCAGGTTGCAAAAATCACGCAAAATGCTGCTAAAATTCGCCACAAGAGACGTGCATGAATAGACTATTCTTAGAATGTTATTTTGAGATATCTACATCCGTGTGCTGGAATCATGCAGCCTAGTTCGCTTTCGGAGAGGTCTTTCTGTCGCCAGAGGTCGCGGATGACTTTAGCAGGCTTTTCAGCAGGAATGAGTTTCTTCATATCTACCTTCTGATCTGTTTCGCCGACATTGAAGATGCCTACGGCGATATTTCCGTCGGCCAGAGGACGGCTCCAGACCTCGATATCGCCTTCCTTCAGAGTGCGGTCGGCCTGCTTGCCTAAGAGGTCTTGGTCGATAGCATTCACCTCGTTATTGCAGAGCAAATTCAGTGTAAAGTCATCCATCTGTGCAATGTCGCAACCGATGAGCATATTGGAGGAAACAAGTGTCCAAAGCGTGATGTGAGTGTATTGCTCGTCGGGAGTCAAACGCGTCTCACGAAGGCCGTTGGTGTTCTCGCCAAGTCCATAACCTACTTTGCCCACAACCAACATATCGGGGTCGTTCCAATGGCCGATAGAGGAATACTGGGATTTACCCAACTGCTGACGGAAACCTACATCGTAGATTGAATGCCAAGTGTCGTTGATGTCCTGAGCCGTACGCCAGCTGTTGCCGTCGCAATAGAGTCCCCACAGATAAACCTGCGTTCCGCCTAAGGGACCGAGGCTGTAGAAGATGTCGCGAGGCTGCTGGCGCAAGTACTTCTGCATCAAGAGATAGGGACGAATGCAGCTGGCAAAGCCATAGTCGTTCTCTTGGGCTCGCACATTTTCGTAGCTGCACCAGTCGTATTTCAGGTAATCGACGCCCCATTTGTTCCAGACCTCAGCATCTTCCTTCTCGTAGCCGAGGCTGCCAAGGTAGCCGCCACAAGTGGTAGCACCAGGCGCACTGTAGATGCCAAACTTCAAGCCACGCTCGTGAAGCCAATCAACGAGTCCCTTCATTGAGGGAAACTTCTGGTTTGCATCGAGCGTGCCGTCGGAGTTGCGCTCTGGGGCTTCCCAGCCGTCATCGATGTTGATGTAGCTATAGCCATAGTCGGCTAAGCCTTTATCGATAAGCGCCTGCGTAGAAGCCATCACTTTCTCCTGAGTAACGGTCAGTCCCCAACAGTTCCACGAGTTCCAACCCATCGGCGGCGTCTGGCCAATCATGTCTGCGCCAACTTTCAG
>JAFZPZ010000004.1 GCA_017552435.1 Bacteroidaceae bacterium
CTCGAAGGAGTTCCTGAAGAAGGCCCGTTTCATCGACGTGGCAACCCTCACCAAGGACAAGACCGTGGAGGACGAAGAGGACTCCAACGCCAGCCAGGGCGGCGGCACCGTAGTGGACGACAATCAGGGCGGCACTACCGGCGGCTCTGACAATGGTGGATCTACAGGTGGCAACACTGGTGGTAACACCGGAGGTGATGGCGGTGACGACAACGGCGGTGGCGACGGCCCCATCGGAGACGCAGAGTAAATTTAATCCGGGCTCAATGCCCGGGTTAAATTGGATTAAAGATTAAGGATTAAAAATTGATACCAACGGCTATGAAAAAAGAAACTTGGAAATTCATCATTCAGACGATAATCGCCATTCTGACGGCTATCGCAACCAGCCTGGGAGTCACCAGTTGCATGGGCTACGGTCCACTCTAAAGCCCCCCGGCCCCCTTAAGGGGGAGGAATTGACAATTGATAATTGATAATTCTTGGATGCTTTAGCACCCTCCGCCTGCGCCTGAGCACCAACTGGAGCGCAAGAAGGCGCGATGTTCTTACACGCTTTAGCGGAAAGGCGCAATGTTAGTTGCGGTCAGTCGCGGAAGATAATTGACAATTAGCTGCCGATGCATTATTCAAAACAATGCGTCGGCAGCTTTTGTATTAGCATTTTTACCAAAGTTTAACCTCTGACCGAACCCACACGCAGCATTCTAATTCCTTTTTTCTCTTTTTAGAATGTATTGAAACGGCCATCCACAATGTTTACATCTGTATATCTCGCCCAACTCGTCAATGGCATCATTGAAGATATTGAATGACGTTTCTTTACCGCACTTTGGGCATTTTATTGTCGTAGAAGAATCGCTCATTTCATTTAAATTAATGTCTTCCAGGGCCGACGGGACCGCCGCCCATGCTATTGCCGCCTGTATAGGACGAAAGGCTGACGGAAGAGCCACTGCTGACAGTGCCGCCCACGATGCCGAGACCGCCAAAATATGAGGTGCCGTCGCTGACGTTGATACCATACAGGAGTGTTGGTTGTGAACTACCCGAAACAACGAGTCCCGAGCCGCCACTGGATGGGGTTTGGAACGAGAAGGTGTTGCTGCCGACAGTCAGTGCATACCAAGTGTTGGCCGACCATGATGAAGCCTGATAGCATGATTGCGAGAGCTGTGAACCGTTCTCCAGACCGCCTATGGCAACGATGGTGCCGCCGGTAAGATAGAGTTTCTTTTGTTCCTCGCTGTTGGCGTCGATAGCCACCTCGGGCGAACCGGAACAGATGGCATACACCACGCCACCCTTGATGTAGCAGTTGCCGTTGGCATCCAGTCCGTCGTTGTTCCGACCCTGTCCAAAGATGTAGCCGCTGCTGATAGTCATGTCGCCTTTCGAATTGATGGCGTCGTCGTAGGCATAGGAAGCCACTTCACCGCCTGTAATGTCCAGTGTACCCTTCGCCTCGATGCCCTCACCGCCGGTGCCGCTGGTACGAGCCCAAATTCTGCCGCCAGCGACGGAAATGTTGCCATCGGCCCTGATGCCCTTGGGCGAAGAGGTGTCGTTGTAACTCTTGTACTGACTGCCAGTGGTGACGACATATACGCTGCCGCCGTTGAAACAAGCCTCTGTATCTACGCTGATACCCTTCCCGCCAGAGCCCGAGCTTTTCAGCCGCAGCTCGCCTCCGTTCACGGTCAGCGCCAGGTCTGCTTTGATGCCGGCTGCACCTTTAGCCTCGCCTTCGGCTGTGTCATAGGCACCGTTGCCTGTTGTCAGCACTGTGGTTCGTCCGCCGTTGACGATAATGTCGCTCTCGCAGTTGATGCCTTTGGCAGCTGCTGCCGACACCTCGACGTTCAAAATGCCGCCGTTGATGAAGATGCCGTCGTTGGCCTTGATGCCGTGATTGGCAGTAGATTTCACGTAGATGTTGTTACCTGTGCGGAACACGATGTAGTCGGCAGAGTGGATACCGTTGTTCGTGTTGCCAGTCACGCTCAGTGAGCCGCTGCCATTGAAGAGCAGTTTGCCCTTGCAGTAAAGCGCGCCCTTCTGGGGGCCGCCTGTTCCATCCGTCAGTGTGTTGGTTGTGCCATCGGCCAGGATGACGTAGGCACGCTTGCTACATAGCAGGTTCAGTGCTGCCGAGTCGGGGTTGGTGATACTGGCTCCACTCAGTTTCACGGCAAACTTCTTTTCTCCCAAGACGGTAAGAGAACCGCAGGTCGTCGTGCCGCTCACCACGTAGCAAACATTCTTTGTCGAGCCGTGATCGGCCTTGATGTGACCGTTCTCCACCGTCACCCCTACGCCGTTCTCCGTCTTAGCCACAGGGTTCGACATGTCTATCGTCACTTCCGTTGTGAAGGAGTTGCTCACCAGGATATCCTCTTCATCAGGAAAATATTCTGCTGCCACATTCGTCGGTTCTGCCGTTGTTCTGTCTATCGCAACATCGAATGTTGCCAGTTCGCCAGTGATGGCCGATTTGCCTTGTCCGTTGGACTCTTCTTCGAGCAAATCGTTCGAAGAGCATCCCGTCATGACTATAGTAGATGCCGCAAGCATCATAAAGAATAGTATCTTCTTCAAAAGCACTTATTTTAGAAGTTTGTATATCAATGATGCTGCAAAATTACGGATTGTTTTTCATACTTACTGTAGCAATTTGGTGGCAGTTTGTATCAAAAAGTCGGATTCAGCTCGTTTTTTTACGAAATAATACGTATATTTGCACCATGAAAACAAGACTGAACCCGCAGCACCCAATGGTGCTCAACTCGGAGAAGATAAAGGATGATGGCGTCGCCGTACTACGCAACGTCACCATGCTGCCCACTGGTGGTGAACCCTTCGTGGCACCCGACTACGTCATCAGCATAGGGCACAGGGGGAGGATGGACCTGATGTACGAGGACATGCGGGACATCTCGGCACCCAGGGTATTCGCCATCATCTTCCCCAACCACAAGATCAGATGCGTTAATCAAACCGCCGACTTCAAGACAAGCCTCATTGTGGTGGACGCCAAGATGATAGACGACCCTCTGCTGCAGATTATCCGTCAGTGCCAGTACCGCTACGAGTCGCGTCCCAGTGTGGAGTTAGGCGAGCGCGAGTACAAGGTGCTGATGAAGATGGTCGATGTGATGCAGGAAACGGCAAGTCTCGACATACCCGATAAGCGGTTGCTGATGCTACGTCTACTGGAGAGCTTCCTTCGCATGTTAGGCCACTACCGCCAGCGCATCCTGGATGATGTGAAGGCAGGTGAAAAACTCAGCAGCCAGTTCCTAGGCGCCATCATCAAGCACTACCGCCAGCACCGCGATGTAAGTTTTTATGCCGACCTGTTCTGCCTCACCCCAAAATATTTCAGCAACGTCATCCGCCAGCAGACAGGACACACGGCAGCCTACTGGATACGCCAACACGTGATAGCCGAGGCACAGACGCTGCTTCACGACCGCCCAGACCTTACTATCCAGGTCATCGCCGGCCTATTGGGCTTCGACGAGCAGCAGATTTTCAGCCGCTACTTTAAGCGCGATACGGGAGTTTCGCCTACAGAGTTCAGGGCTTGCGCTCAACAATAAAAATAAACGAATTTATTTTGTATTGTTCTCACTTACTCGTACCTTTGACTGCGTCGAAGGTACTTACGTTCGACAATAAAAATAAAAAACTTCTGTTTATTTTGTATTGTTCTCACTTACTCGTACCTTTGCGCCCAAATTAATACAAACCGACTATGAATACAAAAAGACTTCTATTGATGGCTGCAGCGTTGTGCTGCATGATGGCGTGGGCTGAGAGCCAGCCTGCAAAGACCAAGATGTCGCCGTGGCTACAGAGCCAATACAAGAGCGAACAGGCTGCGGTGAAGAAGAACGGCGGTCCGCTCCGCGTGAATGGCCGCACTGTGAGGAAATATATCCTGACTCTGGTTCAGAGCACCGACGGCGACAAGGCCATACGAGAGCAGGGCGGCGTGGTGTGGCAGGACTTCGGCGACGGCATCTGCGCTGCGTTCCTACCTGTAGCCAATCTGGGCGAGCTGTGCGAAGCTCCGGGCATACTGCACATGGAGGCCAACCCGGCACCGAAGCTGATGAACGACACCTCCGCCATCATCCTCGGCGTCGATAAGGCCTGGGGCTTCGAGAACACCCTAAACTCTCAGCACTCCACTCTCAACTCTTCCATCCCCGCAGCCTTCACAGGCAAAGGCGTCATCGCGGCGGTGATGGATTGCGGCTTCGACTTCACACACCCGGCGTTCCGGAACGAGGATGGTACATCGCGTATCCAATGGTTCTGGGACCCAATGACTGAAGAGAGCGACCCGAACGAAATCGGCAGAATCTATGACACGCCGGAGAAGGTGCTGGAGGCCCAGCACACAGCAGATGCCGAGGAAGCATTTCACGGCAGCCACGTGTTGGGTTCGATGGCTGGCAGCGGTCTGAACGGCCGCTACGTAGGCATGGCGCCCGAGGCAGATATCATGGGTGCACTGATACCGCTGGGGATGGGAAGTGAATACGAGGAGAGCCTGGCTGAATACATAGCAGCGCATAGTGACGAGATGGCAAACATCAAATCCGACCTCATACAACTGGAACCGGATAACATTATCGAACTGGTAATTCTCCATAGGCTATTCCAGGAGGCAACAGCAGCAGGCAAACCATGCGTGGTGAACTGGAGCTTCGGCGAGTTGGCAAACTTCATGGACGACCGCAGCCTCTATGAGACCGTGTTCAACAAAATGGTGGGACCGGGGCGCATCGTTGTTAATTCGGCTGGCAATGACGGGAAATTGTGTTTATACCTGAAGAAAGAAGCAAACGAACCCCTGGATCACCCGGCATATTTATATTATGACAGGGTGTTCAGACTGGGTGTCAGGACCGCCGATCCTGCAGAGCCTTTCGTGATAGGTGTGACATTCGACGGCTCGGAAGACACGCTCTACGTGGACACCCGCAACGTGACGGAGGAATATACCGAGGAAAAACCATACACTGGAATGATAGAGTTCGTCGATCCGGAGATAACGGACGAAGAAATGTACGACACGATACAAATATGGCGCCAGGACTTTGCCTATGGAAGGACAGGCTTCATCATAAATATCAAACGCTACTATTATCAATGGGAAAATGTGGCGCATCTGATCGTGAAAGATCCCGTAGAGTTGGATTTCATGGGAACGCCAGATGCAGAATTTATTTGGTTCGAGCCAATGGGTAAGAGTCCAAACCGAGGCTGCAATCTGGGCACAATAGGATTTCCCGAAGGATTGGAACGCATCATCTGCGTTGGAGCCATGCACCACCGCGACAGGTTCAAAAATATAGCGGGGAAGTACACAACATTTAATAATTATGACAGCCAGGAGGGTCAATTGGCCGCATTCAGTTCCTGCGGCCCTATTATTAATGGTCGCGTGAAGCCCGACGTGGTGGCTCCCGGACACAATATCATCTCCGCGTTCAACAGCTTTACCACAGAAGAAAATGCAAAGAATGGTGGCCTGAAGGATATACCGGAAATAACCGCTTACAAAGCCAACGTATTCGACAAGGAATACAGAATGTTAAGCATGAGCGGCACATCGATGTCCAGCCCCATCGCCGCCGGAGTCATCGCCCTCTGGCTGCAGGCCAAGCCCGACCTCACGCCCGAGGACATTCTGGGCGTCATCGAGCGCACCAGCCACCAGCCGGAACCCGAATTCAGCGGCACCGACAAGAACAACTATTACGGTTGGGGCGAGATTGACGCCTACGCAGGCCTGCTGGACATCCTGGGCATCGGCACAAGCATCCCGGAGCTCAGCAAGCACCAGCCCGCAGGCGTGAAGTTCCGTATGGAAGGGCGCACGCTCTACATCGACGGAGCAGCTGAAGGCACAGGCATCCGCATCTACACCACAGACGGCAAACTCATCACCGCTGGAAACATCGCCGGCGGCTGCGTCGTCATTCCGGAAAGTGCAGGGAAAGGTGTCTATGCCGTGCAGGTCGGTAAAGCTGGCTCCACGCTCATCCGACTCTAAAATCCAGCCTTCTATTTCGACCCGCCAAGCACAACGGTGACGATGCTCTTGCTTGGCAGGGTGAAGCGAGCCACAGCGGCGGTGCCGGCAGAAAGTGACATCTGCAGGCTGGTGCTGCCCTGGTTGAAGACGACTGCGCCGTAGCTGCCGTCGGGGTTCTGGAATGCCACGTAGCTGACGTCCGTGGGGACGTTTTTCTGGCTGGTGGCGATGCGGTGGGCTCCAGGCTGAGCAGCGAGGCTGGCGTGTGCCATCACAAAGTAGTGGGAGTTGTAGGAGAGCGTGTGGTAGTCGTTCTGGTCGATGTCCACAGCTCCGAAGCATGTCTGGCAACCGCCGTCCAGGTTGGGCCCGCGGTTCAGGTCGAGCATGAAGTTCCACACCATCACGGCCTTGCTCTTCCGCGTCACGGTATTATAGACCAGGTTGTTCATGTCGGTAAGCAGGCGCTTGGAGAGGTCGCGGCCGTTGTTCCAAGTGCCGATGCTGGTCTCGGTGAAGATGACCTCCTTGTCGGGCGCCTTCTGGTTGATGTCATCCAGTTCGGTGACGTTGCCTCCGTAGTCATGCCAGGCAGAGCCGACCACCAGCTCGCGGCCGTCCATGTCGGGGTCGAGCGCGCCAAAGAAGTTGATGGGATAGTCCTGCTGGTCGGCGATATTGTCGTAGTTATAGTTGTGGTCGAAGCAGTAGATCTTCGTCGTGATGCCGGCATGGGCAAAGGCAGGAGCGAGCTTGTTGACAAAAGCAGCCTCCTCGGCCCACGGCATGTAGAGGCTGGCGCAGTTGCCGCGGTTCAGGGGCTCGTTCTGGGGCGTGACGGCATAGATGGAAATGCCCTCGGCAGCAAAGGCCTGCACAAAGCGGACGAAGTAGTCGGCGTAGGTCTGGTAATAGTCGGGGTTCAGGGTACCGCTGGTCCAGGAATCGTAGCCCACGGGGTTCGACAGGCTCTTTATCTTCATCCACTTGGGACAAGTCCAGGGCGCCGCCATAATCTTCAGGTCGGGATTGATGGCGAGAATCTCCTTCAGGATGGGGATGACGTACTGCGTCTCGTCGTTATGAAGGCGGAAGTTCTCGAGTCCCGGCATGTCGCAGAGCGAGTACTCGGTGCTGGAGAAGTCGGAGCAGCCGATGCTGATGCGGGCATAGCTGATGCCATAGCCCTCGGTGCGGGAATAGGTGCGCGTCAGGAAGGCGCGACGGTCGGCAGGCGCCATCTGCATCAGGTTGTAGGCAGCGCTGTAGGTAATGGCGTAGCCGAAGCCGTCCATCTCCTGATAGGCCGTGGCGGGGTTGAGCGTGATGTGGCGCGAGGACTTGGTGCGCAAACTCTGGATGGTGGTGTACTCCATCTGCTTCTTGCCGTCGGCCGTCGTGGTGTAGATGCGTACCTGCTCGGCGAAGAATGGAATAGAGAATAGAAAATAGAGAATAGAGAGGAGAAGGCGGTGTGACATAGTTATTCTGGTTTCTTTGGACTTGCACCTGTAGTGCCATCGACCTTTGGCGAGGCGCCGGTCCTGCCGTCAAGGTTCACGATGGCTGTGGGATTGGGCTTGTAGGTGGCGTTCTCGCCCTCGGTCTCGTAGATGCACTCACGGAGGTCCTGCATGGAGATGTGGACGGCGTCGCGGCTCAACTCGGGCACGTTGTAGCTCTTCAGGAGAAGGATGTCCCATTCGGGGTCTTCCTGCGGCAGGACGAAGGGCTTGTGCGCCCTACCCTCTTTGTCGAAATAGGCGATGAAGGGGCGCGTGTAGTTCCCGTCTATGCGGCGGCTGCTGAAGACGAACCAGCGGCTGTTGCTGCTCCAGGAATGGAAGCTGTCCACATCGGGGGAATTGGCCTCGGTCAGGGCATAGCAGCTGTCCGTCTGGAGGTCCTTGACCCAAAGGTCGCTGCTCTTGTGCCAGATGTGGAACTGGCCGTAGTCGCCCTTCGTGAAAAGGATATAGCGGCCGTCGGGCGAGACGCGGGGCACGGAGATGCTCTTTCCCTCGGCCTCGGCATTGAGCACCAGACGGGGTTTGCCGAAGCTGCGCGTCTTGGGCTCGAAGGAAATGGACATCAGGTTGTAGCAGATGCTGTCGAAGTTGGCCAGGATATATTGGTTGACGACGCTGTCGGGCGCCTCGGGGGCGATGAAGCGGCTGGGATTGGCCGAGCAGTAGTACAGGGTGCGGCCATCTGGCGCCCAGCAAGGGAAGGTCTCCATATCCGCGGTGGTACGGATGATGTGGCTCACCTCGTTGTTCGTGACATCATAGAGGAGCAGGTCGCTCTTCTCGTCCATCACCTCAATCTTCTCGGGATAGTAAAGATGGAAAGCCTGGCCGGTCTTGTTGGTAGAGAAAGCCACAAGGTTCTCTGTGGGATGCCAGGAGGGATAGACGCCGCTGGTGATGATGGTGCTGTCCTTCAGCTGTATCTTGTGCGCCTTGCCGTCCTGCACGATGATGGTGCCGCCGTGATTGGAGCGGACGTGGAACAGCATGCTCTCCGTGCTGCCCATGCGGTAGTTGTGGCAGTTGACGCAATGGTTCTCGCCGTCGCAATACTCGCGGTTGTTCTCATAGACGGGAACCTCCTCGAAGGTCGTGAGGTTGCGCTGGTATATGCCGAGCTGACGATACAGCTCGTACCCGGGCTCGATGAGACGATAGCTGAGGAAGGCATCGATGGGCTCCTGGGCCACGCTGATCTTATGCGGTTTGAAGTGCACCCAGCCGTCAGGACGCTTGGCATAGACATCGACAGAGACATCGGCTCCCTTGTTCGCATCGAGAAGAGCCCGCCATTCTGTAGTGTCCATCTTCACGACGCCATTCTCTCCGGCTGCAGCGAGGACATCCTTCCCGTTCCCGCCAAGACGAGCCACATAGGCCGTAGCCAGCGAATCGCGCACGATGAAATTGAGCGGCGCAATATTGGGAGGCACTACGACATCAATGTAGTCGGGATAGATGCTTGCCACCTCGTCAATCTCCGCGTACTGGGCTGGCACCTCGGCCTTCGGCTTGCAACCAACAATGACAATAATCAACAAACAATATACATTATATAATATGTGTCGCTTCATAAACTGTGAATTATCAATTGTAAATTATCAATTCAGTTCACTCCCGAGCTGCTGGACGACAGGCTGGTGTATCCCTTCTTGGTCGCCTTGAGGTTGCCAAAGAAATAGTAGTAGGGATAATAACCTTTATATTGTGGGAAGAGCTCGTAGGCATATTTCGCCCTGTCATGCATATAGGGCCGCATCTTCATGAGGAAGCTCTGGAGCTGTGGCTGACGGTAGTTCAGGCCGGTGAAGTTCTTCGAGATTCCGGGATTCTTATTCTCGGCCAGCATGATACCGTCCATAATGATGCTGGGCGGTGTTGTTCCCACAATCGGCTCGAGGCGCTCGACGAACTGCGGCATGAGCTTGGTGTAGAGACAAACACATAGGCTGTTGATGAGGGCATTACTGCTACGCCCCTCGATGAGCGTCAGGTTATAACCCATAAAGAGCGGCTGCTGGTACATGTTCTCGAAGCTGTCGTGGAGAGGTTCCGTCAGACGTATCAACGCCATCTCGGGGTCGGCATTGACCAGATTCAGGTGGCGCACCATCGCACCATATTTCTCGCAGAATGCCCCCTCGAAGGGAACGCGGCGCAAGACGGCCAGATACTTGTCGGCCAACTCCCACTCTTCGCGCATCAGGGCGCACTTAATCATGAGCTTCAGCAAACGGACAGTCGGTCCCGTCATCACCATCTGCTCCATAGAGGCATGCTGACAACTCTCGATGAAGCCACCATAATAGTTCCCTTCCGCCACATAAAGACAGCTCGCATTGTTGTGCGCCCCGTCGAATCCATGAACATAAAGTGAGTCGTAGTCCAGGCGGATGTCGTAGAGACGCTCGGCAATCTGTCCCGTCTGCACCAAAGAAATGGCATAGGAGCAAGCCATCGGGCGGTAACTCATCTTGGCATTGGCGCGGGCAAGTTTCTGGATGCCGGCCCAGTCCTGGTTGTACTGCATCTCCAACAGGCCGCAAATCACTCGCACATAAGGGCGCTGCCACTTATCAAAGCCGATGATGGCTGCCATACACAAAACAATGACGGCAATTTGCAGACCGTTCTGTCGAGGCGTTTCATCGTTGGGGATGAAGATTACCGGCTTACGGCTGAAGCTGCGTATGATAATTGCCCAAATGCAAAGCACCACCAGCGCCGCGAAAGGAATGCCGAAGATCAGACCCGTGCGAGCCTCGAAGAAGACATCCAGGCCAAGGAAGGTAACGACTGCAATGTAGGTCAATGCCGGCACGTATTGGATGGCGCGCCAAGAGGCTCGGAGCCTCATGCAATAACCCGTAAGCCAACTGCCGGCGGAAAGAATCAGCGCCAGAAGCAATCCTCCAATCCAAGGATACTTGTAGAGCTGCAGCATAGCACGGCCCAAATAGCGGAGAACGCCATAGGGCTGACTCAGGATGAACTGCATAATGCGGGTGTCGGCGACCCAGAAACTATGCTCCCGGCTAATATGGAACACACTGCCATAATACCAGGCTGCCCATATCCAAGTCACAACAAAGAAGATGGGCAAGACAGGCAGCAGCCGTATTTTGCGCTTGACAGGAGCAGCCGCCTGCTTTTGTTGAGCCGCCTTTCGCGGCTGTGGGGATGTTTTCTTTTGCATTATTTTTTTATCGTTATAGTAGCTATAGAGATTATAGAAACTATAGAGTTTACTTTACTAATACTTTTCTGCCGTCGATGATGTAGAGACCCTTTGTAGGCTTGCCAACTCGCTGACCGGCCAAATTATAAATTGACTGTCGTCCATTGTCTGCTGTCTGTTGTCTGTTGTCAATTCTCTCAATGCCATTCGAGTCGTCCCAGACGTAGGTGAAGGGAGAGATGTTCTCGGCATATATGAGCGATCCTGCGCCATTCGGGTTATAGATATAGCCGCTCTCTGTCTCAGCGAAGGTGCCGGCATGGATGGTTCTGCCGCTTTCTGTGATGCTGACATCGCCCTGGAAAAGAACTGGCAAACCCGCAGGAACAAGTCCGTCTGGAAGCTGGTCAGCAGGACCATCCACATCCACAAAGCCAAGTCCTGCTTGTGTGTCGAAAGGCAGGCAGAGTGCCTGATAGCCCTCGCCGCTCTTGGTGAAGGAGAGTGCATCAGCCGTAAATTCTGTCGGAATATAGAATGGCTTGTCGCCATCTATAACGATGGACTGTGCATGACCTTTTGCATCCACTACGTTTGTGTTGGCCAGAAGTTCTGCTGTTGGTTGCTTCTCGTCGGCTTGGTCGGGTTTGACATAAGCAATGGAGTTTGCAGGAAGCGGATTCATCTCGCTCTTGCCGGCTGTTCCCGTACCATAATAATATAATGTATGGGGCGTCTGGTCACCCGCGTAGTAAGCCGTCATCTCGCCGCGATACATAGCAGGACCGTATGGAACGAGCACCTCGTAACCGTTGCCTTCGCAAGCAACAATCTTGAAGCCGTCTTTTATCTTCGAGGCAACATTAGAAGGGATGGTGAACTTCTTTTTGTTGGAGAGATAGACGAGGTTACCCTCTTTGTCATAAACCTTAAAGCCAATTGCACCTGTACCATTAATCGAATAGGTCGTTACGCCGGAGCTGGTAGTCGTGGTGTAATAGTAACCGTTGGTCTGGTACTCATCCACGAAGTCGCTCCATTGCCCAACATCTGCATAGCCGATAGGAACCTCCCCGTCATCGTATGCCACACGGTTCGCGCCCTTGGGCTTACCTTCGAAGGGACCGTCGGAGATAGCTGGTGAGGGCTTGATGCGGTCGTCGATGAAGCAGATGCTGGGAGCCTTCGGATAGCGATGCATATAAGTCTTGGCATCCTCGATGTCCTGCTCGGTAGTCGTTACCCAGTAGTTGCTGTAATCGCCCACAAAGAACTTGTTGTATGGAACGAACATACCATTCACTTCGAAAAGTTCGCTGAGGTCAAGTTGTGCTGCATCGCACATCTTCTTGGCCATGTGCAGATAGTCGTCCTTTCCATAAGTAATAACACCACCTACGACGTTGCCGTCACCGTCGGTAAGTTTTGAATCGGATGGGCCTGTTCGTTTCCGAATGGGATCTTTGCGAAGCATCTTGAAGAGCGTAGGATAGAAGTCGGGCTTGTGTCCCTGAGCATGGAAGTAGAGATAGAGCTGGTAATACATACGCGTCTGTTCCCAAATGCCCATACCGAACCATCCTGTACCCTTTGCAAAGTGATCAAGCGTTGTGGTTACCTTCGAGCCACGAGTTGTAGAAACACCATGCAGGAATACGTTGACGTTTGAGAAGAGGTTGTTGCTCACCTCGGTAGCGCCGACGATGTTGATGCAAGACTGATGGTTATGCCCCATTTCATGTGAGGGTCCCCAGATGGCTCCGCCGCTGGAGGTGAGCGTGTTGTAGTTCATTACAGTTGAAATGGTACCATCGCTATAGTATGTTCCGTAAGTCGTGGCGTACATATAGCCGTGATTGACAGAGAAGGCATTCCAAATGTTGCGGAACCTTCCCTTCAGGTCTTCCTTGAAGCCCATCAGGTCTTCCTCACACTCGATGAAATTATTCCAGATGCGCATCAAGCCTTCTGCCTCGCCCTTCTTTCCAATTGCACTCTTCACCAGATTGGTAAGCATGGCGAAGACAACGCGGTCGCATTTAAGGTTTATGACTTTACTCTTGTTGAGCATCTTCTCGTAGAGTAGCGTCCAGTCCTGATTGGTCATGCCTCGCGTATAGTCGAAATAGCCCTGAAGCTCACCGCCCTCGATGTGTATCTTGGCAGCAGGATAGTTGGCTAGGTATTTGTCCGGATTGTTCAACTGATAGAAGATATAGAGCGTGCTAGCTGTGCTCAGAAGTACCGTATTGAGGCCTGCACGCAGAGTGGTGGTCATGCCTGTCTGGTGGTCGCCCGGGCTATCGCTATCGATCACAATCTCTGCCTGCAATGTGCAGTCGGAACCGGGATTCTCATCCACATAAATATAAATGATGTCGCCCGACTTGCCGACAATGCCAGTAGGACCGGAGAGCTTACCGAAAGCATTGCTCATACCTGTGTACTGGTTACCTGTCATTGTCTGGAAGTGGCTATAGACATTGAAGTCATCGCGGACACGGAAGAACTTCTCGAAGCCTTCGCGGGTGTATCCGCTGGAGGATGTGAAACTCTGCCAGGTGTTGTTCTTGACCTTGAGCACCATTGCCTTCATGTCTTTGTTGAGGGTCGCATAGTCGGCATTCTCGGCAAGGGCTTCGTCTGTCAAAGCCTGAATTTCGTCCTTCAGAACGGTGCAGGCCTTGTCCTGGAAGAGATTGGAAAGAGCCGCCTTGTAGAAACTGATATTCTTCACCAGGTCGTTATAGGCAATCAGCTGGGCGCGTCCTGCCTCGATGAAGGCTTCGTCCAAATCTGCTTCCTCGAAGCCCCAGACGCTGTTATTGTTGTTATTGCTCCAGCCTACTACCACATTGCTTGCATCGCAATGGAGACCGGTTGTGCCGCTGTCGAGGATGTAGTACGTCACATTCATTGCATCGTCGGTCCTTTGGACAGTAAAGCTGGCACCAGTCTTGGAAGTGGTAGTGCTATATTGTCTGCTTAGGGTGCCGTTCTGCTGGGCGATGTATCGTTGTGTGCAGACGTTCTGGAGATTGTAACGGCCATTGCTTGCCTGAACGAGTGTCCAGTACTGCGAGAGCTTTTCGGCATCCTTACCCTCGCAGGTAAGGACATTGGCCCCGATGTTCTCGTTGATATAATTCGAATAGCCCATGTTCTTGATACGGTAATACTTCCCGATTTCAGGTTCCGATAAGCCGCCTTGCGCACGTATGTTGTCCTCCACTTCCTGCATTGTGTAGTTCTCCACAAGAGCAATACTCCAGTCACATCCCGAATCACCCTGATAGCTCCACTTGTAGAGTGTTTTACCGTCGTTGCCAAGGTTCAGACAGGATAGACCCGAGAAGTCCGCTTTCTCCGAGAGATTGATGTATGCGTCATTCGCGCTGTTGTTGGGGCTAAGCTGGATGTATATGGTATTCGCGGCGGTGGAAGGCGAGCGAAAGTTGTCGTCGTCGTTCAAGTAACGCCCTGTGTTGGCATTGCGTAGGGTGTATCCGCTGCCCGACTTGGCAAGAAGCCAAACTTGGGCAAGCGTTTTGTCACTCTTGGCAGCACCTACGGTATTAGTACCGTTATCCGAGAGTCGGACGCTAGTATTGCGGCGGCTGGTGAGACGCACGATATTCTTGCTGCTCAGGATATAATTGACCAAGGCTTTTCCCGTAAGGTTACCTACATCAGAGAAACTGACCTCACAGAACGCCCAGTCGCGATCGCTTCCTTCACCACCAGAAGCCGATGAGCCGACAAGGGTACCGTTATTGTTCTGCATATAATAACGGCCAACACTGCGCAACGACCAATGGCCTTCAGAGCCAAGTTTCGTAATAGTGTAATAGTACCTACTCTGAACTGTGGCACTGGTTCCGTTGTTCGCACTCGTGTTCATATTGCAATAATAATTGCCCAGGCCAGATTTCAGATAGTACTTTCCTCCTTCTCCTGCCTCTTCAAGTTGGACAAGATAGCCAGCATTGGTTCCTGCCTCCATGTTGTTGGGAGAGACTGCAGAAACACCGAGTGTATTACCCGCACCCTCAACAATATAAGAGGATGTTTTGGCATTGAAAAGGACATACCACCGGCCCGTCTCGAGCGTAGTAGCATTATTACCCAGCGTAATGATTTTCCCTGCAAGCTCTTCTGCCTGTGCCCATGCGGGGACAAAACCGAGCACAGCAAAAAAGAATGCCAGAAAAAGTTTTATGGAATTCTTCATGACATATTAGGTTTTGGTTAAGTTCTGGGGACAAAGATAAGAAAAAAAGTTCATAATTTATAATTCACAGTTCATAATTATTCCTTTTTACGAGAAAAAGGACAAAAATCCCCTTTCTCCAATCCCTAATCCCCACTCGGACTATCGCAATAAGAGCCAGGTAAGATAAGCCAGGTAGCAGAGGACTAGCAGGATGCCTTCCTTCTTGTCGAGCTTGTGGCCCGTGCTGGCGACAAGCCAAGTCAGCATCACACTGCCCACAAATACGAACCAGTCTATCAGCGTAATCTCTGTTACAGGCATCTGGACGAAGCTGCCGCAAGTTCCTATCACAAAGGCAACGTTGAAGATATTGCTACCGATGGCATTGCCCAGGGACAGTCCGTAACTGCCTTTACGAGCCGCAATGACGCTTGTGGCAAGTTCCGGGAAACTTGTCCCGCCTGCCAGGATGGTCATACCTATGACACTCTCTCTGATGCCAATCTCGCGGGCAAAAGCAGCTGCATTCTCCACCAGAACGCGGCCGCCGCCTACCAAAGCCACCGTACCTACGATGATAAACAGAGTTATCCTGGACAAAGACATTTCCTGTTTTTGGTTCTCCCCTTCTTGGGAGGGGGCCGCTTTCCTGTCCTTCGCCGCTATCTGGTAGGTCATGTAGATATAGACACAGAAGAAAACCGCAAGCGTGAAGCCTTCCCACCTTTGAATCGTACCTCCCGTGTAGGCGAAGAGCCAAAGCAAACACGAGACAGATAGGCAGACGAGAAAGTGCTGACGGAGTTGCAAGTCCCTTACCTTGATTGGCCTCATAATGGATGAAGCCCCGATTATTACAAGGATATTGAAGATATTGCTTCCCAAGATATTTCCCACGCTCATGTCACTACTGTTCCTGAGCACGCTCATCAAGCTCACGATGAACTCGGGCAGGCTTGTCCCAAGCGAAACGATAGTCAAGCCAATGACCAACTCGCTCACGTTCAGTCTTCGTGCTAAGCCGCAGGCTCCTTCGGTAAAGCGATCAGCGCCCCAAAGCACAACCGCAATGCCAACGATAATCAGGACAAGTTCAAGTATCATAATTAAAAAACGCTGCAAAGGTACAACAAAAAAGTGAAAAGTGAAAAGTGAAAAGTGAAGAATTAAGATTTATTTGTTTTTCTGAGCGCAAAAAGTAGCTCGACCATAGGTTTTTCGCGACACTCGACATGCAAAGATAAGTTAAAAAAGGCCGAAATAATGCAATTTTCGTTGCATAAAGACACCTTTCGCTTGCGGAATGGTATTTTTTGCGTACCTTTGCCCTCAGAATAACAACAAACAGCAATTAATACTTTATAATTGAATAAAGCTATGAAGAAACTGACATTCGCTCTCCTGTTTGCAATAAGTGCATCAGGTGTTATGGCACAAAACTTCTCGGGTAGCACGGTGGATGAACGTATTGCTCACTCGACTGGCAATAACGAAGACAGCATTAAGACTGCCAAGGGATACATCACGATGTTCCAGCAGGCCGGAGCCAACAAGGACTACCAGGACATGTACATCAACTATACATGGCTCAAGAAGTATGCGCCGTTCGCTGTCAACGGTCTCTATACGCAAGGCCCGTTCATGTTCTACAACCTCATCAATGCCGAACAGGACCAGGCTAAGAAGAAGCAGTACTTCGACGAAATGATGGAGCTCTTTGACCTCCGCCAGAAGAACCTGGACGTTCTTAACACTTTCGCAAACACAAAGAGCACCTTGGGCGACGTATTGAGCGTTAAGGCCGAGTACTACAACTGGACAGCTCCTGCTGTTCTGGGCAAAGACTTCGACCTGCGCGAGTCATATAAGAATTTCTCCGAAGCCATCAAGATGGTGAACGAACAAGGCGGCCGCGAAATCACAGGCACTTTCCTCCAGACCTTCTTCCTGGTGAGCGATGCAGTGTATAAGGCTATGCCCAACACCACACGCGAGCAGTATCTGCAGGACTATCTGGACAGCAAGGATGCTTGCGAGAAAATGCTCCAGCTGGCTAAAGAGGCTAAGGCAAACGGTGACAACGAGAAAGCAGAAAAACTCCTGGCCACCTACGACGCTCCTCTCGCAGCCATCGAACAGATCTTCTCGCAGAGCGGAGCAGCCGACAGCACACAGCTCATCGCCATCTACACCAAGAAGTTCGATGCCTACAAAGGGGACATCAACAAGCTGAACTCCAGCCTGACCCTCATGCAGCAGAACGACCTCGACGACGTGGACATCTATTATCAGTATGCCGAAGCCGCATACGCCTTGGAGCCCACCTTCACCAGCGCCATCGGTCTGGCACAGAAGGCCCAGAAGGACGGCGAGCATGAGAAAATGCTCGAGTACTATAACAAGGCACTTGAACTTGCCACGAGCGATGCAAGGCGCGGGGCTATCTGCCTGAATATCTGCAACGGTCTGACCAAGAGCAAGCAATACACAGGTGCTCTGACCTATGCCGAAAAAGCTATTGGCTACAATCCCGACCTCACAGGCAAAGCCTACCTCAAGATGGCTAACATCTACACCCTTCTCGGCCAGTACGGAGAAGCTATCGGCTACTGTGACAAGGCAGGCGAAGCCGACATCACCGTTAGCGGTTCCGCTACCCGCCTCAAAGAGAATATCCAGAAAGCACAGGCCAACCAGGCTGCCAACGACAAGGCTCGCAAGGCTTACGACGACTTCATCAAGCGCCAGAAGGCAGAGGAGGAATTCTGGAAAGGTGGAGCAAAATAATAATTGTCCTGATGACGAGTTTATAAGATGTTAAGTTGACACAATATGGCCCGCCTTGCTTTCCTGCATGGCGGGCTATTTCGTACTATAATGTCTTTCCCTGAAGAAAAAAGCAAAAAACTTGTCGATTACTTTGCAAAAACAAACAAATATTTGTAATTTTACACACAAAAAGTGTAAAATAACCCAAAAGTAAGGCCAAAAAACAACATTAATCATTCAATATTACATATTTATAATATGACAAACCAACTTTTATTTCTCGGCAGTTTGGGCAGCCAAGAAATCATCATCATTGCCCTTGTCATACTGCTCCTCTTCGGAGGCAAGAAAATCCCTGAACTCATGCGTGGCCTCGGCAAAGGCGTATCACAATTCAAGAAAGGCATGAAAGACATTGAAGAGGAAATCAATGCCGAGCCCGAAAAGAAAGAAGAAATTCAAAACAAATAACATAAGTTTAACCATCCAAAACAAAACATTTCTTATGAAAGACATGTCAAGAAGATCCTTCCTCAAGGCAGGAACTGCAGCAACCGCTGCTCTGGCAATGGCCCCCGCCGATGTGCTCGGTAAGGCTAAAGCAACAAAGAAGAACGTACAAACCGGTAAGATTAAGCTCCTCGGCGTAGGTGTCGGTGGCCGCGGTCATGCTGACATCAATGGCGTCACCTATAAGGGCAAGGGTGAAATCTACGATGACATCGAGTTCATCGGCATGTGCGACGTGGACTGGAAGTATGCCAAGGGCGTCCTCGACGAGTACCAGAAGCTCTTCCCCAACATGAAGATCTACAACGACTATAAGAAGATGTATGCCGAGTTGCTGGATCAGGCCGATGCCGTTATCTGCGGTACTGCCGACCACACTCATGCCATCATCTGCGCCGAGGCTCTGGCAGCAGGAAAGCACGTTTATTGCGAGAAGCCCCTCACCCGCACCGTTTACGAATCTCGTCTGCTCACCAAGTTGGCTGCCAAGGCTGGCGTTGCTACACAGATGGGTAACCAAGGTTCCAGCGGCGAAGGTGTCAACCTGACATGCGAATGGATTTGGAACGGTGAGATTGGTGAAGTAACTCGCGTTGATGCCTTCACAGACCGTCCTATCTGGCCCCAGGGTCTTGAGCGTCCGACAGAAGTACACGAGATTCCCAGCACGCTGAACTGGGATGCCTTCATCGGTCCAGCTCCCAAGCGCCCCTACAACTCTATCTATCACCCTTGGAATTTCCGCGGATGGTGGGACTTCGGTACCGGTGCTCTTGGTGATATGGCTTGCCACATCCTGCATCCCGTATTCAAGGCTCTGGATTTGGGCTATCCCATCCACGCTGAAGGTAGCTCTACCCCACTAATGTCAGACTGCTGCCCCAGTGCACAGGTTGTTAAACTGACATATCCTGCTCGTCCCAACCGTCCTAAGGTAGCTATGCCCGAGGTCGTTGTAACATGGAGCGATGGCGGTATCATTCCCTTCCGTCCCGAAGGCTTGGCAATTGGCAAGAACCTGAACGTTAGCGGTGGCGGTGCCATCTTCTATGGTA
This sequence comes from Bacteroidaceae bacterium, assembly GCA_017552435.1. GTDB lineage: Bacteria > Bacteroidota > Bacteroidia > Bacteroidales > Bacteroidaceae > Physcousia. The sequence goes on from JAFZPZ010000004.1 coordinate 19,307, forward strand.
CAAAGGACATTTTGGTTGTTGGTTGCTACGGTGAGAAGCCTTATCTGGTAAGTGGCCGAGTTCCCAACGCTCCAAAGGTATGCCGTCGAGTAACTGAGAGCCACCAGCGTGACTGGATCCGTGCTATCAAGGAAATTCGTGCAGGCAAGACCGATTGGACAAGAACAGCTTCTGACTTCAGCGAAGCAGGTCCATTCAACGAAATGGTTGCAATGGGCGTAGTTGCTACACGTCTGCAGGGTCTGAACCAGGTATTGGATTGGGATGGCGAGAACATGCGCTTTACCAACATCCCCGAAAAGGCTACCGTTCAATCTATGCTTAAGGACGGCTTCTCCATCCACGATGGTCACCCCACATTCGACAAGAAGTGGACAGATCCCGTTAATGCACGTGAGTTCGCTGCAGAATTGATTAAGCCTAAGTATCAGAACGGCTATGTCCTGCCCGACATGCCCGCATAAAAACATCACAGTTCATACAACAATGAAACTAAGAACTCTCCTTGCCGCAGCAGCATTGGCTGCTGCGGCTGGCGTACAGGCTCAGCCTCAGTACGTCGTTATCGAAAACCCGCAGGTTGACCTCAGTACGCTGAAAGTTGACAAAGACGGCTATTATGTTCTTTTCGACGGTACCAGTCTCGAAGGCTGGCGCGGCTATTGTAAAGATCACATCCCCGGCAAGTGGAACATCAAGGACGGCGCCCTGCACTTCAACGGACGCGGGCAGGGCGAAGGTGGCGATATCATCTTCGCACACAAGTTCAAGAACTTCGAGTTTGAGATTGAATGGAAAATCTGTGAGGGCGGCAACTCCGGCATCTTCTATCTGGGCAAGGAAACCGCTACCATCAACAATGACGAGCCTAAGACCGAAGAAACGAAAGCCGGCAATGTGACCATCACACAGACTATCGACAATCGCGGCAAGCTCAACTATCAACCCATCTATATCAGCTGTCCTGAGTGTCAGGTTCTCGACAACGAACGCCATCCCGACGCAAAACTCGGTGCAACACTCGGCATCCGTCAGAGCACAAGCCTCTACGACATGATTGTCGCAAAGCCACAGAATGCCAATCCTGCCGGTCAGTGGAACAAGGTGAAGATTGTCGTGAAAAACGGCAAGGTGACACACTTCCAAAACGGCGTGAAGGTGCTGAGCTACACTTTGGCCGACAAATCATGGGTTGACCTCGTTCAGACATCCAAGTTCAGCCAGAAGAATTGGCCCCTTGCTTTCGAAATCATGAAGGATTGTGGCAAGGATGCCGGCTACTTCGGCATGCAGGATCACGGCGACGAAGTGTGGTATCGCAACATCCGCGTCAAAGTTTTGAAATAATTTATCTACGCAACAATGAAGAAGATATTTTCTATCGCACTGATGGCGTTGGTAGCTCTTACCTTGAGCTTGAATGTCGACGCCAAGAAGAAAGAGATTTGCTTCCAGATGTATTCTGTTCGGGACCTTATCGGTAACCCCGAGAAGTTCGCGCAGAACCACAAAGATGTGCTTGCAAAGCTCGCCGCAATGGGATATACATCCACCGAGGCCGCTAATTACGACAACGGCAAGCTCTATGGCCTCACTCCCGAAGAATACAAGGCAGAAATTGAAGCTGCAGGACTAAAGGTTCTTTCAAGCCATGTTGGTCACAACCTGAGTGGCGACGAACTGAAATCCGGCAATTTTGACGGCGCCTTGAAGTGGTGGGAACAATGCATTGACGCTCACAAGCGTGCAGGCATGAAGTACATCGTAAATCCAGGTGTCAATTTCCCGAAGACTTTGGCTGAAGCTGAAGTTATCTGCAACTATCTGAACAAGGTAGGCGAGATGGTAAACGCAGCAGGCATGAAGTTCGGCTACCACAACCACTCACACGAGTTTAACAAGGTCGAGAACAAGGTGTGGTATGACTATATGGTTGAACACACCGATCCCGAAAAGGTATTCTTTGAGATGGACGTTTACTGGGCTGTTCGCGGACAAGTAAGCCCCGTAGAGTACTTCAAGAAGTATCCAGGCCGTTTCACCCTGCTCCACATTAAGGACCATAAGGAATTTGGAGAAAGTGGCATGGTCGGTTTCGACGCCATTTTCAACAATGCCGACGTTGCAGGATTGAAGGCTTTAGTCGTTGAGTTGGAAGGAAGTAACAGGCCCAACATTCTGGATGGCATGAAGGTTTGCGCCGACTACCTCAAAGCAGCAAAGTTTGTCAAAGCAAGTTACGACAAATAAGTGATTTTTAGTTCATAGTTCATAGTCCATAATTCATAGTTTTTCATCTCGACTGATTCGAGGCGTAGCCCAACTATGAACTATGAACTATGAATTATTTCTGTTATGGAATTAGAAGATAAAAGCAAAGCAGAACAGTTAGAAGAGACAGAAGAGCAAGAGGGCGCGATGTCATTTTGGGACCATCTGGAAGTACTGCGTTGGGCATTGTTTCGTAGTGCTTGTGTATTGGCCGTCATCATGGTTGGCACATTCATTGCCATGCCCTACATCTTCGACCGTTTCATCCTTGCTCCCACTAGCAACGACTTCTTTATTTATCGATGGCTCAATAGCATTGGCGGTGGCATCGTGAAACTTTCGCAGGACTTCGACGTACAGATTATCAACATCAACGTCGCCAGTCAGTTTATGACGCATATCTCGACATCCATCTCGCTGGCTGCTGTCATCGCTTTCCCCTACTTCATATGGGAGGTATGGAAGTTCATCGAGCCTGCACTTTTCGAAGACGAGATAAAGCACTTGCGTCCAGCCTTCCTTGGTGGCACCATTATGTTCTACCTCGGTTGCGCCATAGGCTATACACTGGTTTTCCCCTTCACTTTCCGTTTCCTCGTCGAGTATAACCTGAGCCCCAGCATTACCAACCAAATCAACCTTCAGAGCTACATCGACAACTTCACGATGCTCATCCTTGTCATGGGCATTGTCTTTGAAATGCCGCTGTTGGCTTGGTTACTGAGTCTGTTTGGTATTCTGCGCAAAAGTTTCCTCCGCGAATATAAGCGACACGCCGTTGTCGTTCTCCTTATCTCTGCTGCCATCATTACTCCCAGCGGTGACCCCTTCACACTTATGCTTGTGTTCATTCCTCTTTATGTGCTTTATGAGTTGTCAATCCTCGTTGTAAAGGATAAACCGAAGAAATCTGAGGAATAACCGCATTTCTCGCATATTTTACCCCTATCTGACACATAAAAAGAGCAAAAACAGCGTAACAAAGGCCTAAAACGCATAAAAAATTTACATTTTTCTTGCACGATATTAAATAATGTTGTAACTTTGCGGCGACTTAAAGCATGTTAAATAACTTTATTGAAAGTAAAAAAGGACATAAATAATGTTAATAAATTTTAAAAACATGAAAAAGATTACTCTCGTGCTCGTTGCTATGTTTGGCATGGCAATGGCAGCCAGTGCTCAGTACACTGGTCACAAGTTTTTCGACAATTGGTCAATTGGTGCAGAAGGTGGCGTAAGTACCAACCTTCATGATTGGGACACTCCCAATGGTGGTGTAGCAGGCATCAACTTCACCAAGGGCATCACTCCCGTTCTGAGTTTGGAATTCCAGCTGCAGGCAGGCTTCAACGATGATGCCAACTGGAACTGGGGTGCTAAGAGCGCCAACATTGTTGACAATGCTAGCGTCTTTGCAAACACAAAGATTAACCTCATGAACTGGTTCGGTGGTTATAAGGGTTCTCCCCGTTTCTTCGAGATTCAGGCTCGTGGTGGTGTCGGCTATACTCGTTTCTTCTGGCCTGGTGAAGTTACCACAAAGAGCAGCAATGATTTGAATCGTTGCAACTTCAAGTTCGGTTTTGACTTCGATTTCAATCTTGGTGAGAAGAAAGCATGGACTATCAGCCTCCGTCCTGCAGTTGTCCTCAAGACCAGCCGAGACAACGATATTGTTCGTGGAAACCCAGGAATTGGTATGCCTGTTGTATGTGACAACGAAAGCGGTTGCTTAGCTTATGGTCACAACTGCATTGGCCAAATTACCGCTGGTGTAACTTATCACTTCAAGACCAGCAACGGCACTCATCACTTCACCGAGGTTAAGCCCGTTGAGGTTACCAAGGTTGTCGAGAAGGTTGTTGAGAAGCCCGTCGAGAAGGTTGTCGAGAAGGTTGTCGAGAAGGTTGTCACCAAGAACAATGGCGGCGTTACCATCGAGTTCGCTCAGAACAAGGCTATCCTCACCAACACCGCAAAGGCTAAGTTGAATGCTATTGATAAGGGTACTGTTGTTGCTATCGATGGCTATGCTTCTCCCGAAGGTGCTAAGGCATACAACCAGAAGCTGTCACAGCGTCGTTGCGATGCAGTTAAGGCATACCTCGAGGATCGCGGTGTGAAGGTTACTGACATCAACGCTCACGGTGCAGCTGGTCCAGAATCTCAGCGTATAGTTTACGTTACAATCAAGTAAGCAGAAACAAACCTAACAAAATAAAGGAAGCCTTACCGAATGGTGAGGCTTCCTTTATTTATTATATGTAGAGAAGTTGGGTATTCGAATGCCGTATCAATAACGAAACATTATTGATGCTCTTTGTGGAATTGTGAAATGCGCTCAGTAAAGAGCTTCTCTTGCTCGCGCCGGAAGAATGACGTGCAAATGCGAACACCTTGCTGCGTAGAGCCCATCGTATCCAATGGATATACGGCAATGCCATAGGTCATCAATTCCCGCGTCAACTGCAGGTCATTCATGCCGGGATACTGCACGGTGAAGTAGAAGCCGTCTGCCAAAGGAGCGCCCATATCATTGTCGTAAACAAGATAGAAGCCGTTAGCAAGCAACACGTCTTTCATAAACTTGGCCCGACGGCCGTATTCACGCACATCATCGAGGAAATTATATTCTCCCCTGACGGCAGCCTCCATCAGAGCCGACATGGCATGCTGAACGGAGTGGGTCGTACCGCTGGAAAGCGTGTACATCAATCGTCCCACGAAGAAATCGCCGAAGGTGCCCACGCCAAACTTTTCCTTCAAAGGAGCATAAGTACGGTGGAAGAGTTTGTTCGAGATACAAGTCACGCCGATGCGCTGACCTGCATAAGAGAATGCCTTCGATGCTGAAACCCAGAGTACATAGTTGTCGGTATAACGAGCAACTGTCGCTTGGAAAGGTTCTTGGAAAGGATGCGAAAGGTCGCGGCGGAAGTCCATCGCGAAATATGCCAAATCTTCCAAGACAAGGATATCATACTTCGTGGCAATCTGCCCGATACCTCGCAGTTCCTCCTCAGTGAAACAAACCCAAGAGGGATTGTTAGGATTGGAATAAACAACGGCACAAATATTTCCCTTTGCAACAATTTCTTCCAGTTTCTTGGTTAGGGCCTCACCTCGGTAGTTATAGATATCGAGGGCTTCGTGCTTCAAACCAATCACGTCGCACTGTGTGGTCTGCACAGGAAAACCGGGTTGGATGAGCAACACTGTGTCCTGCTTCGTACCGGCGAAGGCATGATGAATCGCCGTAAAGGTGGCGAAGGTGCCTTGCATACTGCCCGTCGTCGGCACACACCCTTCGGGAGCAACATCAACTCCGATAAAGGCTTTCACGAAATCAGAAGCCGCCTTTTTGATACGAGGAATACCACCGTTTGGCGGATAGATCGTAGCGCAGCCGTTCCGAAGGGCTTCTGCTTCTGCCTTCAAGGCAATCTCAGAAGGTTGCAGTCCCGGCACGCCCATTTCCAAATGGATTACTTCTTCTCCGGTCTTTTCTTCGAGGACACGGGAAAGAGCCTGTATATCACGTATGGTGGCTTGGGAGAAATCCCCAAGCCCCATCGCGTCAATAATATTGTTTACCTGTTCTTTGTTTAACACAATGTGTTTTATTTACAATTTAACTATTTAAGTTCCCCCTAAAGGGGGTTAGGGGGTTCCTACTTCCAATTTGAGAAGTCTCGTTTATCATTCACATGCTTAGCCTTGCCCGTAGAACGCTGGATGGTCCCTGGTGGCTGTATGTGGATGTTGGGTTTGATGCCGGTAAGCGATACGAGGCGGTCGTAGAGCGGCTTAATGAATGGCATCTGCTTGCCAGGATTCGGCGAGAAGAACTCTTCGCGCAATTCCACATCAAGGTCGAAAGTATCCTCGTTACCCTTGCGGTCCACAGTGATGAAGTACTGAGGTGTGAAGGCAGGGAATTCGGTGAGCACAGTCTCAATCTGACTTGGGAAGACGTTTACGCCACGAATGATGAGCATATCGTCGCTGCGGCCCAGCACCTTACCCAACCTGACAGCGGTGCGTCCGCACTTGCAGGGTTCGTAGTTGAGGCTTGAAAGGTCGCGGGTACGATAGCGAAGGATAGGCATTGCCTCTTTGCAAAGGGATGTGATGACCAATTCGCCCACCTCACCGGGAGCAACGGGTTCGAGAGTTTCGGGATTGACAATCTCGGGCAGGAACATATCTTCCCAGATGTGGGTGCCGTCCTGATACTGACATTCGCCGCCTACGCCTGGACCGCACATCTCGGTAAGGCCGTAGATGTCGATAGCCTTGATGTGGAGCTTCGCTTCCAATTCACGGCGTATGCCCCATGTCCAAGGCTCTGCGCCGAAGAAGCCGACGCGAAGCTTGAGCTTGGACACATCGACTTTGTTTTTCTCAATCACCTCTGCCAAATGCAAAGCATACGAAGGAGTACAGCAGATAGCCGCAGTATTAAGGTCTTGCATCAGCATGATCTGCTTCTCGGAGTTACCTGCGGAAGTGGGCAACTGCACAGCACCGAGCTTGGCAGCGCCATCGTGAGCACCCAGTCCGCCAGTGAAGAGACCGTACCCGTAGCTCACCTGTACCACATCGCCAGGACCGACATCACCTACAGCAAACACACGAGCCACACACTCTGCCCACATATCGAGGTCGGCCTGAGTGTAAGTACCTACGACAGGTTTTCCCGTGGTACCGCTGGAGGCATGGATACGCCTTATCTGATCCATGGGCACTGCCTGCAAGCCGAAAGGATATTCGTCACGCAGGTCGTATTTCGTAGTAAAAGGCAGTTTGGTGATATCATCGACAGACTTGATATCTTCGGGTTTCACGCCCATTTCGTCCAACTTTCTTTTGTAGAAAGGAACCTTCTCGTAGCATCGTTTCACCGTTGCAGCGAGCCGTTCGCTTTGCAGCTTTCGCATGTCCTCGCGGGACATGCATTCCATTTTGGGATTATAAATCATAATTATCCTGATTAATAAAATTATTTCGATCCGGCTTGTACGCCTGCGTCAAAAGCTTTGAGGTTGGCCTCGACGACTTGTTCACCCTTACGGGAGAACACGGTGGCGATGGCTTCCCGGAGGTTTTCTACGGAGAGAATGCCGATGATAGGAGCCGCCATACCCAATAGCACCATATTCGCACCTCTTGGGTTGCCACAGTCTTTGGCAACCGTCTCGATGTCGAGCTTTATGCTTGGTAGGGTGTCAAGTTCTTTCTGCAAAGCCTCTTCGTCAGGATAATTGGGGATGTTGACGAAAGGCTTCGAGCTGGTCACGATTTTGCCGTCTCTGCTAAGATAAGCCAGATAGCGCATCGCCTCCATCGGTTCCATAGAGATGATGAGGTCTGCACCGGCTTCGCCAATGAGGTCGCTCCAGATGGGTTCCGTCGAGAGGCGCAGGTTCGACTGCACATCGCCGCCTCTTTGGCTCATGCCGTGCACTTCTGCCTGCTTGAGGTAAAGCCCAGCCTTCGTTGCAGCCTCGCCTATGATAGTCGCGATGGAGAGGATACCTTGTCCGCCCACACCGCACAGGATGATGTCTTTCTTCATTGTTTTTTTGCTCTTGCATGACGGGCAAATGTCTGTATGCATTCCCTGCGAGGGATGATGACAGAGACGCCCTTGTATTCTATCTCTTCACGGATGACACGCGTAATCTCGGGCATGTTCTTGGGCAGAGGCACAACGACACGCACATGCTCCGGCTCAACACCTAATCCGAGACAGATGGCCTCATACTTGTTGGTGCCAGCAGAGTCCTGGCCGCCGGTCATACCTGTCGTGAGGTTGTCGGAGATAATGACCGTAATGTTGGACTTGTCGTTGACAGCATCCAGCAATCCTGTCATACCGCTATGGGTAAAAGTCGAGTCACCGATGATGGCTACAGCAGGGAAGAGTCCTGCATCGGCAGCGCCCTTTGCCATCGTGATACTGGCGCCCATATCTACACAGGACGAAAGACTCTGGAAAGGAGGCAGCGCACCAAGCGTATAGCAACCGATGTCGCCAAAGACGCGATGCTCGGGATAGTCGGCCAGCACTTGATTCAGCGCGGCATAGACATCCCTATGGCCACAGCCCTGACAGAGCTGAGGGGGACGTGCCGCCATGTTCTTGGCAGGAGCAAAGACTGCACCTGTTGCCTTTCCGAGTGCCTTTGCCACATTGTCGGGATTGAGTTCGCCAGTACGAGGCAGGTCACCAGTCAAGCGTCCCTTTACGGGATAGCCCGCACCAAGCAAGCCCTTCACCAGTTCCTCTACGACAGGCTGTCCGTCTTCAATGACGAGCAGGTCATCACAATTTGCAGCCAGTGCCTTTATCTTCTCTTCGGGCAGGGGATATTGCGAAATCTTCACAAGATTGGCATCGTTACCAAGAGCTTCCTTCACATAGTTGTAGGCAATGCCACAAGTCAGGATACCCGTCTTGGAGGCAGAAGTCTCAACCTTATTATAAGGACTCTCTGCCGATGCCTGCTTCATCGCATCCTGCTTTCCCAGAAGAGCTACATACTTCTTCCTTGCGATGCCCGGCAGGAGAACCCACTGGTCGGTGGAAGGCGAGAGGAGTTTCTCTGCCTTTGGTTCGGTAACTTCGACAGCGGCACGAGAATGAGCCAATCGGGTCACGACACGAAGTACGATGGGTTCGCCCAGCTTCTCCGACAAGTCGAAACCGTATGCCATCATGTCGTAGGCCTCCTGTTGGTTAGAGGGTTCGAGGCATGGAACGAGTGCGAACTTAGCATAGAAGCGCGAGTCCTGTTCGTTTTGCGAGGAGTGCATCGAGGGGTCGTCGGCAGCCAACACGATAAGGCCGCCCTTCACGCCAGTAATAGCGCTGTTGACGAAAGCATCGGCACAAACATTCATGCCGACATGCTTCATGCAAACCAAAGCCCTCTTGCCGGCATACGACATACCGAGGGCTGCTTCCATCGCGGTCTTTTCGTTGGTACACCAACGGGAATGTACGCCGCGTTCTTTTGCAAGAGGATGATTTTGAATGTATTCAGTGATTTCGGTGCTCGGTGTCCCCGGATATGCATACACGCCGCTCAATCCGGCGTTGATGGCACCCAGAGCGACTGCCTCGTCACCTAATAGGAGTTTTTTCATTTATTGGTTGTTTAGGAAATTTGTCGTTTGGTCGTTTAGGGTGGATTATGCTCTGATGAGCTGGAGGAACTCTTCGCGAGTCTTGGCCTGATTGAAAGCGCCGCAGAAGTCACTGGTTGTGGTGATGCTGCCCTGCTTCTGAACGCCTCGCATCTGCATGCACATGTGCTGGGCCTCGACGACAACCATCACGCCCAGTGGCTGGAGAGCCTCCTGTATGCACTCGCGAATCTGCTTCGTCATGCGTTCCTGAATCTGCAGACGATGCGAAAAGCAATCCACCACGCGAGCTATCTTGCTCAATCCCGTCACCTGTCCGTCGGGGATATACGCCACATGTACCTTGCCGTAGAACGGCAGCATGTGATGCTCGCAAAGTGAGTAGAAATTGATGTCGCGCACGATGACCATCTGACGGTAGTCCTCGTTGAATTTAGCGGAGTTGAGTATCGCAACAGGGTCTTGCTCGTAGCCGCATGTCAGGAAGGTCATTGCCCGGGCCACACGCTTCGGTGTCTTGAGGAGACCTTCGCGCTGTGCATCCTCACCGAGAATGTCGAGTATGGCACGGATATGCTCTGAGATTTGCACCTGGGCAGGTGTCAGTTCGTGCTTATAAGGTTCTTCCATTTAATGTTTTAACATTTTAACGCCTTAATTCTTAAACTTTTAAACGCTTAAACTTTTAAACCCTTCAAAGTCTTACGTTTATCTTACTTTTCACAATGACGGCTTCGCGGAAGATACCCATTTCGCGAATCTGTCGGAGAACTTCGCTGGCCTCTTCCATCGTCCGGAAGTCGCCAGCCTGGCATTTCCAGTGAGGCGAAACGAAGCTCACATAGACAGCATACTGCGGGAAGGAGTCCCTGAAGCGCAGACCTGCAGCCCGCGCTTCAGTTTTTCCTTTGCGGGAATTGTCGCCGAAGTACACTTGAATGCGAAACCCATTCATCTTGACCTTTGACCCGAGCGAAAGGCTGTCCAAACCCGTCGTATCGGAATACTGCGGTGTGGTTCCGTCAACCTGTCTCTTCTGCCCAGGGGCAGCAGATTTGTTCGTGCCGTTGACGAGATCAGTTATGGACTTATCCTGATGCAGGATAATTCTGCCCGCCGACTCAACTACTTGCTGCAGTTTGTCGGTAAATGTCTGCTGGGCGCTCAGCATCAGAACACTCAGCCAAAGTGTAAGGGCAAAGGCGTACTTCATTTTATTTCCAAGCGTCGATAATACCCTTGAAGTCGGGAGCCTTGAGGCTTGCGCCGCCAATCAGGCCGCCATCGATATCGGGTTTGCCGAAGAGTTCGGGAGCGTTGCTGGCCTTGCAGGAACCGCCGTAGAGGATGCTGGTGTCGTCGGCTGCCTGAGCGCCATAGACATCGGCAACGCATTTGCGGATGTAGGCGTGAATCTCTTCTGCCTGCTCTGCGGTAGCGGTCTTGCCTGTTCCGATGGCCCAGATGGGTTCGTAGGCAATCACGATGTTCTTCCACTGCTCAGCAGAGAGGTGGAATACACTGCCTTCCAACTCAGCCTTGCAGACAGCCTCCTGTTTGTTAGCCTCACGCTCTGCCAGGCTTTCGCCGATGCAGAAGATAACCTTCAGGCCGTTGGCCAGAGCCAGATCAACCTTCTCCTTCAGGATTTCGGGAGTCTCGTTGTAGTATTCACGACGCTCGCTGTGACCCAGGATAACATACTCGGCACCGGTGCTCTTCACCATAGCTGCGCTCACTTCGCCCGTGTAAGCACCGCTCTCCTTGTTGGCGCAGTTCTCTGCGCTGACGGCGATAACGCTGTCCTTCAGCAGCTCACTCAGAGTTGCGAGGTGGATGAAGGGAGTACCGATGATAACTTCACAATTGGGCTTTTCAACAGCCAGAATGTTCTTAAGTTCAGTAGCCAGAGCTACACCTTCCTGCAGGGTCTTGTTCATTTTCCAGTTGCCTGCTACGATTTTCTTTCTCATGTGTTTTGTTGTTTTATTTGGTTTGTATTTCGTTTGTTTTTCCATTTATTCATACCTATGCTAACTGCATCGATGATCAGGAAGAGGAGCAGAGGCAGGATGTACCAGCAGAGGATGCCTGCAATGCGTTCGCCCAAACTGCCGACCTTCTGTTCGGGTTGCGCGCTCAGTTCTTCCGCCCTCGGCAGTGCAGTCGAGGGCCATTTGCCCACCACCTTGCCGTCGTGCAGGAGCATCAGTCCGGGATTGGAGCGAATCATCGTCTTGAGCACAACAGCATCGCCTCTGCAGAAAGGATATTCGGCACCGGTCATTTCTTTCCAGGTTTCGATGCCCTTCTCGCCGCTCGACGTGAGGCAGTAGAAGCCGTAACCCGCGTCCTGGCTGTAGTCATAGAGCGACAGCAGTCCGCCCATCACGCTATCGTCGGCTTTTTCCAGATAGGGAGCCACGAGCAGGAAGGTATAACCCTCGTCGCCGAGTATTGCCTCGGTGATGTCCTCGCCGCTCTCTATATCCTGGATGATGAGATCCCCCACCCCAGAGCGCTTCGTCGGTTCTGTCTGGACGGTGCGCGTATCGATGAAGGTCCAGGTGCTGTCGGGATAGTCCTCCAATGCAAACTCCTGCTGCACGCCATCCTTCTCCAGGATAAAGGTTGTGACGAACTGCCCGAAGTTCTGCTGGTCGTCGTACCAGGCTTGTCTGATGTCGGCACCCACATGATATGGACGGAAGTCGATAACAGGCAGACGCCAGAGATTATAGCCGGCGAAGAGGGCGGCAAACACGAACGAGTAGAGCGTCACCATCCACTGGTTCTTCTTCGTCACAAGATGCGGCATCAGCTTGTAGTAGCGCAGCGCGATGCAAGCGCAGACGAGCAGCACCACGTTCTTGCCGAATGTCTGCCAGTTGGAGAGCACCAGTGCGTCGCCGAAGCAGCCGCAGTCGGACACCGGATTCGTGAGGGCCAGACAGAGTGTCAGGGGCGTCATGAAAAGCAGGAAGCAGATAGCGACCCCCGTTGCCAGACGGCGACGAATGCCGAAAAATAGGTAGATGCCTATCAGGAATTCCAGCACTGCCAGCACGCAGGCCAGCACCAGTGGCAGTCCTTCAGGCAGCAGATTCGCCACGCCGAAAGCAGCGCCGTAGTCCTCTATTTTATACTGCGTGCCGCGAGGGTCAATCAGTTTCACCACTCCGGAGAACAGGAACGTCAGTGCAAGCACCAGACGTACTATTCCCATCGCTATGTATCTTACAACTTTTCTCACCAATTGAAGTTAATTCGCTTTACTCATGGAAGTTAAAGTGGACGATTGTTTTGGCGCCTTGTGGTATTGTCCAGCGCACAGCGCTTTACTTCCATTTTAACTTCCTATTTTACTTCCTCTTCTTCGTTAAACGTCAACTTTATCAAGCCGAAGACGGCATAGTTCAACATGTCCATATAGTTAGCGTCGATGCCCTCTGACACCAACGTATCCCCTTCCAGGGATTCTATCTGTTTCGTACGGAACACCTTCATCAGGATAAGGTCGGTGTAGCTGCTGATGAGCATACCGCGCCAAGCCTCATCGTAGTCGTGGTTCTTGCGGAGCATCAGCTGCAGAGCTTCTTGGGCGTGCTTGTCGTAAGCCTCTATGGCCTCTTCCTTCGTCATATCGTCTGGCTTCTCGCTGTAGCCTTTCTCCAATTGGATAAGACCGATGATGGCGTAGTTCACGATGCCGATGAACTCGGGGCGGATGCCCTCACCGACAAGCGATACGCCCTTCGTCTCGATGCTGCGGATGCGATTGGCCTTGATGTATATCTGGTCTGTTAGCGAAGAGGGTCTCAGGATGCGCCATGCCGCGCCGTAGTCGTGCAGTTTCTTCACGAACAGAGCGCGGCACTCCTCCATCACCTTTTCAAATTGTTGCTGAGTATTCTGATTTGCCATTTTGACATTCACCATTTTCTCCCCCTAAAGGGGGTTTGGGGGTCTTTTTTCGCGCACAAAGGTACAAATAAGTGAGGGAAATACAAAAGGAAAACAGAAATTTTTCTTTTTATTTGCGTTCCGCCTGTGTCTGAGTGCCTGCGTAGAATGGTCTCACCCTCAGGACACATCTCAACTTCTTCGCTTTTCATCCAGTCCTTATGCGAGTAGCTGCCTTTTTTTTACAGAAAAGATGAGGTTAGTTTTTGAAGTATTTTTTGATCACCTCCAGGAATCCATGTCCGTATCTAAGGTCCGGCTCCACATAGTTTCCCTCTCCCCATTCATTCCAAGATTTCAGAAAACAAAGTTGCTCACCGTCCTTTTTATCGATTATGTCTGCCACCTGTTTGACATGCTTGTCGAAATTCTCTGGAGTTGTATTGGTGAATATCAACGCACCCTTGCCACTACGAGGAGAATGATCCCAGTTCGGCAAAATGGTTGGTATTGCATCAGCATCTTTCTCATATTCCGAGACAAGATACTTGTAATATTTGCCATAATCGACCAAAATAGGCATCTTGAGCCACTTGCGAATAAAACGGTCGTAAATTATGTCCCATCTGCTCTTTTTGAATCTAAGATCAAGCATGTGGCATGTGATGATTTTCTCCACTCCAAGAGATTTCAATCTCTGGAATTCATTAGAGCAATCGCAAGTATAAGCTACGAAATAGAACCCCGGCAGGCCATTATTTGCTGCGAGTTCATTCCATTGGGCCATAAACTCCTGTAGTCCCTGAAACTCCAAAGCCTTATAGATAACAAACAGCAATTTGCCATCACATTTGATGTAGCGCGGGTCCTTGAAAGCTTTCAGGAGCTTATAAAAATGCTTTTCGTTATCCACTCTCCCCGGATACTTCTGTTCGGCAAGGGGTTTCTTTTCTATAGTACCGTCAATATTCCAGAATTTGGAGTACCATGTCTCATTTGCCCAACAAAGGCAGAAGGGGAAGTCGGGCTCTCCGGAATTCACTACTTCATAGAAGGGAGTTTCTAGTTCCTCGAAACCATTCTCGAACCAATAATGATAGTAGCAAAACCCGTATACGCCATATTCGCGGGCAAGATCAGCTTGTGCTTGGCGCGTCTCGGGAAGGCGCAAATCATAAAACCCCAGATCCGCAGGAACATTAGGTTGATGATGGCCGCGAAAGAGAGGCTTGGCCTTTGCTACGTTCGTCCACTCTGTGAAGCCTTTTCCCCACCACTTGTCATTTCGTGGAGTAGGATGATACTGGGGAAGATAAAAAGCAATGAGTTTCTTATTAGATGACATTTCTAGTTGGTTATTAATTGAAACAAAGAAGTTTTTTTGCCTCGAACGGCCTTTTCCGATATTCCGGCACAAGGGAGCAGAGAATAAACTTCACTTTATCGTAATTCTCAATTAAATACTGGTAACTCCTGATGAGGCAATCCGGCTTGATGTCATTGACGCAATCGACAACAAGTTCTTCAGGAAGTTGAAGGTCGCGGGCGATGCCCTTTGATTTGATGGAATACCCGAGGGCAATAGCAGGTGTACAAGTGGCATATGCGGATATCACAGCGTGAGTACGGCCCCCTATAAAACAATAGCATTGGGATATCACATAACGAATCTGCTGGTAGTTGAGTTTCTCACTATCGAGGAGACTCAGCCTATCCGCATAGTCCGAATATCGTCCAGCAATAAGATGGGAGATGATTCGGTCGTCCTGCCCCTGCCAGAACACATGCGGCACGAGGAGTATATGCTTATCCGTTTTGGTAAGGATATAGTCAAGAAACTTGATGACTTCTATTCCAAAAGCAGTATCGAGCGTGTCTGCACCGACTGTATAGTTAGACAAATTGAGTCCGATGACATCACCCCTTGAGAAACATTCAGGAAGTTCCGCCTTTTCTGGTTCCAGTACAAAGGCAGGATCTGGCAGACACACCATATTCTTCAAGCCCAAACTCTTGAAAAACTCGTATGTCAAGGACTCTCTTGCATAAATTAGCGAGAAATGGCGCAGTGTCGCTTCCTTCTCGGGTGTAAGGTTACTGGGTCCCATGGAACATCCCCATAGGACTGTTTTCACACCACGCGCATGCATCATCTCGTTGGTCGTGATAATCTGATTGTTACCATAGCACATCATATCTCCTCCGGTTGATAGCATCACATCATCCGCCGACGCAGGCTTGAGGAACGGAGTGTACTGATCTTCTACGATATAGTCCTCATAAAAGCCAAAGATGCGCCTTAGCCTTATACGTTTGTTTATCAGCTTGGTTTTCAGGGAAGTCGGACGCGTCGGAACCAATGTCACATATTCATCGACACCCAATCGCCTGTCGAGCTCCACATCCATGCAAAGGCCGAGAAGCTTTTCTTTCGGTTCACCCAGAATCAACGCTGTTCCTTTGGCTATACCCTCACAGCCCCGATTTCCTCCATCCAGATGTATTGGAAAATATATTTTGTGCATTTTAATTTGATAGAAACTATTTGAACGTTAATTACTGCAAATTATGTTATCAGGTTTTCAATCTTACTCTTTACCCGACAATGTAAGTTGAAGAACAGCTTTTTCTTCGCGAAGAACCTGTATGTCTTCGACACAAATAATCTGCGGAACCATTTACGGATAGGAGGATGTGAATTATAAGCCTCTTTACGGATTATTGTAGGCTTTTGGGAATTATATAATAAGTCATAGCTGACCTCCTTTGCCACGACATACTTGGCTTCTATGGCTTTTTTTATATATTTCTCCCCAAGTTCAGTATATGTGGCGAATAATGTCTGACCGACTGTTTCCGTTGACATGTACTCCTTCAACCAGGGGTCTGCCAATACGATATCGGCGTAACAGTTCAGGGTATTGTTACAACTGAAGCATCTTTTCTGGATAAATAGTCTGGAATGAAATATCTCAGTCCAGATAGAATCATTGTTATTCACAAATATCTCCCTTCCACTCTTTGTCTTAATCTGTATTCCGCTAGGCCAGCCGTTTCCCCTGTATTGTAACATTGACACCTCGTCTTCGCTTATGCCCAGGCGCGACAACAAATACGATGTCGCTTCCTTGCTTTGTTGTGAAGAACAAGTCAGCCCTATGATAACCGCTTCAAAACCTGCTTTTCGGCATATAGCGCGCAACGCTTTTGCCTGACAAGGCAGGGAAAAGAGAATAATCCTGCGCCCGACTGCATCTTGCCTGTCTTCCCTGAACTCTTCTAAGAACTGTTTCAGGGCTGACATAATGTTCATCTCCTGATAGATGGAACCGGTAATGCTGTAATCTTCGAATTTCGATACGAAATGCGGGATATAGCTAATAGACTCTGGGTCGTAGGTAAAACTGAGCGCGTAATCTGCCTGCCCGGTATCAAGCATGTATTTCACCACAGATGAACCGACACCACCAGAGGAAGCTTTGTATCTTACTGTTTCATCAGTAGAGTAGCCTATATATGTATGCTTTGACTTTTCCATTTGATCATTTACCAATTTTTGCCATTACATACTTTATCATCTGCGACCTCTCACCTCTGCTTAGGCCTAGTGAATATATCGCCACACATGTCCAGACTAGGCTCGCGGCTATTACAATAACCGATGTCTGCACCGACCTTTGGGTGAGAAAGAACAATACTCCGGGCAGGGAAACCGCCAACAGTGTGGTCGTTGCTATTGGAATGATAACCTCTGTCAGGTATTTCCTTAATGGGAAACCGATAAGGCCCTTAATGACGTATAGCTTGAACATCAATGTCAGTATGTAGATTGCTATGCCGATGATATACGATGTATAGACCGGCATCCCGACATAAAACGCTGCCCACGACAGGGGGAACATCATATTGACGACAGTACCGACATAGATATAGTATCTCTTTATATTGCCTGTTGCCCATGCTGCTATGGCTGGGGAATTGCCCAGCAGATCAATCATCGTGATTACAAGCGACAGCCTCAGGAACAAGGGAGCAAATGGGGGGTATTCTGAAAGCCACAGACGCATGATGAACTCTGCCTCATACATAAAGGGCACAGCAAAGACCAGCATGAGCAGGTAACAGAACTTCGAACTCATGCAGACCAGGCTGTGCGTATAGTTCAGGTCGCCCGAAGCGTATGACTTCGTGATTTGTGGGTTTATGGCCATTGTGAAATTCGTGGCAAACTGGCGCACGATAAAGTCAACCTGACCAGCGACGCCTCTTGCCGCATTGGCCGCGACATTGAAGAAGATGTTCGTGATGATGTTCACACCCTGAGTGTTCAGTAGGAACGATGCACTTCCAAAGAAATTCCAGCTGGCAAAGCCCGTCATCTCCTTTAGGAGGGAATTGTCATGGACGAACCTGTAACGGCATTCCTCGAAGTTCCGCTGGCAATAGGCGCAATACACAAGGCTGACAATCCCTGCCACACACATCAGCAGTGCCGCATAGGTGACAAGCTTGTCAAAAGGAGACACGCAAAGGAGATAGACGATGACCAGCTTCAGCGTAACCTCCAGGATACTGATATATGCAAACACAGACATGCGTTCGTGGGCTATGATGGACGCATTGTACGGAACCGCTATCAGGTTGATGGCAAAGGATACGACGGAAAAATGGAATACCCAATTGGCCGCAGCCATCCTGTCTGCGGGGATGTTAAGCTTGGAATTCAGAAACCAAACGCCCGCTATTTCCCCGACGGTCAATACGATGACAGCCATTGCCATCATGATATTCAGGCTGGAAGAGAAGACTCGCGAGAGTTTTTCCGTATCTCCCTTGCCCAGGCTGAATGTCAAGTATCTGCTAATGGCTGCTGACAAGGAACTTGTCAATAGCGAGAACATCGCCACCACGCCGGCAACGACATTATAGACACCATAGTCGTCTATGCCAAGAGTCTTCAGTACAATCCGGCTGGTGAACAAACCCACTGCCATTGTCAGGAACAACCTTACGTAGAGCAGTATGGTGTTTTTAACTATGCGCTTATTGTTTGCAGAATAATCTAACACCTTATTTGGTATCCGTTTAAGTGCGTGCAAATTTACAAACAAATTCCCATATCTGCAAGGTAAAGCTCCATTACTTTATCCTTTTTCCGTCAACAGAGTAAGTTTCGTCGTTTCGGATGATGTAGAGATGCTTCCCTTGAATGACCTTGTGTGTGTTTGCGTATGTGCAGGTTTGTTCCACCTCCTTTATGCCATCTAAAAAAGGATCGTATGTAAAGTCCCCGTCAACAGTATTGAGTGTGGTCATCAGCGAGTCTATTTCTTTTGTTCTTGTCGGGAACCACTCGTGAAGTTTTCTGTTAGTAGTATTCATGTCGTCCAAACTGACATACCATCTTCTGAAATTTGCTTTTATGGAGCAATCGATTGCCTGTGCCAGTTCGCTTCCTGAGAGTGATTCGTAGAAGTCTGTGACCTCCGTCATGATTCGCTCCTTCTCTGAGTTCCATATGCGAATCATTTCGCGCGCAAGAAGTTTGTTCGGGCTTGTCCAAAGCATATATCTGAAATAGTGTACAGCCATGATTGACGTCCATTTGCTAGAAACCTTAAAAACCGAGTCAAAATCCCAAAGTGGTCCCATTTCCAATTCTGAATGATTGTTGCGTCGAATGAAGAAAATATTGCTTCCTGCCGAATCGAGAGTCCCTAAAAGTTGGTGTGCCAGAAGCCATCGGGCACAACTCTCTACATCTATCAGTTGCGGATATCTTCCCCTCTCTATAGAGGCGTCAAACAGGTCGAGAAAGTACTTGAAATCTCCCAACTGCTCCTCTGTGATTTCATCGCTGTCCGGGTACTTGAATGTGAATCTATATGGCCAAGAGTTCTTTGAAAGGAGGGTGCTTTCTACATACACATCTTCATTCCACCAATATGCATCCAGTTCAGAGATGCATCCAGTCTCCTCATCTATGTCAATTCTGCATTTCTCGTTTCGCTTAATGGTTTCCGTCAAATAGTAGAAACCCCGGAAATTGTCATTGACAATAAGGTTTACATACTGTCCGGCAGGAATCCAGTCGGAAACCTGGAGAATCTCTGCTACTTTATTACCTATCATTGTGACAATGGGACAGGGATATGTGGAGCCGCCGGTGGGCCTTATCAACGCCCAGTCCTTATCATTGTTCTTCTTGTCACCGCGCATCAGCAAGTCTGCCTTTTTCTGCAATTTGATTTTGAATGGTTTTTTCCCATCGAGAGCAGATGTGTTTCCTCTCAGTTTGAATAACATGCCGCTTTTATTCTCGTCGTACTCTCCGCTGTCAAAAACAGGATTCTCTGCATCGCCCGGATAGAATATCCTGACGCGGCCGGGGACTTTTGTGGCATTTGTGATGCCAACTCCTAAACATCCTGCCGGAGCATCTACCCGTTCTGCTGTCGGTTCTTCACCGTTTACGGTGTTTACCACCACAACAGGTAGCCCATAGCAAAGTGCCTCCTCCAATGTCTGTGCTCCGACAGCTACCGTGACAAAAGCAAACAGAATGGCGAGAATATGCTTCATGTTATCCACTATAATTTACTTTACACTATAATAACGTATTCGAATGGAAAAAAATTATGCACGCAGCATGTTTTTTCGAAGTGTAATACATTTACAAATATGTTCGGGGCGACCCAGCCTTTGCAAAAGTACGACAATTATCGTTATCTGCCAAATTTTTATGCAGAAAGTTGAGAAAAGGCAGCTCGCTATCTGTCCTTTTTCGTAATTTTCCGCCGGGAATGCGCGGTATGTTAAATATAATTCGTAACTTTGTCCCCGGAATAGTAAAAAAAGCTATTATGAGCACGACAGTAATGAATCAAACCATTGCCGACTATTTCAAGACGCAACCCGTCCTGAAGGCATGGCTCTTTGGCTCCTTCGCCCGCGGCGAGGAGACACCGCTGAGCGATGTGGATATCCTTTTCGTACCCGACTATTCCGGCAAGCCTTTTACGCTTTTCACCCACGGCGGCATGCTGATGGACTTACAGGAACTGCTGGGCAGGGAAGTCGATTTGGTGGTGGACGGCACTCTCCGTCCATACGCCGCAGAAACAGCTAATCGCGATAAAATACTGATTTATGAGAGAAAGAGCGAGGGATAAAGGACGGCTGGAGGACATCAGACTATTTCATCCTGTAGATAACTACCTGGCCTATTGCGAGGACGAGGGCATCGTTTCACAATTCACTTCTGGCTCCCCGATGGGAAAAGAAACACAGCTCTCACACATTTCAGGAAAAGTCACGCATCAATAACATGCCATTATTTGCTGATAAGGGCATGTTATCGGATGATAAAGGCATGTTATCGGGTAATAAGGTTTTGTTTTCTGCCTTTTCCTGATTTGACAGAATGTTGCTCGAAAATGGTTCAAAAAAAACACTTAACTGTTTTGTAAGTTTTAGTTAAGTGTTACAAAATGGCATTTTTTAGGCCCAGTGAGCGAGCTTCTCGACAAGCTATCTCATCTATCCATCTAATCCACCTATAATGTTGTGGATTAGATGGATAGATGAAGAGCCGAGAAAATATAGGGTACGTTTACAAACAAATAAACCTAATTATGTGTGCATGTGCGTGTGTGCAGCCTACTATATATATAAAGGCTGCACACACGCACAGCACACATACACCTTTTTCTGGAGTGCGGAGGAGATTTTGCTGCTCCGCAGAGAAAAAATATTTCCTCTTCGCTCCCGCAAAATTTCCAGCGCATTGAAATTTCCGCCGCGGAAAGATGTTTGTCGGTCTGTCGGAGCAACCTATATATGTAGTTGCTCCGACAGACCGACGAGAATCCGCCAACAAATGCGGGCCCAGCGTATCTGTCTCAAGCAAGGGAAGCTATTTCACCAGAATCTTTTTGCCATCTATGATGTATATGCCGGACCCCCCAGCCCCCTTTATTAGACGGCGGCCCTGAAGGTCAAAGCATTTACCATTACTCCCCCTAAAGGGGGTTGGGGGGTCTATGCCATTCGGGTCGTCCTTGAGCACAATCTCCAGCTTCTCCTGTGGACCCTTCGTGCCGCCTGGGTTATAAGGATCGTCCCAAGACACCTGCAAATAGGCTCGAAGAGCTCCGACAACAGATTTCTCAGTGCCAAGTTCAGCTTTTAGGCAATCGGACGTGGAATCAATAATGTCAATATAGTAGTCTTCCCGGTTCTCTAATACCTTGCTGACGTAAGAGCCGATGAAGGAAACGCTCTTGATAGAAACGGTGTCGTTGCTTAATCCTGCCAAATCCAATGTGCTCGTGTCGATGCTGAAGTTTTTGTTCGGTATAATAATATAAGGTATATGTGCTTGGGGCTGTAGCTCCTGCTCGAAGATAATCTGCCCGTCCTCGCATCTGTCAAGCCTATAGTACCATCCTTTCTCTGCATCGGGCGTAGTCGGCAAGATGATGGTCGCCATCTGACCAGCAGTAAAGACTACAGGCTCTTCAGTTATTACTTTTGTGCCATCTGCTGAATAAAGGATATACTCCAACTTTTTCCATTCCCAGTTTTTACATAAACGCCAAAGAATAGAAAAGCAGGCTCTTAAAGGACCAACATGAATACTAGACAAGCCTTCTTGGTTGTAATAACAATCAGGTGTAGTATCAAGAATGAAATCGAGTGTGCTTTCTTTTAATCCATAATCTTTATTTTCTACATACCATCCGATGAAATAAACACCTTCTATCGTAGCTGTATCTGGCCTTAACCCTGTTAAATCCAAAGTGCTGGGGTCGATGCTGAAGTCCTCGTTCGGTACGATGATGTAGGGCGTCCGGGCCTTGGGCTGAAGTTCCTGCTCGAAGGCAATCTTACCATCTTCCCATCGGTCAAGCCTAAAGTACATTCCTTTGCTCGCATCCGGCTCCGTCGGCAGAATTATCGTCGCCACCTGACCAGCAGTAAAGGTAACGGGTTGTTCTATTGCCTTGATGTTCCCGAAGCTGCTCCAGGGAGAGGACTTCTGGTACTTCTCCACTGAACCCTCGGGAACGTGGAGCGTGGCAACGGCGATGGGGGAATCCTTAAATGCGTTGTTTGCTGTTTGCGGAATGTTTTCTGCCAAACAATATACATCGGTCAGACTACTGCATGCGTTGAAAGCGCTTCTGTCTATTTGTTTTATACCACTGGAAATAGTGACCGTTTTCAGACCGCTGCACATAGAAAAGGCTGCGAAGCCAATGCTTGTAACCTTGTTGGGAATGACAATGGATGTCAGACCCGTGCACCCTATAAAAGTCCATCTGCCAATGCTGGTCAAGTTTTCCGGAAGTGTAACAGACGTTAAATTTATGCAGTCGCCGAAAGCATGGTCACCGATGCTTTTCACTCCATCTGGAATTATAACGGATGTCAGACTGGTGCAGACTTTGAATACACTATCGCTAATGTCGGTTACACCATTAGGGATATTGATGGATGTCAGGCTGCGGCAACCACAGAAGGCATAACTGCCAATAGTTGTCACACTCTCAGGCAGCGTAATGGATGCCAGATTTCTACAGCCATAAAAGGCATAGGTGTCGATGCACTTCATACTCTCGGGGATTGTGATGGAAACCAAACCCATGCAGTCGTTGAAAGCATAGCCGGATATTTGGACAGTTCCATCTTCGATTGAGATTTCTGTGCCTTCCGGCATCCCGCCCTTATACCTATATGCAACTTTCCCTATATATACCAAACCGTCTGGTTGGTTATCAAACCATGGCGTTCCATTGAACGCTTCGGCACCCACATGGGTCACGGTCTCGGGAAAGGTGACATCGGTCAGAGAGGAGCATTGAGAGAAGGCTCCAGTTCCAATGCTGGTCACGCTGGCCGGAAGAGTAACGGAGGCAATGCTACAGCCGTAGAAGGCACCGCCGCCTATAATCTTCACACCGTCTTCGATTGTGAGTGATGTCAGACTGCTGCAGCCCTTAAAGGCTCCATTGCCGATACTGGTCACACTGCCTGGTATGGTCACATCGGTCAGAGCCGTGCAACCCTCGAAGGCACTTCCCCCTATGGTGGTCACGCTCTTCGGAATATTCACTGAGGTCAGGCTGCTGCAATTCCTGAAGGCCCCTATGTCGATGTTGGCCACACCATCACCTAAAGTGACAGATGTCAAGCTTCTACAATTCAAGAAAGTATCAGGGCTGATGCTCTTCACATTGCCCGGAATGGTGGCAGAGACCAGACTGCTGCAATCATAGAAAGCACTTTCGCCAAAGCTCGTCACACTCTCGGGTATGGTGACAGATAACAGGTTTTTGCAGTCAGCGAAAGCGTAGCTTCTGATGCCTGTCACGCGGTAGGTCTTGCCATTGTATGTGATGGAAGCCGGCAATACTATATTGCCAGTATAGTTAGATATGTAAACTGCATTGTATTCATCGTATTCCTGAAAGGTCACTTCAGCTTCGTCTCCCGAAAGGTTGTAGAAGATGCCGTCAACATAGGCATTGTATCCGATAACAATTTCACCGAATGCACTTGCCACCACCGGCAGCAATGCCGCAAAGATAAAGGAAAATAACTTTTTCATAATAGTATTGATTATAAGTTAATGAATATAGTTTTTACGATTCTGGCTGCAAAGTTACGGGGTTTCCGCATTGCCTCCAAATAATTTCACTCCCAAGTGCTCCCAACTTCTGAAAAAAATGATGTAATGTTTAGGGTTTGCTCCACCCATGCTCATGATTCAGTCCATTCATGATACATGATTCGATCCATTCATGCGCATGATTCTGTCCATTTATGATACATGATTCAATGCGTTCATGCTCATGGCTGACTCCGTTCATGCTCATGGCTGGGTTCAATACTACGCATGAAACGTCTAATTCATGTGCTTTAGCCAAATTCTTACAGAGTTGGGAGCAGTTGGGAGCGGATATGTTTGTGTATTACATAGGAAAGGCGTAACTTTGCAGCGAATAAAACGAACACGGAAGTGTTGGAAGTTAAATTGGAAGTTATAACGGAAGTTAATTCGCTACGCTCATGGAAGTTAAAAAGGACAATACCATCTTTGCACTTATCTTTTCATTCTGCATCCTGATACTTTGCTCTTGCGGTAGCGACAAAGAGGAACAGCAGTTGTTGGACAGCATTGAACAAACGTGGCAGCAGTGCGAGCGCTCCCTGTCGGAGGCCCAAACGCGCGCCGGAAGGTTGCAGGATTCTGTCCGGCAATCCTCGGAGTATGTCCGACAGAAGTACAACCTGCTGACGATTCGCCTGCGCGACAAATGCGATGCTATTCCGTCCTCCCCCGATTCTGCCTTGCAGACCTTGGAATACTTTTCCGGCAGGAAGAATGCCATTGACCGAGAACGCGCCTACTATTATATGGGCAGTGCCTATCGCGACCTGAAAGACTACCCGAGGGCGGTGAATCATTTTCTCACAGCTGTTGATATTGCAAAACAAAGCAAGGCAGCAGATACGGTGATATGGCAAAACAGCCTCTCGCAATTAAGGTATCTCTACATGCTCGGGCTCAATTATGAGGAGGAACTGAATGTAGCGCTGCAAGCGGTGGGGCTAGCAAAAGGAGGGGTGAATGACGACGGAGAGAGCGGACGAAACCTGGGATGCTACCTGATGGATGCGGCATCCGCGTATCATCACCTGAACGACACCCTCCATTGCCTCCAGTTCTGCGACCAGGCATACAAGGTGATCTGTGAGGAGGGCTTCCCGCCAAAGTATGGTCGCGTCCTGTCGTATATGATGGCTATCTATTCCAAGTACAATCATTACGAAAAGATTGACACTTTGTTACTGCAATTAAAGCAATTGCCGGAAAACCAGCGGCCAAATAACTATGAGATATGCTTGGCTAAGTTCCACGAATATGCATACAATACGGACTCGGCCATCTGTCATTATCAAAACTATTATGACAAGGAGAAAAGTATAGCAGGAAGATATGAGGCTTCTGCCGGCCTGCAGCGGTGCTACTTGCAAAAGGGGAATCTCCTGCAAGCTGCACAGTGGGGGTGTCGATTATATGAGACAAACGACTCGATTATCGCCCAGCGGGCATTCGAGCAGACACAAAGAGCGAGGGTCGAATACATCTATCATCGTGACAAAGAGGCAGAAGAAGCCATCAAGCAGCGGGACGAAAGTATCATTTTCATCTCCACCGTATCGGTTCTCTCCCTGCTCAGTATCGTTCTTGGACTAGTGGCATTCTATAGTTTCAGGAGAAAGAAGTTCATGGAAGAAATCGTGGGCAAAGACCAGCTGCTTAAATCTAGAAAAGAAGAAATACTCTGGCGAACGCAAGAACTGGAGCAGAAGAAGCAGGAGATAGAGCAATTGAGCCAACAGTTGAACGATGCAGAACAGACAATAGCTGCATCTAAAGTCCAGTTTGAAAATACCCTGAAGGATTTGGAGCAAAGGACGATGGTGAACAAGGAACTGACGCGCATCGCCCTCTTGAATAATGCGACAGACAAGGCGGAAGACATCATCGACTATTTCCGCAAAGTCAGTCTGGGGCAGGCAATTCTGAAAGCGGGCTCGTGGAAAGAACTGATGGTAGCGATAGAAACCCTATACCCTGGATTTCTGGAAACAGTTCAGGAACGAATGCACGGACAATTGCGCGAACCCCTACTCTACACGATTTGCCTGATGAAAATTGGTCTGAAGCCCATACAGATAGCCCGGGTGATGGATGCAAAGATACAGACGGTATGGAACCGCGTGAAACGGGCGGAGGAGATATGCGGCGACCTGCTGCGCTGGCAAAGCTGAAATGTGTCGAGGTACTTTTTATGCCAATACCTCCTCGTAGATGCTATTCATTGCGGCAACGGCTTTTTCCATCGTGAAATTCTCGATGATGCGCTGCCTAGCTGCCTCGGCATAACGGAGGCGCAGGTCGTCGTCGGCTATCAGGGTATCGATGGCCTCTGCCAATCCCTTTACGTCATTCAACGGCACAACGATGCCTGTCTCCTTATCGACAGAAACCCAGTTGACACCGGAGCCCTCGATGGAATGACTGACGGGGGCACAGTTGCAGTACATCGCCTCGGCCAGTGCAATGCCGAAAGCCTCGGCTTTGGTGTTCGACGGGAAGGCAAAGATATCGGCAGCATGGAGATACTGGCGCAAGGTATCGTCCAGAAGGCGACCCAGGAACTTCACGCGGTCTGAGCAGGGGATAGCTTTCAACTCGTTGTCGATAGGCCCCTTACCGCCAATCAGGATGACGCAATTGCCCTGGATGTAGGCATCCGCCTTGATGAGATTATCCAGTCCCTTGTAGGGAATATGGCGTCCGCAGGTAAAGACTATCTTCTTGCCCTTGTAGCGCTCGCGAATCTGACGAATCTTCTTCCTATCACCGCTCTGAAGGTCGAAACGTTCGGTAATAAGGCCGTTCTGCGCAATGCGAACCTTGTCGAGATATCGCTGCAGGGGCTTGGAGTCGGGGATATAGTCGGGCGAAGTGGAGATGATGATGTCAGCCCGGCGGAGGATTGCAGCCTCGAAAGGCCTGATGAGATGGTACATCAGCCCTTTGGCCAAGATGTCGGAGTGCCAATGCAGCACGACCTTCGTCTCTTTGCCGACGCACGAGCAGACAAGCGGATAGACAAAGGGATTGGGGCAATGCACATGCACGGCATCGGGGCATTCCTGCCGCAGTACCTGGCGGAGAATCTTACGATAGGAGAAGGCCACATCCTGACTCATAAACGAGAAGTTCACAGGTACGCGATAGACTTTCACGCCGTGTATATCTTCCTCGCTATACATGCCGTCGGTGGCAAAGCAGATGACCACATTGCGGTATGCCGTCATGCCCTCGGCCAGATACATGGCAACGGTCTCGATGCCGCCCAGGTCGGGATAGTAGTATTTGGAGATATGAAGGATGGTCTTTGTCATTTACTATTTAACGATTTATATGGTCAGGAGGTGTCTGAGGATGGTCAGGCGGTAGCGGAGCTTGAACCAGAGTCCGTATTTGCTTTTCTTTCCTGCAGTAGTCATGCTTTTGCCATGTTTACGGTACATGAGGAGCGGTTCCCAGACCAGGGCGAAGCGGAACTTGCGGTCTGCCACCATAGCGAGCCAAAGGTCGTGGGCAATCTTGGTCTTCGGGAAAGGCAAGGCTGCCTCCAGGACACACCGACGCATAGCCATGCAGCATCCCAGGACCGTACTCTTTACAGCGTTTCGCCAGGCATTGGTCGTCGCGTTCACAACATCGAAATAGGACGTTTCCAGTGTGTTCAACTCTGTATCGACGATGATGCAATCGTGCATCGCCATATCGGCATTCTCCAATGCCTGGAGCATTCTGTCAACTTTCCCTGGCAGCCAAATATCGTCCTGATCGGCAAGGAAGATAACGTCGCCCCGTGCATGCATCAGCGCATTCTCGAAGTTGTGCGTAGGCTTGTCGAGCGGAAATGTCGTTGTTATTTTTGTAGGGTCGTGATGCAGCACGCGAAGCCTCTCATCGCCGTAAGACTGAATCAGCGCCAGGGTTCCATCTGAGGAATTGTCGTCGGAAATGACAACCTCGTCGTCCTTGCCTATCTGTGACAGGATGCTGTCCAGCTGCTGACGCAGGTACTTCTCTCCGTTATATGTTGCTATGCAGACAGAAATCATGTCGGTTCAGTACTTTTCATTCATTAATCTACGTTTCGCTCTCTGCAGAATGCCCCAGTAATAAGGGAGAACACCTACAGCCCGACAAACCATTTGCCGCCGCACTTTCAGGAAATCACGGTCCTTGATGTTTGAACTCATCCCATCAGCATCATTGAAGGTACAGATGGTCTCCTTTATATACATAAACCTGATGCCGTCAATTAACAGACGAAGGTTATAGTCCCAATCTGCAACGCTTCTGTACTTCTCATCGTACAGATATCTGGTATATACCGAACGCGGATAGAATATACATTGGTGGCTGATGTTGCGATGTCCCCAAGTCCAACGGGAGAAAGCTCCGTTGTAAAGTCTCTGGCGTGTCTTGAGCATTACATCGCCATATACGACATCTTCGCAGCTGGTTATCTTTGCTGCGACCCTCTTCAGCACATCCTTGTCATAGAAAGTATCGTCTGCCCCAAGGAATATCAAATAGTCTCCTGTGGCCATCTTCAGCCCTTTGTTCATAGCATTATAAACACCGGAATCTTTCTCGGAGATGAACTGGAACCTCTTATCATCAAAGCTTTGCAGAATCCCGACCGTGCCGTCCGAGCTCTTGCCGTCAACAACGATATACTCCAACTCTTGGTACGTCTGGCCAAGAACAGAAGCTATCGTCTCGCGAATGGTAGCAGAGGCATTGTAGCAAACAGTTATGATGGAGAACTTAATCAAAATTCAAAATTAACAAATTCAAAATTCAAATTTGGATGTGCTTTTTCCAGAAACTCTCGTACTCCCATTTCTCGAAAGCATGGCAGCCGAATGGCAACTGCTGCCCGATTCTGTTGTACAAGTATTCGGGGTTGACTTCCATCGAGAAGTGTGCAGCCTCCAGTTCGTTGGGCACCCGGCACGTCAGTCCCCATGCACTGTGTGCCCAGAAGGAAAGGATGGCATCTTCTTCGCAAGCTGTGCTACGGAACTGTGCGATGGTGTTGCGGAAGCCAAACACTTTGGCCAGAAACAGAGGCAAAAGACCGATGCGCCTCAGCAGATTCTTTGTGTATTCCTCGTTATAGAGGAAGCCGTACCAATATATTTTAGCCAAAATGCCGGGTTTCAGGAATATCCTATGCTGGTCGGCACGGATGATACGGAGGCAATGCTCTATCCTGCGCAGGGAGAACCCACCGTTGCCCACGCCGTAGAATATGCGCGTGAACTTATGTTTGTTATAAGGGAAATATATCGGCGCTCCGATGTAGTCGTAGCCCCGGCTGCACCAGTAATCCAGTTCGTCGCGGAAGACCCAAGCATCGGTTTGGCAGATGAGCATGTAGTCATAGTCCTTGAAACGCAGGTAGAACTCCTCCGAAAAGCACAAGTCGCTGTAGTGCGCTGTCGAATCAAAATAGCCCTTGTCGAAGAGTTCGGTGCGCATTACGCCCTGTTCACCCGTGACAATCTTCTCGTATTCGTCCAACTGGCAGTCCTCGTGCGTGACGAACACGATGTCGTGCTTGCCCAGGACGCGGAATGTCTGGCGAATGGATGCACTCTCCACGCGCGTGGGTACATTCTTATATATAGGTATGACGACTACGCAGGTCATTTTTCTTTCAGTATCACAATGTCACCAGCGGAGAGCACGTAGAACGGATTCACATTTTCGGTGGTCAGGTCTTTTCGTATCCGCGCCTCATAGTCGTTGGGGCGCAGAAGAACGGTGACGTCCTTCTCTGCACTCTTGTTGACAAAACAGGTATAGCGCTTGTCTTCCTTCTTGAAATGCGAGACGAGCACCTCGCCATTCGGACACTTGCGATGTTCAATACTTGTCACCGTGCTTTGCCAGAAAAGGCTTGCCACAGGTTTCAGCTCGGCATTCATCTTCTTAACCAGATCGTAGGTACGACCCTTCGAGCCGTCTCGCAACAGTGGTCCGTCGTGGAAATCGTATTGGCCATAAGGTGCAGGCGTGGAGTAGGAGAAATATTGTATTCCCTGCGCGCCGTATGCCAGGTTGATGTAGCATTGCAGGCGCAGGTGTCCAATCGTGGGCATAGGATAGTTGTGATGGGGAACGCATAGCACGTATGCCCAGAACGGGCGGCCCGTACGCAGGCTCTCGCGGCGAATGTCCTCCAGAATGGGATACCACTTGTCGTCCCTGACCACCTTGCCCTGTACGGGGTAGAAATCATAGGAGATCTGTGGCTGCTTGATGGTGCTGAAGGCTTGCAGATACTCGGGATAGCTGTCCACACCGATAGACTGAAGCACTTGCTTACCAGAGTTGGGCAACAGATTAATATAGCATCTCGCATCCTTATCATAACGGGCAATACGTTGCTGTATCTCTTGTAATTCTTCCTTCCTTTTCATCGTGGGTTCGTCCGCCAGATAATACTGCCACATAGAAGGATGGTCCTTGATGATAGGGACAATGTCTTGTGGATGCCTCATTATCGGGTGACAGAAAATAATCAATTTGATGTCGTGCGGCTTCGCTACGTCCAGCACATTCTTGACATCCTCATTTGTCTTGCATCGGCAAAGGCAGGCATTGAACCCGGCTTTGTGGATGTCGCGGAACCGCTCTGCATCGTATAACTCCGTATGCAGGATGTCTGCTATTATGGGAAAACTATTCGGCTCATCGGCCAAACAATGCAGGGACAATAATGTGAGGATTACAGAAAGGAGTCGATGTCTCATGTGAATAGAAGTGATTTTAATTTTTGATAGGACTTTTCCCATGTGAACTGCTGTATGTCTTGATTCCCTGCATTTGCTATCCTATGCCTTAATTGGGTATCGCAGATAAGACGAATAATGTTTCCTGCCAATGCCTCAACATCGTACACAGGAGACAACAGGGCTGTCTTCTCGTGTTCTGCCATGCAACGAAAACCTCCATTGTCCGTACATGCAACGGCACAGCCACATATCATTGCCTCTCCAATGGTGAGTCCAAAACCCTCAATGTCTGATGCTGCCACATAGATGGCTCCGCTATTATAAATATCGCAAAGTTCTTGTCCCGTAGGCTGATGGTGATATGTGTACCAAGACGGCATATCTTTGGGGGCATCACATGTACCGAACATCGTGACATGCAACTCTGGAATGGCATTCTTAACAATATTCAAAGCTGCAAAGCTGTCTTGACAACGTTTTTGTTCAAGAGTGTGATACATGAGAACAACCTCGAAAGGCGACCTTCCCTCAATAGGATTCTTCAATGAAAAGCGGTGAAAGTCCAGGCCATTTGTTATCAGTGTTGAATCAGCTCCGCTTTCGCTCACAATATCTTGCAGCCAAGGAGCAATAACAATGTTATGCATTCCAATGCGGTAAGAAGCTCTTACCGCCTCTGGAGTATCCCGCCAAATTTCGTAACCCTGTATAAGATAATATTTGTTTTCCAGAGGGATCTGAGAAAATTTGCTCAGTTCCACTGCTGTATCATAGGCGGTTGCTATGACGAGGTCCGTTTTACGAAACAAGACGAATGGACGATGATAGCAATATGGGAACCATTTATGTATTGACGGATTCAGACTGAAACTCTTTCCGGCCTGCAATTGACCGGTGAACTTCCTGTAGAGATATCCCACAAAACCATAGATATGGCGCATAGGATTAGGATAATCGCACCTTGCATGAGAAAAAGCAAGGACAACATCATATCCGTCACAAGCAAGCATATTTGCATACTCGTAAACAACCTTATAGCCGCCAACAATGACGCATTTGCGACTCGTTGGATCGATGTCACAGCCTGGCAACAAAAATATGATACGCTTGCTTCTTTTCACTATTTCTTTATATTACCTCATGCAACAATGTTGCAAAAAAATATTTGTTAATTAAAGTACATGTGATCGAACATCTGTATAAGATAATAGCCTAATGAGAACACGGCAATACCGATTCTTGCCGCATAAAGGGGTCTGATACAATATAGGCAGCATGTAAAGGCTACAGCGTTGAACATACCAAACAGATCATGAAGGCGTCCGCCAAGAACAGGTATTTCGGTAAACATAGTTAGAAAGAACATTTCAAAAACCAGGATTTTGACAAGAATGGGTGCATAGATGCAATGCTCTTCGATTGTATCGTAGAAAAATAGAAAAACATATAGCAATGCAAACTCAGCCAGAAACGTCAACTGTTTGTATGGTATATATTCCTCCCAGCCTCCAGCCTCGCTCATTTCCTTATATATATCCAATTTACCTTCGATTATAGAACCTGGTATCAGGGAAATTGCGCCGATATTCATCAAATATAATACCAGACAAATTGGTATAGTAGCTCCGAGGAGATATTTCCAGTATTTACCCACTCGCATGTTGCCAACTAGTATAATAGGCAAGAAAACCAGACTTGAGTAGTGAAACATCGTGGCAACAAGCGTCAGACCTACTGCATAAAGATACTGCCTCTTTGCCAAAGGAATCAAAGCCCACAAGAGGAAAGCCGCTGCAACACCGCACCGTATCTGTATGACATCGTGCAGCGGATAATAGATGCCCATGTATACTATCATTGCCGTGAAAACGTATGGGGTAATATTCCAAAGGACCGTAAGCTTAACGGAAATAGCTAGCAGGGCATAGATGAAGAATATCACCACAATCTCACCACCGTGGGACAATACAAACCGGCTTAGGTAGATATAGGTTGGTTCAGTGGCAATCTCGACAATAGGGTCATCGGTATTATAGAAGTAATATTCATAAGTCCTGGCATCCGTAGTTGTCATTGGCTTAAATGCCGCAACACATATCAATGTTAGGCCTAGGACTATCAGGGCCAGCATCTTCTGCCATGAAGGCATGTAGTCCTCCAGAAAGGACAAAGCCACAACTATAGCAAACAAGGACAGAATTATTATATCCATCAGCCACGATTAAGTATTCTTATTTTGTGCGATGATAAATATTGTACATCCGAAACATGCCATGAACATTAGGAGCAATGTAATGAGTACACGTTTCGGGCCAGCTGGTTTCTGTGGTACAGATGCTCCCTGCAATATAGTGGTTACAGGTGTGGCTTCCTGTAGTTTTGCCTTGGCAGCCTCTAATTTCTGGGCTGCGGCAGAGAAAGTCTGATATTTCAGCGTCTTCTCGTTGGACATAGCTTCCAGTCGTGCCTTTGCTGTTTCGTTGACAATATCCCAGTTGGCATCCACCGCAGCAACATAACGCTCATTACTCTCCTCATAATCGGCCTTGGTCTGGTCATAAATTCGCTGGGTATATTCTAAGTCGTTGCGAGCCTTCTTGGTTCGGTAGTCCATGATAAAATCCTGCAATCTATTGCTGATGGTATCTACAATTAGAGCACACACCAATGGATCGAAATCGTTGACCGTAACCGAAACCACACCAGTCTTCTTATCGTAATTATACTGTATTTTACCCGAAATGGCATTGGCAATGTTGTATTCATCTTCGGTGAGTATAAAACTGGGAGAAACAGGTTTCCCCTGCATCCCCGAAACATTGACATCCGATTTCTTAGACTTCATCATACGCGTCAGTTTCCCGATTAGGCTCATGTACCATGAATTCTTGCTATGGTTCAACAGATAGTCATAATATGTCGTGGTCAGTTCGCCGTCCATCGTCGTAATCTCAACCGGGAACATAGATACTATAAAATCCTTCGATTTCATCAGGTCGGGGTAAAGGTTGGGCGAGATAGCATCGTTAGTAGTCGGAGCTTCTCCCAAGCCGAAAGAACTCAGTATCGAGTTCATACCCGAACTACCTGTAGCCTCAGGAGCTAGCATCACCTGGCATGCATAGTAGCGAGGAATTGGAAATACAAATATCAAGGAGAATACAATGGCAATCACCATCCATAGGACATAAAGTCTCCACCTTTTAAGTAGCATTGGAACTATTACCGTCAGATCCAATATGTTTTCTTTCTTTCCTTCCATGTTTCTTTCGTTTGGTCCAAATGGGAAGTGGCTATATGTTATTATCGTCTTAACGCACTGATGAGAACGGCTGTAACGGTAGAGAGCGTGCCTACACCTGCCAGAATATATGATATAGTCTTGGAGTCTGACGGCTTATCGGGTTTGGTGGGTATCACTATCTCGCAGCCAGGCTGGACGCGACCATGATTCACACGGCTCACCTCTCCGTTTGCATAAATGATGAATGCTTTACTGCGCAGGCCTTTACTACTAGTGCCACCAGCCTGATTGATATAATATGAAGCTGACTTATCCTCGACAAATGGAACAGTGTTGGGATATAGGACCTCCCCGGTAATACGGACAGTGTTATCATACGGAGGAATAACAATATCATCCCCATTGCGCAGAATAATGTCCTCAGTACAACCAGGCTTCTTCATTGCTTTTGGCAGGTCAATACCGACAGGATACCTGTCTTTGATTTCAATCTTACTGATGTCAATCGTATCTGAGCTATGAGCCATTTCAAGCAACTGTACGGCACGTTCCTTCTCATTGGGAGTCAAAGAGCGGGTGAAGCGCGCCCCTCCAGCGAATCCTGCCTCTGTAAGACCGCCGGCACGTTCTATCAAGTCACTCAGACGATCATTACGACTCTTGAGGCTATAGTTACCCGGATACTTGACTTCACCGCCGATATGAACGACTGACACATCAGCAAATTCGGGATTTCTCTTGATGGTAATCACATCAAATGGTTTCAGAGCAAAATTCTGTCCTTCTTGCACCAATAGACCATTTTCGATATTGAATGTGTAAATCTTGGCTTTCTTGTTATATGTCGGATCCTTTTCGTCTGTGTACTGAAGTCGGCGGGCAATTTCGATATTGCTAAGCAACGCTTCTTCTTTCAATCCTCCTGCAGCAACGATAGCATCTTCCAATGTCATGCTTTCAACGAATGGGAATACACCTTGCCGGACAACAGGGCCATAGATATGGTATTTGCGGGCTTTGATAGTTTCTTCATCCGATGCTATGGCCAATGAGTCTTCGTTTTGAAGGATTATATCGGGAGCACTTTCAGACAGGATACCTGCCAGATCAATACTCATTGCCTTGCGGGTACGGTTTTCGTTCATGCGGAAGAGGACGGCAAGATTTGTAAATGCGTCTTCTTTGACTCCGCCAGCTTTCTGAATTAGGGTACGGACGCTGTTACATTCGTTCGAGATTTCATAGTGTCCTGGATAGAATACAGCTCCGCTGACCTCGACCATGTTTTGGTATCGGCCAATGATACCCTTGACACCAACGACATCACCATCCTGAACGCTAAACGAAGGAAAGTCCCATTCTTCCACTGTGTGTACTGAAAGTCCGTCATGTGTTTTGCGTTCTACACTGACAACGTTCTTGTTGGCTATGCTCAGAAATCCACCAGCATAGTCTATCAAAGATTTTAGAGATTCTCCTTCCTTCATCTCATAGTACATGGGGCGCTTGATGGCACCTTGAATGTTTACCAAAACATCATACGCACCTACGATGATGGCATCATTGTCTTGCAGTAGGATGTTGCCGGTCAGCTTGCCATTAATGATGTAGTCATATACATCAATTTTAGAGACAATCTTTCCGCCACGACTCACTTTGATATTTCGCAAGGTGCCTATCTCAGTAATACCACCAGCCAGATACAAGGCGTTGAAAACAGTAGAGAATGCAGACAGGGTGTAGGTACCAGGGTTGACAACCTCACCCAAGACGTTGACGACAACAGTACGCGTCTGACCGATAGTCAACTTGATACTGGAACCCTGATAGTGTTGCCCCATCTTGCTACTTACCTTCGCCTGAGCTTGGTCAACAGTCAAGCCAGCGACGGTCACGGGACCAATTTTTTCAACAATAATCGTACCTTCGGGGGATATTGCATATTTCTTGCTGCTCTGGGATGTTCCGTAGATATCAATTAAAACCTCGTCTCCTGGTCCAAGAACATAACTGGCAGGAGTTGCGATATTCATGTTTGGCTCGAAGGTCAGGTTTTCGTTTTGGAATATTTCATGACCGAAGATTTCCTTGGCAGCCGTTGCCACGTTCCCGACAACATTGCCACTTTCAGCCTTTGATTGTGTTTCGCCATTTGCCTTGCGTACACGGTCGCCCACAGCAGAAGGTTCGCTGCTTGTTGTTGCACCAACACCACCAGACTGTGCTGCTTCATATTTTTCTTTCAAGCGGAGCAACTGCTCCATCTTGACACCTTTCTTCTGTAAATCTAGTAGGATAGCTTGCTGACTCTTGCCCGCCTCATGCTCTTCCTGAACAAATGCTACAACCTCTTCATCGCTCATCTGTGCTGATACCTGACTCACAGCAAACAGGGCAAGCATCAGTGCAAATAAAAATCTTTTCATTTATTGTCTTGTTTTATTATTTTTGTCTCAAAATCTCGCCCGTTTGGGCAAATGTGGTGCAAAGGTACATAAATTTTATATAAATATAACGCGCGCGACCCCATATTTATTGTATTCCCAGTGAAGGAAATGAAAAAAAACAGAATAATTTTGCAAATCGCGATATTCTTTGTATCTTTGCGCCCGAATAGACGATACACGTCACATCGGGGCTGACTGGATTTGACAGCAGGATGAGGTGTTGTGTAAGCACGCAGAGAGTCGGTAGGCGCTCTCTATAATCTCTGATTACCAAAAATTAATTGGCGAAAACACTTACGCTCTCGCTGCCTAACCGAAGTACAGTAGGTTACTGGCTTTATCTCAGCACTAGGTGTTGAGACGAGACATCGCTCAGAAGCTGTTGTTCCGAAGCGTCTGATTCAGCGGTGCAGGAAAATCGGAAATAGTCCCTGGAGACGTCTCTATCCTGGGATGAAGCTTTTAGAGACTAAGGCAGTAATTGGTGGTCCAGGTCTTGTTGCTGCTCGAAAACCAAAGGCTGGAATAAGCGTGTAGAAAGCACAGGACGTCCCTGTTTGGACGAGGGTTCAATCCCCTCCAGCTCCACATAAAAACTACCATCTTAATTTACTTATTTTTTCTTTTTATAAGTAATTAAATGGTAGTTTTTATGTTTTTCCTTGCTTGGTAATGCAGAAATCGATATCTTTGCAAGCGAAAACAAATAATCCAATATATTACAACTATGAAAAAACTGTTTTTCTTATTGGCAATTACGTTTTGCCTGACTGCAACGGCGCAGAAGAAAGTTATCGATTCCAAGACAACCTTTGCCCGCGAGGCGCTGCAACCCTACTTTGACCGGGGTGAACTGCCCGGTGCTATTAGCATTTTCTACAACAACGGTGTACAGGAAGTCTGCTGCATCGGTTATGCCAATGTCGAGACGAAACGTCCCATTCGCTTGGACAATGTATTTATGCAATGCTCTCAGACAAAAGGCTTCTGCGGCGTAACTATCGCCAAACTGGTGGAAGAGGGCAAACTTTCCCTCGATGATCCTGTCTCGAAGTACCTGCCTGAGTTCAAGGAGCTATGGGTACAAGACAGCGACAAGGACGGCATCAAGACGTTGCACAAAGCTAAGAATGTGCTGACAGTCCGCATGGTGATGAACCATACCGGCGGTTTCTCCTTTGAATGTAGTGCAAAGCGCAATGATGTTCGCGGTGGCGGCTGGTCGGGCGGTGCACCGCTTCGTCAGGTTGCCAGCATAGCAGCTGGTTCTCCCATCATGTTCGAGCCTGGAACAAAAGATTCATATTCCAATACAGGCATCGATATCGGGGGGGCCATTGTAGAAGTCATTACTGGTATGAAGTGGGAGGAATATCTGAAGAAGGAAGTTCTCGACCCTCTCGGCATGAAGTCCACTTGGTTCTGGCCCACCGACAAGCAACTCAAGAAACAAATTGAGATGTACGACGTAAAGGAAGGACAGCCTGCCAAATACCGCCTCGAGAATGGATGGGAGCAGCGTCCCTACAACGACGGACATGTGTTTGCCTCTGCCGGAGCCGGTCTTTGGACTACTGCCAACGACCAGTTGAAGTTCTACAAGATGCTGATGAACCTCGGTGTGGGTGACAACGGTGTGCGCATTCTGAAGGAAGAGACCGTGAAATCCATCCTGGCCCAAACCACACGTCCTGACAACCTGGGCGGCTATTCACTCGGTCTGAATGCACCGAAAGTGGACGGAGAAAACGAATGGTTCGGTCACGGCGGAGCCTGGGGCACCAACTGCATGGTCAACTGGCACAAAAAACAGCTAAAACTGTGGGTAGTGCAGATTAATGGTTCTCAGCCATGGAACGGTGCAGTGAGCAAGGCAGCCGAGAAGTTCTTCTCTCAGACGATTGATACTTCCGGCATTGATGCCTACACAGGAAGAACAAAGTAGTTCACAGTTCATAGTTCACAGTTCATAGTTGAATGATAACCAGCACTCAGAATCCACGCATCAAGCATCTTCTGCTGCTTCAACAGAAATCGGCGCAACGCAGAGCTGATAGCCTCTTCGTCGTAGAGGGGCGTCGCGAGGTGGAACACTGCCTGGCTGCTGGCTTCACCATCCGAACTGCTTTTGTCTGCAAGGAGATATGCCCCCTTCCCCAACCCCTCCTAGGAGGAGGGGGGCCTGAGGTCATTCCCGTTAGCCCCAATGTCTATGAACGTATCGCCTACCGAAGCGGTACCGAAGGCATTGTGGCTGTTGTGGAAACCCGGCAGAGGAAACTCAGCGACCTGCGGTTATCGGCTTCGCCGCTCATTGTGGTGCTGGAAAGTGTGGAGAAACCCGGCAACCTGGGTGCTGTACTACGTAGTGCTGATGCAGCAGGAGCTGATGCCGTCATTGTCTGTGACCCGCTGACCGACCTCTACAATCCCAACCTCATCCGCTCTGCCGTCGGAGCCCTTTTCACAGTTCCATGCGTAGCATGCAGCACAGAAGAATGTATCGCATTCTGCAAGGAGAAAGGCATACAAATACTTACGGCACAGTTGCAGGACTCAAGCCTCTACTACGATACCTCGATGACTGGTCCTACTGCCATTGTGATGGGAACGGAGGCCACAGGGCTTACCGAGCAGTGGCGCCAGGCTGCTGATGCCCACATTCGCATCCCCATGTTGGGGCGCCTTGACTCGCTCAACGTATCCGTCAGTGCTGCCATCCTGTTGTTCGAGGCCGTCCGACAGCGGCAGGGGAGATAATAATATGAAAAAGAGAAAATAAGGAAAATAATTCTTCATACTTGACTCTTCATTCTTCATTTCTTTGTATCTTTGCATGCAATTTCCGATTTAATAAAGATAAATAAAGATGAGAACAAAACGTATTCTGAGTGTTGTGTCCTTTATGCTGGCTCTCTGTTCTACAACAATAGCCCAGCAACGCCTGGACATCACGCTTAAAAACAAGAGTATTATCTCCTGCCCATTGAATGACATCGACTACATGGAAGTTGTAGAAGGTGCAGCTACTGGTGAACTGGACGGTGTCTGGTATCTGGGCTGGAAAGTGGGGAACAATGGTTCCGGCACCAAGACGCATTATGACGGTACTGAGGTGTTGGTCTTCATGGCAGGTCCGCAGATGAAGTGGATCAAGTCGTCTGGGGAGACGGTGTATGACTTGACTTACACAGATGCCGGTGCCAAAGAGGGTCAGACCTTTACTGCTATCAAGGAAGGTTCTTCGACCAAACTTACTTTCCAGATTGTAGCCATCGAGGGTGATCTCCTTATGCTCAAGCAGGGTACGAACCGCTTATATTTCTATAAGTCGAAAGATGCAGCGACGCTGTCCGAGTTTGTCGCATATCCCACACGTTCCACCATCTACACCGATGCAGACAAGTTGTGGGCAGCCAACATCAAAGGTGGCGACACGAGTTCGAAGATTACACCTATGGGTAAGCACTTCGAAAATTACAATGCAGCATCTGATGCGGATATAACATGGCTTGCAAATCCCAGCAACCAACCAGACCTGAGTTATCATGAATTAAATGGGAAGAGCTGGGTTGCAAAGACAGTCAACCTCTATCCCTTCGGTTCCCCCACGCCTGCCGACGTCAACCAGCATGCCATTGGTGACTGTTGCATGTGCGCCGTATTCGCCTCGTTTGCCTACATCTATCCCGACTGGATTAAGACGCTCATCGAGAAGAATGGCAACAACTATACTGTTCACATGTTCGATCCCAAAGGCAATCCCATCGATGTGGTCGTTGACAATAAGATAATGTGCAATTCCGGCGGCGGCGTTGACCAGGTAACTGGCAAAAACGGCGTTGTCAATTGGGCAACCATCATGGAGAAGGCACTCATGAAATGGGAGACACGCTTCAAGTGCAACAAAATTGGTGGCATCGGCACCGAACATGCGTCACCACCATTCACAGGCAATGGTAACAGCTACAGTTTCAGCCCCGACAAACTCTACAACAATGAGTTCGACCTGGTGGTCGATTATGCTTTAAGTAATGGACTGATTAGCGTAGGCGGTTTCAATGTCGGTGGTCTTCTCTGCGGCGAACTGGAAACTGTTACAGGTCATGCTTTCACGGTGATGTATCCTGATGAGGATACAGACTACAAGTTTGTAATGCGTAATCCTTGGGGTAATGGCGGTTCACTCGACGGCAAACTCAAAATTCCTTGCAAACGCGAGATTCTGAAGACCATTGATTTCCGCCTGGTTTATCCTGGTGCTGCAGCTCCCTACAAGCGTGAGGATCTTGGCGCATACACTGTACCTAAGTTCGCTCCTATGGAAATTGACCTGCATCCTTCAGAGGAAATGCTGCGTATGTACAACCTGAAGAGCTACGAACCCGTTTGGGCCAAGCCTGAAAGTATTGAATCTGATGCAGATGACGAAATAGAGGAAGCTGAAGAATAATTCTTTTGCCGAAACTGCAAATCCCCTGCCGGCAGGCTGCCGACAGGGGATTTTCTTTTGTGCCCTTCAGCCTTCGCATAGGGACAAAAAAAAGAAGCGTCCTCACGGATGGCTTCTCCAAAAACTAAAACTAACAACTATTATTAACCTTCAAACAAATCTTTCTACCTTAAAACATTACTATAACTAACCTATTTTGTACTAATTATGGTTTTCTCTTTCTTTTTGCACTGCAAAGGTACGACGAAATTTGAAAATGAAAGAATGAATGAATGAAAAAATGAGCAAAATGGCACTTTTGTTGATTTATGTCAAGTATATAGTCCTTCTGTTCACTCACTAATATCGAAACCAATAATTTCTTCCTCTCCTTCGGAGCTCCCTTCATCCTCATCAATGACGCTCTTGCAAGGGTCGAAATAGCTGGGAATATCAAAGTTCTCCGTCTGGCTGTAGCCGAGGCTTGTGTCTGCATAGACCTTCTGAAGGAAATAGGCGCAAATGGGAAGTGCTGAGTTGGCACCCTGTCCGATTGCCATACTGGCAAAGTGAACATCACGCTCGTCGCCACCAACCCACGCCCCAAAGCAGAGACGAGGCGTATAGCCCACGAACCAACCGTCGCTGTTGTCGTTGGTCGTACCCGTCTTGCCACCCATCGGAGCCGTAATCTTATAGCGATTACGCATACGACTGCCGGTACCTCCATCGATAACACCGCGCATCATGACAATCATCTTGTAGGCTGCTTCCTCCGAGATTACCTCCTTGACCCTCGACTGGAACTGCGTCAGAACATTACCGTCGCTGTCTTCAATACGAGTGACGAAGAGCGGACAGCGGCGTACGCCTTTCTCGGGAAAGGCAGAATAGGCGCCTACCATCTCGGCCACAGAAATATCACAGGGACCGAGGCATAATGACAATGAGGGCACGATATCCTGGTTCTGTATGCCGAAGTCATGCAACAGCTTGACGAACAACTCGGGGCTGAGTTGGCTAAGCAGCCATGCAGAAATCCAGTTGTTACTCATTGCCAATCCCCATTTCAGCGTCACCATCTCGCCATAGCGCGCACGGCTACCGTTACGGGGTGTCCATAGCTGATTGCCTGCCACTACGTAGGATTGCTGCACATTGGGTGCTTCATCGCAGGGAGTCCACCCATTCTCCATTGCCAGCGAATAGAGATAGGGCTTGATGGTAGAGCCTACCTGACGTTTGCCCTGAGTACACATATCATATTGGAAGTGGCTATAATCCACACCACCGATATAGGCCTTCACGTATCCCGTCTCAGCATCCATGCACATGAAGCCTGTGCGAAGGAAGGACTTGTAGTAGCGGATACTGTCCAGAGGCGACATAACCGTGTCTATGTCCCCGTGCAGGGAATAAACTGTCATCTCGATAGGTTTCGAGAAGGCATCATCGATTTCCGCATCGGAGTAGCCGGCTTTCTTCATCTCGAGATAGCGGCTGCTTTGGCGTTTCGCACGAGCCAAATTTGCACGGGCCTTGTCAGCCGAAATGGCAGAGGCATAGGGCGCGTTTCTGTTTCTGCTCTGCTCTTTGTCGAATTGTGGTTGCAACTCGCCTGTGACGTGTCTGGCAACTGCATCCTCGGCATATTCCTGCATACGGCTGTCCAGAGTGGTATAGACCCTCAACCCGTCGGTATAGATGTTATAAGGCCGTCCGTCGCGGTTCATATTCTTGTTGCACCAGCCATAGAGCGGGTCTTGTTCCCACGACAGCGAGTCCTCATAGAACTTCTGCTTCTGCCATGAGGGATAGTCACTGCGGACGGGCTTCTTGGCCATGAGTATCTGGCGCAGGTGGTCGCGCAGATAGGTGGCGTGTCCTTCTTTATGGCTGACACGATGGAAATTGAGTCCCAATGGGCGGTTCCGCAAATCCTCGCGCTGTGCCTGAGTCAGGAATCCGGCCTTCTCCATCTGTTTCAGCACAATATTACGGCGCTCCAGGCAACGCTCCGGCTGGCGGACAGGATTGAAATAGCTGGGATTTTTGCACATGCCCACAAGCAAAGCACATTGGCAAGTATCGAGAGACATCGGATCTTTGCCGAAGTAAGTCTGTGCGGCCGTCTTGATACCGACAGCATTGTGCAGGAAGTCGAAATAGTTGAAGTACATCCCGATGATTTCCTCCTTCGTATAGAAACGCTCCAACTTCAGGGCGATAACCCATTCGATAGGCTTCTGCAGAAGGCGTTCCTGCGTTGTGGCTGCTTTCTCGGAGTAGAGCTGCTTGGCCAGTTGCTGTGTGATGGTGCTACCGCCGCCCGCGCTTTTCTGCTGCAATACGCCACGTTTCACAATAGCTCGCACCAATGCCCAAAAGTCGATGCCGTTATGCTCGTAGAAACGGACATCCTCTGTGGCAATAAGTGCCTGCACCAGAGCAGGGGGCAGTTCATTGAAGTCGGCGAAGACACGGTTGGCACTGCTGTAGCTCCAGGTACCCAACTGCTTACCGTCGGCCGAGAAGACCTGCGTAGCAAACTTGTTGACGGGATTCTGCAACTGCTGGATGTTGGGCATATAGCCTATAGCACCTGTGAAGATGCCGTAGAATATGACACCGATGACGATTACGCCCAATATGTAACACGTCCAAAGGAAGATGAACAGTTTCTTTCTCATCAAAAATGTCGTTTTAAGACTACAAAGGTACAACAAATAAATGAAAAGTGAAAAGTGAAAAGTGAAAAATTATAATAATAATGAAATAACTTTAATCCCTAATCCCTAATCTCTAATCTTTTTAT
Source organism: Bacteroidaceae bacterium (assembly GCA_017552435.1). Lineage (GTDB taxonomy): Bacteria > Bacteroidota > Bacteroidia > Bacteroidales > Bacteroidaceae > Physcousia. The sequence continues at coordinate 62,983 of JAFZPZ010000004.1, forward strand.
TACCTTTGCAACGAAAAACGAGAAGCAATGGAAAATAGAAGTCTTGTAACCATAGCTCATCATTCCCGCCAAAAACTTGAGTACCTCATCCGTATGGCGCAGGAGTTTGAGAAACACCCGAATCGCCGCCTGCTTGAGGGGCGTATCGTAGCCACTTTATTCTTTGAGCCCAGTACCCGCACCCGCCTCAGTTTCGAGACCGCAGCCAATCGCCTTGGCGCGAAAGTTATCGGTTTCGCTGATCCCAAGGTGACCAGCGGCACGAAGGGCGAGACACTCAAGGACACAATCATGATGGTATCGAACTATGCCGACATCATCGTCATGCGCCACCATCTGGAAGGCGCCGCACAGTATGCCAGCGAGGTGTCGCCCGTGCCTGTCGTCAATGCCGGCGACGGCGCCAACCAGCATCCAAGCCAGACGATGCTCGACCTCTATACCATCAACCAGACACAAGGTACCCTGGAGAACCTGAACATCTATTTGGTAGGCGACCTCAAGTACGGCCGCACCGTCCACAGCCTCCTCACGGCTATGAGACACTTCTCGCCTACCTTCCACTTCATCGCGCCCGACGAACTGGCTATGCCCGAACACTATAAGATGTATTGCCGCGAGAATGGCATCAAGTTCGTCGAGCATCAGGACTTCGACGCTGACACAATTGCCGGAGCAGACATATTATATATGACGCGCGTGCAAAGGGAACGCTTCACCGACCTCGACGAATACGAACGCGTCAAGGACCGCTATCTGCTGAAGCGCGCGATGCTCTCGAAGGCAAAACCCAACATGAAGATTCTGCATCCGCTGCCTAGGGTCAACGAGATAGAGTACAGCATCGACGACACGCCCTACGCCTACTATTTCCAGCAGGCTCGCAACGGCCTCTATGCCCGTCAGGCAATCCTTTGCGACACGCTCGGCATTACACTCGACGATATTATCAACGATAAAAACATACTATGAAACGACAAGAAATGCAGGTGGCTGCCCTCCAGAACGGAACAGTCATCGACCACATACCATCCTCCAAGCTCTTTCAGGTCATCAGCCTGCTCCACCTCGAGAAAGAGCGTTCCGCCGTCACCATCGGCTACAACCTCAAGAGCAAGAAGATGGGAAGCAAGAGTATCATCAAGATTGCAGACAAGTTCTTCTCCGACGACAAGATCAACCAGCTTTCCGTCGTTGCGCCCAACGTCACGCTCAGCATCATCCGCGACTATGAGGTGGTGGAGAAGAAGGAGGTCAGGATGCCCGAGGAACTCATCGGCATCGTCAAGTGCGACAACCATAAGTGCATCACGAACAACGAGCCGATGAAGACCCGTTTCCACTTCCTCGGCAAGGAACGCGGCACCCTCCAGTGCCACTACTGCAACAGGGAAATAAGTCTGGCAGAAGTTAAACTCGTATAAGATATGAAACAAGACACAACAGTTTTCTCCCTCATCGAGAAGGAGAACGAGCGACAGCGGAAGGGCATCGAGCTCATCGCTTCAGAGAATTACGTAAGTGACCAGGTAATGGCGGCTATGGGCTCCTGCCTGACCAACAAATATGCCGAAGGCTATCCCGGCAAGCGCTACTATGGCGGCTGTCAGGTGGTCGATGAGGTGGAGCAGCTCGCTATCGACCGCGTCTGCCAGCTCTTCGGAGCTGAGTATGCCAACGTGCAGCCGCACTCCGGTGCTCAGGCCAATGCAGCCGTCTTCCTGGCTTGCCTCAACCCAGGCGACACCTTTATGGGACTCAACCTCGATCACGGCGGGCACCTCAGCCACGGTTCCCTCGTCAACACCAGCGGCATCATCTACAGACCCGTCGGCTACAACCTGAAGAAGGAGACAGGTCGTGTGGATTACGACGAGATGGAGCAGCTTGCCCTCGAGCACAAACCCAAGCTCATCATCGGTGGCGGTTCGGCTTACAGCCGTGAATGGGACTATGCCCGTATGCGCAAGATTGCCGACGAGGTTGGCGCGCTCCTGATGATTGATATGGCGCATCCCGCAGGTCTCATCGCTGCCGGCTTGCTCGACAATCCCGTGAAGTACGCACACATCGTGACCTCGACGACCCACAAGACGCTTCGCGGTCCTCGCGGCGGTATCATCCTCATGGGCAAGGACTTCGACAATCCCTGGGGCAAGACGACTCCGAAGGGCGAAATCAAGAAGATGTCTGCCCTGCTGAACAGCGCTGTCTTCCCTGGCATCCAGGGCGGTCCGCTGGAGCACGTCATCGCTGCAAAGGCTGTTGCCTTCGGCGAAGCGCTGCAACCCGAGTTCAAAGAGTGGGCAAAGCAGGTGAAGAAGAATGCAGCCGTTTTGGCCGACGAACTCATCAAACGCGGCTTCGACATCGTCAGCGGCGGTACGGACAACCACTCCATGCTCGTTGATTTGCGCTCGAAGTATCCCGACCTCACCGGTAAAGTGGCAGAGAAGGCCCTTGTGGCAGCCGACCTGACCGTCAACAAGAATATGGTGCCCTTCGACAGCCGCAGCGCTTTCCAGACCTCCGGCATCCGCCTCGGCACACCCGCCATCACGACTCGTGGTGCCAAGGAAGACCTGATGGTCAAGATTGCCGAGTTCATCGAGCGCGTCCTCAACGCTCCCGAAGACGAAACGGTCATCGCCCAGGTGCGCAGCGAAGTCAACGCCATCATGGCGAACTATCCCATCTTTGCGTATTGAATCTGCATTTTCTGAATTAAGAAAAGGCAGCCACACTGAAACGAACCCCGAAAGTTTTGTCTAACTTTCGGGGTTCTTTTCAATTCCGCGAGCCCAGCCAATCATTCCTAATTCTTCTCGGATTCTCTAGTTCCGCCTGCGCCTGAGCTTTGCGAAGAACCAAGGCGCGCTTCTAATGCGCGGAACACTTTTTCACTCTTCACTTAATAGTCAGCCACACGGCTTCGCCGCGGTCTTTGGCCTCGACGATGCGGTGTTTCAGTTCGTAGAGCCATTTGCGCGAGTTCAGGACCTTGCCAACTTCCTTGTTCTCGCCGACCAGGATGCAGCCCTCGGTGTCCTTTGCCGAGTTGCCGGCGTGGATGCGGATGCCGCTCCATTTCTTGTTGAACTCGGGCCCGCCCAGCAGCAGGGGGAGCCACTGCTTGAATTTCGGGGAGTAGGAAATCACCACGGCGTAGCGCCCTTCGGGGATGGCGCTTTTGCCATTGATTTTGTAGGCTCCGTGCTCGTAGTCGCGCCAAGTGGGTTCCAGAGTGTCGCAAAGACCCTCTAAATCTCCCTTAAAGGGAGACTTATTGTTCTCCCCCTTTAAGGGGGAGTCAGAGAGGGTCTTTAGTTTCCCTATCGTATATCCTTTCTTCTTTGCAATGCGTGTCAGTATCAGTTCCATAATTGCGTGTTGTTTTATGTCTCTTCCAACAATGTTGGAGTTGTTGGAGTTGTTGAGACTGTCGGGAGTGTCGGGGAGAGTTTCTTGAAGAAACTGCCGCAGTCCATTATCAGCTCGCGTTCTATCATCCTTTTTTCATAGACCGTCGAACCTTCCGGATTCATATTTTTAGCCTGCATTACTGCTTTCAGGTCGGCTTTTGTGAACTCTTCCGGCAGTTCCTCCAGAAGCCTTGTCAAGGCATCGTTCCGGGCGATTCGGCTGGCGGCAAGGTCCTGCTTGTGCTGGATGAGCTCGTTCTGGCGGCTGCTTTCGTTGATGGCATCGGCGAACATGATGTACTGGTTCAGGAAGCTCTCGTTGGCGAACCATCGGGCCATCGCTCTGCCTACCATTGTTTCACGGTTTCTCTCCAGGGCGTAGCAGACCTGACTGGCACGGAACAGGGTGACGGCTGCTCGCCTGCGCAAGAGGTCGATAGCATCGTCGCGATGGTCCTCGTCGGGACCGCTCGCCTCCCACTCCGCAATCTTCTCCTCGTTGAATTCGTAGGCATCTTTCTTGCCCTTCGTCAGGGCGAACGAGATGATGTTCTCGGGTGCCTGGATGTCGATTGTGGAGCCCTGTTCGTAGAGCTGCTGCACGATTCTTGCCGCCTTGCGGTCGTCTGCCGTCTCGTAGTCGCTGCGAATCTCCACGTTCTTACCTCGGTCGGGCGCCATTTCGGTGAAGAAGAAGCGCGTCATCAGGCCGTTCTCCACGTTCCGGAAGAAGTTGCGGACGGAGACATAGGTGCCGGCAAAGAGGAGGTTGATGAAGAGGTGTACTTGTCCCGAATAGACCAGATAGTCCTGTCCCCAGCAGGCGCCGTCGAATGCCTTGCGGAAGATGTCGCTCTTGTCCGCCCAGGGGCCGTTCTTGTTCGAGCGGCTGGTCTCGTCGATTTCCTCCGTGATGACGCAAAGCGGCTGTCCCAGACAGGCTTTCGCCCGTTTCTGTACGAAGCCGTTCGAGCTGGTAGCATTGATGACGCGGATGCACGGCATGGGTTCGGACGGCTGTAGCTTGGCATTTTTCTGCTTCTTGCACTCCTCGTCGTAAGCTTCCAGTTCCTTGCGACCCTTCTCGTCATCGTCCAGGACGGGTTTCATCAGCCATTCCTGCAGGTCGGCAATGAAGCCCTTTCCGCAGCCTGCATGACCGCAGACAACCGTCATGAAGACGGGCCTGTGCTTCCTGCCGTCCAGGTATTTGCTCTCGAAGCGGCCCAGCAGGGTGCCCAGCATCGGCAGGGAGGCAATCAGGGCAGAACGTCCGTTTCGGCCATACCTCTGATAGATGTACTGGAAGAGCCAGGGCATCTGTTTTGGCAGGGGGTTGAGCCGTTCCAGATACTCGTGCCGCTTGGCAGTGGACGAGAGGTCGGGCTTCTTGATGTCGTTCAGTACCGCCTTCAGTTCCGAAGGGAAGTCCTGACTTCTGGTCGAGGCGATGGCCGAGCCGATAGTCAGCGTGATTTCCTCTTCCGGGAGTCCGAACCCGGGCAGGATGCTGCGCAGGTAGGCAGGGATGAAGTCGCAGATGTAGCGCAGCTGCCGCGCCAGCTTGTAGAGCGTGGAATTGCGCGCACCTTCGGGCACCTCCTGACTCTCGAAGCCGAATCGAGCGAGTAACCCGCCCACAATGAGGCTGTATGGGATGCCGTCGTAGGTGTCGGGGTAAGCCCCCCCGGCCCCCTTCATGGGGAGTGAAGGAGCGACGACACTTGCCGCCGCTTCCTTCGATAGGATTGTTTTCTTTTTGCTCATTATTAACTTTTAATTTTTCATTTTTAATTCTTCATTCTTCGGAAAAAGATTTTCCGAATCCAAGTACGTCCAGTTCTCTTTCGGCGTCACGAAGAAGAGCCGTGCCCAGTCCTTGCAGACCGCATCGTAACTGGTGCCCAGCAGTCGGGCAAGACGCGCCTGGTTCTCTTCGATACTCTTGCAGAGAGAGTTGCAGGTAGCCACGACATGGACGCCTGCGTTCTGGGGGCTGACGTGGATGGCTACGATGCTGAGGTCGAGTTCTGGGTGGCTGGCCAAGTTGCCGGGATTCTCGTCTTGCTGACGTTGCATCTGCGCCCACTTCTCTGCATTCTCGTGCGCCAGCTGCTCTGCCCATCGCCAGGCCGCTTCTGGGCCTTCCGTCCGGCACAGGTCCTTGAAGTGCTGTTCGTGGTGGTAGTCCACGTCCAGGCAGAAGAGGCCTGTCGGCTGTGCGTTCTTGTCCGTTCGGAGACCCCCGCCGAAACGTGCTTGCCAGCAGATGCCCGGCAGTTGCTTCTTGTACTGTTCCGCATCGGGCTTGTGCTCTCGCACCTTCTCCGTCAAGAAGCGGACGTTCATGTCCTCAAGCAGGGTCTCGAAGAAAGCTCTGGTCAGCGGTTTCGGTTGGTTGTCTCTCACCTCATTCACGTAGTCGCAAGGAGAATATTCTTTAGAGTTCATAGTGCATAGTTTAGAGTTCATAGTTATAATTCTCAATTATCAATTGTCAATTGTCGATTCTTTTCTCAATATAGTCCATGCAGCACTCGAAGTTGTCATCTACAAGCAGATACCAGTCGGGGTTGTCCGCATGGACGCTGAGGGTGATACGATAGGTGTTGTTCTCCGGGTTGAAGCTGACGGTGAATCCGCGCCCCTGTTTCAGTCGGATGGACTTTCGCTCGAAGAGGGCCGAGGGCCATTCTTCTTTGAAACTGGCGGTTGTCAGGTCGGAGTTTACTTTCAGGAACCCGAGGATTCCACTTTGGGTCGGAAGACTGTTCTTCTTGGTCTCCATGATGAGGTCTATACCTTCGATAATCGTTTTCATAATACTTTTAGTTTTGAGGATTTTTAATACGAATGTCATTTGCTACAAAGCCGTTAGAGAAAACTTTCGTACGAATGCGAAGATTCAAAGTTGCGATGTCGCCTTCTTTGTATCCGAGCGATTGCCAGATTTCATCATCGACAACTGCATTCAAATAGGCTGTTCCAAACTCATCTTCCCACGAAAGGACAATGTTGCGATTCTTCCATTTCTCTCCAGTAGCATCCGATGTCCCTTGGCGGACATCACCAACTCTCTTGATAAGGATATTTTCTACTTTCATAACTTTTGAATTTTGATTTGTTTTTTTAATAATGAATAATTAGGTTCGCTTCGTTGATTGTCGACTTTCAACGATGCAAAGGTAAGATGCTTTTTTATACCATAAAATAGCAATAATGCCACTTGTCCAGAATCCCGTCCAAGTGGCATCACCTTTGTCCAACTTTTCGTCCAACTATTAGAAAACCGGCCTTTTATTTTAGCTATTTTCCCCTGTTTACTGCACTCAGGAAGCGTCTGCCCACATTATTTCTTCTCAGCGTTTCCGTCGGGTCATCCGTATCTGTAAAACTCAGATTCGGATATTCCCCCTTACATTCCCATTTCCTATTATATAGAGTACCTCGACTTGGCACATGCTTAACGCCAATATCAATCAGATAC
>JAFZPZ010000037.1 GCA_017552435.1 Bacteroidaceae bacterium
AGATAAACTGGGATAATAGGTTGATAGTGATTAAAGGTGCTAAAGGCGTTGGTAAAACAACAATGCTTTTGCAACACATTCTGCGGACTTTTGCAGATAAGCAGAAGGCTCTGTATGCATCACTTGATCATATTTGGTTTGCCAATCACTCAGTTCTCGACTTGGCCGAATATCACTATACGCATGGCGGTACTCACCTGTTTCTGGACGAGGTTCATAAATATAGGGGATGGCAGCAGGAAATCAAGAACATCTATGATTCCTATCCGCAATTACACATAATCCTGACGGGGTCGTCGATGTTAAAGTTAGAGGAGTCGTTAGTGGGCGATCTCTCACGTCGCCATCGTCAGTACACGTTGGAGGGTTTGTCGTTTAGAGAATACATGCAGTTGGAGCAGGTAGCCCAATTACCAGTACTTTCATTAGACACTGTGTTGAACGATCATTTCATGCAGGCATCACAGATAACGTCGAAGGTAAAGGTATTGCAGCATTTCGAGAAATATCTTGAGACTGGCTATTATCCTTTTTATCGCGAGGAGGGCGACGGCTTTTTCGATCGTCTACAGCAGGTGATAGAAACTATTGTAACCAGCGAGATTCCATCGGTAAGCAACATTGAGTACGACTCTGTCTATAAGGCCAAGCAGTTATTGGCAGTGTTGGCTGAAAGTACACCTTACACATTAAATATATCTGGACTCTGTGTCACCTTGCAGGCTTCACGCAACAACGTATTGAAACTTATCGACCTGATGGATAAGGCTGCATTAGTACGCCGTCTTTACTCTGCTGAAAGTGGAATGAATATGCTGACGAAACCAGAAAAGGTTTTGTTCTACAACACCAATCTCATGTACTGTTTAACTCCAAAAGCGGAGGATGGAACTATGCGTGAGACTTACTTCGCTTCACAACTGGCGATTGACCATCAGCTTTCTATGCCTAATCAAGGTGATTTGTTAGTTGATGGCAGATGGCTTTTCGAAGTTGGAGGAAAGAATAAGGGTTTCAAGCAGATAAAGGGAATTGAAGACAGTTTTGTAGTCAGTGATGGCATTGATATTGGCTATGGCAAGAAGATTCCGCTTTGGCTTTTTGGAATGCTTTATTAAGGATAGTAGAGAATATGCCTGAACAGATAACGCCATTGTCAGTATTGTATCTCCAGCTCCACGGGGCAGGAACAGCCGTGTGCGTCGTGCTGTGTCTCTACCTGCTGTTGTGTCGGGGCAAGGCTATCGCGCCCGACATCACGCCGCACGCACGACTGCGTCGCTGGGCAGCGGCATTATTCGGCATCATGGCCCTGGCCCACGTCTGGTGGATACTGTTCTACACATACTCGGACGACACCAGCTCGGTGATTTACGGGCTGCTCGTCGCTCTCGACTGCATGGTACTGCCACCCGTCTTCATCGGCACACTGCTGAACAACTGCTGGCGAAGCACTGCGAGGACACGCAGCTCTACTTGCAGCCAGATCTGACCCTGACGCAGCTTGCCCAGACCATCGGCACCAACCGCACCTACCTCGGCGCCTATTTCTCCAGTCAGGGCACAAACTACTATGCATACATCCACGACCTTCGCATCCGTTACTTCGTAGCCCGCTACCGCGAGCTTGCCACTGCACATGAGCCTATCGTCGCCCAGAAGCTGGCCCAAGAGAGCGGCTACCACAGCTACAGCACCTTCAGCGCCGCTTTCAAGCAGCGCATGCACAAGAGTGTCGCAGCCTGGATGCACGAAGAGGTATTGACATAAAAAAAGAGGATGTGCTTTGACACACCCTCTTGCTTTTATATCTCACTTGAAAGCGTTCTTACAGCTGGTACTCAATCATGACAAATGAGTAGGGAGCAACATCGAGGGAGAATTTCTTCTGGGCCTTGATCTGCTCTTTCTGGGGAGCAATGGGCTGGGCCTCGAAGTTGTTCTCGTCCTGAGGATTGCCGGCGAGCACTGTCTTCGTGGCGAACTTCTTGATGCCGAAGCGGCTCAGGTCGATATTGGCCTTCTTGGCCTCATCGCCAGCGTTACAGATCTTCACAAAGAGCTGGCGGGTCTTGGTATTGAGGATGACGCTCTGGCCGTAGTGGACATCAGGCAGGGGCTGAATGGCATCGGCGGCATCGCCCTCGAACTTCACGCAGTCGCCGTACCAGTAGTTGCCTGATGACTGGCCGAAGAGCTGCTGGACGTAATAGCTGCAGGTGAGGAACGGACGCTCGTTATCGTAATAGATGAGGTCGGGGTTCCACTGGGTGCCGTCCTTACGGGCGAAGAGGGGCGCGTAGGAGGTCATGGCCACGACATCGGCATTACGCTCTACATGAAGCAGATAGAGACCCTCGGCAAGGGCGTCGATGAGCTTCTTATCCTTGGCGGCATACTCTCCGAGGTAGACCTTGGTCTTGCGGTCGCGCGGATAGTTGTCGTACTGGCGCTTACTCAGGAAATAGCTGTTGGGCTCGTAGTAATGCTCGTCGAGGATGGGCATGGCGAGCTCGTCAGCGAGCTTCCAGCCTGCCTCAAAGTCGGGGTTTCCAGCGTGAGAGCCGGGACCAGCAGTACCCACGATGACAATCTCGGGATGGGCCTTCATGACGCGCTCATAGATATACTTGAAGCGCTCGATAAACTCGGGGGAGATCTTC
>JAFZPZ010000038.1 GCA_017552435.1 Bacteroidaceae bacterium
TATAGTGTAGAAGCAACTCAGAAAGATGACATTTTATGATTGACAAGACGATACTCCACAGGCTTTTTTGCCGTCACTACAGCGAGATGATTCATCTGGCCAGGACGCTCCTGTACGATGACGCGGAAGCCGAGGATGTGGCGCAGGACGTTTTCGTGCGGCTCATGCAGAACGACATCCTGCCTCCCGACGAAAAGATGAGAGCCTATCTGACGAGGGCGATACGCAACGGCTGCATCAACCGCATCAGGCAGAAGTCGATGACAGAACAACTCCTGGGACTCTATTCTTTGGATGTAGACACAGACTGTCAGCAGAACGAGCAGCGGATGGCGACACTCGAAGCCATCATCAACTTTGCCGAAACTCATCTCGAAGAGCCGCACCTTACAATCTTCCGGCTGCGATTTGAGGAAGACCTGAAACTGAAAGACATTGCCAGCCGGCTGGACATGAACCTCAAGACAGTCTTCAAGTATCTCAGTCAATCCATCCAGAGTGTTCAAAAACAATTCAAAATCTAAAAGCAGAAGTTATGAAAACGACAAACGAAAACATCAGCCGACTACTGGAAATGCTCGAAAACCCCAGCGCATACACCGAGCAGGAAATCCGTGACATCATCAATAGTGACGAAGAGACTCGCGATGCGTACTGCCTCATGGTAGCAGCCAAACAAGGCTACCGCCACAGGCAGGCGCAGCAGCCCGAAGACGTTGAGGCTGCCTGGCAGCGATTCGAGCAGAAGCACTACACGCAGAAGAAGCCTTTACACCGCTGGATGCGTATCGCCGCCATCTTCATCGCCGCAGCCTTCATCACCGGACTTTCCTTTGCAGCCTACCACGTCATTTCGCAGAAACAGAATACGGAAACAGCAAAGGAGCAAGAGCCGAGGATGCTAGGAGCCTTCTTTGTGCCAAAAGACTGCAAGAACCCAATTGTGAAGGGACGTGGTGATGCCATTACCGTAAAATGGACTAAGGGGACATGGATACAGCACGACGATGACTCGTTCATAGAGGAACATTCGGAGGGCGGTGGCTATATGTTGCACCTGAAATACAACACGATAAAACTTAACGGAAAAGAACTCGACATTCACAACCTGCCCGACCTGCCCGCCTCTGCTTTGAAGAAACTGGAAATAACCAGCGATGGAGAACGGCACTGGCTAGCAAACCTCATCACTACACCCATACAGATTCCTGCCAACGCAAAGGGCAACGTCAATCCCGAGCTGACCATCTTACTGACTGGCACAGTGCCCAAGGGGGCATATCAGCCCGTCACCATCTGGGAGAGCAAGGGCATTAAGGACAGTTACGATTGGCACGATTATCTCTACACCAGTTGGACTGGCCAATGGGAGAACATTCGCATGCACTTGAAAGAAGTGCTCAATCGTAAGGACCATATAGTTCGCATCAACGTATGCAAAGGTGTTCCGCAGAAGCACATCGACCGCATCAAAAGCATCATGAGCGAAGAAGGCGTGACGAACTATGAATTTGTAAACCAGAATTAAACTCTCCAACTTATTATGAAACATCTTATCTTTCCGATGAGGGTTGCCACCCTCATCCTGTTGCTCCTATATCCTTTTGTGAGCAGCGCACAAACCCCAGAAACTATCCTCTTTGCCCCCGACGGTACTATCCTCGCCCGTGGCCTCACTATAGACGAACTGAAAGCGAAGCTTGAAGAAATCTTCGAGGACAAATAAAATGAAGCAAATCATCATCACCGCGCAGCTCGCCCTCAAAAGTGAGAGACGGGAGCTTTAACGATTTTTAACATGTCTGGGTGTTACAAATCACATGTTTGGGCGTTTATATAATAAAAGATGAAGAAAAACTAACATGAAGCAAGGCATCATTACTTTCATTTTTTCCCTCGTCGCATTAGCAGGGCAGGCGCAAGACGTGCCTGAGGCTTTTCGTCCGCTGATGAATCGTCTGACTGCCTTTGGAAAGACAATTCCACAGGAGAAAATATATGTCCATATGGACAATACCTGCTACTTTCAGGGTGATACCATCTGGTTCACGGCTTACACGCGGCAAACCAACACAAACCAGCCATCGAGGGTTAGCGATGTACTGTATGTGGAGTTACTGAACAACGACGGCTATCTGGTGGAGCGTAAACTTATCGAGATGAAAGAAGGACGAGGCAATGGCTTCTTTGACCTGAACAACCTGATTCAGTACAGCGGCTTTTACGAACTGAGGGCTTATACGCGGTGGCAATTGAACTGGGGTGAGCATGAACACAAGCACCCTAGCAGCTTTGGCTTTATGTTCAGGGACAAGGAGACGGAGCGCGAATACTTCCGTGACTATGACAAGCTGTACAGCCGTGTATTCCCCGTTTATGACAGGCCTCTCACCCCAGGCGACTACACTCGCGACATGACCTTGCGTGTGATGCGCCGCGAATTCAAAAACGACCCCGACAAGCGCAAACTGCAGCTCTTGCTCTTCCCAGAGGGCGGCAATCTGGTGGCAGGAGTGGAGAACCGTGTTGCTTTTGAGGCAACGATGACTGACGGAGAGCAGGTGGAGGGTGTTCTTTTTATTGGGAACGAACAGGCAAAGACCGTCAATCGGGGACGGGGCACGTTTACCTTTGTCCCAGAAAAGGGATATGAGAAAGAAGTGGTTTTCAAGACTACAGATGGGGAAAGGATTTCTGCTATGTTGCCCAAGCCCGAAGAAAAAGGTGCCAGCATAAAGGTGGAGCAGGAAGGCGATAGTATCATCATAAAGACAAGTCTTGCCGGTCTCAATGCCGACAGTTTGGCTCTAACCATTATGCACGAGGGGAAGGTGGAGGAGTTCCATGAACTTAATTCAAAGTTGAAGATCCATATTTCACAATTAGAGGCGGGCATCCATCAGACAACCATCTTCGATACACAGGGAAGAGTTTGGGCTGACCGCCTCTTCTTCGTCACCAAGCAGGAGATGGCGGAGCCAACGCTTGTCGTCGATGGAATAAAAGAAGAATACAGACCCTACGAAAAGGTGGAACTGAAAGTCGCAGGAAAAACAAAGGCTGCTTCCGTTTCTTTGGCTGTTCGCGATGGTAATCAGACCGACCCGCTCTTTGACAACGGAAGCATCATGACAGAAATGCTGCTCTCATCCGAAGTGAAGGGCTTCATTCCCAACCCAGGCTGGTTCTTCGAGAAGGATGACGAGGAACACCGGCAGGCTCTCGACCTGTTGATGATGACGCAGGGCTGGCGGCGTTTTGCATGGCGCGATATGGCGGTGCAAGGAGAATGGGACTTGACGCAACCAAACGAGAAGTATCCTCTTCTGGTGGGGAAAGTATCCTTCAATCCTCACAGAATATCTTACAATGGTATAAAAGATCTGAAAGACGATAGAGGCATCATCCCTCTGCGTGACTACAAATATGCTTTGAATTTGGCAAGAAAAAACCTAACGCCCACCCTGCGCGTTCATTCAGAAATGGTTCATCTGGATACCAAGGAAACAGCCGTAAGCGAAGACCCTTATACTGGCGACTACTTCAAGATGCCCTGCCCTAAGTTCTATGGGAACTGTGTGTACTTCCTCTCGGTAGCCGATACGGCGAAATGGGAAAAGGATAAAAAGGAATACGCATGGATTCAAATGGCTGGTCAAGGAGAAGAATATCCTCTGCACATCATGAGGAAACTCGATTTGGATGAAGCAGACTACAGAGCCTATATCTCATGGCCTTATCCGCGCTTCGTAAAGCCCTACACTTTCTATCAGACACATTTACCACTGAACTCTGCGACATCTGGGTACGATATCCCGTCCGAACTATTGACAGACTCCACAAAGGCTTTGCGAGAAGTTACAATCACAGCCCGCCGGAAAAGTCGGCTCAAAGGATTCAATGCCGCCTATCCTGCTTTCATGGTAGATGCATACGATGCATGGAATGCGATAGAAGACGCGGGGGTTCCCATATTCGATTACAAGGATATCAGGAAGGCAATGGTTCGAGTCTATCTGAATGATTATGGGGTGGATGAGGAAAAGGACGGCAATGGGAATGACCGTATTGGCTTTAGTTTTCCGCGGCAGTCACTGGCCGAGTACATCAATGTCCCGATTGATTCGCTCGAACAGCCCAAGAATATGAAATCAGTAGCTAGCAACGTCTCTTCGGAAGAAGTCAGCAATCTCTCTTTAGGAGAAGTCGGTGATGTGTCATCTGGAGGGAGTAGTGACATTTCTACCAGGGAACCTGGCAACGCCTCTTCTTTACGAGAAGTCAACGATATTCATGCAGGGGACAGCGGCGACTTTCCAGCAGAGTCCAGCAATGTCTCTCCCGGAGAACTCAGGGATTATTTCGGTGATGAAAGGATAGGCGAAGATCCACGATTCAGGGTAGAAAAGTATGTTGTTTATACTGACTATCAGCCTCGTCTGGAAGGCAGTACCCGTTACATGGGATCAAACAGGCCCGAAACAACTATTGCGATATATCCTTTCCCAGATGGAAGCCAGCGTGTTGTCTATCGCGACCGCCGCTACATTCTCGAAGGCTTTGCCTATCCTGCCAAGTTCTACAGCCCCGACTACTCTGTACAGACACCTCCTGAACCGACAGACTTTCGCCGCACTCTTTATTGGAACCCCGACCTGAAGTTGGATGAGAACGGTGAGGCCAATATCACCTTCTATAACAACAGCCGCCAGACAACCCTTTCCGTTGAAGCCGAAGGCCAAGCCTCTGACGGAACTTTACTTTGGACACAATGAAGCAAACCATCATCACCGCAAAAACACATATTTCTATGATGTGTCCTTCTTGGATGCTTTTGCACCAAGGCGCATCCTTAAGCTGCGGAACTTGCGTCCTTTCAGTAACAAGCGTCTCCTAACGTCGCCGAGCGCCCGCTTGCCCAGTCGCGACGGGCGGCGGGGAGGTTTTCAGAAGATACTAAAAAAAGGTTCTTAATTTTATATAAAGAAAACTTCAAGTGTTTATTATGCAAGTTCGATGTCAAACATACTCAGTATTACCTTGTCCATGATGGCATCGAAGAATTCCTTCTTTACGTAATTGTTGAATGACTGTATGACTTCATCAGTACGATAGTAAGTCACAATATGTGTTACAAAATATGACTGCTTGGGAAGTGGCTTGCTGAGCCACTCGTTGCGTATCTCCATAGTAAACTCTGGGTTGATATTCTTCGAGGAGATAAGCACAGCATAAAACATGCCGTCCTCTGCATACAGAAGTTTCTCTGTAGAAAGAACGAGAGCCATGTGAGGTTTGATACTTCCGTCGGGCAACTGATAGGGGACTTCAACGATTTCCCTTTGCGACACTTTGCTTACAGCCATTTCTCTATGGGTTTGATGGTTTTTCCGGTATTAGAATCTATCACTTGGCTCCAATCGGGATCATCAGGTGTCTGGGGAACTTCTTTTCCTGCAAAGCGTGTCGCTAATTCTTCATCGGAGGGAGAGCAAGCAGACCTACGCTTAACCCTGAACATACGCCTTGTTTGCGAAGCTTCTTCTTCCTTAGCGGCCTGCTCAATAAGATGCTCGCCCAACCATCTTTTGCTTTGTGGGCTGAGTGTCATAGTGTTGAGGAACGTCATAATCCCCTCAATGGGTATTGTTGTCGTTGCTGTCATATTGTTTCAATTTGAGTAAATTCGGTATCATGCATAACATTACACGTTGCAAAAATACAATTAATTAAGGAATCTGACAAGAAAAATGAAAAATTAAAAGTGAAAAAATAAAAATTGAAGCTTAAGGCCTAAGGCTTGAATATGATATTCTTCCCCATAAAAAGGAAGCCAAAACGAGTCATGTGAAATATGATAAGTGGCTGAAAATGAATATCCAAATAGTTCAAAAAAACACTTAACTGTTTTGTGAGTTTTAGTTAAGTATTTTTCGAAAAATAGTTAACTGTTTTCGGAAAAACACTTAAGTGTTACAAAATGGCATTTTTTAGGCCCCGTGAACGAGCTTCTCGACAAGCTATCTCATCTATCCACCTAATCCACCTATATTATTGTGGATTAGATGGATAGATGAAGATCCGAGAAAATTTAGGGTCCGTTTACAAACAAATAAACCTAATTATGTGTGCATGTGCGTTCGTGCAGCCTACTATATATATAAAGGCTGCACACACGCACAGCACACATACACCTTTTTCTGGAGTGTGGAGGAGATTTTACTGCTCCGCAGAGAAAAAATATTTCCTCTGCGCTCCAGCAAAATTTCCAGCGCATTGAAATTTTCGCCGCGGAAAGATGTTTGTCGGTCTGTCGGAGCACCCACATATATAGGTTGCTCCGACAGACCGACCAGCACCTGGAGGCCAAAAAATACAACCGAAGCAAAAAATATTCCGAGTGAATGAGCAAAAAAGTGCTGTTTATTTGTTTTATGCTTTAGAAATTAGTATTTTTGCAGTGCAAATAAAACATAAACAACTTCGACCTATGAAAAAAAGATTCCTCCCGATGCTCCTGCTCATGCTGATGGGTGTAGCAGGAAACCTGATGACTATGGCTCAGACACCTGAACCATCCGGACAGTGGAAATTTGATGATCCCAGCGACCTGATGGCTGCTACAGTGGGAAACCTGAAGTTGAGCCCTCTTGTGATAGGCTCCGGCAGCGTTTCGCCCGCAACTGTAGATGAGGCCAGCATAGAGGTGGCAGACGGACCGAAGGGAGGCCGCGCCATCCTGGTGCCTGCTGCTTCGGCATTGAAGGTGGAGCGCGCCGAGGGTGCAAAGGCTTCCACTTCTTACACTTTCATGCTGGATATGATGGTACTGAATGCCTATGCCTATGACGGCCTGTTCCAAACGAACTCGAACAACAGCAACGATGGCGACCTCTTCATCAGCAAACATCAGATTGGCATGAATGCCCTGGGTGGCTACTTCGGCAGCCTCAGGAGTGAATTTTGGAATCGCATCGTGCTGACCAACAGCGACGGTGCAGTCAAGGTCTATGTGAACGGCGAGAAAGTCATCAACCGCGCAACCACGGACGGTCGCTGGGAGATTGACCCTTGGGGCTTCTATCTGCTATGCGACGAGGACGGCGAGAAGGTGGATACCTATGTGTCCGAGGTGGCATTCTGGGAGACTCCTCTCACCGACGATCAAGTGGCTGAAATGGGTGGCATCGGCGACTTCCCGTGGATTACTGATGTGAGTCAGATTGAGGAGGGTGGACAATATTACATCCTCAGCGACCGCATCAAATTTGCTGGCAGTACTACCGGAAAACCCAAGGCGATGGCCTGCCTGCAGGATAATTTCAAAATCAACTGGGGCGACCACTATGTCTATTGGGGCGACCTGGACAAGGAGGCCGACGGCTTTATCTGGACAGCAGAGAAGGTTGGTGACCAGTGGGCATTCCTCAACAAGGAAAAGGGCAAATACCTGGGCAATATGAACGACGGAGAGTCCGATGTCATCTTCTCCGAGGATGCTGTGGGCTACACGCTCACCGACCTCAGAGAGGGTGAGGGTTGCTTCTTCATGACCAACAGCGAATCCGTGCACTCGCCACACGTGCAGGGCTACCTGCGCAGCGACCGCTCGAACAACAGCCTCGCCAAACAGAATGTGGGCGACGATAACTACTCGAACGATGTGGCCACAGCTGGCTATCCCGGCCGCTGGAGGCTGATAAAGGCTAACCAGGGCGATGAGCCGCAGTCGGAGTTCTTCAACGTGACAAACGGCTACTACAACATTGTGGGTTCCAATGCTGGTTCCTCGGAGAAAAATTGTTGGACAGAATATGTAGGAGGAAATACTATTGCCAGCCTTATCTGGAGCACGCTACGTAGCGGCGACCCGTTCAGCACCTACCGCATAGAGGCTGTTGACAAGGAGAAGGGACAATATACCATTCGCAACTATGTAACAGAAAAGTACGTTGGAGGCACTACCCAAGATAACAAAGTGACCATGACGGATGAGCCTGCTACGCTGACCTTCAGAACCGTTCAGGGCAACCGTAAGGCTCTGTATATCTGCAATGCCGCCGGGGACACACTCTTCGTTGTCGATTCGGAAACAGAGGAGATCAAGCACATTTTTGCTCGAACCAATACTTATAATGATTTGGACACTTGGAAACTGCAGAAGGTGGATGCCAAGCAGCTGGAGAGTCCGTCGGGCCAACTGAGACTGGAACTTGCCCGCAAGGTGAAAGAGGTTGACACCTCCGACCATAGTTCCCTCAGTGCAGAGCAGATATGGGTATTAGGTACCCTGAGAAACAAGGCTTACGAAGCCGTCGTCCTGGGTGCCTACGATATTATGTATGAAAGGTATCTAAGCGACCTCGACGCTGCTATGAAGGGCGAATACACGGAGCCGGTTTACAACAAGTATCAGAAGAATGACCTGCGTGTACTCAGTTACAACGTGAGGCATTGCGCCGGCAACGACGGTAGCCTCAACTTACCGAGGACGGCAAAGGTCATTGCTGCCCAGAATGCCGATGTGGTGGCTCTGCAGGAGGTGGACAGCGCCTTTAGCTCGCGCTCCGACTACAAGTATCAGGTGAAGGAACTGTCCGAAGCTACGGGTATGTACGGCATCTTCTGCAGCGCACTGACCGGCTACGGTATCGGCATCCTTTCGAAGCAGCTGCCGCTTTCCGTCAGGGTTGTAGCACTCACATCCGACTTTGAGCCCCGCCGTATGCTGATTGCAGAGTACGACAACTACGTCTTTGCAAGTCTTCACGTGGGTCTTTCGGCAAGCGCAAGGCGCGGTACCGGTCCCATCATCAAGGCCGAGGCCGAGCGTTGGGTGGAGACAGGTAAACCTCTTATCATCGCAGGTGACTTCAACGACGATGGTACCGACGAGGAGATGCAGGGCGCCCGTGGTGTGCTCACGGAGTATCTACAGCAGAACGGCTTCACCTATCATTCCGACCTTACCACTCCGACTTGGAGCGACGGTGTCTTTATCATCGACAATATCATCAGCTACGACCCGATAGGAGGCGTAGAGAAGGTCAGCTACGAAGTGGTGAACGACAAGGTGACCTCGGACCACATGCCCATCAAGGCCGACCTCATCGTTGGCTTCGAAGATCCCAACGGAATAGGTAGCCTCACCCCCAACCTCTCTCCCGTGGGCGAGGGGAGCATTTATGACCTGGGTGGCAGAAGAACCAATGGTCAGCTGCCCGATAGTATCTACATTATCGATGGGAAAAAGGTGCTGAGAAAATAGGAAGAGAAAATAAGAAATTAAGAAAATAAGAAATCAGGAAATATGAAGAGGTATGTTTTTGCAGCGTTGCTGCTTCTGC
Organism: Bacteroidaceae bacterium; assembly: GCA_017552435.1. Classification (GTDB taxonomy): domain Bacteria; phylum Bacteroidota; class Bacteroidia; order Bacteroidales; family Bacteroidaceae; genus Physcousia. The sequence continues at coordinate 9,348 of JAFZPZ010000038.1, forward strand.
TCTGCCTGCCGATGCTGGCGGGACGCATCGTGACGGATACCGTCCGCAGTCAGGTGTTGAGTGCCGATGTGCCCTATAATGTCTATCTGCCCGACGGCTTTGACCAAAACGTGGCTCTGCGCTACCCGGTCATCTATCTGCTGCATGGGTTTAGCGATGACTATCGTGCCTGGCGCGACAAGGGACAGATGCAGACGGTGGTGGATGAACTCATCGGTTCTGGCGAATGTGTGCCCGTAGTTATCATTATGCCCAATGCCGGTGGCCCCGACACACGTAACACATGGAACGGCTACTTCAACATGCCGGGCTGGAACTACGAGGATTTCTTCTTCCAGGAGTTCCTGCCGAGTGTCGAGAAGAAGTACCGTGCCGTAGGTGACAAAGGGCATCGTGCCGTGATGGGCCTCTCGATGGGCGGTGGCGGCAGTACGGTCTATTGCCAGAGACATCCGGATATGTTCTCATCCTGCTATGCCATGAGTCCTTGGCTCGACAACGAGAAGCGCGAGGTGAAACCGGGGGACGAGAAGGACAAGTCCTATTTCGTCACCCAGGCAGTGAATGAGCATAGTGCCCTGCGTTTTGTGGAACAGGCCGACGATGCCACGAAGGAGAAACTGCGCACCGTCAAGTGGTTCTTCGACTGCGGTGACGATGACTTCCTCTTCGACCAGAGCGTTAAGATGCACCAGCTGATGCGTGCCGCTTGGATTCGCGACGAGCTCCGCATCCGCAACGGAGTCCACAATTGGGAGTACTGGCACCTGGCACTCCGCATGGCGTTGCCCTTTGCTTCAAGGAATTTTGTACCCTGAAACATAACAAACAAAATATGAAACGTACTATTTCTCTTCTTACATTATATATAATTATAGCTGTTGCCGCTGTGGCCCAGTTCGATGATCCCGTTACCATTACTGCCACACAGAAGAAAGTGGCAGACGATGCCCTGGAAATTGTTTTTCAAGGCAGTGCTGATGCCGGATGGCACGTCTATGGTACGGATATCGCCGATGGCGGACCGACCCGCGCTGAACTGACCATCGAGAAGCTGAAGGGCCTCAAACCCGACGGCAAGTTGCGTGCTACGGGTAAGGTGCACAGGGCAATGGATGATATGTTCGAGATGGAGGTCAGCTATATGGAGGGCACGGCTTCCTTCGCGCAGCGTTTCATTATCACCGAACCCAAGTACGAAGTGGCTGGCTACCTGACCTTCGGCGCCTGCAACGACGAGCAGTGCATGCCCCCCACCAATGTGGAGTTCAACTTCAATGGCGAAGGGAACCCCAAGACCTCTCCTCAGACCGAGCCTAAGGAGGAAGTTTCTTCCCAGCCTGAACCGAAATCAGAAGCCACAGCCGCCATTGTCGAGGACACAACCCAGGCAGCCCCCGTACAGGAGGCTTCTTCTGCCATTGAAGGCAATAATCTTTGGGAACCTGTCATCGACGAACTGAAATCCTACGAAGTGAGTGCTCCAACCACCGAGAAAGGCCTTCTCGGTGTCTTCCTCCTCGGTATCCTTGGCGGATTGATTGCCTTGCTCACACCTTGCGTCTGGCCTATCATCCCGATGACGGTCAGTTTCTTCCTTAAACGTTCCGAAGACAAGAAGAAAGGCATTCGTGATGCTATTACCTACGGCATCAGTATTGTTGTCATCTATGTCTTGCTGGGGCTGTTCGTGACACTCATCTTCGGAGCCAGCGCTCTGAATGCTCTCAGCACCAATGCTGTCTTCAATATCTTCTTCTTCCTCATGCTCATGGTCTTCGGCGCCAGCTTCCTCGGCGGCTTCGAGATAACCCTGCCTAGCAGCTGGACGAATGCCGTCGATAAGAAATCGGGCAGCACAACAGGTCTGCTGAGCATCTTCCTCATGGCTTTCACACTGAGCCTCGTCAGCTTCTCCTGCACAGGTCCCATCATCGGTTTCCTGCTCGTTGAGGTCAGTACGACGGGCTCTTTGCTCGCACCCACCATCGGTATGCTGGGCTTCGCTTTGGCTCTGGCGTTGCCTTTCACCCTCTTTGCCATGTTCCCCGCCTGGCTCAAGAGCATGCCCAAGAGCGGCAACTGGATGAACTGCATCAAGGTCTGCCTCGGTTTGTTGGAGATAGCCTTCGCCCTGAAGTTCTTCAGCGTGGCTGACCTCGCATACGGCTGGCACCTGATGGACAGGGAAGTGTTCCTCAGTCTGTGGATTGTCATCTTCGCCCTCATGGGAGCTTATCTCATCGGATGGATACGTTTCCCGCACGACGAGGACGAGTACGACGAGATGGGCGAGGTCGTGCAGCGTCCCCGCACCAGTGTGACGCGCTTCTTCATGGCCCTCGCTGCTTTTGCCTTTGCCCTCTATATGGTACCTGGTCTCTGGGGCGCACCATGCAAGGCGGTCAGTGCCTTCTCTCCCCCTATGCAGACACAGGATTTCCGTTTGGGTGATGAGGCTGTCGAGGCTCGTTTCAACGATTACGACGAGGGAATGCGCTATGCAGCAGCCCACTACATGCCCGTGATGATAGATTTCACAGGCTATGGGTGTGTGAATTGCCGCAAGATGGAGGCTGCCGTTTGGACTGACCCCCAGGTGGCAGATCTGATGCGGGAGAAGTATGTGCTTATTACGCTCTACGTTGATGAGAAGACTCCTCTGCCGGAGAAAATCACCGTTCAGGAGAATGGCGCAGATGTGACACTCCGCACCGTCGGCGACCGCTGGAGCTACCTGCAGCGCAGTAAGTTCGGAGCCAATGCCCAGCCTTTCTATGTCCTGCTCGATAACAGCGGACATCCCCTCACCGGTTCTTACTCCTATAATGAAGATATTCCAGCCTATCTTGACTTCCTGAAAAAAGGACTGCAAAACTATAAATCAAAATAATGAGACACCTCCTTATCTTACTCTTGTCGGCGACCTTCCTACTGCCACAAGGTGCACGGGCACAGTTTGTCCGCAAATCGACCGACGTGCTCTGTCTCTTACCGACTGCTACGGCAGCAGTTCTTACATTGGTGAACAAGGATGAGAAGGGCTTGAAGCAGCTCGCACTTAGTACCCTGACCTCTACAGTTCTTTCCTATGGCTTGGAGGCTTGTATCACCAAAGCACGTCCCGATGGTGACGGAATGCACGCGATGCCCAGTACGCACACGATGATAGCTTTTAGCGGAGCCTCATACCTGCAGCGTCGTTATGGTTGGAAGTGGGGCGCACCTGCATACGCAGTAGCAACCTATGTGGCGTGGGGAAGAGTCTATTCCAAACGCCATGATGTCTGGGATGTGCTCGCAGGCACAGCAATTGGCGTGGGATGCACATATATCTTCACAAGGCCCTTCATGAAGGGAACGGATGTAGCAATCTCTCCTTCTGTTATCGATGATGCGAAATGCCTTAGTGTGGCAATTACCTTTTAATTGATTCCTTCCGATGAAACGACTGATACTGACTCTTTTCTCTGTTATGGGGCTTGCTTTGTGTGGAATTGCACAGACAACAGATAATGCCGTACTGACAACGCCGCTCAACAGAAACTGGTACGTCCAGACGGGTATTGACATCTCTTTGCAGAAGCCTTATACCTATGAGTTTTCCGATGCGTTCAAGGAGGGTTTCTCTTGGGGCGTGGATGTAGCTCTGGGCCGATGGTTCACACCGGAAATCGGAGTGCGCGTGAAATTTAATTGGGAGAATGGCATTCCTCTCTTTGGATGGAACAAGGCCAATTGGCTCGCTCCGTTCTACGAACCGGGCACTAACATGAAGCGCTGCGGCTATCTCGTTGGTAATGGCGATTTGCTGTTTGATATCCACAATATCTTTTTTGGTTACAATCCCGACCGTTGCTGGAATATGCAGGTATTCCCCCGTGCTGGTATCGCCTTTAACCTCGGTGTGTCGAAGGGCTCACCCCTCATCGGCGTGGGCATCGGTAATGTATTCCGTGTCGGGAAGAAAAAGAATGCCATACTATATGCCGATATCGCCTATAACGCCGTTTCTTCCGGGTTTACGGGTCATGAGAGTACGGAAACAGGCACAGGCTCAGGCCATAATGCCTATGTCGATGTTAATTTTGGTGTGCAATTCAATCTTGGCGACGTGTCAGGCTTCCGTAAAGTATCGGAGGCAGACCCCACAGAGACAGGGGTTGAAGTCTGCCGCTCGATTTGGTCGAATTGGTTCGTTCAGGCAGGTCTGGATATGACTTTACAATTCCCCTATGGTTACGACTACTCCCCTGTATTCAGCAAGGGCCGCTCTTTTGGCCTCGATGCTGCTGTCGGCAAGTGGTTCTCGCCCGAAATCGGCGTGCGTCTCAGAGCAAACTGGGAGAATGGCTTTCCTCTCTTTCGCAACAACAAGCTGGAATGGATAGCAAGCGGAGAATCCGGTAAAAGCAATATGGATCAGGGCGGCTATCTGGCAGGCGACCTCGATGTGCTCCTCAATATCCATAATCTTTTCTGGACCTATCGCCCAGAACGCAAATGGAATGCTATTGTGTTCGCTCGTACCGGACTCGCTACGAACTTTTCCATCGATTCGGCATCGCCTTTGGTCGGTTGCGGCTGTGGTGTTACGCGCCGTCTGACGGATCGTCTCAGTATTTACGGCGATATGGCATATCAGATGATAACCAGCGAGTTTTTCAAGGGTATCGCTATGACAGGTATGATGGTAAGCATTGGCCACAATGCATACATGGATTTTAATATAGGCGTTCAGTGGGATCTGGGTCGCAGCAAAGGTCGTTTTGCTGTGCGAAAATAGATCCTTTTTTCAGATTGAACTTGTCTGTTCTGTCCTTGAACATCATGTCGATGAAGTAACAAGGAAAAAATGTGGAGATTTTGCGCGTTTTTCGTCGTTTAAGAGACGAGAAGCGCACTTTTTATGTTAAAAAAACTTAAAAGTTATGCTTTTAGATACTTTTAGGTCCTTTTTCGAGAAACTGTAGATTGTCGTTAAAATAAAAAGTTGTACCTTTGCACCCCGAATGGCCCTAATAGGCTCGTTCTGCAACATTTTCGATAATAACACATAATATATAATAATAAAAAACAACAAAAAATGCCTACAATTCAACAACTGGTTAGAAAAGGCCGTACGGTGTTGGAGGACAAGAGCAAGAGCCCTGCTTTGGACAACTGTCCACAGCGACGCGGTGTCTGTGTTCGCGTTTATACTACAACACCTAAAAAGCCTAACTCCGCGATGCGCAAGGTCGCTCGTGTGCGTTTAACAAATTCAAAAGAAGTGAACAGTTACATCCCCGGAGAGGGACACAACCTGCAGGAGCACAGTATCGTCCTGGTTCGTGGCGGTCGTGTGAAGGACCTTCCCGGTGTACGTTATCACATTGTGCGCGGTACGCTTGATACCGCTGGTGTGGCAAACCGCACCCAGCGCCGTTCCAAGTATGGTGCAAAGCGTCCAAAGAAGTAAAAAGTTAAAAATCCGTTTTGGCTTGTGAATAAGGTTGAGTAAATGCCCCAGAGGAGGCGTTGAAGAACACGAAAAAGCAACCCTGAACAAAAACAAACAAAACAATGCGTAAAGCAAAACCCAAAAAGCGTATTATCCTTCCCGATCCCGTATTCGGTGACGTGAAGGTGTCAAAGTTCGTCAACCACTTGATGTATGACGGCAAGAAGAGCATTTCCTATGAGATTTTCTACAATGCTCTTGAGATTGTGAAGACTAAGATGGCTAGTGAGGAGAAAGATCCCCTCACCATTTGGAAGGAAGCCCTCGACAAGATTACTCCTCAGGTGGAGGTTAAGAGTCGCCGTATCGGTGGCGCCACATTCCAGGTGCCTACTGAAATCCGCCCAGACCGCAAAGAGAGCATCTGCATGAAGAACATGATTCAGTTCGCTCGCAAGCGTGGCGGTAAGACTATGGCCGACAAACTCGCTGCCGAGATTATGGATGCATACAATGAACAGGGCGGTGCCTTCAAGCGTAAAGAGGACATGCATCGCATGGCCGAGGCTAACCGCGCATTCGCACACTTCCGCTTCTAACTTAGGTTAAAGGTTAAAAAGATTAAGAAAGGAAACAAGTAAACAATGGCAAAACAAGATCTTCACTTGACCCGTAACTTCGGTATCATGGCTCACATTGATGCCGGAAAGACAACGACCTCGGAACGTATCCTCTTCTACACCGGTAAAACTCACAAGATCGGCGAGGTACACGAGGGCGGTGCCACTATGGACTGGATGGAGCAAGAGCAGGAGAGGGGAATTACGATAACCTCTGCTGCTACAACAGCCTATTGGAATTACGGCGGCAATAAGTATAAGTTCAACCTGATCGACACTCCGGGACACGTGGATTTCACCGCCGAGGTGGAGCGTTCTCTGCGCGTGTTGGACGGTGCTGTTGCTACATATTGCGCTGTGGGTGGTGTTGAGCCACAATCCGAGACTGTATGGCGTCAAGCTGACAAGTACAGCGTTCCCCGTATCGGCTATGTTAACAAGATGGACCGCTCTGGCGCAGACTTCTTCGAGGTTGTTCGTCAGATGAAGGATGTCTTGGGCGCAAACCCCGTCGTCATTGCTGTACCTATTGGCGCAGAAGAGAACTTTAAGGGTATCGTTGATCTGCTCAGGATGAAGGCTATCCTGTGGCACGACGAAACGATGGGAGCTGAGTACGATATCGAAGACATCCCTGCCGACATGAAAGATGAATGCGAAGAATGGCGTGCAAAGCTCGTTGAGGCTGCAGCTGAACAGGATGAGGCTCTGATGGAGAAGTACTTCGAAGATCCCGAGTCTGTAACCACAGAGGAAATCATCGCTGCAATCCGTAAGGGAACCCTTGCACTGAACATCGTGCCCATGACCTGTGGCTCTTCGTTCAAGAACAAGGGCGTTCAGACATTGCTTGACTATGTCTGCATGTTTCTTCCCTCTCCTCTGGACACTCCCGCTATTGAGGGCGTTAATCCCGATACTGGCGAGACTGAAACCCGTAAGCCCGATGAGGACGAGAAGACAGCAGCTCTGGCGTTCAAGATCGCAACCGACCCGTATGTTGGGCGTCTGACCTTCTTCCGCGTTTATAGCGGTAAGGTGGAGGCAGGTTCTTACATCTACAACGTCCGCTCTGGCAAGAAGGAGCGCGTAAGTCGCCTGTTCCAGATGCACTCTAACCACCAGAACCCCGTTGATGTAATCAGCGCTGGTGACATTGGCGCAGGTGTTGGTTTCAAGGACATTCATACTGGCGATACTCTTGCCGAGGAGGATGCACCCATCACACTCGAGTCTATGGACTTCCCCGATCCCGTTATCGGTATCGCAGTAGAACCCAAGACACAGAAGGATCTTGACAAACTCAGCAATGGCCTTGCCAAACTTGCAGAGGAAGATCCTACCTTCACCGTTCGCACCGACGAACAGAGCGGTCAGACTGTCATCAGCGGTATGGGTGAGCTTCACCTCGACATTATCATCGATCGTCTGAAGCGCGAGTTTAAGGTAGAGTGTAACCAGGGCAAACCCCAGGTTAACTACAAAGAAGCCATCACTACGACCGTCAATCACCGTGAGGTTTACAAGAAGCAGTCCGGTGGCCGTGGTAAGTTCGCTGACATTATTGTCAATGTCGGTCCTGTCGATGAGGATTTCACTCAGGGTGGTCTGCAGTTCATCAACAGCGTTACCGGCGGTAACATTCCCAAGGAGTTCATCCCCAGTGTTCAGAAGGGTTTCGAAGCAGCTATGAAGAATGGCGTGCTCGGCGGATTCCCCATGGACAGCCTGAAGGTAGAACTCGTGGACGGTAGCTTCCATCCCGTTGACTCTGATCAGCTTTCGTTCGAGCTTGCTGCTCAGATGGCATACAAGGCCTGCTGCGCTAAGGCTAAGCCCGTACTCATGGAACCCATCATGAAACTTGAGGTAGTTACTCCCGAGGAGAATATGGGTGACGTGATTGGTGACCTCAACAAGCGTCGCGGTCAGGTAGAGGGAATGGATTCCACCCGCACCGGCGCACGTCTGGTGAAGGCAATGGTTCCTCTGGCAGAGATGTTCGGCTATGTTACAGCTCTGCGTACCATCACCTCTGGCCGTGCTACCAGTTCAATGACCTATGACCATCATGCTCCTGTGAGCGCGGGCATAGCAAAGACTGTTCTCGAAGAGATGGGAGGCCGTGTAGATCTAGTTTAAAAGTGAGTTGCCGCTGAGCATATGACTCTTCAGTGGTATTCTCTAAAGAACGTAAAAAATAAATCGTTAAACGTAAATTACAAAGATGAGTCCAAAAATTAGAATCAAACTCAAGTCTTACGACCACAATCTGGTTGACAAGTCCGCAGAAAGGATTGTTAAGACAGTGAAGGAAACCGGAGCTGTAGTAAGCGGTCCAATTCCCCTGCCCACCCGCAAGAGAATCTTTACCGTTAACCGCTCTACATTCGTCAACAAGAAGAGCCGCGAGCAGTTCGAGCTGAATAGCTACAAGCGTCTCGTTGATATCCACAGTTCCAGCGAAAAGACTATCGATGCCCTCATGAAGCTTGAGCTTCCCAGCGGCGTAGAAGTAGAGATCAAGGTGTAATACCGTAATACATTATTATATTAATTAAGAATAACAGAAATGCCAGGATTATTAGGAAAGAAAATCGGAATGACTTCCGTTTTCAGTGCCGAGGGTAAAAATGTACCATGCACTGTTATCGAATTGGGTCCTTGTGTTGTTACTCAGATTAAAAGCGTAGAGAAGGATGGTTACAATGCTGTCCAGCTCGGTTTTGAAGAGGCTAAGGAGAAGAACACCACTGCTCCTCTGATGGGTCACTTCAAGAAAGCCGGAGTAACACCCAAGAGACACTTGGCCGAGTTCACAGGTTTCGAACAGGAACTGAATCTGGGTGATACAATCACCGTTGACCTGTTCGCAGACAGCTCATTCGTTGATGTAATTGCAACCTCTAAGGGTCGCGGTTTCCAGGGCGTAGTTAAGCGTCATGGCTTCGGCGGTGTGGGTCAGACAACTCATGGTCAGGATGACCGCCTGCGTAAGCCAGGTTCTATTGGTGCCTGCTCATATCCCGCAAAGGTATTCAAGGGAATGCGCATGGGCGGCCAGATGGGATGCAATCGTGTGACTACACACAATTTGCAAGTGTTAAAAGTGATTCCCGAACACAATCTTCTTCTTATCAAGGGTAGTGTTCCCGGATACAAAGGTTCAATCGTAAGCGTTATCAAGTAATGGAATTAAGTGTATTAAATATCAAAGGTCAGGAGACAGGACGCAAGGTCGCTCTCAATGATGCCATTTACGCTATTGAGCCCAACGACCACGCCATCTACCTTGACGTGAAGCTCATCATGGCCAACCAGCGCCAGGGAACTGCTAAGTCTAAAGAAAGAAGTGAAGTCAGCGGCTCAACCCGCAAGCTCGGCCGTCAGAAAGGCGGTGGCGGTGCTCGTCGTGGTGATATTAACTCTCCTGTTCTCGTAGGTGGTGGCCGAGTGTTCGGTCCCAAGCCCCGCGACTATAGCTTCAAGCTCAACAAGAAAGTTCGTCAGCTTGCTCGTAAGTCTGCCCTTACATACAAAGCTCAGGAGAATGCCCTGATCGTTGTAGAGGACTTCACTTTCGACGCTCCCAAGACGAAAGGAATGGTTGAAATCTTAAATAATCTTAAAGTTTCAGACAAGAAAGCTCTCTTTGTCTTGCCAGGTGCGGATAAAGTCGTATATTTGTCAGCTCGAAACATCGAACGCGTTCAGGTAATGCCTGCAACTGCACTCAATACCTACAAGGTTTTGGATGCGGATGTTATGGTTGTGGCTGAAAGCGCTCTCGCTGTCATCGATGGAAACTTAACCAAATAAGTAGTCGAAACAGAATATGGGATACATTGTAAAACCTCTGGTCACTGAGAAGATGACCGGTATCAGCGAGAAGCAGAATAAGTTCGGCTTCATTGTTCGTCCCGAGGCAAACAAGATTGAGATTAAGAAGGAAATAGAGGCACAGTATAATGTCACCGTTATTGACGTCAATACCTGTGTCTATGGTGGAAAGAGCAAGAGGCGCTACACTCGCTCTGGTCTCATCAAGGGACGCACTAACGCTTTCAAGAAGGCAATAGTGACCCTCAAGGAAGGCGATGTTATTGATTTTTATAGCAACATTTAAAAGAAGATGGCAGTACGTAAATTTAAGCCCACAACACCGGGCCAAAGACACAAGATTATAGGTACCTTCGAAGAAATTACTGCATCGGTACCTGAGAAGTCTCTCGTTTGCGGTAAGCGTTCTACCGGCGGTCGTAACAACACCGGTAAGATGACAATGCGCTATATCGGTGGAGGTCATAAGCAGAAATTCCGCTTCATTGATTTCCGACGTGAGAAAGATGGTGTTCCCGCCGTCGTAAAGACGATTGAGTACGATCCCAACCGCTCAGCGCGCATCGCACTCCTCTACTACGCCGACGGTGAAAAGCGTTATATTATTGCTCCCAACGGACTGAAGGTGGGTGCCACTGTGATGAGTGGTGCCGAAGCAGCTCCCGAAATCGGTAATGCCCTGCCCCTGCAGAACATTCCAGTCGGTACTGTAATCCACAACATTGAGCTTCGTCCTGGTCAGGGCGCTCTGCTCGTTCGCTCCGCTGGCAACTTTGCTCAGCTGACTTCTCGCGAGGGTCGTTACTGTGTTATCAAGCTCCCCTCTGGAGAGACTCGTCAGATTCTCTCTGCCTGCAAGGCAACTGTAGGAAGCGTTGGTAACTCAGACCATGCTCTGGAAAGTTCCGGAAAGGCAGGCCGTTCTCGCTGGATGGGACGTCGTCCCCACAACCGTGGCGTTGTCATGAACCCCCACGATCATCCTATGGGTGGTGGTGAAGGTCGCCAGTCTGGTGGTCATCCTCGTTCACGTAAGGGCTTGTATGCAAAGGGACTCAAGACTCGTGCTCCCAAGAAGCAGTCCAACAAGTATATTATCGAGAGATGTAATAAGTAAACAAAAAGTTAGCTAGAATAAAACTATGAGTCGTTCATTAAAGAAAGGTCCGTATATCGAAGTCAGCCTCGA
>JAFZPZ010000039.1 GCA_017552435.1 Bacteroidaceae bacterium
GGAAGCAATCATCACAAAGGAGCAGCAATAGCAAACCGCTACTACAAAATTACAGCAGCAGCTACAGTCGAATGGGATTGTAGCTGCTGTCGCTATAATATATAGGTACTAATACCTGTATTTGGTCGAATGCTTACCGTTGTTCTGCAACTTACTGAATAATGTCTATCCCTCACTTAGTCGCTTTCTTGTCCATCAGAACCTTCATCCAGTAGCCGCCGATGACGCTGCGGGCCTTGAAGCCTGTCATGCGACCGGTCTTGGTGTCGTGCCAGTCGGAAATTGGCACACGGCTCTCAGTTTCGTTGATGTACTTGTAGAGGGGATCGACGAAGGCCTGGAAGTCCTCGGCATTGTCTGCCATCGCAGCCGACCACATGATCCAGTCGCTCTTGGTGTAGTCCTTGCGGCAATCGAGGGGCAGGCCATACTCGTTCTGCTTCGTCAGGTAGTATTTTACCTCGGTCTGCATGGCGTTGTTCGGAATGATGCCTGTGCCCCAGAGCTTGTCCCAAACCATATTATACTTCTGGCTCCAAGTCTCCTCGCCTGCACCGTATGCCAGCTCATAGTGGTCATTGACCTTCGTCTCGCTTTCCCAGACAGCAGCCATCTCCTTGGCCTTGGAGTTGTACTTTTCATAAACATCGTCAAGTCCCTTCATCTTAGCGAGTTCTGCATAGCCAGTTACACCCATGATTGCTTTGATGGCGAGGTTGCAGTTGCCAGCCCAGTGTCCTGCGAAGTCATCGGTACAGAGCTGGTTGGCCGGGTGCAGGCCGTTCTCCACGAGGTAGTCAGCCCAAGTAGTGATAAGGTCCCAGTACTTCTCGACATAATCAGAATTGCCCTCCTGCTTGCAGATCTGTGCTGCGAGGGTAATCATGTTGCCGGCTTCTTCTAAAGGCATGTCGCCACCATAGACCTGACCGTTGGCCTTTGGGTACTGTCCCAGGTCGTGTGCGGCAAAGGGCTTCGTCCATCGTCCCGTGAGGCTGTAGTCGAAGATGGAGGTCATCATGCCCTTCTGCAACTCGGGATTGTAGCAGAGGTAGAGGGGAGCCTCGGGATAAGTCAGGTCAACCGTGTTGACGCAGCCGTTGGAATTGTTTTCCTTCGAGAAGAAGAGCACGTTGCCCTCATCGTCGCGGAAGAGCTTGTGGGCAGCATTCACATGACGATAGGAACCGGAGAGAATCTCGGCATACTTCACACCACCTGCAGCCAGGGCGTCGTCGTAGATGGTCTTGTCCATCTTGCGGCAGCGCTCCATGATGTCTGTGTAGCCAGACTTCATGCGGTCGAACATGTCGAAGATGCTGACTTTGCCCTCGTGTGCCCAATAACCCTTGTAGCGCTTGTAGAAGTACTCGATGTCCCAGATCTCGTCGTAGCCAATCATGGCGAAGCTGCTGCCCAGTTCGGTCTTGCCAAAGTCGTGGACATAGGCCAGCGTGGGCAGGGAGGCTTGCTTTTGGCAAACGACCTCTTGCTCACCCTGGGGCAGATTGCCGTCCATCAGGAACTGCGTCTTGATGTCGCCGTCGGAGGCCATAGAAAGCTGTCCGTTGGTGCCAGAAAGATAGAGGTAGCCCCAGTCGATGCAGATGCCGTCGCCCGTCTTGGCGAGGATGGGCTGTTGGATGGTGCCGGCCTTGAGGTACTGTGTGCCGTTCTCCTGAATCATATTCGAGATGGTGGGCTGCTGAACCTTGTTCACAGCCATCTGGGGCGTTGTGGAGAAGTAGAACTGCACTTCGTGCTCCTGTCCGTCGGTGGAGCGCACCTGGTAGGAGATGTAGTTGATGGGAGCGGAGAGCAGGTCGAGGTCATCGATGATGTGAGGTGCCGTGAACACGACATCCAGCTCCACGGGACCGCATGCGAAGGTGTAGTAGGTGTTGCATGCCAGCACGTCCACACTCTTCTGCTGTGCCGTCACGATTTGGTCATTGCCCTTTGCTATGTTGCGGAAGATGCCGAAATCGACGAGCGCACCGCCCGTTTTATTATAGCAATGAACTGCAAAGACGTTCTGTCCTTCCTTGAGGAGGTTGGCCTTCTCGCCATCCAAGCGGACAACCACGCCATCCACATAGTCCATGATACCGGTAGCTGCCTTCTCGCCGTTGATGTAGATTTCGCAGGCATCGTCGTGGGAGAAGATGAGGTAGAGGTCGCCATCGAGCTGACCGGAAGTCAGCTCCACGGTGCGGCGCACCCAGATATCATTGTCCTCTTTTGTCCAAGGGGTGCGGATGTTGTCGTAGTTGTCGGAACCGAAAGCACCCTTGCCGTTCTTCCATGCCGAGGCATCGAAGTCGGGCTTCATCCAGTTGTCGGAAGGCTTCTTGTCTGTGTACTGTGCCTCCCACTCGGCCTCGTTCGACATCGGAACGACGCTCTCCATCAGCGTGCGCTGGGCGGCACCCATCCAGCGATAGGTAGTGCCATCGACGCGGAGCAGGCCTTCCATGGGCTTCTCATCGTTAGTCCAATGGCGGGTACTGCCGTTGGTCAGGTTGTCGTAGGGACTCCACACGGAGAAGTAGGGGTCACTGACAATGAGTGGAACACTGGGCAGACGCAGGTCGGTCTGCTTGTAAGGCTCGAAGAAACTCGGTTCGACATCCGAAGAGAAAGTCAACTTGGCAGTCTGGTTACAGCCAGTCATGAAGATTGCCACTAAGGCAATTGATAGAACAATCTTTTTCATCCTTGATTGAATTTAGTAAATTGGTGTATTAGTCGTTTAGTCGTTTGGGATGAGAATGCTTTAGTAGGCGTTCTCTTCTCCGTGAATGGCGTTATAGATTGTCTTCCATATAATGAAGAGGTCGAGGGCGAAACTCCAATGTTCGATGTACCAGATGTCTTTTTTGATACGGCCCTCCATTTGCCACAGTTCCTGTGTCTCACCGCGGAACCCCGACACTTGGGCAAAACCGGTGATGCCGGGCTTGGTAAAGTGGCGCACCATATAGCTGGCAATAAGTTCGCTGTATTGTTTCGTGTGCTGAAGCATGTGGGGTCGAGGCCCGACGATACTCATATTCCCCAGCCAGACATTGATGAATTGCGGTAGTTCGTCAATGCTGGTGCGGCGCATGAATTCTCCGATGCGTGTCTTGCGCGGGTCGTCTTTCGTGGCCTGTACTGTGTCACTATCCACATTGACGCGCATAGAACGGAACTTGTAGCAGTAGAAGTCCTTGCCGTTCAGTCCCGAACGTTTCTGTTTGAAGAAGACAGGACCTGGTGAGCTGAGCTTGATGAGCAGTCCGAAAATGATATAGACGAAGGGAAATATGGTCAAAAGGAAGATGCTGGAAACGGTGAAATCGAATGCACGCTTTATAATGCGGTTTCCTACCAATGATAGTGGTTCGTAGTGCAGGCTAAGAACAGGTGTTCCTACCATCAGATCGATGGCCATAGTGTGTCGCTGGTAGTTGAAGGCATCGGGAATGTGGCAGTAGCGCACCAGATTATGGGCACAGGTCTGCATGATAGTGTTTATCAGATCGTTCTGCGATGAAGGCAGCAGACAATAGACATTGTGCAGTTGGTGCGCCTCGATATAGGCCGGAGCTTCCTCCGGCTTCCCTAGATAGCCCTTTTCTGTCACAGTCGTCCTTGGCTTGTCGGCAAAGTAACCCTTGACGTTGAAACCTGTAGTGGGATCGGAGGCCATCGTCTTGTAGAGTTCGCTGGCAACGTTGATATTGCCAACGAAGATGACACTCATCGTGTTGTGGCCATGACGTCGGTACCATTTGATGCAGTTCCTTAGTCCCCAACGGTACAGGAACACGAAGATGATGATGAACCCATAGAAGGGCAACATGAAGTCCCAGGTCATCAGGGGCCAACGGAACACCCACATCACCATCAGGCTAAGCACAATAAAGAGTGTTGTGCTTTGCATTGAACTTCTCAGCAACTGGTCGCCGCGCACAAAGCGGTCGTGGATGTGATACTGGCTTTGCAGGTCGCAGAGGACATACACCAATGTCATAAGGAGCATCAGACGTTTGTAGTGCGGAGTGGTGACGTTGCCCAAGCTCTGATAAACAAAGGACATCGTCAGCAGGGCAGCATTCAGGGCAATTAACTCGCCTGCCAGTATCATCCTGCGTATGCTGTTGTCGGAAGTCTTGTTTTCTTTAACCATTATAAATAACCATTAAAAAGTCTCCAGATATATTGCGATATTCGGTAATATGGATGCCAGAATACCTCGCGGGGATATTGTCCGACGAGGCGCCAACTCCAGCGAGTGCCCCACGTCAGTCGTTCCCAGCGGCTCATCTTTGCCCAATTGCCAACGCGGTCGTCTGCATGACCGAAGTTTCCTGCTCGCATTACTTCGCCCAACAGGAAGCGCCCGCGCCTTTCATTGGGATCGATTAACATCTGTTCTTTTGGCATATTGAATACCTCGCCCAGTACCCACATCAGTGCACTGCAGAAGTCTTTCAGCCCAAGCTCCTGAATGACGGGCTGAACTGCTTGCTTTAATTTCACCCCGGCCGGAGTGGTGAGAATCTGACTCAGATAGTAATAGTCCATCAGTTGCCTGAGTCCAATGCCTTCGAAGAAAAGATGTCGGTAGATGTGGCTCAGTTGGAAAACCAGATTCATTTCGTCGTTGGGGATGTTGATGACCCCCTCGTCGGGGAGTTCCACTCGTTTTGGGTGGGCGAGTTGCTGGCGGTAGTAGTGCTGCATCTTGCTGTTTTTGAAGGGGTCGTATAGGAAGCTGGGTAGGAAGTGAATCTCGATAGATGTGTCCTTGCGAACGGGGAAGTCCATCTCGATGCGTGTTACCTCCAGTTTCGGGAAACGGCTGCGGATGTAGTCGGCTATCTTTTTGCGGTCGCCGTCGAGCCAGATGTCAATGTCGCCTGGGATTCGCAGCATTGGGTCGGGATAGAGTAGGGCATTGCCCTGTCCCTTGAGGATGACGTTCCGATAACCCAGTTTCTCCCATCGCTCGCTTACCCAAATGGTGTCATGATTGAGGCGTTTGTTGTCACAGATAATCTTCTGCACCGTTGCATGCCAGTTGATGAGCAGCTGTCTTGGGGGCTTCTGGTCGGGGGAAATCCGGCTCAGACCTTCGTAAAGTACACCCACGAGTGTCTGACGTTTTGCCTCATCAAACAACTCATACCACTCCTTGTCGGAGGGTGTATGGCTGAATGTTTCCTGCCTGCCCAGTGCTATGCGTATGAGTTCAAAGAATAGCATGTTGTTTATTAATTCTTTAACTTATTAACTCTTTAAATATGTAGTATAGGAACTTTGTATTGCCGATGATGTAGCGTCGCCACATGCGCCGCGGTTCTATTAGGAGGCGGTAGAGCCATTCCAGTGAATGGTTCTGCCACCATAGTGGAGCGCGTTTCACCGTTCCTGCATAGAAGTCGAATACCGCACCGATGGTTCCGCAATGGCAATGAATGTCGAGTTCGTTCCAATGTTGGTATGTCCACTTCTCCTGTTTGGGTGCCGTCATACCTATCCACAACAGATCCGGGTCAGCATCGTTGATAGCCTGTATCATAGCCCGATTGTCCTCTTCCGAGAACTCCGGCTTGTAGGGTGGGGAATAGGTCACAATCTCCAGGTTGGGATAATCGACGGCAGCCCGTTCGCAAATCAACGACAATACCTTCTCGCTGGAGCCGAGGAACATTACCTTGCCCTTTTTCATTTTTTCATTTTTACATTCTTTCATTTTCGAGTTGAGGTGTGACATCTCAAACTCGAACAAATCCCATCCTGCGATTCGCTCCTTTGGCTGGCTCTTAGCTTTCAACCATCTGCAAGCCTTCACAATGGAAGCGCCATCCGGAATCAGGTAGTCTCCCTTGCAGAGTGCTTCGGCAAATGCCTCATCCTTTTGTGCTACATTAAAAGAATGGGCATTGATGGTATTGATGAGCGTCTTGCCAGCAGGAATCATACCGAGTTCTGACTGTGAGCAGACGAGATTTAGGACCTTGAGCTTCATTGGTTCGTGGCTTGTAATTTGAATAATGTATCGTATTCTTCTTTCAATCTGTCATAAATGATATTTTCCGTATAGTTGCTTTGTATTCGCCAGTAGGCTTGTTTTGACAATTCCAGAATGTTCCCGTTTTCAATGATTTGTGTAACAACATCAGCAAATGATTCCGGGGAAAGTTTCTTGACAATCAGAGCATCGTTCCCGATTATTGCGCGGTTGAATCCCATATCTGTCGCAACAGGGATGAGTCCCCAAGCCATCGCCTCTGTAAGGGCATTGCTGTGTCCTTCCCGTGGTTCTGTAGTCGGGAAAAGATAGAAATGCTTGTCAGAAAGGTACTCCTTCAGTTTCTGGTGATTGCAGGCTGGATGCATCGTGATACGATTGGCAAATTCCGATGCACTGATATAGCGCGTGATTTCCTCTGCGTATGCAGATTCTGTGCAGTTGCCAACTATATCGAGATATATGCTTGGGTATTTTGCTGCCAGCAAATTGAATGTATCAATAACGACCTTCACGTTCTTCTGCCTCGAAATACGGCCAAAGTATAACAGATTGATGCGCTCTGTAGGTTTTGTGGGATATGTATCGGGACAAAAATCCTGCATAACACAGTTGGGATAATAGAAGAAACGTTTACTTGGTGCTATGCTATTGATAAGTGTCCTGTTTTCTTCTCCTTGACTGAAGATAGCATCTGCACATCTGATCGTTGCAGCAAACGTCTGGCGGTAGCATTTCGTCCCGTTTTCATAGTGGTCTGTAGCACCTCCGCCTCGCATCTCATAGATGGTGCTATAGCCTAACAGATGTGATATGCCCACGAGGATTCTTTCGAAGTAAATGGTTGAACCATAAAACCCGACAATATGGACAAGGCTGTTCCTGCGTCTTCCGAACAGTATAACACAGAAAAACTTGATGATGTTCCAAAGCATCAGGCAAATGATGACAAAAGTATCGGCATAGGTATGTTTGAACACCCTATTGTATTTCTCAATCAGGTGTACCTCGTATTCGGCCTGTCGCATCATCCCGAGTGTGCGACGATTCCCTATCTCGCCGCCACCATAAGGCTGTCGGTCCCAATGCCCAAAGTTGGCAAAGAAATATATTCGCGGGGTCATTCCTTGTATTTCAGTATTTTTGCAGGTACACCGCCCACAATGCAGTTATCAGGTATATCCTTGGTTACAACCGCGCCAGCTCCTATCGTTACATTATTCCCGATAATGACAGGTCCCAGAATGGTTACTCCAGTGCTGATGTAGCAATTGTTCCCGATATAGACATCGGCTTTTTCCCTGGGCTCCTTCCTTCCGATGAGTACATTGGGGAGTATCGTGCAGTTCTTCCCTATATGGGAGAAAATGCCAATTCGCCTGAATCCGGGATGAACCAGATGAAGTCCTTCGTCTATGGTGTTGGGGAATAGCATAATACCGGTCTTTACTCTGAGCCTGCGGAAATTCCACCAGCACCATAAGTACGGAATTATGTTGAATATGCTCCTCTTCTGATTTAGATAAAACTCATATTTCCGGAGACACTTGACCAACAGAGCTGGCAGGTAATCGTCCGAACGCGTAATCCATTTGACGAACATATTGGAACCTGTTATCGTCTGGGAGTCGGTTTGAATGAATCGTTTGAGGTCTTTTCTTGTTCTAATCATATTTCTGCCTGAAAAGCTTGTATATACTGGGTTGCACAATGCTTCATGGAATAGTTATTTTGGAAATGTTCAATGAGTCTTTTCCTGTTGAAATTTTCTGAGGTCTGAAGGGCATCGATGACAGTCTTGTAAAAGTCCTCTTCATTCATGCTGGGTGACAAATATCCACAACTTCTGTCCTTTATCACATCTGGAATTCCACCAGCAGGGGTACATATTGGGATGATGCCCGTCGAGATGGCTTCCAGTAACGAAATAGGAAGTCCTTCCCATTTTGAGGAGAGAATGAAGAAGTCGCTGTTTAAAAGGTAGTCGCAAACATTATTCTTCAGACCTAACCAATGTATATTCGGCGTTGCGGTATCCAGCAGGTGTTTATATTTGGGAGAATTATAGTTCGCACCAATGACCAGAAGGATACAATCCATGTTTTCTGCGTGTAGCCGGCAGAATGTCTTGAAGAGTAACGGCTCATTCTTGGGTTCGCTGCATCTTGCTACATGAACAAATATTTTTGTCTGATTTGTTTTGCGGTAATTCCGTATCTCTTCTTCTATGTGCTTGAGATTAGGCGAGGGCATCATCTGTGCACGTCCATTATCTATCTGTATCGCGTTATTCAAATGATAGAGTTCAACGTAAGACTGTTTGCAGATATTGGAAATGGTTATTGCATGAATCCTGCGTTTGTAGAAATAGCGGTAGATGGGTGTGAGCCAGGATTTATATTGTCTTTTCTCTGCCAAACTGTGTATGGTATGAAAGTATCTTGCTTTTTTGTACAATAGCGAAGGCAACCAGAGATTTAGAGCATCCGTATGAGCATGAACGATATCGGGCTTAATCCCCTTGATCGCTTTATAGAGACGCACAAAACCTCTTATGTCCATCCCACTTTTGCACTTGAGGTTTATGTATCTAACAGCAGGGGACAACTCTGCCTTATAGTATGACTTTCCCGGAATGGAGTCGTCAACTATAGTGCAGAGAAAGATTTCGTTGTTTGCCGATAATTCATTACAGAGATCAACGACAAACCTTTCTGCTCCGGCCCATGCTGTGGAATAATGAACTTCAAGGATTCTCATATATTTCTTCTCTTAATGTGTCCAGCATTGCTGTACCATACTTAATATCGGGCTCCATATAGTTCGACTCTCCCCATTCGTTCCAGGATTTTAGCATAATGATATTGTGCTCGTATGGCTTATCCTTTGTATAATGGAGGATGTCTTGTATGTGCTTGCGCCAGGTATCGGGTGTAAAGTTATAGAACAACTGCCCCTTCCGACCTGCACGGGGAGTGCGGTCATAACCGGAACATAGTTGGGGATAGACATATTCCAGCTTGGCCTCGTCGTTAGCTAATAGTTTGTAGCGCTTACCGAAATCAGCCTTGTTCAGGTTTATGGTTATTCCAAACATCAGTTGTAGTCTGTTGCGTATCCGGTGCCAAAGCGTCCAATCTTCAGCTCCGTTGATTGCTATTTCCTCTCGGGATTGGAATGCTGCATCAAAGCCCATATTGAAGAGCGACTCCAACTTACATCCCTGCGCTTGTTTTCCGACAAAATGTATCCCCTTCAAGTTCTCCTTCTTTGCCAATTCCCGCCATGTTTTGATGAATAGGGAAATCTCGCCGGGATGGTCGTTGGGATTCCAAATCACGAATATGGGCTTGTCATCAACTGTAATGTACCTCTCGTCGCGGAATGCGGGTAGATTGTAGTAGAAGTGGGCGGTATATTGTTCAACGCCATCGTAGCGCTGCTCCATAATCATTGTTTTCCCTTCATGCAGAGAGGTGTTTTTTGTCCAGGTCTTTGTCTGCCAACTGTGGTTTGCCCATCCCAGACAGAAGGGGTAGTCTGGTTTTCCGCTATTCAGTACTTCCTCGAAGGGGCGTTCCAGCAACATCCTGTCCTTATTGAAGTAATACTGCCAATACATGAAGCCCTCAATGCCAGCCTTTCGTGCATACTCTGCCTGCATCTCCCGAATCTCGGGCAATCGGAGGTCATAGAAGCCGAAATCGCGAGGGATACGAGGCTGGTAATGCCCACGAAAGAGGGGCTTTGCCTGTGCTACATTTGTCCACTCTGTAAAACCCTTTCCCCATGCCCTATCGTTCTCTGGTATGGGATGATACTGGGGCAGATATATTGCTATTATGCGTGCTTTAGTTTTCATGGATGTATGATTTTACTGTAGAATCGTTCAATCTTTGCTATATAATCGTCAATATCTTCAGAGCGAAGATTGTTGATCATTGCGGTTTGTTCCTTGCCATTAAGGCCGCCAGCGTTGAAAGCTCCCTCGAATTTGTAGCTGTATGCCATTCCGAAGACAGGGACACCAGTATAAATGGCGGCAAAGTTGGCGTGCATACGTGTCCCGATGAAGAAGGTCATCTTGCTGATTAGGTATTTGATTTGCGGTGATATCAAGTCGCGGTCTATGAGAACCACATTGCTCTTGTCTTTCAACTTGCGGTAAACTTCGCGACAAGCCAGCATATCATCGTCGGCTATTGGTTTGTTGTAGTTATACGAATGCGGAATCAGGTATATGGTACTTCCTTTTGCCCGGAAATGATTGATGATGCGCTCGATGAGTTCGGGATAGACGTCGAATTGCCCCTTTAGTTTGTGGAAGGAGTTTTTGTATGCCAAACCGCTCACGTTGAGTCCTATAGCATTGCCCTTTATTTCGATATCCCAGGGCTCGGGAAGCATGAAGGACGATAGATCGGGCGTTTGCGTGTATTTAAGTCCCAGCTTGTCAAATTCTGAGGCGAACTTATTATCGCGGACGTATATTTCTCTGGCATAGCGGAGTAGATCGACGGCTACATCATAGTTCTGCTTGTCTTTGAAGGGACCAATAGTTTGGGGTAGGAACAGAAGTGGCACCTTTGCTCTGCGCAGAATCCAGGTCTGATTCATTCGTCCCAAGAAAGAACGTGTGCCGTAGATATCCGAAAAGCCGTCTCCACCATAGATTGCTGCTTCCAACTCAACTCCTCTTACAAATCGGCCGAATAGGGTGAAAGGTAGTATGATGCCAAGTTTTTGAACCAATAGATACTCTATGTCGTGAATGGGGACAATAGTCCTTTTGTATGTTTTTCCATTGATTTGGAGCTTTTCGTGCAGGATCTTTATATTCGAATGTTTCCAGAATTTCTTGTAGCGATGAAAGAGAATCAGCTCCTGCCCATCCCTGAGGTATCCCTTTGCCTCGAGAAAAGGAATGGCCCCATAGCTCAAAGCCGCAGTTCCACGATTGCTGTCGTGCAGGTTAAGGCCGGATATGTCGATGTATTTCTTCATTTTAATTGTTAAAGCCGATTTTGGAGTTTCTGGAATAATCGCATCATGAATAGATTCCTTGAAAACAGATAATGAATGAATGGATTGCTGGTGAGTTTCTGAGTCCGTTGAAGTCGTTTTTTATGATAGCGGACTCTGTCGGATTTCGAGAGATTGTTTTGCTGGGCAGCGCAATATATCGCATAGTCGGTCTCTTCATACGAGAGTAAATCGGATGCTTGCATTTGCTGAATGGCCCCCAACCCTTCTGTCGTATTTACCAGGAACAGCGTATTGCCTTTATTGTCGTACTGAATGTATTTATCAAGCCAAGGGTCTGCCAGGGAAATATCCGCAATCCTGCTTGTGTCGAACGTACAGAAAAAACATCGTTTGGGGCGGTAGAGCTTTGAGGCGTGCAGCGTCTTCCATGGGTCAGTATAGTTCATGCAGAACTTCCTGCTTCCGTCCTTCATCCATATCTGTATGCCGCTTGGCCAACCATTGCCGCGATACTGCATGTGGACGATATTTTTCTTCTTGATGCCAAGCAACTTGTAGTATCTCCAGGTTCCGTCGATGGTGGTTTGTCCCGAACAGCAGAAAGAGATGATGAAGCATGGAATGTTCTCTCTATAGAGCATGTTCCGGATTGCTGATACTTGGCAAGGAGGACAAGATACGACAATCCCATTGGCTATTTCCTTTGTGTGTTCGCTAACGAACTGTGTAATGTCAATATCCTGATATATGCTGCCGCAGATGTTAACCTCTTCTGCAGAATGAATCAACTTCGCCTCGTACATACACTTTTCTGCATTGAAGCAGAATGTGATGCTTGTGCCGTATTTGCCCGAGGAAAGCAAGTGCTTCTGAAGCATTGTGCCGATTCCGCCGGATGATGCTTTGATTCGATGCTGGATATCGTTCACATGTCCGATGTAGTAGCCAAGAGGATTCCTTTGCTCAATCATGCCGTAACCCTCCTATCTTGTTTCGGATACTCGTCATGCATTCTTTGCGTTCCAACCGGGTAAGTCCAAATATCCAGATGGAAATGCCCGTCAGTATGATGCATCCCATTGATTCACTGATGAATGAAAGTATGTCGGTTTGTTCTACCCTGGTATGTATATAGTAAGTGGAGAGAACAACAGGCACAATAGAACAGACTATAGGCAACAGGGCGTCTGTGCAGAACCTTTTTGTGGAAAAATCCGGCAAGATATCGTGCAACAGTCTGAGGCGTGCAATCAGGCAGATGCCGGAGAAAATGATCATAGCCCAATATCCCCAGGTGGCGGGCAAACCAATGTAGAAGAATATGTATGCTGCTGGAAATGCCAATATGCTCAATCCTCCTACGACAATCTGGTATTTCTTGATTTTTCCGCTTGCCAGCATTGTGCGATAAAGACATTGGGAAAGCGTCTGGCACATACTGAAGAGTATTCCGAGCCGGACGAAATCTGCTGTGAATTCCGGGACTTTCTTCAACCATATGCCCAGGATATATTCTGTATTCAGGCAGACAGGGAGGCTGATGAAGCACAGCAGGAAGAAACTGTATTTCGTGCCGGCAATGATAATGCGGTTGATGTATGCAAAATCTTTTGCTGCGTATGATTTCGTGATTTGCGGTGTGATTGCCATGAGAAAGTTGTTCACAAACGTATTGATGGCGCTGTCGATTTGATTCGCCAAACCTCGGGCTGCATTGAGTGCAACGCCGAAGAACAGGTTGGTCAGTATGTTGATGCCGTGTCCGTTGAGGTTCGTAGCGATAGAACCGATGAAGTTCCATCCCGAGAATCCCAGCATCTCGCGGAATGTGTTCTTGTCGAACGAGAAATTGTAGCGGCACAAAGGAAAGTTCCTGGTGCAGTAAATGCCATATATCATACGCAGTATAACGGCTACCAGCATCATGAATATGGCATAGACAATCAGAGAATCGAAAGCGATGATAAAAAGTGCATATACGCATCCCAGTTTTGCTACGACCTCGAAGATGCTGATGTAGGCAAAAGCAGCCATCTTCTCGTAGGCTGTGATGGCGGCGTTGTAGGGGATACTGATGATGTTGATGAGAAAAGTGAGTACAGAACACTGATACACCCAGTTTGCTGCCGGCATACGCTCTGCAGCGATATTTATCTCGCAGTTCAGGAACCATATTCCGACCGTCTCGAACAGAATGAGGATGATAGCGGCAAGGAAAAGATGGACCGATACTGTGGTGGAGAAAACCTTCCTGATATCCGGTTCAGGCTTACCCAACTCGAAGGCTATGAAACGCTGGCTGGCTGCTACCAATGTTCCGCTCAGCATGGAGAACATTGCCACAAATCCGCCTACAGCATTGTATATGCCATAATCATCGACTCCCAGAGCCTCCAATATAATACGACTGGTAAATATGGAGATGGCCATAACGAACAGGGTACGAAGATACAGGAAGAGGGTGTTCTTCGCTACGCGTTTGCTGTCGTGATGTGGTGCCATAGTCTGTTCAGGAGTAGTTGTAGAGCGATGAGGCTTCGGGGCCAGCCGATTCTTCAAATTCTTCCTCTTCTTCTTCTGTATCTTCATCATCGACCCTGTATAGATCCTCTCCAAGCATCAGAATATAGAAAAGAATGAAGTATTGCATATAGCCGTATTCACCGGTAATAATTGCATAGACAATATAGAAGGCAAAAAGCGAGTTAAGCAGGGCCGCTACTATCCGATTGCTCCAATTGTTGTATCTCACGATGATTATACCCATCAATGTCCATATTACCACACCGATGATGCCGGAATTACAGAGAATGACGAATATCAGACTCTCGAAATTGAGCATTGTGGGATGACTCTCGTATTGTGAGAGGAAATAGTTCGTCCAGCCGAAGCCTTTGCCCTCGATGAATGTATGTTGGATTTCGTGAAGACAGCCGTCCCATTGTGCCAGGCGCATCGCCAGGGTCGAGCCTCTGAAGCTGGAGTCATTTTGTGCAAAGATAGATCCGATATAGGTGCCCAGCGCTGGGGAAAAGGCGATAAAGGCGTATAGGATGATTCCGCCGACTATCGTGGCGAGGAGCAGTTTATAACTGCGCGACTGCATCAGCAAAACCAAAATAGCAAAGAATGTTGCAATGATTACGGAACGGACACCGCAAACGACGATATCTGTCAGGATAAACAGCGTCAGCCCGAAGACTAACCATCGGTTCAGGTTGTCTTTGTTCCTGTAAAGATAGAATAAGGCAAAACCGAGGAACAGTCCGAATGTCATTGGGTGGCTAAAGACAGAAGAGATTCTGCCGAACAAACGCCCTTCACTCAATGTGCTGTTTTCGTTCAGGCCGCTGTTTCCCGCTGCGAATGCATAATTGAACTCTTCTCCGTTAGCTACGGATAGGATAATCATGTAAGGATTGATGCCGGGACTCAAGGTCAGGCACAAACCGTAAAGCGCTGCAATGGTAATGCAACCGATGGTGACATTACGATACAACTTGAGAGAATCATAGTCGGCACAGATGTCATTCCACAGGACGAAAGGCAATATTAGGTATTTCAGAACTTGTGTTCGCCAGGAGTTGATGGCATCGGCAAAAGGCAGCCCATCTTGGAAGGGCATAATCAGAAGCGAGATGCCGAAATATAGGGCAAAGGGGAGCAGAGGCCGCCAATCCAATGGGGGTTGTTCGTCATAGTCTCTTTGTCTGTGGACAAAAAAAGCGAATAGTAGAAGTATGTTAATGATGTTCCATTGAAGAGTCAATCCGCCGAAGTCTATCTTCATATATGGCACCAGGAACATATATGCCATATATCCTGCTACGCCAATACGGAATTTCCAGAATAGCATTATTACTATGCAGGCAATCCACAATGACTGTGCTACTTTTACTATTGTCAGTATATCGTCCATATCTTTACTTCAACTTTGCAAAGATACGGTTTTTTACGTAAATATGCAAACTTTGCCAATAAATTTGGGACGTTTTCTACAGCAGTTCTATTTCTTCTGCCAGACGCGGACATAATCGACCTCCATCGTGAGGGGCAGCGCCGATTCATCTACGCCAGCATAGCCGCCCCAGTCACCGCCCCAAGCCACGTTGAGGATGAGGAAGAAGGGTTTGTTGAAGGGCCATGTGTCATTGTTGTCCTGATGGTCGTTCTCGAAGTAGAGTTGCTCCTTTCCGTCCACATAAGTGCGCATGTAGTCCTCTGTCCACTCAATGGCGTATATGTGGAACCCCTCTTCTGCTCCGACGCAGTACATTTCGTGGGTCTTCTGCGTGTGGTTGACGTGGTTGTAGGCAAGGGTATGGAAACTGCTGGAGACAAGGTTGGGGTCAACTCCGACTTCCTCCATGATGTCTATCTCGCCGCAAGCGGGCCAGTTGCTGCCATCCACAGGGAACATCCACCAAGCCGGCCAACTTCCCTTGCCCTTCGGCAACTTGATGCGAGCCTCGATGTATCCGTACTTGAAGCCTGTTGACCTGCGGCCATACATGCGTGCACTATAAATCTTGTTGCCTTCCTTGAAGGTGTATATCTTCAGTGTTCCGTCGCTACTCTCTGCCACTTTTGTCCCTTTGGGGCTGCGACCGTTGACGTATGTCTGCAGTTCGTTATTCACCCATCCTGCATCGGCCGTTTGAAAGGTCCAACGTGCAGAACTGATGGTCTTGGTGGAGAATTCATCGTTCCAAACCAACTTGTAGTCAGGTAAAGGACAGGACGCTTTGTTTCTGGAAGAGTCGTATTCTGTCTCTGTAAGCGTGATGCCGCTGATGTTGACGGTCGTATTGGCCCTATTGCCACCGAAGTCGAGCACTAGGATAACTCCGTTCATGTCCAGGCCGGGCATGTCCTGTCGCTCGAAGATGTAGTCTTCATTGGCTTTGAGTTGAATGCGTTCTTCAAAGTAATAGAGCTTGTTATTGCCGTTTTGGTTGAGTTTTACGGTTGCCGTAAGTGTTTTGTTTGAACATAGCTTGATGCGGAAACTGTAATTGTAGTGGGCATCTGTCTTCAGGTCGGTGACGAAGTACATTTGTGCCTGCCATTGTTCAGTGGTGGCTTTGCTGAGCGTCACGGAATATGTGCCGTTCTTTTCGGTGTATGTGGGGTCTGTTGTCTGGTTCCATCCTGGGGCGTAATAGAATCCGAGCTCTTTCTCGGCATTCAGCCACATGTTGGGCGTTGGGTCAAACTTTATGCTGTCTATTTCGTTCAGGTTGAAAAGAATTTGCTGTTCGCCTTGATAGACACTCATGCTCTGCGCCATAATTGACAGAGAGCATGTCACCAAAAGAAACATTACCTTTATTGCTTTCATAATCCCTAATCCTTAATCCTTAATCTCTAATCCCCAACCTTCAATCCAACTATCTTTGTGGGTGGCAGCTGTGCCTTCCTTTTGTCGGTTTCTGTGACGACGCGGGCTGCAAGTTGCATGAAAGCCTGACCTGTGATGCTGGCGGGATCGGTAGCTGCGGGGACACCGTTATCGCCACTCTCGCAGATGTCTTGAACAACAGGAATTTGTGCCAGAAGGGGTATTTGCATCTCCTCTGCCAACGCCTTGACGCCTTCTTGGCCGAACAGGTAGTAGCGCTCGTCGGGATGCTGTGCAGGTGTGAACCAGGCCATGTTTTCCACAAGTCCGAGAATGGGGACGTTGACCTTCTCGTTCTGATACATGTCGATACCTTTGCGGGCATCTGCGAGGGCAACTTGTTGCGGAGTGCTGACGATGACGGCTCCTGTGATGGGAATCGTCTGAACGAGCGTCAGGTGGATGTCGGAAGTGCCTGGAGGCGTATCCAGGATGAAATAGTCGAGGTCGCCCCAGTTGGCGTCGCCGATGAGTTGTTTCAGGGCGTTGCAGGCCATTCCTCCGCGCCACATGATGCCTTGCTCCGGATTGACGAAGAATCCGATACTCAACAACTTAACGCCATATTTCTCAACCGGTACTATAAGGTCTCGCCCATTCACGTTCTCGCTATAGGGACGGGCATCTTCCTCTTGGAACATCTTGGGTGTCGAGGGGCCGAAGATGTCGCAATCAAGCAGTCCGACACGCATTCCCATCCGCGCTAATGCAACTGCCAGGTTAACAGCCACAGTGCTCTTGCCAACACCGCCTTTTCCGCTCGAAACAGCGATGATGTTGCTGACGCCGGGCAGCAAGTCTGGCAGGTCGGGGCGCGGTGCCTGCAGGGCCCTTGTCTTGATTTCCACCTCAGCATCCTTGCAGGCGTAGGCATGAATGGCAGCTTCGGCAGCTTTCACCACGCTTCGCATGAAGGGATCGGTCGGTTTGTCGAAGATAAGGGTGAAGGAGACGCTAAGGCCGGCAATGCGCATATCGTCATCGACCATCTGCATCTCCACGATATTCTTGCCTGTTCCCGGATAGCGAACAGTTGCAAGGGCATCGAGTATAAGTTTCGGGTATAAATCCATATTCTGCATGTTTCAAGTTCTGTTTGCAAAGTTACGATTTTCTGACAGATTGCAAGGCATATGGCGAAATATTTGTTCGACTTTCTAACCATATAGTATAAGAAAAGTGGAAATGTTACATGGTTAGGATAAGAAAAATGCACTTTTTCTTAAAAGAATGGCGAATTTCGCGAATAAAAGGCAGGGATGGAGGGTTGAGGGAATAAATGCTTCGCAAGTGAAGAGTGAACCGACGAACGAGCGAGAGGAGAGACAGAGCTAGCTCTGACTTTCCAGAGCGAGGAGGAGGAAGACGAGGTCAAAAGTGAAGAGTGAAGAATTTTTTTCAGTCTGGATGTAACAAATCGGGAAATTCCATACTATAAGGGTAGAGAGAAGGATTAAAAGAGATAAAAATGTATAAAAAAAGAGAGAAAAAAGTAAAAAAATAATTGCGCGAGTTGAGAAAAATTTGTATTTTTGTAACGGTTTTCAATTAACTCGCGAAAAAATATTTGCTTGGGTATGAAGATAGATGGTTTTAAAATAGGTGGATTTGCGAACATCGATTCGGTGAATCTGGATGTAGACGGAATGAACGCCCTGGTGTCTCCCAACGGTTACGGCAAGAGCAATGTGCTGCACGGCATTGAGTTTGGCGTTCGGTTTCTTGGTGCTGATGAGACTGAGCGACGCCAGATGATGGGCAGTCGCTGGAAGCCCGTGAACACGGCAATCGACGGAAAGAATTTCAGTTTTGAGATACGCGGCAGTGTTGACGTGAACGGGGAGGAACACCGGTTTGTGTATGGCTATGCTTTCGTATGGACAGATGGCGACGTCCAGGGACGCATTGTGGCTGAGGAGTTGCGAATGAAGCGCTCTCAGGACCAGCGTTTCCGACAGATGATAAGCCGCACGGCTGAGCAGTGTCTGATTGTTCCCTCAGCAACCGGACGTTGCAACAAGGAGTTTGCCGTTGCGGACAGCCAGTTGGCACTGTCGGCCATTGCCGGTTCGAGCGTGATGTTTCTGCACTCTGTGGCGCAGAAAGTGAGCGGCATGCAGGTGCCCAACCTGGAATCGCTCGACAATCCGGAGTCGTATTTCTCGGTTGGTAGCAGCAAGGGCATTGCGATGCTTGGCGGGATGACGCTGAGTGAGTATCTCTACCATCTGAAGGAGACTGATTCTGAGAACTATGCACTGCTGGAGAACGGTGTGCTGCAGCTGGTGCCCAACCTGACGGAGTTCTCGCCCGATGTGGTGACACTGCTCGACGGGCAGCAGCGGATTTATGACGTGAGGGTGAAGGAGCGCTTCTGCAGCCAACCAACCAGCATTGTGCAGCTATCGAGCGGCAGCAAGCGAATGATATTCCTGTTCACGCTATGTGTGGCAGCCCGTCGTGGCGGCATACCGGTGATCATGATGGAAGAACCCGAAAACTCAGTACACCCGCGCCTGATGGAGAACCTGCTGCTGATGCTGAGGGAATATGCCTCGGGGACTGCTATCCTGATGACGAGCCATTCACCGTATTTGATGCGTTATCTGAATGCGGGACAGATGTATTTTGGCGTGCCAGGCAGTGAGGGGTTGGCGCGTTTCGAGCGGGTGAACGCTTCGCGGCTGAAGCAACTGTATCGCTATGCGGGCGATCTGGAGCTGACCTTTGGCGAGTTTATGTTTGACTTTATGCTCGACATGGAGGACGATGACGAGAAGGTGGCACAATATTTCAGCAAGGGATAAATGATGGCGAAGAAGGATGCACAGCAGATGCCACAGGTGGTGATATTTGTGGAGGGCGATACGGACGAAGTGCTTTTCAAGGCCCTTGTGGAGTATTATAAAAGGGTGAGCGAGACAGAACTTCGCCCTTGCAAGATATGCAACCTGAGAGGGGTTACAAGATATTCGAGCAAACTGTTGGCGAAGTTGAAGAACGAGATTCTGCCCGATGCCCGCAAGGGAGGCTATCTGGTTCAGGCAGTGTGCTGCTCGTACGACACGGATGTGTTTGATGTGCAGAGTCCGCTGATTGTGAACTGGGACGGGCTGAGAAAACAGGTAAACCGGATGGGCATTGCGGAATTTATCCGGCTGGGCATCAAGAGCAGCATTGAAGACTGGCTGCTGTGTGATATGGCGGGCGCGTGCCGGTATCTGAAGTTGAAGTCGGCTCCGAAGGCGCTGAAGGGAGCAGACGGCTGTGCCAAGTTGAACGACCTCTATACCAAAGTCGGACGAGTCTATCAGAAAGGCTATCAAGCCAAGGGGCTTGTGGAAGCGCTGGACATGGGCGTGATACGCGACAAACGGAAAGAGGCGTTGAAGGAACTGGAGACGGTGCTGGGGGTTAAAATAAAGGGAAGACCCGGAAGGTAAAATGATACATTAAATGATACTGAAGAGCTCTCGCTTTGCACGAGGGCTTTTTTTGTGTGCTGTTGAGGGAATAAAAAGGCAGGAGATTGCGGGTGAGGGAAAAAATTTTTGAAAAAAAGTGGGGGCGGGGATGTAACAAATCGGGAATTTGCATACTATAAGGGTAGAGAAGGTTAAAATAAGAAAGGATTATAGTATGGGAGTAGACATTTCATTGCACATTGAGATTAGGAGATGGGAGAAGTGGCAGTTGATGGTCATTGAGTCGCCACTGTTGGAGAAGAACAACGAGTATCCGATCTTTGACACGGAGGTGTACAACTGCCGGTATTATCATTTTCGGGAGTTCTTGAATGAGGCGGAAACGCATATGGTGGGGAACAAGGAGACGCTGAGTGAGGAGTTGCGGGCCAAGATGGCGGATGATGACTTCGACAATGAGTTCGGGACGTTTATGTTCGGGGACTTGGAGAAGCATTGCGACAAGTTGGAGAAACTGCTGATTTCGGGCATTGCGCATGCGGGCATTTATTCGATTAAGGAGCAGTTGGACCGGATTGAAAAGAAACTGGACGGTGGGGAGCAGGAAAAGGAGATTGACGAGGACAGGCTGGACCGTTATGAAGAAACGACATCGATAGAGCAGATGTACAAGGACTTCATGTGGGACTACGGGTGCCTGTTCTGGTTTCGTGACAGGGTGCGGGCACTCACTTCGATAGGGTGCTCGAGCATTCCGGATTCGGATATCAGGATATTTTATTTGGTTTGCTGATTATGGAGAAAGAGAATCATGGCTTTTTGGGGGGGAAAATGATATTAAAAAGTGAAAAATTTGGTAAATAATAGCTCAGAATTGAACTTTTATTTGTATATTTGCAGCGGAAAAGTTTAATACTGAACTGTTATGGAAGATATTTATATGCTGTCGGACGGCATGATTCAGAGCAAGATTGGGGAGCGGCTAAAGGCGGTTCGCCTGAAGCAGAATATCACTCAGCAGGCCCTGGCGGAGGAGTCGGGGGTGTCGCTATCGTCGGTGAAAAAGATTGAGAAAGGCGAGATTGGGTCGTTCGATTCGCTCCTGCGGGTGCTTCGGACGCTGGGGAAGTTGGATGTGCTGCTGCCGCTGGTGGAGGAGGAACAGCTGAGCCCGAGTGAGTATTACGAACTGGTCAACAAAGCGAGCAAAGCCCAGCGCAAGCGGGCGGCTGGGAAATCGACCAAAAAGGATAAGGAGGAGTTGTCATGGTAGATGTTGCAAGGGTGAATTTGTTCGGGCGACCTATGGGCACGTTCCGCTGGGACGAGCGCTATCGGGTGGCTCAGTTTGAGTATGACCGCAGTTTTGTGGGGCGAGGGCTGGAGCCTTCACCATTAATGATGCCGGTGCGGGAAGGGCGCGTGTATTCGTTTGCAGGGCTGAACCGAGAGACATTCATGGGCCTGCCGGGGATGTTGGCGGACTCACTGCCGGATACTTACGGACGGGCACTGTTTGACCGTTGGCTGGCACTGACGGGACGCACCAGCAGCAATCCGATTGAGAGCCTGTGCTTCTTGGGCAAGCGTTGCATGGGTGCGCTGGAGTTCGAGCCGGCCATTGATGCAGGATATGACCCGAATCAGCGGTTCGAGATAGATTCGTTGGTGGATGTGGCGCGGGAGGCATTGGATGCTAAGGCTGAGTTTGGCGTGAATCTGAATGATGATAGGAAAGCTGCCATTGCTGAGATTTTGCGGCTGGGGACGTCTGCTGGAGGACAGCGTGCGAAGGCCATTATTGCATATAACAAAACGACCGGGGAGGTTCGCTCCGGCCAAGTAGAGGCTCCTACAGGCTTTGACTATTACCTGATAAAGCTAGATGGCGTTTCTGCAAAGGCAGGCTTCCGCGAGACGGAGAACTATGGTAGGCTTGAGTTTTCATTTTATCAGCTGGCGAAGGCTTGCGGCATTGAGATGACGGAATGCTCGCTGATTGAGGAGAATGGGCGTGCACATTTCCTAACGCGTAGGTTCGATCGAGATAGCGGTCGCAAGGTGCATATGCAGACGCTCTGCGGCCTGGCACACTATGATTTCCGTCTGCTGCGGGGGTATTCCTACGAGCAGGCGTTCAATGTGATGCGGGCACTGCGGCTAACGTATGCGGAGGCTCGGGAGATGTTCCGCCGGATGGTATTCAACGTGGTGGTGCGTAACCAAGACGACCATACGAAGAACATCTCGTTCCTAATGGGCGAGGGCGGCAAGTGGCGACTGTCGCCAGCATACGATATGGGTTATGCATTCAATCCACAGGGTGGTTGGACGGCTCAGCATCAGATGTCGGTGAATGGCAAGTTTGACGACATTACCCGTGCGGACCTGCTGGCATTTGCATCCGCGAATGGTATTAAGGATGCATCGGAGGTGATAGATCAGGTTTGTGAGGCAGCAGCCAGTTGGCCAAAGATGGCCCGTGAGGTTGGTGTGCCGGAGGAAATGACAAATGGAATCGTGGGGAATATTGTTAATTTGACGAAATAGTTACTTTTAAACAGATAGTACGAAAGATGAATAAAACAAAGCTAAGAAAGGCTTTGGAAACAATGCCTCAGAAAGAATTGGCTCAACTCGTATTGGATATCTATGACGCATATCCTGATGTCAAGGAGAATCTCGATGCCCGTTTCGCAGAAGACAAAAATGCGGTATTGAATGACGCATTGGAAAAGTATAAGGCTATTATTCGAAATGAATACTTCCCTGTAAAAGGTGAAGAAAAGTGCCGTGTTTCTGTTTGTAAAAAAGCCATTTCAGATTTTAAGAAATTGGATCCTGCTCCAACTGATGTTGCTGATTTGATGGTATTCTTCGTGGAACAAGGATGTCAATTTACAAACCAGTATGGCGATATGTGGGAGGCTTTCTATACTTCCTTTGAAAACAATTACCGTGCGGCTCTTGATTATGTGTTTAAAAATCATCTGGAGGATGTTTTCAAGGATAGATTTAAGGTTTGTTTGAATTTGACAGCTGATTGTGGTTGGGGCTTCAATGATACTCTTGGCGATTTCTATTACGAATATTATCAGGACGATCAGGATGGGTAATAACAATCGGTCATGACTTTTCAGGAACTTCAGGAAAAATATGAGGAGGCTCTTTCTCGGGTTAAGGAACTGGAGAGGGAGATAGCGAGGCTGAAGAGGGTCTTGCAAGAGCATCAGATTACTGTAGATGATGTTGTGACCGTCCCGAAGCCTGTTCCCAAGAGAATCCTGTCGGTTGAAGAGAGGGTTGAACTGTTTCGTAGCTTGTTCAAGGGGCGTGAGGATGTGTTTGCTCGAAGGTGGTTTAGCAAGGCTACAGGTAAATCCGGGTATCAACCTGTATGTATAAACGAGTGGAACAGGCAGCTTTGCGATAAGAAGAAGTATAAGTGTGCCGAGTGTCCTCATCGCCAGTTTTCTCCACTTACATACGATGATATATATAAGCATTTGGAAGGGAAGAATACAAATGGGGAGGATGTGATTGGGCTGTATGTACTCGACGAAGATAACAATTGTCATTTGTTGTGTGCAGACTTTGATGATAAAAACTGTGAGCAAGGTTATCAGGATGATGTGCTAGCGTTTGTTGGTGTTTGTAAGAGTTGGAATGTGCCATATTCCGTGGAGCGTTCGCGGTCAGGTAATGGGGCTCATGTGTGGATATTTTTTGAGACACCGGTGTTGGCAGTCAAGGCCCGGAGGTTGGGTAATGCCATACTCACGGAGGCAATGAATAGGGATGGACGTATATCGTTCAAGTCGTATGACCGATTCTTTCCAAATCAGGATACTTTGCCGGAAGGAGGTTTGGGTAATCTGGTTGCTTTGCCGTTACAGGGGAAAACTCGAAAGGAGGGTAACAGCGTGTTTGTGGATGAGAATTTTGAGCCATACGCTGACCAATGGGAGTATCTGCAGCACGTGGAAAAGCTGGCAGAGACGGCATTGGAAGACATTTTGAAACGAACTGCCAATACACTGCCGCTTGGCGAACTATCCAAGACCAGCGAAAGCAAACCTTGGGAGGTTCCTGGCGCACCTCAGATAACTCGGATGGATTTCTCGTCAGAGTTGACCATCACCAGAGCAAATATGCTCTACATTCCACTCCGACAGTTGTCTTCAAAGGTGCTCAACCATTTGAAACGCATTGCCTCCTTCCGCAATCCAGAGTTCTATAGTCGTCAAGCCATGCGTTTCTCTACTTATTCGACACCGCGAATCATTTCCTGTGCAGAAATCACGGATGAATATCTTGCATTGCCTCGTGGTTGCGAGGATGCTGTCACCTCGTTGCTCAAAGAAAAAGGTGTCACGTATCAGATAGAAGACAAGGCTAATCATGGGAAACGGATCTCTGTTCATTTCAATGGTACGCTGAGAATAGAGCAGCAGGAGGCGGTAGATGCTTTGGCTTGTCAAAACACAGGTGTATTATATGCTACGACTGCATTCGGGAAAACTGTGGCAGGCATCGGACTCATCGCAAAGCATGGTGTCAATACGCTGATACTTGTCCATAATAATGCTTTGCGTGATCAATGGGTAAAGCGAATCAACGAATTCCTTATTATCGATGATATTCCAAAAGAGGTGCCTAACAAACGTGGACGAAAGAAGACGCTATCTCCAGTCGGGACGCTCAGCTCATCAGGTAATTCGCTTCATGGAATTATCGACATTGCTCTCTTGCAGTCGTGTGTCTCGGATAATGAGGTAAAGCCTTTCGTAAGAGATTATGGGATGGTGATAGCTGACGAGTGTCATCATATCTCTGCGGTCAGCTATGAACAGGTGATGAAGGCCGTCAATGCCCGTTATGTCTATGGTTTGACGGCAACTCCATTCCGCCAAGACGGTCACCAGCCCATCCTTTTCATGCAATGTGGTCCGATAAGATATACAGCTGATGCGAAGGCTCAGATGAAAAACCAGAATTTCAGTCGGTTGTTGGTGCCTCGCTATACACCGTTCAGACCTGTTGGTGACGAGAACCTTACTTATACGAAGGTAGAACAGTATTTGGTGGAAGATGAATGCCGCAACTTGTTCATTGTCAAAGATATTGTAGAGGCTTTGAAAGAAGGTCGCTCCCTGATTATCTTGACAAGCAGGACTTCGCATGTGGCGACATTAGCTGATCTTTTGCAACCGCATTGCCCCAACGTGATTACGCTTGTTGGTTCTGAAAGCACCAAAGAGAAACGGCAGAAGATGGAACAGTTGCAATCCATTCCACCGTCGGAACCGCTTGTTATTGTGGCCACAGGCAAGTATGTGGGCGAGGGTTTTGATTATGCCCGACTCGACACGTTGTTCTTGGCATCACCTATCGCAGGAAAAAACATGGTGAATCAATATACCGGTCGTCTGCATCGCGAGTTTGAAAGCAAGCAAGACGTTCAAGTATATGACTACATCGACATGCGTGTTCCCGTTTGCGAGTCTATGTACCGCAAACGTCTAAAGGGATATGCCTCCATTGGTTACAGAATTAGGAACAACGAGATGTTCGACAGTCTGTTCCCAACAACTGATGTGATTTATGATGGTCATAGCTTTGAACCGCCGTTCATATCTGACCTTGCAAAGACCAAGCATTCCGCAGTTATCTCATGCCCCAAAATTAATATTGGCAGACATTCAAGAATAGCAGAACGGCTCGTTGATTTGGCTGCAAACGGATTAGACATCGTACTATATACAAAGGAAGATAACGATGACACCATTCGATTAAAGAACCAAGGGATCTCTGTGATGATTAAGGAGCATCTTTCCCTTCATGCGGCCATTATCGACAAAAGCATCATCTGGTACGGCAGTGTGAATATACTTGGCTTCCATTCTGTTGAAGACAATCTCATCAGGTTTAAGAATCCAGAGATTGCTACGAGTCTGCTGGAGTCACTGAGATAAAAACCTCCCAATAACCGTAATCGGTAGTACTGACAGGAAAAACACTATTTTTTGAAAAATTCTTCATTTCCCATGTAACATTTTTGATTTTTCCATACTATAAGGGTGGAGAGTCGAATAAAAATCGATAAACAACAAATGTATAGTATGAATAGAATTGAAAGCAATGACATGGAACTCACCCGCCAGAAATGGGTGAATGAGGGAGGCATCTACTTCCCAATCAGTGGCGATACGGTGCTGCTGAGAACTCCGGGAAAGGGCGTATTCAATGTGGTGAAATCACAGAACCCGATGGATGCACGACTTGGTTTGCAGAGAATCGGTGACACCTTCGAGTTCAATTTCAAGATTTACGAATTGGGATGCGAGGAGATGCTGCAGACTATCCGCAAGACATGGGAATCGGAGGTGTTTGTGAGGGGCGAGAAGAACTTGGGTGTTATTTTCAACGGTCTTAAGGGCACTGGTAAGACGCTCTCAGCAAAACTGCTCTGCAACGCGCTCGATTTGCCCGTAGTCATCGTGCAATATCCATACGAAGGTCTAGTCAACTTCCTCCAATCACTCTGTTTCGAGTGTATCGTGTTCATTGATGAGGCGGAGAAGACCTTCAAGAAGGGGGAAGATGACGATGTGCTTCTGCGACTGATTGATGGCGTCTATAACCAGACTCGTAAGCTCTACATCCTGACAACCAACCAGCTGACGCTCAATGATAATCTGTTGGGACGACCTGGCCGTATTCGCTATCGCTTTGAGTTTGGTAATCTGTTGCCAAAAGCCGTCAAGGATTATCTCGATGACAACCTTCTTCCTGAATATGCCGACCAGCGCAAGAACATCTTGGAACAGGTGGATCTGTTGGAAATCTCAACCATCGATATCCTGAAGGCTCTTGTCGATGAAGTGAACATCCATGGCCGTTTGCCAGAGAGTCAATGTTTGAACATCCCAACTGCCAAGCATGCCTTTGAGATACTGGAGTTCTATTGCATCGCTGAGCTTGACAGGTATAAGGAGGTCAAGGCTTTCATCGATAAGCACATGAAGGAGGACGAAGCCGCAACCATCAGCGAATGGCTTCACAAGCCCCAGAAGACCAACAAAAAGAAGACCAACGAGGACTTGTTGGAAGACAAGTTCGATTCGGTCTATATCGCAACTATTACGAGTCCTTCGCCCACTCTCATCCGCGAAGTCTCAACCTCTCGTGGTATCATCGAAGCAGAGCCCAATGCTGATGACTATTTCCTGATGCGCGACCGCTACGAGGATAGTGCCCACCTCTGTCTTCTGCTGAGAAAGAAGAACAATCCGTCGTTGTATCGCGGGATGCTGGTCTCCTGATAGACAGGCCTGTTCCGCAATATATTTAAAGATTACTTAAAAAGTCCTGATGCGTGAGCACCAGGGCTTTTCTTTAAATCTCTCCACACTCACTATGGAGAGTAGAGAACATTACACTTCTATAGTATTGTTTTTTATCATCCTTTACGTGTTTCATTAAACGAGACTTTTCCATAAAATGTCCTTTGAGTTAAATAATCATTCATAGCTTCCACGGACCTGAGCAACCATCGGCTTGTGCTTGCAAACCTTGGCATCAGATGGATTGTGGTTAATTCCGAGAAATAACCTTCTGGGATGAAGTTTACCATTATTATAATCGGATTAGGGTTATGGGCTGGCGATGCTCGTTTCGGATGCTGGGGAAGAACATCTGCTTGAAGTACGTCCCATAATCTTTCTTGTTTTCGCATATCCGGATGATGCGATTTTGGATAATGTAGGTCATAATCATTTCGTTTTTTGTTCGTCTTTCTACCCTTATAGTATGGGAAAAAGGGGAAATGTTACATGGGAAATGAAGATTTTATTGTGTTTTTGATGAGATTTGCAGAATAATGTCTATCTTTACCGCGGAATAACGTAAAACCTATGTAATATGAAGAAAATTCTGTTTATTATTGGGTCAATGAGGGCGAAGTCCTTTAACCGCCAGGTGGCTCGTGTGGCTAAGGAGATGATTGGTAATCGTGCTGAGGTGCAGGAACTGGATTACAGCAGTCTGCCGTTGCTGAATCAGGATATTGAGCAGCCTGAGCCTGCGGTGGTGGCTCGTATCCGCAAGGCTGTTGCTGAGGCTGATGGGCTGTGGATCTTTACGCCGGAGTATAATATGAGTTATCCCGGACATCTGAAGAATCTGTTGGATTGGATGTCGCGTCCTGTGAAGTTTATGGACTATGGTACACCGACGTGTATCAATGGCAAGCGTGTGGTTATCAGTGGGTCAGGAGGTAAGGCTGCAACTGCTGATTGTAGGAAGAAACTTACGGAACTGCTTACTTTTATGAAGGCTGAGGTGCTGCCTGAACAGGTGGGCATCGCTGTGCCTGCTGAGGCGTGGAGTACGGATGTGCTCGTGCTTACTGAGGAGCAGAAAGCTGAATTGAAGGCATTGGCGGACGCTTTGCTTAATTGATAATTGAAAATTGATAATTGACAATTGAAAGCAAATTGATATGGGAAAGTTTGAATTGATGGCATTGCCATACGCACCGGATGCTTTGGAGCCGGTGATTAGTAAAGAGACGATTGCGTTCCATCACGGGAAGCATTTGGCTGGGTATGTGAATAATCTCAATGGGCTGCTGGAAGGAAGCGGTTTTGAGGAGGCTACACTTGAAGAGATTGTCTGCAAAGCTGAGGGTGGTATGCTGAATAATGCTGGGCAGATTATGAATCATGAGCTGTACTTCGCACAATTTAGTGGGAATCCGAAATCGGCTCCCACTGGACAATTGGCTGAGGCGATTGCCAGAGAATTTGGATCGTTCGAGGCCTTCAAGGAGGAGTTCCAAAAGAAGGGGGCAACACTGTTTGGCTCAGGATGGGTTTGGCTGTCAGCAGATAAGGATGGAAAGTTGGTTATTACACAGGAGCCTAATGCGGCTAATCCTATTCAGAAGGGCTTGAAGCCATTGCTGACCTTCGATGTTTGGGAGCATGCATACTATCTGGACTATCAGAACCGTCGTCCTGATCATCTGGCTGCTCTTTGGCAGATTGTTAACTGGGAAGTGATAGAGGAGCGTTATTCAAAATAGAATGAACATGAATATTGGAGACAGGGCGCCTGAGATTCTGGGTAAGGACGAGCAGGGACGGGATATTCGTCTGAGTGATTACAAGGGCAGGAAGCTGGTGCTGTACTTCTATCCGAAGGACAACACAAGTGGATGTACTGCTGAGGCGTGCAGCCTGCGTGACCATTACGATGAGTTGCAAGGCAAGGGATACGAGGTGGTTGGTGTGAGTAAGGACTCTGCTGCCTCGCATGTGAAGTTCAAGGAAAAGTATGAACTGCCGTTTCCCCTGATTGCAGATGTCAACCACGAGCTGCTTGAGGCGATGGGGGCCTGGGGAGAGAAATCTATGTATGGCAAGAA
This sequence comes from Bacteroidaceae bacterium, assembly GCA_017552435.1. Classification (GTDB taxonomy): domain Bacteria; phylum Bacteroidota; class Bacteroidia; order Bacteroidales; family Bacteroidaceae; genus Physcousia. The sequence continues at coordinate 29,265 of JAFZPZ010000039.1, forward strand.
AACGATGGGTACCATTCGCACAACCTTCATTATCAATGAGGAGGGTGTCATTGAGCAGATCTTTGCAGGCAAGCAGGTGAAGACCAAAGAGCATGCGGAACAGATATTGAATAATTGATAATTGATAATTGAGAAATAGGTTATAGGTTATTGAGGATGAAGGACTATCCCGATAGGATGACGGTGGAGGAGGCGAGGGTGTTTCAAGCAGAAGTGCTGAACATCGTGAGCCAGATTCCCCGAGGTAAAGTGACGACTTACGGAATGGTCGCTACTTTGGCGGGATGGCCCAGTCATGCACGGATGGTGGGGCGAACCCTGCGATATACACCTGGAGCGGAGAAGTTGCCTTGCCATCGGGTGGTGAACATTGTAGGTCGGACTGCTCCGGGTTGGAGCCAGCATCGTCCTCTGTTGGAGAAGGAAGGAGTCGCCTTTAAGCCTAACGGGCATGTGGATATGCAACGTCATTTCTGGGAGCCTGAATTAAGTGAAGAATGAAGAATTTGCTACCGCAATGAACTGTGCCAAGGAGATCATCGATTACATGGAGTCGCTGCAAGATGAGAAGCAGCGGCGGATACTCATGGGGTTCTTCAAGACGGGACCTGGTGAGTATGGCGAGGGCGATGAGTTCCTGGGGCTGAAGGTACCGCAGACACGTGAAGTGGTTCGTGCGGCAGGGGGTGATTTCCCGCTGGAGGAGATGCCGGAGTTGCTGATGAACCGATGGCATGAGGTGAGGCTCTGCGGTTTCTTGATTCTGGTAGCGAAATTTGAGAAGCTGGCAACGAAGCGATTAGAGAATGATTTAGAAGCTATTAAGAAGCGCGATGAGATCGTGAAGATGTACCTGCAATATGCTGAGCAGGCGAATAACTGGGACTTGGTGGATTTGTCGGTGCATAAGATAATAGGTAACTGGTTGCTGTTGCCATCGAATCTAGGAGATAGAGACTATAAAATGAAGTTGCTCGATGAGTTAGCAGCTAGCAACAATCTTTGGAAGCAGCGGATGAGTATGGTCTGCTCATGGAAAACCTCTCAACGGGGCGACCCTTCATGGTGCTTGCGCTATGCTGAGATACACCTGCATCATTCGCATGACTTGATGCACAAGGCCGTAGGATGGATGCTACGAGAGATGGGTAAGAGGTGCTCGATGGACCTCCTTCGCGATTTCCTCCGTCAGCATGCCCACGAGATGCCTCGCACCATGCTTCGTTATGCCATTGAGAAAATGCCGGAACGGGAGAGAAGGGAATGGATGAGCATACCTGCGAATAAGACAAACTATTATTATGCTGTCAAGGCCAGCCCCTTTGCAGGAATCCCCATACCTGACTTTGTAGATATCATCCTCCAGCAAAAGGACAAGAGTGATGAGGCGATGTATTATTTGCTGCATCAGCGTCTGGAACATCAGCTGCGAGAACGTTTTGAAGTTTATCAGCATCAACTCCTTGATGATTTTGAGGATATCACCGAAGACTTTTTCTTGTATCTTCGTGAGAGCGGCCGTTATCCCTATCAGTCGTTGCGACGAATTAAGAAAAAAGAAGCGTTTGAAACTTGGCTACTAAACACTTTCCGCAATTATCTCAGCAATCGTGCAGCAGCAGAGGAGAACCTTTACCGACTCTCCGAAAACGCTACTGATGAATTATCTCCCTCTTTCATTACCGACGAGCAGAAACTTGCCATAGCCTCACAGTTGATAGCCTACGCCCATCAGGTGTTCTATCCCCGGGGACGCTTCATCTTCTTTCGTACGCTGCTCACCATGTTGAATAAGCAGAAAGCTTTACCTAATGAAGATGTTGCCAAAGCCCTCGGCATGACAGATATCTACTATCGCGTTATCGTTCATCGTATGAAGTGCAATCTAATAAAGTTTCGTACACGACTTCTACATGGCGAATCACTTCGTTTGGATGATGAGCACCAACAGATGGCACGCCATATCTATGATGACTTCACCCATCTCTATCCAACGCTCCTAACGTACTACAACCAGACCATCGACACTCTGAAGTGTGCCGATGCCATCCGCCAGCTTCGTCAGAAGTATTATGAAGCGACAGGCACAATGCTTCATGAACCAGATATGTCATGTCCCATTATTACAGCCATTACAGGCTTCTGGGAGATGTTGAACCGCAGATTAATCAAATAATCAAAAATAATATGAAAACATTTAAAGCAAAGCATTTTTTCCTGGCTGTCCTCGTTGCGGCCTTCTCATTTTCCCTGTCTGTCAGAGCACAGCAGGCGTATCGCGTCCTCTCGCCAGATGGTCTCACTTATCTCGATGTGAAAGTGACCGATGGTCGCCTTACCTATTCTGCAGGTTACCGCAACTTGTTTAAAGCCAAGAAGAAAGGCGCAGTCCCCGACACCCTCGATGTGCCCGTCGTGCTCGAATCTCCACTCGGACTCTATACCAATGTGGTTGACTTCAGCAAAGACCTCACATTCGTGCAGGAGGAACGTCCCGAGGGGGATACCTTCAAGCAGAGCTACCGCCTGCGTCAAGGCAAGCAGAGCGAGATCAACAGTGAGGAGAGAGGTCTCATTCTTATGCTCACCAACCCCGAGGCGAAGAAGTGCGGGGTGGTTATGATGGTGGGCTTCCGTGTCTTCAACAACAACATTGCCTACGCTTATCGCCTCATGCAAGGGGGCGAAACCTCGGCTATTGTCGTGACTGGCGAGGCTTCCGGCTTCCGGCTCCCCACCGATGCTACGGCTTTCATTTGTCCGCAGAGCAAACCGATGATTGGCTGGATGCGTTCCAAACCAAGCTACGAAGAGGGATACATTTGGGATGAGCCCATCACTACTCGTTCAAATTACGGAGAAGGCTGGACCTTCCCCTGTCTGTTCAGGGAAGGTGATTCCTGGCTCCTTATCTCCGAGACCGGTGTCAGCAGCAACTACTGTGGCAGCCACCTCAGTGACGCTACCCCAGACGGTCTCTTCACCATCGCCTTCCCCATGGAGGGCGAGAACAACGGCTTTGGCAGCACAGGTGCCCAGATGGGATTGGCCAGCTGCAAGAACTCCCCTTATGATGCCATGACGCAGTGGACACCCTACCGCACCCTCACCTTCGGTCCGTCGCTGAAGCCCATCGTCGAGACCACCATCACTTGGGATGTTGTTAACCAGCTCTATGAGCCCAGCATCGACTACAAGGGCTCGCGTAACACATGGTCATGGATTCTGTGGCAAGACCCCAGCATCAACTACGACGACCAGGTGAAGTACATTGACCTTGCTGCCTCCCTCGGTTGGGAAGGCTGCCTCATCGATGGCGGCTGGTACGAGCATATCGGTCGCGAGGGCATGGAGAAACTCTTTGCCTATTGCAAGCAGAAGGGCATCCGTCCTTGGGTGTGGTACAACTCGAACGGCGGTTGGAACAATGCCCCGCAGGATGCCCGCCAGTGCATGCACAACTCCATTGTCCGCAAGCAGGAGATGAAATGGTTGCGCGACGGCGGTGTGGCTGGTATTAAGGTCGATTTCTTCGGTGGCGACAAGCAGGAGACCATGCGCCTCTACGAAGGCATTCTCTCCGATGCTAACGACTACGGTATTCAGGTCATCTTCCACGGTTGCACCCTGCCTCGCGGTTGGGAGAAGATGTATCCCAACTACTGCAGTTCCGAGGCTGTCCTTGCCTCCGAGAACCTCTATTTCAGTCAGGGTTTCTGCGATATGGAAGCGCGCCATGCCTGCCTCCATCCCTTTGTTCGCAACGCCGTCGCTTCGATGGAATATGGCGGTACAGTTCTGCAGAAGCGTCTCCACAGGGAGCCTGGCAAGGGTAATACACGTCGCACCAGCGATGTCTTCGAGCTGGCTACCGCCATTGCTTTCCAGTCGAGTGGTCAGAACTTCGCTCTTACGCCTCGCAACCTCACTGAACAGCCGCAGTTCGAGATTGACTTCATGAAGCAGGTACCCACCACATGGGACGAGACCCGCTTCATCGACGGCTATCCCGGCAAGTATATCGTGATGGCCCGTCGCCACGCTGACCGCTGGTATATGATTGCCATGAATGCCGAGAAGGAGGCCAAGACTCTCACCCTCGAACCTGGCGTGCTCAACGGCTTTGCCGCTGAGAATACTGTCCTCCTCACCGATGGCGCCGACGGTCAGACCCCGCAGGAGGAACCCCTCAAACTCGATAAAAAAGGCTACGTCACCGTAACCCTCCAGCCACAGTGTGCTGCCGTCATCTACGTGAAATGATTCTTGAACACCACCCATTAGAGCCCTTTCTGCCGGAAAATGCGCGCCTGCTTTTCCTGGGCAGTTTCCCACCACCTAGACAGCGCTGGTGCATGGATTTCTACTATCCCAACTTCCAGAACGACCACTGGCGTATTGAGGGGGCAGCATGGTTCGGAGACCGCAACTATTTCGTCGATGGGGTGGGGAAGTGTTTCCTCAAGGACAAGATTGTGGAGTTTCTTCAGGAGAAGGGAATCGCCCTGTACGACACCGCTCGAACGGTGAACCGGCTGAAGGACAATGCCTCGGATGCCTTCCTGGAGATTGTGGAGCCTACGGATATCCGGGCCCTGCTGCAGCAGATTCCCCTGTGCCGTGCCATTGCCACAACAGGAGAGAAAGCAACAGAAGCCATCTGTTCCTACTTTGGAATTTCGGTCATCCCCAAGGTCAACACCGCAGTAGCACTCCCCTTGGGGAACGGGGAGGGTGCCACTCTCTACCGCTTGCCCTCGTCATCAAGGGCTTACCCGTTGGCATTCGAGAAGAAAGTAGAGGCATACAAGGCATTGTTCCAGGAACTATTCAATTCATAATTCTCGGATGCTTTAGCACCGAGGCGCGCTGTTAAGCGCGGAACACAATTCATATCATAATTGTTATTCTTAACTTTTTTTAACAATGAAAGAGCTGAAAGGAACCAAGACCGAGCAGAACCTCAAGGAGGCTTTTGCCGGTGAGAGCATGGCCCGTAACAAGTACACCTATTTCGCCTCAAAGGCCAAGAAAGATGGCTATGTGCAGATTGCAGCCATCTTCGAGGAGACGGCAGCCAACGAGAAGGAGCACGCTAAGTTGTGGTACAAGTACCTGAACGGTGGCAGCGTGAGCGATACCAAGACGAATCTGGCTGATGCAGCAGATGGCGAGAACTTCGAATGGACGGATATGTATGCCCGAATGGCCAAAGAGGCTCGCGAGGAAGGCTTCGATGAAATTGCCGAGAAATTTGAGCTGGTGGGTGCCATCGAGAAGCACCACGAGGAGCGTTACCGCAAATTACTGAAGAATATCGAAGAGGGCCTGGTCTTTTCTCGCGAAGGTGATGTCATCTGGCAGTGTGCCAACTGCGGTCACATCGTTATTGGCAAAAAGGCTCCCGAGGTATGTCCTACCTGCGACCATCCCCAGAGCTACTTCCAGATCATGCCGGATAACTATTGAGGCATCGACCGCAGGTCAACATTCACCCGTAGTATTCTTTATACCACTCTGCAAACTTCCTTAATCCTTCTCTCAGCGTGATCTTCGGAGTGAATCCGAAATCACGTTGGAGAGCGGTAGAGTCTGCATAAGTGACAGGAACATCGCCTGGTTGCATGGGCACGAGCTGTTTATGTTCTTCGAAATTGAAGTCAGAAGGAAGGACTTCCGCCCGAACCAGTTCTTCCTGCAGGATGTTCACAAAGTCCAGCAGATTCTCGGGTTGTCCGCCACCGATGTTATAGACGGCATAGGGGGGGATGGGCAGGCCATCCTCGCCATTCTTGCGCTCAGGGGCACCTTGCATCACGCGTACGATGCCCTCCACGATATCATCGACAAAGGTGAAATCGCGACGGCAGTTGCCATAGTTGAAGATCTGGATGGTCTCGCCCTTCAGCAGTTTGTTGGTGAAACCGAAGTAGGCCATGTCGGGCCGTCCGGCGGGACCATAAACCGTGAAGAACCGCAGTCCAGTGGTGGGGATATTATAGAGCTTCGAGTAGCAATGGGCAAAGAGCTCATTGCTCTTCTTGGTGGCTGCATAGAGCGATACGGGATTGTCCACGCGGTCATCGGTAGAGAAAGGTACTTTCTTATTTCCGCCATATACACTCGAGCTTGAAGCATAGACCAGATGCTCTACTGGATGATGTCTGCAGGCCTCAAGGATGTTATAGAATCCCATCATGTTGCTCATGATATAGGCATCGGGGTTGGTGATGCTATAGCGCACACCAGCCTGGGCAGCGAGATTCACGACCACATCGAACTTATTTTCCTCGAAGAGTTTGTCGATCAATGCCTTGTCGGAAATATCGCCCCTAATGAAGGAGTATAATGTATGATGGCTGATGGCTGATGCGGCTTTCTTCAATTCTTGGAGTCGCCATTCTTTGAGCGACACATCGTAATAGTCGTTCAGGTTATCGATATTGATGATGGTAGCGCCCTTGGTATCGGCAAAGAGGCGCTTGATGAGGTTTGAACCGATGAATCCGGCTCCGCCAGTTACCAATATTGTTTTGTTGTTAAGGTCAATCTTTTCCATTGTCTTTTTTTTCTTTGATTTTGCTGATTAGGTATTTTGCCTCTCTTCTCTACAATCTCCCTTGTTCCCCCAGATAGGAGTCCTTGAATCCCAGGAAGTATAGCACACCGTCCAGACCGATGGTATTGATGCTTTGCTCGGCATTGGCTGCCACACGGGGCTTGGCGTGGAATGCGATACCCAAACCGGCCTCCGTTATCATGGGCAGGTCGTTTGCACCGTCACCCACAGCAATGGTCTGTGCCAGGTTCACTTTCTCCACCTGGGCAATCAGCTTCAAAAGTTCAGCCTTGCGATGACCATCCACAATCTCGCCCACATAGCGGCCCGTCAACTTGCCGTCATCGCCAACCTCCAACTCGTTGGCATACACATAGTCGATACCGTATTTCCGTTGCAGATACTCGCCAAAGTAGGTGAATCCACCGCTCAGGATTGCAATCTTATAGCCGCAGGTCTTCAGGACGGACATCAGCCTCTCCACACCCTCGGTTATGGGCAGATGCTCGGCAATATCCTGCATCACACTCACTTCGAGGCCCTTCAGCAGCGCTACCCTGCGGGTGAAGCTCTCCTTGAAGTCAATCTCGCCACGCATGGCGCTCTCCGTGATGGCACGCACCTCGGCTCCCACGCCATTGCGTTCCGCCAGTTCGTCGATACACTCCGTCTGTATGAGTGTTGAGTCCATATCGAAGCAGATGAGGCGGCGCATGCGGCGGAACATGTCGTCTTTCTGGAACGAGAAGTCGATTCCCATCTGTTGTGACAGCCGCATGAGTTTTTCTTGCATCTCCTGACGGTTGGCTGGTTCTCCTCGCAGCGAGAGCTGAATGCAGGCACGTGTTTGCTTATCGAGGCTTTTTATGCTCTTCCGGCCCGTCAGGCGGACAATGGAGTCGATGTTCAGTCCCTGTTCCACAATGATGCGGGTGGCAGCGGCAATCTGACTGGCCTCCAGCTGGCGTCCCATCACCATGAGGATGTAGCGGTTCTTGCCTTGATGTCCAACCCAGTCCTCGTATTCATCGTCGCTGATAGGCGAGAACCCGATGTTCACACCCAGTTCCGTAGCCTTGAACAGAAGTTCCTTCATGGCCAGGCCCGATTTCATCTCATCAATCCTGATCAGGATACCCAGCGAGAGGGTCGCGTGGATGTCGGCCTGACCAATATCCAGGATATAAGCGTCATATTTAGCCAGGATGCTCATCACGGCGGCTGTCAAGCCCGGCCGGTCATGTCCTGTGATGCGTATGAGTATTTGTTCTTCTTTCATATGTAATTATTTATACTGAGGTTTTCTTGTTTTTTAGGGGCAGTCGATTGATCTTTTGCTGCAAAAATACCATTTTTATTTCAAATAACAACAAAAATCCTGAAAAAACTGCATCAGAACCCCCAGAATCTATAATATTCCTCTTGTTCCGACTTACCCCTTTTTTATTGAAAAGAAGCGAGGCAAGTGCCTGTTTGCCAAACACTTGCCTCGTATTTCACTAATTTTCAACATCTTTCGTCTATTCCTCGACAGCAGCCTGCGCGGCGGCGAGACGTGCGATGGGCACACGGAAGGGTGAGCAGCTGGCATAGTTCAGGCCAATCTTGGCGCAGAACTTGACGGAGCTGGGTTCGCCACCGTGCTCGCCGCAGATACCACAGCGCAAGGTGGGACGTATTTCGCGCCCCTTCTCAACAGCATACTTCACAAGCTTGCCGACACCGTTCTGGTCGAGTACCTGGAACGGGTCAACCTTCAGGATCTTCTTTTCGAGGTATGCAGGCAGGAAGCTGGCGATGTCGTCGCGGCTGTAGCCGAATGTCATCTGAGTCAAGTCGTTGGTGCCGAAGCTGAAGTACTCGGCCTCAGTAGCGATGCGGTCGGCAGTGAGGGCAGCACGAGGAATCTCAATCATCGTACCAATCTCGAAGTCAACCTTCACACCGTACTCCTCAAATACCTCGGCGGCAACCTTCTGAATGATAGCCTTCTGCTGTTTCAGCTCGTAGAGGATACCAATCAGAGGCACCATGATTTCGGGCTTGGGATCGAAGCCTTCCTTCTTCAGTTCGCAGGCGGCGCTCAGGATGGCGCGGGTCTGCATAGCGGTGATTTCGGGGAAGGTAATACCCAGACGGCAACCACGGTGACCCAGCATCGGGTTGTTCTCGGCGAGGCTTTCTACGCGACGCTTGATGGTCTCCAGGCTCACGCCCATCTCCTTTGCCATCGTCTCCTGCCCAGCCTGATCGTGGGGAACGAACTCATGCAAGGGAGGATCGAGCAGACGAATGTTCACGGGCAGACCGTTCATAGCCTTCAGGATGCCCTTGAAGTCAGCCTTCTGATAGGGGAGGAGCTTAGCAAGAGCCTTCTCGCGACCTTCAGCTGTGTCGGCCAGAATCATCTGACGCATTGCGATAATCTTCTGGTCGTCGAAGAACATGTGCTCTGTACGGGTAAGACCGATACCCTTGGCACCGAAAGCACGAGCCACCTCAGCATCGTGAGGTGTATCAGCATTGGTGCGAACCTGTAGCTTGGTATATTTGTCGCAGAGGTCCATCAGTTCCTTGAAGTCACCGCTAAGTTCAGCAGCCTTGGTGGGCACTTCACCTGCATAGACCTGACCGGTGGTGCCGTTGATGCTGATGTAATCACCCTCTTTATAAACTGTACCATCGATTTCCACGGTCTTAGCCTTGTAATCGACATTCAGGCTGCCGACACCACTGACGCAGCACTTGCCCATACCACGAGCTACTACAGCTGCATGGCTGGTCATACCGCCACGGGCAGTCAAGATTCCTTCGGCAGCGCTCATGCCTGCCAGGTCTTCAGGGCTGGTCTCGATACGAACGAGTACCACCTTGTGACCGTCTTTGTGCCAAGCTTGGGCATCGTCGGCGTGGAAGACAATCTGTCCGCAACCGGCACCTGGGCTGGCGGGCAGTCCCTGTGCGATAACCTTGGCGGTGGTCAGGGCCTTCTTGTCGAATACGGGATGCAGGAGCTCGTCCAGCTTCTGGGGCTCGCAGCGCATGATGGCGGTCTTCTCGTCAATCATTCCCTCGTGGAGGAGGTCAATGGCAATCTTCACCATTGCAGCGCCAGTGCGCTTTCCGTTACGGGTCTGCAAGAACCACAGCTTGCCCTCCTGAACAGTGAACTCCATGTCCTGCATGTCGCGATAGTGCTCCTCTAACTTCTGCTGGATGCCGTTCAACTCAGCATAGATAGCGGGCATAGCCTCTTCCATAGAGGGGTATTTCACTTTGCGGACCTCCTCGCTAATGCCGGCACGCTCAGCCCAGCGCTGAGAGCCAATCTTGGTAATCTGCTGAGGTGTGCGAATACCTGCCACAACGTCCTCGCCTTGAGCATTCACCAGGTACTCGCCGTTGAAGAGATTCTCACCGTTGGCAGCATCACGGCTGAAGCAAACGCCCGTAGCAGAGGTGTCGCCCATGTTGCCGAATACCATTGCCATTACAGATACAGCGGTTCCCCATTCATCGGGAATGCCCTCCATCTTACGGTAGAGGATGGCGCGCTCGTTCATCCAGCTGCGGAACACGGCGCAGATAGCACCCCACAGCTGCTCGATTGGGTCGTTGGGGAAGTCGTTGCCTGTGCGCTCCTTGATAGCTTTCTTGAAACGAACCACCAGGTCCTTCAGTTCCTCAACGCTGAGGTCCTTATCCAGCTTCACGCCACGGATTGCCTTCACTTGCTCGATGATTTCCTCGAAGGGATCGATGTCCGTCTTGTTGGCGGGCTTCAGCTCTAAAACGACGTCACCGTACATCTGTACGAAGCGGCGGTAGCTGTCATATACGAAGTGAGCGTTCTGGGTCTTGCGTACCATACCCTCAGCCACCTCGTCGTTAAGACCGAGGTTGAGGATGGTGTCCATCA
>JAFZPZ010000040.1 GCA_017552435.1 Bacteroidaceae bacterium
CATGTACGCAGCTTCTGTATTCATTACCCATGGAAAGCCATTGGCACACGTGAAGGATTGTGGCTCATTAATGAACAAGACAGTGACATCCGCCACTTCGGCCACGATGAGATGGGCGGTAGCAATGTGCTCAGCATTGCGTGGTTTGCGGGGCGGTTCGTCATGGCGACGTTCGACGGAGGTCTTTGTTACATTGACCCATATACAATGACTGCCACAAGGCCTGAAGAGGCTGTGCTGCGCAAAGGTAATTACACGAAGGTGGGGGTGGTGGACTCCCTTCTAATGGTCATCTCCGACCGTGTCATCATTTTGAACGATTTGATGCACATTCAAGCCCAGTACGACAGCCGCAACTCCGAACTAAGTGGGGCGGTGCTGACCGATTTTATCTTCGATAGAACAGGTAAAGCATGGCTCTCTGGAGCAAACGGTCTTGCTCTTTATGACCCTGCGAATGGAGTCATCCAACGGACGGGGTTTCCTACAGGTTTCTTCAATAAGGAGATTTCTATGAATTTTGCTTTAGATAGACAGGGCTATGTGCTGGCTGTGAGTGAGAACGGTCTTTTCCGCAGTAGTCCCGATTTGAGTAGATGGGACAGTCTTAACCTCGCCGATAAACTCGATGTGGGCACAATCTCCTTCATTGCGTCTCAGTCGAATGATTACTGGGTAGGCACAGACCGTGGATTGTTCCTGATGGACAGCCTTTTTGAGCGTTTCCGACATATCGGTTTGGCCGAAGGGTTGAACTCTCTCTTCTGCAATCCCCAAAGTTGTCTGATAGATTCCGCAGGAGATTTCTGGTTCTCCACGTGGGGAGGGCTGCACAGAGTGAAAAGGAGACCCACCCCCGACCCCTCCCGTACAGGGAGGGGAGAGGCTGGTGCGCAGCATACTTTTGATAACTATCCGGAGGCACTCCCCTCCTTCACGGGAGGGGTTCTCGAAGGGTCGAGCGTCCCTTTGGGTCGAGCGGGGGGTGGGTCTTTTCCTGTATTCTTCCCTGATATCATTGTAGATGGTCGTCACCTGCCCCTGTCTGACTGTATCCGCATCTCTACGCAGGTTTCTACGCTTTCAGCGGGTTGGAATTTCGGTCAGGAATCCGTTGAGATGGATGTGATGATGTTGGATTATGCCGATGGGCGAGGTCGCTATATTGAATGGAGCATTGACGACGGACCTATCAAGGTTGCCACGGAAAGACGCCCTATACGTATCTCGGGACTATGGCTGGGGCATCACAAACTGCATATCTACCGCCCGGGTGACTTACAGGCACAGACATTCACGATTTCCGTCTGGCCTAATGCCGCGTTTTGGTTCGAGGTCGCATTTGTTCTATTGCTCTTTATCAGCATACCCTTACTAATTGGATACCAGCGTAGGGTGATGCGTGCAAGGGCGTTACGAAAACGTAAACGTGCCATAGAGATGGAAGTCCATGCCCGCGAAGCGGTGGAACGTCATATTCAGGAGGAAAAACAACAACGACAAGAAGCCGAAGAGGCGCGGCGGGCGGCCATGTACCTGCGGTCGCGCTCCTCTCATGAGGAATACCGCCGTCTGCTGCGCGAGCTTAAACGCTTCATGGAAGATGAGCGACCTTATCGTCAGGCCGACCTCCGCGTAGCAGATGTGGCGCGAGCCCTTCACACCACTCCCAACAAGCTATCGCAGATGCTCTCGCAACATGCCGAGGTGACGTTCTATGATTTTATCAATGACTATCGGATAGAGGAATTCAAGCGCAGGGCCTTGGACGACAAATACACTCACCTGAGTACACTGGCCATCGCCGAAAAATGCGGATTCAAGAAGACGACTTTCTACTCTGCCTTTGCCAAAAAAGAAGGCTGTACACCCGCTGAGTGGCTTGCCCGGCAGGGCAAGAAGAGGTGAGCGCGACCTGTTCATCCAAGCATTCCGAACTTAGTTCGATTCTCGTGTAATGACAAGATAATCAAGATATTGCCAGGTGGCATTTCCGTTCATCTTCGACTGAACGACAAAGGTGTTCAATAATTTGTAAAACGAGGCCTGGCAGACGTATCTTTGCAGCGTCAAACCCATATAATTTGACAAAGTATGTCAACACCGGCCATTAACTACGAGCACATTGCCGAGGCTTTCGAAGCACATCGGGAAGATCTCATGCGGTATCTTGTTGCACGCACACATGACATCTGCGATGCTGAGGATATCCTACAGGATACCTTCCTGAATCTTCTCGAAAGCGAAACAATTCTGCTGCCCGCGACCATGCGTCAGCTGCTGTTCCGTGTGGCCACCAACCTCTTTATTGACCGTGCGCGTCGTCGTCAGAAACAGAATGAGATTTACAGCTATCTCTATGATATGGCTCCCAGGGGGGGGGAATTGGCCACGGAACATGTTGTTTTGGCGCATGAGGTGAAGGAGATAGAGTCCAACGTCATTAATATGATGGCTCCGAAACGACAGATGATTTATATCAGAATCCAGCATGATGGCGAAAGCCCTGCCAGTGTGGCAGCAGACCTGGGCATCGCCGAGAAAACCGTCAACAGCCATCTTTTCTTTGGTCGTCGCGAAGTGAGAACTGCACTCCGCGCTGTAGGATTCTAAACATTTTACTATTTTACACATACACATTCCTGAACATGAAAAAGAGTATTGTGTTCTTCCTGTTGTTGCTTCAGTGTTGTTCCGTCGTCTTCGCCGGACAAACTACACTTCTTAGATATTCGCGGCCGGCAGCTCTTTGGACCGATGCGCTGCCCGTAGGGAATGGTCGAATGGGGGCGATGGTATATGGAGGTGTTTCCGTTGATGAGATTCAGCTCAACGAAGCTACTTTTTGGGCTGGTGGTCCACACCGCAACGATAACCCTGCAGCGTTGGAAGCTCTGCCTGAAGTGCGCCGTCTCGTATTCGAAGGGAAAAATATGGAAGCACAGCAGCTCATCAATCGTAAATTCCTTTCCAGGCGCAACGGAATGCCTTTCTGCACACTGGGTTCATTGTTGATTCGTCGTCCGGATGCCGACACCGCAGCCATCAGCGATTATCGCCGATATTTGGATATAGAAGATGCGATAGCAACTACAACGTGGAAAGAGGCAGACATCAATTATCAAACCGATGTTATTGCATCCCTGCCTACGGGTGTTATTGTTATACACCTGACAGCCTCTAAGCCTCATAGCCTAACGTTCTGTTTGCAATTTCGTTCACCACTGCCCACATTCACTACAATTTGTGAAGCAAATCGCCTCGTGGCTCGTGCCGAGGGCATGGAACATGAAGGCGTGGCTGCTGCGCTGAATATGGAGATGCAGGTGGAAGCGCGACAGCGTGGGGGCCGGCAGGTGCTGACGGACTCTACGTTGACGGTTGCAGATGCTACCGAAGCAACTATCTACATCGCTGCAGCTACAAACTTTGTCAATTACAACGATGTTTCAGCGTCAGCCCATGCGAGAACGGAAGGAATGCTTCATGCTACCATCAGACAGTCCTGGAAACGGTTGCTGCACAAGCATAGCGAGATGTACCACAAGTACTTCGACCGCGTAAGCCTTGATTTGGGACACTCATCCGATGCTGAAGAATATGATACTGACATGCGTGTTCAACGTTTTGCCGAACATTCGGACAGCCTTACCTGTGCAGACCCTGGTCTGTTGTCACTGCTCTTTAACTACGGCCGTTATCTGCTTATCTCATCTTCACAGCCGGGAGGACAGGCAGCCAACCTGCAAGGGCTATGGAACAAAGATACCAAGCCCATCTGGGACTCTAAATACACCATCAACATCAACACCGAGATGAACTACTGGCCCGCCGAGGTTTGTAACCTCAGCGAACTGGCAGAGCCGCTTTTCAGTCTCATCCGCGACATCAGCAAGACAGGACGGCAGACGGCACGCGACATGTATGGTGCCAGGGGATGGTGCGCCCACCACAATACCGACATCTGGCGCACTACGGGAATGGTAGATGGTGCTTTCTGGGGAGCATGGCCCAATGGCGGAGCCTGGCTTACGACGCATCTGTGGGAACACTATCAGTTCACTGGCGATCGCGCTTTCCTTGCCGAGGCATACCCGATCATGCGCGGAGCTGTTGATTTCTACCGCTCGTTCATGGTGCCGCATCCCCGATACGGTTGGCTCGTCACCTGTCCCAGCGTATCGCCAGAGCATGGCCCCAAAGGTGAAACCAGTGGTTCGGCTTCAGTGGTCGCAGGGCCTACTATGGACACAGAGATTGTTCGCGATGTTGCCACACAAACGATGCTTGCGGCCCAACAATTAGGCATCGATAAGGATTATCAGGATTCGCTCCAACACTTCCTTAATCAATTACCACCGTTGCAAATAGGACAATACGGACAGTTGCAGGAATGGCTCGAAGATGCTGATAACCCAGATGACCACCATCGTCATGTCTCGCACCTCTACGGCCTTTATCCCAGCGCACAAATCTCAGCATCCCAAACACCCGAAGCATGGGAGGCTTGCCGTGTGACACTCAACCAGCGTGGCGACGAAGCCACAGGGTGGAGCATCGGTTGGAAGCTTAATCTTTGGGCACGGCTTCAGGACGGCGACCATGCCTATAAACTCGTACGCTCGCTCCTACATTTGTTACCCAGCGATGGACAGCGCAAGGATAACCCTGATGGTCGTCTCTATCCCAATCTCTTCGATGCCCACCCACCTTTTCAGATTGATGGTAACTTCGGTTTCACAGCCGGCATAGCAGAGATGCTCCTGCAAAGCCATGAAAGGCTACGGGTAGGCGCGTCAGCGGGAATGGGCTATATCCGCCTGCTGCCAGCCCTGCCAACAGCATTGCCTTCAGGATGTGTCAAGGGACTCCGTGCCCGTGGAGGCTTTGAAGTTGATATAGAATGGAGTGAAAGAAAGCTTGTCCGAGCCACTATTAAGAGTAATCTCGGACGTGAGTGTCGCCTGTTCGTCCCACGAGGTCAGACCCTCCGGGTATTTGACACAAAAGGTCGCACGGTGGAATATACACAGGAGAACGACGTCATTTGTTTCCAAAGCAAGCCCAATCAATGTTTCATCATTCAACCACAACCATGACCCGAAAG
>JAFZPZ010000041.1 GCA_017552435.1 Bacteroidaceae bacterium
TGCAGACTCTGTTCCATAAACGCCAGCAAAGTTCACAGTTGTGCCCGATGATAGCTTTCTTCCCAACAGTCCAGCGGCAGAATAACCTTCGCCTGCGGCACCTGCCATTCCGATTACACTCTGAGTTATGGTCATGTCATTGCTTCCTCTGGCTTCTGCTCTTCCTCCCAAGCATCGACCTATGGTATTCTTTGCGTTAAAAAAGGAACCGAAAACTTCATATTGAGAATCTGTATGGTTCAAAAAATAACTTCCATATTGTTTTCCACGGACTGTACATTGTATGGCAGCATCAAAATCATTGTTCCCATAACTTCCTACAGAAAGGATTGAATTAGGCCAGACAGTCTCCCTGCCAATTCCTACATGTCCTAATGAATCAACTACAAGTTGTGCATTGATGTTTGTGGCAGCTACTGCCACAAACATCATAATAAGAATCTTTTTCATAATTATTGTTCTTCTCATATTCGTTTATAATTCTATTTCACCTCGGAAGTATAGACCTTCATAGACTACTTCTATGATATAGGTACCTGAGAGGGTATTGGGAAGCTGTACTTCGGTTGTAGTGGCAGATACAGCTGTGGTATATTCCAGAGTCTCATTGCCGCCTTCATCTACCGAGTAGAGGTTAAGCACAAGGGTGGTTCCATCGAGGAAATAAAGCGTGTGATCTGTCTGCCCAACCTGCGGTTCTTCGATGGGATTACGAGGATGATTCTGACCAGGATGTATATCAACCAAGGAGAACCGGATGAATAGTTCAAATGATCCTTCGAAATGGGAAGGTGGTGGATTTTGAGCTTTGATGGAACAGCAAACTGTTGCAGCAAACAGTAATCCGAAAATTAAAAGAATCTTTTTCATAGTTTTTTGTTTTTGGGGTTAATAAAATAAATTTGTCGGTGCAAAGATACGGCCTTATTGCGCCGGATTCCAAGGATAAAACTTCACAAAAACTTCACAAATTCATTTTCGCCCATTTCATCGAAGGACTTCATTTGGCCATTTGACATAAAATACATAACTTTGCTGCGGAAAATGAAAAAACTATGAAACAATTACTTTTTATCTGCCTTTTGATGATTTGTGTAATTGGATGCAGGAAGCCGTCATGGCCATCTGCCATCAGCATAGAGGAAGCCCGTGCCATCATGGATGACGTGTCGCGCAGGAATCTCGCCTACGAGCCGTTGACGGAGCATGATGACACGATGATGCTGCGCGTGGTGGCGTATTACAGGAAGCATGGTACAAACAATGACCTGATGGAGGCCTACTATCTGCTGGGCAGCGTCTATCGTGACCTGCATGAAGCCCCCAAAGCAATGGAGGCGTTCTTGAACGGGATAAATGCAGCAGACACCACAAGTGCGGATTGCCGATACGACCTTCTTACACGCCTGTATGGACAAAAGAGTGATATTATGTACAGACAAAATTTGTACCAACAGGCGGCAGAGGCGGAAAATATGGTTTATAGATATGCATCTCTCGCAAAAGATACTCTACTTATGGTTTCGTCTCTATGGGGAAGACTTGATAGATGCTTTGCTTCCTGTGATTATCAAACTATCGCCGATGAATGTTGGGATGTTTTGGAGGAAAGCAAACGAATGGGAATGTATTCCTATGGTGCGACTTGGCTATGTACAAGCATTTTGGCAAATGTAGAACTGGGTCGGTTGGAGGATGCCGCAAAGTTGCTTTCTATCTACGAACAGATTAGCGGAAAAATTGACCCAGTGACCCACGAGAGTTCCTTTCCTATATATTATTACGCGAAGGGCCGTGTTCTTGCTGCTACAGGCCTGCTGGATTCCGCGGAATATTTCTATAGGAAGGAACTGGAGGCACAGGACTGGGACAACAGACAGGCGGCCTATCGGGGACTCCGGATGGTGTTCGAACAAAAAGGGCTTACGGATTCTGTATGCAAATACGCGCCTCTGCAATGTGATGCCGTGGATAGCTCCTATCAGGAAATGTTGTCGAAGAACCTGCAGAATCTGCTTGAAATGTATGACTATACTCGCCTGCAAACGGAGAACAACCAGAAGGAGCTGCAGCTACAGGAGAGCAGAAGGAAGGCACTATACACATGGTGCGCTTTTGCATTCGTCGTTGTCTGCGCTCTGTTCCTGGTTTTTTACCTGCGTTCGTGTTACAGACAGAGGATAGCCAGCGCTGAACTGAAACTGGAACGGGCCAATGCAAACCTGGAGGAACGGGAAAACAACCTCCAGGCATTGCGCGAAGAACTGGCGAAGGTCGAGGATGAGAAGGAAAAACAGCGGTTGGCGAAGGAGGTCGAACAGGCAGAGAGAGAAACAGAAGAGCAGAGGAAAGTCGTGATGAGCAATCAGGAAAGACTGGACGAACTGCGGAGGCGGGTCAGAACAAATTCAAAGACTCTGCGGCAGCAATACTGTCAGAAACGATTGTTCCAGTCTTTATTGAGTAAGGCAAAGAATAATGAAGTTGCCACAGAGCAGGACTATGAACAGATACAAAGGACATTGTTAGAAAAAGATGGAGAACTGTTGCATCGATTCTATATGTTCTTGCCGAACCCTTCCGAGACAGAATTGCACGCCTTCCTGTTGTTACACTTTGGAATGTCGAAGACGGAAGTCGGCTTGTTGACAGCACGCAGTCAAGCGGCAATAACAAATATCTGTACCCGCCTTTTCCGAAAAGTTCATGGTCGGAAATGTGCCACCAGCGACGAAGCTTACGAGTGGCTATTGCAGTTGTAGCAATAGCCCTTCTTTATTCCCATATTATCTTTAGAATCTCCTAAATGTAATTACATACCGGCGGTGTAATAAACCGAGCACGGGCCGTCGGACTGTCGGCATGATTTACCCAAGTGCCCTCACTAAGTGACCGGCAGCGTGCGAGTGACGGGACATTAATACTTGTAACCGAAATGGAACATAGTATTAACAATCCTGTGACGCAGGCTGACAGCCTGCATAACGTTCAGCAGCCGGAAGTGCTGACTGGACAAGTAAACAACCAAGCCCAAATGGTGAAGGATATCGTGGGCGAGGCTGTAAACAAACCCACTGCCAATGAGCAGGAGCGCGATGAACGCCTTTCTGTGCTTGAGGCAACACGCATCACCACCACAACGGAGGTGGACCCAGAGGCTTATAGCCTGACGGTTGACGGTGTGGGCATCTTTGCCCTGAGCGACATCCACGGTCTGAAGGGAAAGCAGAAGTCGGGCAAGAGCGCCGTCCTGAAGGTATGTGCGGCCGCATTGCTGGCAGGGCAGCAGTTCCGGGTGAAGTCGGAGCTGGAGGAGCCAGTGGTGCTTCTTCTCGACACGGAGCAACAAGCGGCAGATGTGAAGCTGGTCATCGATGAGCTGAAGCACATGACCCGGTGCACGGACGACTATATCGACCAGCACCTGCGACTCTACACGCTGCGCCGCATGAGCTACGATACGTTGCTCGGCGATACGCGCCTGCTCATCGAGAAGTACCGTCCGCAAGTGGTCTTCATTGACGGTCTGGTGGACTACATCTCGAGTTTTAACGATGAGGTTCTTTCCCGTCAGCTGATTCACAACCTGCTTGTGCTCTGCGAGGAGAACCGTTGCGCCATCGTCAACGTCCTGCACGAGAACAAGGCATCGGACGACGAGAACATGCGCGGTCACCTCGGCACAGTCCTTGCACAGAAGGCCGGCACCGTGCTGCAGTGCCGCAAGGTGAAGTCGGGCATTGTCAATGTCACGTGTCCTGATTCGCGTCACGGTCAGATGCCAGCCTGGAATATCTGCTTCGACAGCGACGGACACCTCGTGGATGCCGACCTCATTCACCAGCAGGAGGTACGTGCTGCGAAGGAAAGGCACGATGCACAGCGTCAGGCCGAGAGGAATCTGATAGTTCAGCAGCGGCTGGACACTGCCTTGAACATCATCCGACTGTATTCTGGCTGCATCCATCGCAGCGAACTGACCTCAAAACTTGTGGAGCGACTGGGACTCTCGCGTCCCGTCATCGCGAATTTTATCTCTCAGATGCTGAAAGGCGGTAAGCTGTTCGAGTCCAACAAATACATCATGGATTCTCAAAAACTCGTCCTTCCAATCTAAGACAGAGCACATGTTTTTGTTTGTTTGTTTTTCCTCCCTTATATATAGAGGAAAAACAAACAAACGAAAATGCACAAAGAACAAACAAAAAACGAAGATTATCATGAACACCGAATATCGTTATCAACTTGAGACCCGGAAGCTGACGGGGCGGAGGCAGCAGAAGACCTCCTGCCCCTCGTGCGGCAAGGCGAAGTGCTTCGTCCGCTATGTCGATACCCGCAACGGCTTCCAGTACGTTTCCGACGAGGTGGGCAAGTGCGACCACGAGCACTCCTGCGGCTACCACTACAAGCCATCGGAGTACTTCCGCGACAACCCCGAGGCAAAACCCCTGAAAAATAATTGTCAATTATCAATTGTCAATTGTCAATTAACACAAAGTGTACAATTGCCTCCTTTCTCGCCTCTTCCGTCAGACCTGGTTGTCAGAAGCCATTCGCCCCGCAGCACGTTCTGGCAGTGGTTCGCCACAGACCTGGCTGACAAGCTCGGCCTCGCTCCAGAGCAGGTGCAGCGCGTCTATGAGGACTACCAGATTGGCGCCACACGCTGGGGAAACGTCATCTTCTGGCAAATAGACCGACAGGGACTGGTGCATGGCGGCCACATCATGCAGTACCGACCGGACGGCCACCGCGGAGGCTATCAGGGCTGGACGCACGGGCTGCTCATCCAGAAAGGGATGCTGCCGCTGGACTGGCAGCTCTACCAGTGCCTCTTCGGGGAGCACCTGCTGCCGCAGCGTCCCGAGGCCCATGTCTGCATCGTGGAGAGCGAGAAGACCGCCCTCATCATGGCTGCCCATCAGCCGCA
>JAFZPZ010000042.1 GCA_017552435.1 Bacteroidaceae bacterium
TCATATTGAAGGCCTCGCTCCAGCTCCATCTGCTCCAATATCTGACTCAGTTTGAGTTCGCCGAAGTTGCCCTGTATCTTGTTCTGACCCGTCAGCGCCTGTGCCAGACGTTCTGTCTGCTCGCCCATCGCCCGCTCGCGTTCCATGTTTATCTGTATGGCGGCCTTTAGCTCGCGCAGGGAGTCGTCGTGGTCCTTCTGCATCTTCTCCGTCTGGGTACGCATCAGCTGGAGGTTCTGCTGCAACGGGGTGAGTATCTTGGAAAGCTGTTCGCTGTTGACGGCAGAGAGTTCCACGGCACGTTCTTTGAGAACACGCTCCGAGGTGGTACTCATCTGCTCGCGCAGGAGCGCCATCTGTTGCTGCATCTGCTGTTGCTGCGATTCCTGCTGCGTCCGCATCTGCTGCTGCTGAGACTCCTGCAGAGCCTGCATCTGTTGCCGGAAAGTCTCCTGCTGGTCGCGCATCTGCTGCTCAGTCGAGGTGTTACGCTCCTTAGCTGCCTGCACTTGCGACCGCATAGCAAAATAGACGCCCACCGCACCCAAGGCGATGCCGATAATGAGGAATAAGAGATAATATAGTTCCATATTTAGTATTTTAAGACGTACGATTTCTTTGATTCTTTGGCCACTGATCTATTATTGGAACAGGATAGTGAAGCGTGTGAGGTGGTCTTCGGGGTCGGTGAGGAGGCTGAAGGTGCAATGGTGGGCGGTCAGGATGTCGCGAATGAGCAGCAGCCCTATTCCCTGACCTTTAGGCTTCGTGGAGAAGAAGGGAGTGAAGAGGTTCTGGGCTACGTCGGGAGATATGCCGCGTCCGTTGTCCGTGATACAGACCCCCCAGCCCCCTTTAGGGGGAGTTTCTATCCATATCGTCTTAGGCTCAGCTTCAATACTATTCTTGACAATGTTGATGAGCACCTGCTGGAAGAGGACGGTATCCAGATGAACGGGAATAGCCTCTTCTGTGAGTTGGAAGTTCAGACGAACACCTGCACGGGTGCACAGATTCTCCAGGAAGGGACGGCAGGCTTCCACCTCTTCGCTGAGGTCGCATAGCTGAAGCTGTGGCTGCGGGATCTTCACCACATTGGCAAATCGGGTGACGAATTCGGAAAGCGCCAGCAGACGGTGTGCCTCGTCCTCGGGCACTTTATTGACTATCCCCGCCACGCTATTGTTCACCTCGTGGGCTATCATGCGGATGACACGCTCGTATGCGGCTTTCTCTGCAAGACGGACTTCCGACGTCAGCGATTCGATGAGGAAGAAAGGATGCCTGTAGCCTCTGTCGGGGAAGGACTGATGGCTGATGCGGAAAAGCTTGGCTTCACCCGGGATGCGGACGGTGGTTGTTTCACCCAGCGGCAAGGAGCGCATGGCTTCCTCTATGGTGGGAGAGAGTATCTGACGGGCAGCAGAGTTCATAGAGGTAATGTTACCGTCTATGTCGCATTGCACGATACCCATAGGCGAGGCTTCTATCAGAAGACTGAGGAAGGTATATTGTTCCTCCAAAGTGATGTGCTCGCTGCGCAGACGGTTCAGCAGGTCGTTGAAGGTGCGCACAATGACGTCTGTCTCATGCTGTCCCGACGGGGCGAGCCTTGTTGTCAAATCCAGCTCCCGCACCAGTTCCATGCCTCCGATAAGTGTATCGTAGGGGCGTATGGTCTTATGGTAGAAGAGCCAGAGGTAAAGCGCCATCAGTACAACGCTTGCCTCCGTGATGTAGAACAGCGTCGGATGGCTGTGGAACGTGGCGTAGAGCGTTACTGCCATCAGTGCCACTATGCCCAGCGCGAGCAGAAAAAAGTAATACTTAAGTTTCAATTATCAATTGTCAATTATCAATTCTAAAGTCCATACTTTTCTATCTTACGGTAAAGGGCACCGCGACTGATGCCCAGCTCTTTTGCAACCAACGAAAGATTGCCGTTGTTCCTGGCAATGCAGGCAGCGACGGCAGAACGTTCCATCGAATCTAGGGAACCCCCCTCCCAGCTCCAAGCCTCACCCCCGACCCCTCTCCCGGGAGAGAGGGGAGTATTTATACTAGAAGTGGGCGAGTAGTTGCTTTGGAAATCATTACTAGTAAGTAAACACTCTCCTCTTTGGTTCCCCTCCCTCACGGGGGAGGGGTTAGGGGAGAGGCTTGCTTTCATCAGCAACGCCCGTTCCACCAGATTTTTCAGTTCACGGATGTTTCCGGTAAAGGGAAGCGTCTGCAGGTAGGCGATGGCATCTGCCGAGACTTTTACACGGGGAAGTTTGTTGGCAGCGCAGGCCAACTGCAGGAAATGGTCCACCAGCAACGGGATGTCCTCCCGACGTTCCCGCAAGGGTGGCAGATGTAGGTTGATGAGGTTGATGCGGAAGAACAAGTCTTCGCGGAAGGTGTGCTCCTCCACCATCTTCCTAAGGTCGGCATTCGTGGCACAGACTACACGGGCATCAGTACGGCGTGTGTGACTGTCACCCAACACTTCGTAGGTCTGGTCCTGCAACACACGCAGCAGCTTTACCTGACTGCTGGGTGATAGTTCCCCTATTTCATCCAGGAAGATGGTACCGCCCTTTGCCAACTCAAAACGGCCCACTCGGTCGGATGTGGCATCGGTGAAGGAACCTTTCTTGTGACCGAACATCTCACTCTCGAACAACGACGTTGAGATACCGCCAAGGTTCACTTTCACAAACGGCCCGTTGGCTCTGTGGCTCTGGCGGTGAATGGCTTCGGCAATCAATTCCTTACCCGTTCCGCTCTCGCCTGTGATGAGAACGGGCGCATTGGTAGGAGCCACGCGAGTCACCGTTGAGTATATATCAGACAAAGAAGGCAGCCTCACCCCCAGCCCCTCTTCGAGAGAGTGGGGAGAATTTTGAATTTTGAATTTTGAATTTTTAATTTGTGTTGCTGTCTCAATCCTGTCCAGCAGAACACCGTTGTCCCACGGCTTGGTGATGAAGTCGAAGGCACCGGCCCTCATACCCTGAACGGCCAGGTCTATGGTTCCCCATGCTGTCATCAGGATGCAAGGCACATCGGGACGGAACACCTTAATCTGCTTCAGCAACGTCAGCCCTTCCTCGCCATCTGTGGAATTGCTGTAGTTCATATCCATCAGCACCAGCTCCACGGCAGGCACATCCCATATAACCTGCATGGCTGCTTTGGGGTTGTCGGCCAAAGCCACCTCGTACCCGTTGCGCTCCAGTACAAGTTTCAGTGAGAGCCGTATGCTCTTATCGTCGTCAACTACGAGAATCACCTCTTTTATTTATTATTTATTCCTCTTTCGGGTACAAAGGTAAGAAAAGTTTTTGTTATTTCCGCCTTTTTCCTTCTTATTCTTCTTTTATTGCTTCCGTTATCTTACTTCTGCAGATGCGCCATGCTGGGATGGCGGTACCAATGAGAACGGTACATAATATATATAGATAGACGCAGAGGGAGACGATAGGGAAGTGCGTCTCGATGCTGTCGAACCAATGATGGACGGCTGGATTGGTATAAATACCTGTCTCATAAAAATCGCCCGAAACCTGATATTGGAAGTAGATGATGCAACCAATCAGTACACTGACGGTGGTGAGTAACCAAGCCTCGCGGATGAAACCCCAGAACACGCTCCACCGTGTGGCACCGAAGGCGCGTCGCACTCCGGCTTCTTCTCTCCGCTGGCGCATGTACATCAGCAGGGTGCCGAATACACCGAATGCCATGTTGATGGCGAAGAACGCTGCAATAAGTATGTTGCGGCCCATGAGACGTCCTTTGCTTCGTCTCATATTGAAACTGTTTTGTTCCCAGACGGTTTCTATCTTGCGAATATAGCAATGTTCGGTCATCAGGGTGTGCAGGAGCTCATGCTCACATTTCTCCCTGAATTGTTCCGCGCTGACACCTTCACGCAAGCGGACGATGATGGGCCTGTTGGTGAGTGTTTGTCCCTGTGTCGAGCATACGTAGCCAATGGTATTATCAGGGTACATGCCGCCTTGTCGCACATCCTCCACAACGGCACGGATGCGGTATTCTTTAAATTCGTTTTGCGCCACATAATATAATTGAATTGTACGTCCTGCCACACCGGTCGTGCCGAAAGCAGCCATTGCGAAGGTGCGTGAAAGGATGATGGTCTTGTCTTCCTCGCAGTCATTTGTCAGTTCGCTGGTGGAAACTTCGGGTGTCAGCGACTGGATGCCGTATGCCTTGAATATAGGAGATTCCCGCTGGAAATAGATGGTCGGGAAACGAATCCAAGTGCTGTCTCCTATCTTGCAATGTAATAAATGTGAACTAAAACCAGGGGCAGTATAGACGGTACGGAAGGCAAGCTCGACATCATCTATCTCCTGAACTTTCCGAAGCAGCATTTCTTCCTCAGTACATATCTCCTCTTGTCTGTTCATCCGTTCCGTACCGTTTAGGGTGCTTACCACTTCCATTCTGACCATTCTGTCGGCATCATAGCCATACGGAAGATACCAGAGGTACAGATTCTCCAATACAGGGGCGAATGTCCACCAGCAGATAACGGTAACGAGGATGAGTTCGAGTGCAAGCCAAAGGGACGTGCTTCGACTGAATATATTTTTTAATGTTTTCATTTCTTTATCATCATAGATTCTACAATCGGTTTTCTTAGGCTCATCCATGCAGGTAATGTGGCTGCCAATACATTCAACAGCGTGCAGATGAGCAAGGTGATGAGGAAGATAATAGGGGCAAAGAACATTTCGCCCTCTATGATAGGTACACGGCCATAAAGCCCCCAACTGGTTAACGAGAAGAAGATGTAGAATACCCAGCTACGAAAGACGTAGAGAGCAGCCCAGGCCAGACAAAGACCCAGAAATCCGCCTATGAGTGTCAGCACCAGGTTCTCCATCACAATCTGCCCGAGCAACGTGCGACGCTTGGCACCGAATGCCTTGCGGATAGCCATCTCTGGCAGGCGACGTTCCATCCGGCTCACCACCATGCCGCTCAGGTTCAGGGCTGGGACAAAGAGAAGCATGAAAATGGCTGTGATGATGTACCACCAATGCTCTTTATTGCTACTGGTGCTGAATACTTCGCCTGTATTATTCCATACGTCATTGTAATAGGAACCAAGAGGGCTTAGCATATCTACAGGATTATCTTTGTGTACGGCATTGTAGCGGGCTTCCACTTCTTTCAGTTCCTTCTTGAACGCCTCGAGCTTTCCGGCAGGTATGCAGAAAGATAGTTCGTGTTTCTCCGTGCGGTAGTCACGGCCTTTATCCACCAACAGGCTGTCGGCAGAATAGGGAAACCAAATATCGGCACAGCATCGTTCCGCCAGCATACTGGGTGTTTCCACCACGCCGCTAATGCGATAATCCCTGTTCTCCACCCGGACTGTCTTTCCTACGCCTTTCCCTTCCTTGCCGAAGAGCTGCTCGCGGACTTCTTCTGTAATCACCGCCACACGTCTTTCATTATCGAAATCGTCCTGGGTGAAGGGTGCCCCTTCTGTGAAGCTGAACTGATAGAAACGGAAGTAGTTCGGTTCGGTCAGTTTGACGATTACAGGGCGGTCATGTACGCCATCGGCCAGTTTCATGTACCAATCGCCCAGCATCCAATTCGAGATTTCTGCCTTTACACATTCGGGCGTCTTCATCTTTAGGAAGAGGGTTTCAAAATCTTCCTGTGTGATATCTGCCGGCAGGATATCATCATTGCTGCCCCACATAAATTCCAGATAGTACGTCTTACTCCTGTTCACCTCCGGTGCGATGTTGGCGGTCTTGATGTAATACACTTCAGCGATGAGCATCGTGAAGGCAATGGCCAGAGCCGTGCCGCAGATGTACATTGCCGAGTAAAGTTTTTCCTCCCGCATCATGGCGAGAGCTTGTTTAATGTACCCCATAGTTATTCACTTTTTCACTTTTAGTTTCTCTTTCCCTTTGTACTTACTCATGTCGTTGACCACGACTTGTTCGCCTAATTCCAGTCCGCTTAGTACCTCTATGTAGTCATAGTTGCATTCACCCAGCTTGACCACGCGCGGCACAAGCAGGTTCCCCTCCTTGTCATTTTGAATTTTGAATTTTGAATTTTGAATTACAAATAAGGTATAGTCGCCGGGGCCACTGTAGAACGAGCCGTTCTTGATGCGGAGCACGTCGTCCTTGATGCTGGTGATGACAAAGACCTCTGCCCTGAGGCCGGAACGCAGACGCGGATGGCTCATATTGTCGGGCAAGGCGGTGAAGGTGATGGCTCCGCTCTGGCTGAGGGGTGTAACGGTATTGATGATGCCCGTCAGACGTTCCTTGCCAATCTTCAGGATGACTGCACCGCCCACACGGACGCGCTCGCTATGACTGTCGGAAATCTCGCATTCGGCCTTGAAATGGCTGAGGTCGCTCACCACGGCTATCTTCTGCCCTGCGCTCACGGTGCTGCCTATGTCTGTGTTGATGTAGGTCAGCGTGGCACGTCTTGGCGAGCGTATCTTGGCATCGTCCAGGGTGCGGCGTTTCTCGCTCAGACCTTTCTCGAAGATGCTGTTCTGCAGCTGCTGCATCCGCAGGTCGGCCTGCTTTACCTTCTGCTCGTTGGCATACTGCTGGCGCAGTTGGTTCAGATGCAGTTGTGCCGTCTTCAGGGCAGTTTCTGCCTGCCGCACACGGTCGCGGGTGCCGGAGCCGAGGCTGTCCAAGTAGAGCTCGTTGCGGAGCTGGGCTTCCAGTCCGGCCAGCTTCATCTCCTCCACCTCTATCTGCATCTTGCGGTCGGAGAGTTGCGTCTCGGTATTGGCTTTCAGTTGCGCCATCTGCTGACGCTTGATCTCGAGTTCGTCGAGAGCCTTGGCATAGTCCGTCTCTGCCGATTGCAGGTCTAACCGCAAGAGTGGCGTGCCTACATCCACGCTGTCGCCGCTGTGGGCATAGACCTCCAGTATTTGCGAACTGATGGGCGAGACGATGATTTCCTCAAAGGCCGGCACGATGCGTCCCGTAGCCGAGACACTCACATCGATGGTGCCCCTATCGACCTCGGAGATGATGAGCGACTTCCGTTCCACCGTTGTCATCATCTGTGTGCCGAGCCATGCGGCTATGCCCAGTACGGCCAGGAAGCCGCCTGCCCACATTCCAGCTTTCTTTAGTTTGCGTTTGCGTTGTACACTGACAGGAATCTGTCTGTCCATAGCGGACCCTCCCCCTATCCCCTCCCTTGTAGGGCGGGGAGCAGATGGTTCTTGATTTATTACTTTCTTATCCATATTATATCTATTTATCTAAACAGTCTCCCTCCCTACAAGGGAGGGTCGGGGTGGGTCCCTTACTTTACTAACTTCTCTATGTCTGCTGTGATGTCACATCCTTTCTCGAAGTCCCAGAGGGCGATGCTGCGCAACTGGTAGTAGTAATACCAATACGAATGGAGCTGCGATATGCGATTCTGCCTTGCTTCGTCCTTGGCCCTGGTTGCGTCGGAGATGTCCAGCATAGAGATACTTCCTATCTTAAAGGTCTCTATGTTTGTATTGTAACGCTTCTGGGCGATGGTGTCGGCTTCGCAGGCGATGCGCAGCTGTTCTGCCTGATTGTTGAACTGTTCCGTCAGGATGAAGATGTTCTGCCGGAACTCCTGTGCCTGCTGGCGGAGCTGCCCCTGCACAATCTCGCGGTTGCTCTCTGCCACCTTTCGCTGCCCCTTGCGCTTGCCCCAGTCCAGGATAGGTATGGAGAAGCCCACCTGTATTACCTCCTTGCTCAGCAGGTCGCGATAGGCACCGCCCAGCTTGTCTGCCATACCCGTATAACCCATCTGGGCATACAGGTTGATGCTGCGGCGGTTGGCCTTGGCAGAGGCTACACTGTAGTCTGCCTCCATCTGGCGGCGGCGCATGGTGGTGGCAAAAGCATTGTTCTGGAGGGCGTGGCTGAGCACCTCCTCATAGTCGAGGTGAAGAGGCAGACCCACCCCCTGCCCCTCCCTTAAAGGGAGGGAGTCCTCCCCCTTTAAGGGGGAGTTAGAGAGGGTCTGGACCTCTGGCACTATTGGTTCAATCTCGGCCTCCACATCCAGGAAGGCACGCAGGGCAAACTGGCGGGCCTGCCGGTTGCTCTCGCTGTCGGTCAGGGCGCTGTGGGCGTTCAGCACGTCTAATTTCAGTTGCAACACATCATTCTCGCTGATGGTACCCATCTCCCGCTTGGCCTGTGCCACTTTATAGAGTTCCTCGGCCTTCTGCAGGTTCTGGCTGGCTATGCCCACCTGCTCGCCTGCCAGTATCAGGTTGAAGAAAAGGCTGATGGCCTTCATTGCCACCTGTTCCGTCTCGGTAAGGAAACGAGCCTGTGCCTCGCGGTATTTCAACGGCTCTATACGGCGGTTCCACTTCAGATGGTTGATGCCGAAGATGGGCTGCGAGAGGGTCAGGGCTACAGGCATCGACATGAACTGATTGCCCCCGCCATTGCCCGACTGATGCAGGAAGTCCAGCGATGTCTCTACGGACAGCGTGCCGCCCGTTGGCCATATCTTCTGGCTGACATAGAGCGAGCCGTTCAAGCCTAAGTAGTCGTTGCGCACGTATGACACGCCGCCGTCGGCCTGCTGGTAGCTGGTGTAGCGTTTGTTGTAGCTGGGTGCTGTGGCAGAGAAGGATATCTCCGGCAACAGGTCGGCCTTATAGCTCCGCCATTGCCAGTAGGCGGACTTCAACTCGCCCAAATCCACCGCCGCATCCACGCTCTGACTCCTGGCCATAGCAATACATTCGTCCAGGGACAAGCGAAGGGTCGGACCCTCCCCCATCCCCTCCCTTGTAGGGCGGGGAGTAGATTGCAAAGGAAGCGTGCAGACAAGCAGAAGTATCATTATTATCCCCGCCCTACAAGGGAGGGTTAGGGAGGGTCCTCTTTTATTCATAACGTAACGCATCTACAGGTTTCTTGTACATGGCAATTAGGGAAGGAATCAGTATGCCAAGGGTGACGATGGCGAGCATGAGGAGGTACTGGATGCCGCTGACAATGAGGAAGTGCGGCCAGAACTGCATCACCCAATCCGTCTCATGCCCGGATGCCGCAGCATACTGCCCGCCCTTGTAAATGAGGTCGTTCATGGCAAATTGGAGCCAGATGGCTTGTCCGACGAAACATGCCACGAAGGTGAGCAAGGCTGCCTCCCGCCATATCATCTTGAAGATGTCGCGCCGCTTGGCTCCGAAGCTGCGCATGATGCCGATGTCCTCCGTCCG
This sequence comes from Bacteroidaceae bacterium, assembly GCA_017552435.1. Lineage (GTDB taxonomy): Bacteria > Bacteroidota > Bacteroidia > Bacteroidales > Bacteroidaceae > Physcousia. Next base: position 9,260 of record JAFZPZ010000042.1, read on the forward strand.
CTTGCGTATCTGCAGCCAGAAGGTACCCAGCGTGCCGAGCATGACATTGAGGAAAAGGATGCTAAGGAAGAGTCCGAACATCGATGAGAGCATGTGCCCTTCGCTCATTTTGCTAAGCCTCTTTGTGTAGTCCTTGTACGTCTCCAGTGTCGTCAACTGATATGCGCCTTCCTGCGGACGCAGGTCCGGCATGTTGTACCGTGCCACGAATGCCTTCCAGTCTGCATTGGACTTCAGTCGGATGAACATGAACGGACTGTTGTCCCACAATCCTATGGGGATGAATACGCTGTAGAAGTAGCGTTGGCTCTCCACGGACTTCACATCCTCCACCACGCCGCAGACGGTGAGGTACTTCTGGTCCTCCTCATGATGGTACTTCCCGCCCCACACGAGGCGTCTGCCCACTGCCTGCTCGGTGCCGAACAGCCTGGCGGCCAGGCTGCGACTGATGACACAGTTGTCTTCTCCTCTCACCTCCGACAGGTCCTCAGCCGAAGGGCTGCCGGGGGAAGGTGTCAGGCCGAGTGTCTCGAAGAAATGCTCGCCGGAAACAAATCTATGCTCATAGGCCGTCATGCACGACGTGTCCGTCTCAGTACGCACGCTGTCCCATTCACTCTGCTGATAGCGACCGAGAAAGACTTCATTAAGCAGGCTCACGGACTGCACCTCGGGCAGGTGCTGTACATGGTCGCGCAAGGCATAGATGGGGGCAAAGATGGAGTCGCGGCTCATGTCGCCAGACAAGGCTACGGTGTTCTTCACCTCTCCTACCAGCAGGTGCTCCTTTTCGAACTCGCCGTCGGCACGGGCGATGTAGGTGCTGTATGCCGTGACAATAATAGCATCGAGGGCAAAGAAACTGAGGGTGGCGGTGAGAAGAATCTCCACGAAGATAAAGGCGTTCTGCCCTCGGTGCGTCCAAAAGTTTTTAAGAGTCATCTTTTCTGGTTTAAGGATTCAACAATTGGTTTGCGGAGCGAACGCCATGAAGGGATGAGAGCAGCCATGAGGTTGAGCACGACACAGCAGAGGAAGGCAATGAGAAAGAGCGTGGGCGTGAAGAACATGGCGGGGTCGAGACTGAAATCATAGCTCTTGGAGTCCTCGCTGATGAACATTGCTTGCAACTCTCTCGTATGGCGCATCAGGCTGATGAAGAGCCACGCAAGCAGCCAGCCTGCAGCTCCGCCAAGAAGCGTCAAGATTAGGTTCTCGTTGATAACCTCATTCAGTAACCACCGCCGCTTGGCTCCGAAAGCTTTCCGTATGCCCATCTCGGCACGCCGCGCCTCCATGCGGTTGCTGACGAGGCCACTCAGGTTGACGGCTGGCAGCAGCAGGAAGAGCAACATGAGCAGGGCAATAGGCATGAGGTTCATGGCCTTGAGCGTTGTGCTCTCCTCCCCTCCGCGACTGTGGAAGAAGGTAATATATCTGAAGAAGTGACTGTCTGAAAACACCCGCCAGCCTGTTTCCTCACCCGTTTGACTGCTCGCCACGGCTTCAAACCTCTGGCGTAGAGGCTCCAGCTCTCGGACGAAGTCCTGATGTGTGAAACCTTTCCGCAGGAGGATACAGACATCCAGATTGCCGCTGTATGGAATGTTGGTTTGCCTCTCTGGATAAAGCCCGATGCCTTCCACCTTGTAGGGAAGATAAATGTCTGCCGCTGCATTCATAAGCATGTAGCTTACCGTCTTGATTACACCCACGATGCGGAATGGCTTGTCCGACAGGAGAAGAGAAGACCCTGTCTCCACAGAAAGAGCCTTTGCCATTCTCTCCGTAATGACGCAGACACGCTCGCCTTCCTGGAACTCCTGCTCGGAGAAAGGGCGGCCGCTGAGGAACGTGAAGTCATAGAGACGGAAGAAGTCGGTGTTAGTAGGAGTGAAGCTGGCAGGCATCTCGTGCTGTCCGTCCATGTCGCTGACTTTATAGTCCAGATAGTGAAGGTACGACATGAAGCCGGTAACGGCCTCCACGCACTCCATCTTGCGAAAGCACGAGTCGATGGCCATGGTAGAAAACTGCGTGTAGAGCCATTCTCCGTTACTCATTGATGCTTTGCGGTAGTAACTGGTGAGGTAGAGTGTACGGCTGCGATTCGACTCGGGCGAGATGTCGGCCACAAGGATGTTCACAAAGATCGCCACCACCATCACCGACGCTATCGCCACGGCCGTTCCCGCAATGTATATCGTCGAGAACAGCTTGTTAGCACGGATAAGAGCGAAGGCGTGCTTAATGAAACGAAAGAATCTACTCAGCATAAAATGGTAAATCGTAAATGGTTAAATGGTAAATTACATGATTTGCCTTCCGTCCAGGAACTTGATAATCCTGTCGGTCTGTGCCGCCTGCTGCTCGTTGTGCGTTACCATGACGATGGTGCGGCCGTCCTCGCGGTTCAGCTTGTGCAGCAGATCCATAATCTCGGCACCCATCTTGGAGTCCAAGTTGCCTGTCGGCTCGTCGGCAAGGAGTATCTCGGGGTTGCCGATGATGGCACGGGCAATTGCTACACGCTGGCATTGACCGCCAGAGAGCTGCGAGGGGCGATGCTTCATGCGGTGGCTGAGTCCCACACGCTCTATCACCTCCTTGGCCAGTTGCAGACGCTTGGCACTGCGTACACCGCGATAGATGAGGGGAATCTGCACGTTGTCAAGTACGTTCAGGGTGCTAATCAAGTGGAAGCTCTGGAACACGAAACCCAGCGTGCGGTTGCGCAGCTCTGCCAGTTTGTTGTCACTCATGTGCGTGTCTATAACTTGTCCGCACAGCTCTATCTGTCCGCTTGTAGGTTCGTCCAGCAGGCCCATGATGTTCAGCAGCGTGGATTTGCCACAGCCGGAGGGTCCCATGATGCTCAGGAACTCACCCCGCTTTACTTCGATGTTCACATTCTCCAACGCCTGTGTCTCCACTTCGTCAGTACGATAAATCTTGTTGATCTCTGTCAGTTTGATTACGGACTCACCCCCCGCCCTCTCTTGTAGAGAGGGAGCAGATTGTTCTTGACTTGTTTGATTCAGGTTGTTTACATTCTGTTCAGTGTTCATAATCGTATTATTTTATATGTTTGACGTTATTTTCGTTATTTACGTTTGGCCGCCTTTTCGATATATCGTTATAACGTTATTACGATATTATTTCTGGCGGCCTACTCCCTCAGGGAGTTGGTTATCCTCGTATTAATTATCTTTATGGCAGGGATGGCTGTTCCTATCAGGACGGTACATAATATAATAATGTAAACCACGCCAGAGACGATGAGGAAGTGCGGCCAGAAGTGATCCACCCAGGTCTTGTCGGTAGGCAAGTCAATCCCCGAACCGGTGGTGTAGAGCGTTTCGTAGTACTCTTCTCCGTTATACACCTGAATGCCGCTGTGAGCATAGTTCAAGTAGATGATGAGACCCACAGTGACGGCAACAGTGGCAAGCAGGGCGTTGCGCCAAAGGAAACTCCAGAGTATGCGCCGACGGGTCGCTCCGAAGGCTCGGCGCACACCGCATTCCTCCGTATGCCGTTTGGCATGCAGCCATACGGTGCCTACCACGGCAAGCATCACATTTATGAGGAAGAACAAGGCAAGTGCCAGACTGCGGTTCACCTCTTGCGTACGGCCTCTGTCAAGTTCCTGCTTCTGGAGCCAGTCGTTGAAGGTTATGAGACGGCTGATACGGTTGAAGTCGGTCTTGCCGCTGCGTATGATGTTCTGGCCATGCTCCTCCACGAAGCGATGGGCATCGATGCCTTCCCGCAGGCGGATGAAGTAGCGGCCCTGAGTGCTGCTCAGTTCACCGGGCGTCATGATGAGCGAGCGCAGGGTGCTGCTCACCGACTTGCGGAAGTCCTCCACCACGCCGGCCACCGTCACCTCGCATGGTTCGTCGCGGTCGCAGGTGAAGCGACGCCCCACCACGTCGGCGGTGCCAAACAACGCGATGGCTCCCGAGCGCGTCAGCACCACCTGTTTGTCCTGCTCCGTAATCTGCGACAACTGTTCTGCCGACGGACTGCCTGGCATGGGCTTGATGCCGTAGGTCTCAAAGAAGCGGGAGTCAGGGATGAAGCTGAGATGAGACAAATACAGCGTATCGCCCCTGTTGAGACATTCGCAATAAACATTGTAGTCGAACCCGACGGAAGAGTATTCTCTGTCGTAGAGATATACCGAAGCTATGCCCTCTACATCCGAGAGTTGGCGCAACATCTGCTGGCGACGCCTCTCCGTAATCACGTGGGGAGAAATTGGACCATATCCTTCTTCATCGCTGAAATCACTCGAAATTGTACACTCGGCATATAGCAGACGGTCGCTGTCATAGCCCAGCGGCAGCAATCGGTAGTAAAGATTTACTACAGCAGGGTCGAGCACTGCCCATGCCACAACGGTGATGATGACTAACTCTATAAACAGCCAACTTTTGGCATTGATGATATTCAATTTCATTTCTATCTCTTTTCCATCATTGATTCTACAATTTGTTTTCTCAGGCTCCACCATGCAGGCACCACGGTGGCCAACATATTAAGCAGAATTATAGCTGCAAAGGCTCCGACGAAGAGTGTGGGGGCGAAGAGCATTTCGCCCTCCACGATGGGAGCCGTGGCGAGCGTGCTGTTGTCGAAGAACATGCCGAGAATTTCCCTGCGCAACGCGTAGATGGCCGTCCATGCAAGAGCAAGGCCGATGAGTCCGCCGATGGTGGTCTGCACAAGGTTTTCTATTACCACTTGGTTTAGCAGCGTGCTTCGTCGTGCTCCGAAGGTCTTGCGCACGGCCATCTCTGCGCTGCGCCGCTCCATGCGTCCGGCAACGATGCCGCAGAGGTTCAGCGCAGGCACGAAGAGCAGCACGAACAGGATGCCTGCATAGTGGCGCACGAGTTCCCATACAGAGAGTTCACCGAACACACCGGCACGGTTCTCTGTTTGCAACACATGCATCGGGTGCGTCTCTAAGTTCCGGGTCAGCACCATCTTCGATTTCACACCCTCACCGAAGCCGAAGTGTGGCAATTTCTCGGGATGCGATTGCTGTAGCCGTGCCGCCAACTCGTCCAATTCCTGCTTCAGTGCTTGCAGTTGCTCATTGTCGCGCACGGTGGCTACAATGGAATACATGCCTTGATATTCAGCATCGAAAGAAATCAGAGAGTAGGGGGTGATGATGTCGGCATAGCTGTCGGGTGTGAGCTGGCTGGCACTACGCACCATGCCCACCACACGCACGTCCCCACGGTTCTCAATCTCCACCATACGCCCTACGGCCTTTTTGCCTTTGCCGAAATAACGCTCGGCAAAAGCATCACTGATGACGCAGACCTCCTCGCGTCCCTCAACCTCCTTACTTGTGAAAGGGCGCCCCTCGAGGAAGTCGTACTCATAAATCTTGAAGTAGTCGGCGCTTACCTCGTTGGGAGTGACCTCGAGGAAGTCGTCCTTGCCACGCACGGCACAAGCACGGCTGCGGCCCAGCAGCTTCCCCGTTCCTGCTGCCAGCAGTGTGGGTGAGCAGTACTCGATGTTCTTACTCTTCTGGAACCAATCCTCAAAGGCCTTGCCGCTGAAACTCGTCATTCCCATGCCGTGGTTCTCGGCCTCAATACGGATACCCTCAAAATAGATTGTCCTTGGGCGGTTCACCTCTGGATAGATAGGTGCGAGCTTGATGTAATAAACCACCGCCATCACCATCGTGAAGGCAATTGCCATTGCCGTTCCCGTTATGTGTATCGCAGAGAACAGCTTTTCCTCCCGCATCATGGCGAGAGCTTGTTTAAGAGACCCCCCAACCCCCTTTAGGGGGAGGAGGGATGATGTTATGGATGTTTGTTTTTCCATGCTGTATTTGTTTTAATTATTTATTTCATTCTTATTATTCACCCTAAAGGGGGCTAGGGGGTCGTCTATATATTAGCAATAACCGTGCCAAACTCGTAACTTGCTGAAAGCCAGATATGGGCTTAAAAAGAAGTGTCCATTTCCGGACACTTCACTGTTCGGAAACGGACACTTGGAATCGCATACATTACATCATCTGTATGCGAATGAATTATGTAACTATCTACTGACTACTTAACTAAATCTTTCTCTATAAACGCGATGAGGCGTTCTACGGCTTCTGCCTCGGGGATGTTCTTCTCGATGCACTCCTTGTTCTTGTAGAGCGAGACCTTGCCTCGGGCTGCACCGACGTAACCATAGTCGGCATCGGCCATTTCGCCAGGGCCGTTCACGATGCAGCCCATGATACCAATCTTGAGGGTGCGGTAGCGGGCATCGGTCTTGGCTTTCTCCTCGACAGCAGCCTTGATGCGACGAATGGTGTCCTGCAGGTCGTAGAGCGTGCGTCCGCAACCCGGGCAGGAGATGTACTCTGTCTTGTGCATCTGCACACGGGCTGCCTGCAAAATGCTTTGTGCCACAGGAATCTCGCATTCAGGCTCTTCGCTGAGGCTGACGCGGATCGTGTCACCAATGCCGTCGATGAGTAAAGCACCGATGCCGACAGCACTCTTCAGCCTGCCGTCTTCGCCCTCGCCGGCTTCTGTAACACCCAAGTGCAGAGGATAGTCCATGCCCTCCTTCTCCATCTGCTGACAGAGCAGGCGCACGCTCTGCACCATGATGACTGTGTTAGATGCCTTGATGCTGACCACCACATCGCGGAACTTCTCACGCTCGGCAATACGAAGGAACTCCATGCAACTTTCCACAATGCCTTCGGGTGTATCGCCGTAGCGGGACATGATGCGGTCGGAGAGGCTGCCGTGATTCACACCGATGCGAATGGCTGTGCCGTGCTCCTTACATATATTGAGGAAGCGGCAGAAGCGTTCATCCAGTCGGGCGAGCTCCTGCTGGTACTCCTCGTCGGTGTATTCCAGCGTCTTGAACTGGCGGGCTGGATCGACATAGTTGCCCGGATTGATGCGTACCTTCTCCACAATCGTCGCAGCCACATCGGCCACATTGGGATTGAAGTGAACGTCGGCACAAAGGGGAACATCCCCATAGCCGCGTGCTGCAAGGCCTGCCTTGATGTTGCGCAGGTTCTCGGCTTCGCGAGTGCCCTGAGTGGTGAGGCGAACAAGTTGTCCGCCTGCCTCGATGATGCGGATGGCTTGCTCGATGCAACCCTCTGTGTCGAGTGTGGAACAGGTCGTCATACTCTGCACCGCCACGCGGTTCTCGCCGCCAATGCGCAGCTTGCCTATCTTAACTTCGTGAGTCTTTCGTCGCATTTCAGTTTGTCTTAAAATTATATTTCACCTCTTTCAGTTCCGCATTTGCCTTGACAATCTTCTCTTTGAGGCCCAGCTTGTAGTCGCGGAGCTTCTGGGCAAGTGTCTCGTCGCTCAAAGCAAGCATTTCTGCAGCGAGGATGGCTGCGTTCTGTGCGCCATTCACGCCGACGGTGGCAACGGGAATGCCGGGAGGCATCTGGATGATGCTCAGCATCGCGTCCAAGCCGTCGAGCATACCCTTGATGGGTACACCGATAACGGGCAGCGTCGTGCTTGCAGCCACAACGCCAGGCAGGGCAGCAGCCATACCGGCACCGGCAATGATGACTTTCAATCCGCGTTCTTCAGCGGTACGGGCGAATGTTTCCACTTCCTGCGGCGTACGATGAGCGGAGAAGGCATTCATCTCGAAAGGAATGCCCATTTCATCGAGAAATTTGGCTGCTTTCTCCATAACGGGCAGGTCGCTGGTGCTGCCCATGATGATGCTAACGATAGGGGACATAATCACAAAAATTATAAATTTTAGACAAAATTAGGGAATTATAACGTATATAGCAAGAGAAAACCGGTATTTTTCCCTCATTCTCTATAAATTAGTGTCTTTTAAGCTAAAATGCATTTGGTTCCAATTCTGGAATTAGAGATCAACATGAGATGAATTAGAGTTCAATTGGAGTTCTTTACACAGAAAGCTTTAATGTTAAAACTACTTAAAGATTCATTTGGTTATGCAATATCTTTCGTAGTTTTGCGTATATAATATTAGAAAGGTATTAATTTTAAGCTAAAAAACAAACACACATTCATGAAGCAAACCATCATCACCATCATGCTCGCCCTTGTTGCGTTCGCCGCAAATGCTGCCGTTCCCGACAGTCTGAGGAAAGACCTGGAGGACTATGACTATCTGGTTAGTTTTGTAGAAAACAACTATGTTCCCTTTGATGCCATCATGCAGAAAGGCTATAAGCGGGAATACAAATCCCTGAAGAAGCAGATCCGAGCGCAGTTGTGCAAAGGAGAATCAGATTTGGAAAAAGCAGCCACCGATTATATCATCTGGTTCTATAGTCAGTTCGACAGGCACATTGCCGTTGGGACAACAGCATTTGAAATGGCAGCCGACAAAATTATGTATGAAGCATTTCTGAAAATGGATAGTACTTTGGCGACTGTGGGGCCTGACGGCATCGAATACGCCCCCAAGCCCGTTTCCTGCAAAGTGGATTCCCTAACCTGGCTCATCCGCGTCCCTTCGTGCCATCCTGATTACTATGAGTGGACAATAAATGCTTTGCAGCAGTTTGACGAATCGGACTGTGTGAACCTGATTATAGATGTCCGTGGTAATGAAGGCGGCGGCGATACCGTATGGCACGGGTATTATGATATGCTGTACGACCATCCCGGCAAGCCTTCTGCCTGTTGGTTTCGCAATACCCCTGAAAACTTAAAGTATTGGAAAGACATAGTAGCGAATTTGCAAACCCCTGAAGTGCACACAAGGAACCTTATCAAAGAGTGCGAATCTTCAAAGAAGAAATTTATGAAATGGGGGGAAGATTCAGGTGATACAGGACGTAAGCCAACAACACGCATCAGACGGGCTGCCGTATTAATCGACATCATGACGGCGAGTGCAGGGGAAAGTATTGTTGATTTTGTCAAAAATCATAGCGACCGCGCCAAAGTATATGGAATAAGTAACACCCATGGGAGCAATTTAACCGGCAATTGCTGGGATGGGGGAGTATTGCCCAACAGCAAGATTAGGGTAGGTTATGCCACAACCATAGATTCCGGTTTTTACGAGAAAGACTTCTCTGAAGGTATTGGCATTGTTCCCGACGTTATCATCCCATTGCCTTATCCTAGAAAGCTCACAGACAACATAGACGAGTGGGTGCTGTGGGTAGCAGAGGACTTGAAGAAATCATCAAAATAAAAGAACAATGAAGCAAACCATCATCACCGCAATGCTTGTTTTTGTAGCATTAGCGGTAAAGGCTGAGAATGTCTGGCTTTGGCCCATCGAGGGACAGAAAGCTGGCGAAGGAATACTCTATCGTCCGCAGGACTACATTGGGGAGGAATTTAACTTCGAAAATCTCTTCATTACCGCTCCTGAAGGCACACAGGTACTTTGTCCTGCCGATGCCGCTGTAGAGAACTACAAATACACCTATTTAATATCGCTCTATACCTCGTCCGGAGAAGGAAATCCCAATAAGACATACAACGAGGTTGTAGCCGATAATAAGGCAGAGTTCCGCACAAAAGGCTGGGACATCCGTTGCCTATCCATAATGGTAGGGCTAAGAATAGGTAAGAAAAAATTATGGATTTGCGGTCTTCGTCGCGACAAGGCAATCCCAACCGGTACCCGCCTGAAGCGGGGCGACGTACTTGGCACCATAGGTTACTGCTATCATGCTATCAGTGAGCCAAGCATCCGCTTAAATATTTCAGATGATATTGAAAGTGGTGGAGACCCTATGACACCTTTCGGACTGCGCACTACCTTCCGCCGCTTTGAGCCGCAACCCACCAAGTTCCACCTTACCCACGAAGAGGCTGTGGCCGACTATCACCAATTGGCCAGCAGCATAAAGGAGATTTATCCCTCGCTGGAGGACTTTATGACAGACGACGAGTACGATGCGTTTGTCGAAGAGCAGATTGAGCGCATTCCTGCCGACGGCATTGAACTGAAGGACTTTGCCAAACTTATTGGGGACTACAACAATGTCATCCACGATTCGCATCTTAGCATCAACTGCCCAGTACCCGATAATCCGAAGAAGCAGAAAAAGGGCTTGGACATTTACTTTTCGCCCCTTCACTTCGGCCATGTAGCCGTAGGCGACTCCTTGAATGAACGTGCCTGTGTGGTGCTGGTTGCCGATAGTGACCATGCCAAATATGTTGGCCGCCGCATTGCACGCATTGACGGAAAGCCTGCCAGCGATCTGTTTGACATTAGCAGACGGAGATTTTGGCTCTACGATGCACACGTCACCTCTGTGGGAGATTACCAAGCCTGCTACCACAACGCTTTGGACTATGCCTTCGAATCAGGCCCCCAACCCCAAGGCGGGACAATGGTTTATGACTTTGAAGACGGGGAACACTTGGAACTTCCCTTGGTAAGTTGGTTCGTGGGGAATGAAAAAGACCGTAAGAAGTTCTTTCACCAGCATTCTCTTAATCGGCATAAGGACAGTCCCATTGGCATCCGTCAACTAAACGACAGCGTCCTCTATATCGGTATCAGCACCTTCAGTCTCAGCCAAGTGGACTGCGACAGCGTTGTTTCTGCCATCCATGCAGCCGAGCGCAATGGCATGCCCAATCTCATCTTCGATGTCCGTAACAACGGAGGAGGTGATGCCGGAGTGGAGGAACGTATCACCCGCGCCCTGATGGGACGTACCCCAGACCGCCCGCATACGGGATACCTGAAGGTCAACGCAGCCTCTTTCAACAGCCCCACTTTGAACTGGATTGCAGGTGACACCATCTTCGGCGATTTCAAACCCGTAGAAGGACAAAAGGGACTCTACCTGATGCCTACTGAGGAAGATAAGGCCAAGACTCCTACCGTCGATTCTTTGGGTTATAATGGCAGACTCTATGTTCTTACCGACTGTTGGTCCGCTTCTGCCTCCGCCTTCTTAGCAGGAACCGTCAAGCGTAACTACCGAGGCTATATCGTTGGACGTGAGACGAAGAGCGCCTACCACCATGAGACCTGCATGAAGTTCGCTAGCATCTGCCTCGCCAACAGCCAATTTACCGCTAAAATCCCGATGGTGCGTATTGTCATAGACGAGACCGTCAACGACCGCTTGCCAGCCTTGCGTGGTGTAATGCCAGATTGTAACATCCCTCTCACCGAAGAAGAGTTCCACTACGATGGTGACTATATTCTGGACCGCACCCTACAACTCATTGCCGACGGTACATACATAGAAGCCCCCACTGACAATTCCGTTAAGAAATGTAAGATTCTCCCTATCGTTCTGACAGCACTTGGTATCATTACCCTACTGCTTATATTGCTATTCTTCCGCTCTCGCAAAGGGCAAAAGGGAATGACTTGATACTAAGCGGAAAATAGGGTTTTTCTTTGGAATGTAACGCAAAAAGAATTATCTTTGTCCCCAGAATCAAGCAAATCATGCACAGAACCCTGTTACCTATATTATTCCTGTTGTTTTCTGTTTCTGTTTGGGCACAGGAACTGACCCTTCAGGGGCGTGTGGTGGATGCAGAGACGGGAGAACATCTGCCGTATGTAAACATCTATTCGGCAAAAGGGGAAAGAACCCTGAGCAACAATAAGGGGGATTTTAAGTTGACGACAGAAGAGAACTGTCTCGTGACCTTCAGTTGTATCGGCTACGAAAAGAAGACAATCAAGGCAACCGAAGAGCCTCGCATTGTCCGGCTCAAGCCCTTAACTGTCGTAATGAAAGAAGTCAACGTCGGGCCTGTAAACTACGACGAGATTCTGAAACGCACGATAGAGAACCTGAAACAGGATTTCCGCAACCAGGGCCAGATGGCAAGAAAGTATTTCTTTCGCACTCTGATGGAGAAAACCGAGGGCACATACATAGCGGAGGCTTTCATGAATGCATATTCTGTGGTGAACATCCGATCGGCAAATATAATAAGTGGATTGCAGAACAGCGATACGCAGGGAAACGGGAAAACTCTGAACGTGAATGCTTCGAACATCCACAGACTCATAGAAGTCGGCCCGATGACAGTCAACAGCCGTTTCTGGTCGAGTGCACAAAAGCCTTTGCAGCACTATTCCTACACACGCGAACATTACGACAGGAAGTTCCAACACTTGTTCGGCGAGAATGGGGAGTCATACTATAGGATTGACTTCTCACTGAAAGAGAAATTGCAATCGGAATTTACGACCAAGCCCTACATCGTCGGAACGGCATACGTGGATACCGAGACTTGTCGGCTGTTGCGCTTCGACGGCTCATGCATCAACTACTTTATGAGGAACGAACTGATCCAATACCCTACCAGCATTGACTTCCATCTGGAATATGACTATAGCCAGGGGTATGCTTCTGTGTCGAACTTGGCCATCAGCGGCGGCAACGCTCTTATGCTTTATCATGCCCTGCTGTTCGCTTTGGAGGAAGACAAGCTACAAACAGAACAAATAATAGGAAGCGGCTCTAACATCGTAACGGCCCTGAAGGATGCAGGTTTCGATGCCAAACTATGGGACGAATACGACATAGTGAAGCGTACGAAGGAAGAAGAAAGGGTGGCTTTTGGAGATTCGGTACTTACATCAACACGGTCCCAATGATGCCGCAGGCGATGCCGATGAGGGTGCCTCCGAGTACTTGCGCCAAGGTATGCTGGCGCAGTACCATTCGGCTTGTCATGACACAACCCGAAACGAAGATGGCGAGGGATAGCCACCAGATGGGGTTGAAGCCGAAGATGGCTGCATAGGCTATCAAAGCTCCGATGACTCCGCCAGATCCAGCCGAGTGCATACTCACTTTCCACCAAAGATTGACTATGACACAGGTGCACTGTATGAGCAGCGATATGCCAATAATCGCCATCAGGAAGTGAGGCATGTGCGTGACGGCAAAGATGTGCATGAGGCAGAGATAACAACAGATGTTGATAATATAGGGTACGGCTCGCTTATGGCGCTTGCGCAACTCGGAAGCGCTCCATCCATGAACGCGACGGTAAATGAAGACACCCAGGGCAGGGAAGCAGAAGGTGAAGAGATAGACAAGCACGAGCAACCATAGCTTGAAGACCCACGGGAACAGATTCAGGTAGGTGAAGCTGAGCAGGATGAATGTCCCGACTGTCGGATAGTACGATGGCCGGAAGACTGTGGAGAGGATGCGGGCTATGAGAATGGCTTGTTTCATTTTCTCATTCTTGCTACGGGAATGCCCATCTGTTCGCGATACTTGGCTATGGTGCGGCGGGCGATATTAAAGCCGTCTGCATGAAGCATCTGTGCCAGGCGTTCGTCACTGAGTGGCTGGGCTTTGTCTTCTTGTTCTATATAGCGTCGCAGGGCAGCCATAACCTGGCGTGCTGTGACATCATCGCCCTCATCGCTCTGTGCAGCCCGATGCGTGAAGAACCATTTCAGCGGATAGGTGCCAAAGGAGGTCTCGACATATTTGCTGTTCGAAACACGGCTGATGGTACTGATGTCATACCCTGTCGCAGTAGCTACATCTTCGAGTCTCATTGGTCGCAGCAGAGTTTCGTCGCCTTCCTGGAAGAATGGCTTTTGGAGGGTGACAATCGCTTGCATGGTGCGCATCATTGTTTCCGAGCGTTGCTTGAGGGCGTTGATGAACATCTGTCCGCGTTCCACATATTGACGAACGAAGGCGTTTTGCTCTCCTTCGGCATCGGGACTGATGATGAGCGAGGGCTGGTTTCCACGACTCAGGGTAACGGTTATGGTGCCATTCTCGTCGGTATCGACAAGGAAATCGGGCTGGATGCTCTGTGCTCTGTCGGCACTCTTGGCACCGAGTGTACCGCCAGGCCTGGGATTGAGTTTCAGTATCTCCCTTTGCAGCTGTTCGATTTGTGCCTGATTGATGTGGAGGCGTTGCTGCAACCGTTGCCAACGTTTGTGTATGAAGTCATCGAAATACTTACTCAACATCTTGATGAGCAGTTCGCGGCAGGGGTTCTTCTCGTCGCGCTGAACCTGTATGAGCAGGCATTCCTGCAGCGAGCGTGCTCCGATGCCTGGCGGGTCGAACTGCCACAGCACTTTCAGGACGCGCTCCAACTCCTCGGCATTGGTGTTGAGACCCTGGTAGATTTCCGCCTCGTCGGCGAGTATCGTAAGTGATTTCTTGAGCAGTCCGTCCTCGTCGAGCGACCCAATGAGGTACTCCATGAGTTCCTTCTCGTGGTCGGTGAGGTCGAAGTCGGCCATTTGCTCCCTCAGACGATCTGTGAGCGAGAGCGTATCGTCATAGGACATGAATTCGGCAGCATTGTTGCTGTGGCTGGCACCGGTCAGGAAGTCGGGCATATCCTCCTCCGAGCGGTAATCGTAAGTGGCATCATCAAGCCTCTCCTCATCCCTCTCCAAAGGAGAGGATGTCCCTTCTCCGTTCTCTCCTCCTTCGGAGGGGTCGGGAGAGGCTTCGAGCCAGGGATTCTCCATGCATTCAAGTTCCACACGATGCTGCAGAGCTTCGACAGGCATCTCCGTCAGACGTACCAGCATGACCTGCTGCGGCAACATTTGCTGTACTTGCACTTGTTGCTGTGTCTGCGTCTGTTCTTGTATCTGTATGTTCCTCTGGCTCATGTTTTGGATACTGGTTTGAGACCCATTTCTGCCGCTTTCCCCAGCATGAACTGGAAGGCTGCATCGTGGTCGTTCGGGATGACCGAGTCCCAGATGGCATCTTTGACGGCCTGCTTCAGAATGCCTATCTTATAACAGGGCTTCAGGTCGAAGGTTTCCATGATTTCTTCGCCTGTTATGGGGTTGTGCCAAGTGCGGTAGTTGTCGCGGGCCTGGAGGTCGATGAGTTTCTCGCGGACGAGTTGGAAGTTCTGCAGGAAGCGTTGTTTCTTCTCGCGGTTTTTGCTCGTGATGTCTGCCTCGCAAAGGCGCATCAGGTCGTCGATATCCTCACCTGCCTCGAAGAGCAGACGGCGCACAGCACTATCGGTTACTTCATCGTCGGCAATAGCGATGGGACGCATGTGTAGCCCTACCAACTTCTGGACGTATGCCATGCGTTCGTCTAGCGGGAGCTTCATCCGACGAAAGAGTGGCGCCACCATCTTCTGCCCGATGTAGTTGTGATTGTGAAAAGTCCAACCGGTCAAATTGTCCCATCGTTTGCTGCGTGGCTTTCCAATATCGTGCAGAAGGGCAGCCCAACGAAGCCAAAGAGACCCTTCCCAACCTCCCCTTAAAGGGGAGGCTTTTTGTCCTGTGTTCTCCCCCTTTAAGGGGGAGTTAGAGAGGGTCTGGCTTGCCACATTATCCAGCACCTCGAGGGTATGGTAAAAGTTATCTTTATGGGCGCGACCATTGCGTGTCTCTACGCCTTCCAGTGCGGCTACCTCGGGCAAAATGAGAGCGAGCAATCCGCTACGGCTCAGTTCAATGAAGCCGATACTGGGAACAGGCGCCATCATAATCTTGTTCAGTTCATCGATAATGCGTTCCTGCGATATAATCTTGATGCGCTCTGCATTTCGCTGTAGTGCTTTCTGAGTCTCGTCCTCTATATTGAAATTGAGTTGTGTTGCAAAACGAATGCAACGCAACATGCGCAACGGGTCGTCGCTGAAAGTAATGTCGGGATCTAGCGGAGTGGCAATAATGCCGTCCTCCAGATCAAGCAGACCCTCGAAGAGGTCGATGAGTTCGCCATATCGGTTTTCATTGAGACATACAGCCAACGCATTGATGGTGAAATCGCGGCGGTGCAGATCGTCATCGAGTGTGCCCTCCTCTACAATCGGCTTACGACTTTCGCGATGATAACTCTCCTTTCGTGCTCCCACAAATTCCACCTCCTGGTCATGCCATTTGAGTTGTGCAGTGCCAAAGTTGCGGAAAATACTGACATGAGCACCGCGTCCCAGGTCCTTAGCCAATGCGTTTGCCAATTGGATGCCGGCCCCATCGCCAATCACTACCACATCAATATCCTTCGATGGACGTTCCAGGATGATGTCGCGTACATAGCCGCCTACTACATAACACTCCAACCCCAAGGCATCAGCGGTTTTGCCAATGCGGTGCAGGATTCCCTGACCCTGTGGAGAATCAAAGGGAGATGCCGTCTGCCGTGTTCGCTGACGGAAGTTGTCGTATTCCTGTATGGCGTCCTGTATGGTCATCTAATCCTTAATCTTTAATCTTTAATTTTTAATCCTTTTTCTTCAGGTCTTCCTGCAGTTTGCGCTCGAAGAATTGTTTCTTTACGTTGAGGCGTTTCCATTCTTCGCCAGTAACTAAACGAAGGCTATCAGCAGCCGCATTCATCTCGATGCTGTCGAGAAGCAGGATGGCCTGTTTGCGTGCTTCGATGGCAGTCGGACAGTTGCGTCGGAGAGAGAAGATGGTATCGCGTGCCTCGTCGTAGAGGTGATGATGCAGAGCATAGCGAGCTTCTTTCAGCATGTTAGCCGCACGCTCATCCGGCGTTTCTTGAGAGCAGGCTACCAACAAGGCCACCATAAGGAAAAATATTGTTGAGTGTTTCATAGGACTAAAATCCAAAGAGGGGTAAGATGAAGTTGCGTATATCGTTGCTAAAGGCGAGAAGCATGAGTGCAATAATGATGCCGAGGCCAATCTTCTCTATCACTGCCATCACCTTTTCAGAGGGCTGGCGGCCCGTGATTCCTTCGTAGAAGAGCAGCGCGATGTGTCCGCCGTCCAGACCCGGAATGGGGAGAATGTTCATCACTGCCAGAATGATACTGATGAAGGCTGTGAGTATCCAGAATTGTTGCCAATCCCATGCTGAGGGGAAAATGTTACCAATGGTGATGAACGAGCCGACGCTCTTTGCTCCGTCAGCGCTGGCAACATACTTCAGGTCGCTGACGTAGCTTTTGAGTACGCGCCAACCATAACTTAAACCCGCAGGGATGCAAGATGCGATATTGTAGTCCAAATGCACCTTTTCGAAGTCGGGAATGTGCCGCGTGACGCCCATCATGTATTTCTCATCCAGAAACAGTTGCAGGGTATCTGTGTGACTTTGGTCTGCAGTCGCAACGACGACATCGAGTGTGCGCCATTTTAGACTGTCGGCAGCGGTACAGTCGGGAGAGCTGAGCACATCTTGGCGGCGCAGCGTAACCTCATAATCGAAGTCTGCCCATGTATTAATCTCTTTTCCGTTGACAGTAACCAGTCGCATACCGGCTTCTATTCCGGCCTTGGCTGCAGCAGATCCAGGTATGACAGAATCGATGTATGCTTCTGCCAGAGGTGTCAGGAACTGCGGCTGTGACTGTATCATCCGCAACAGGGAAAGGTCTTTTTTCGGCATTGTCAGCTCTATTTCCTCACCTTGCCGCAGTACGGTGACTGTGGCGGCATTGGCGATGGTGCGCATCACGGCAACAATGTTGAATTCCACAATTTCTTTATTGTCGGCACTGATAGGAATGTCACCATCGCGGAATCCGATAGCATGTGCCTGCTCGTTATACTGGAAGCCGTCCTCAATGCTTGTCATAGGAACATAATCACGTCCCCAGGCCAAAAGCACGAGGGAATAGATGACCCAAGCCGTAATGAGGTTCATCAGCACGCCACCGAACATGATGAGGAAGCGCTGCCAGATTTTCTTTGAGCGGAATTCCCAAGGCTTCGCTTCGCCAGAAAGAGTCTGATGTGTCTCGTCTATCATACCGTCGATAGCCACATAGCCACCTATGGGAAGCCAACCTATACCATATTCTGTACCGGCCTTCTCGTCGTATTCCTTGTTGCCGATGTTTTCTGTCACAACCTTTTCTTTCTGTCCGGTCAACATGTAGTACTGGTTGCGGAGCCAAGCGAAGAAGTTCTTGCCCTCGTTTCCACGCTTTGTGACGAGGGGCTTGCCGATGAGACGACGGAACCAGTTGTCGTAGGAACTGAACAGATGGAAGCCATAGTTGGCAAACATGTAGAAGCGTGTGACACGTGTCTTGAACAGCTTGGCAAAGCCGAAGTGACCGCCCTCGTGCAAAACAACGAGTAGTGAGAGGCAGAGTAAAAGTTGAAGCGTCTTGATTAGAACTATATTCATTTTGGTTTTTGATTATTTTAGAATTTCATTGGCTATGATGCGCGACTCGCGGTCGCAATCGAGATAATCCTGCAGGGAAGACTTGTCCTGATGGGGAACTCGCTGAAGCGTTTGCTCGATGATGTCTGCCATTTGCAGGAACCCACAACGCTCCTGACGGAAGGCGAGATTAACCACCTCGTTGGCTGCATTCACGATGCAGGCAGCATTGCCTCCCATACGAATAGCTTCGTAAGCCATCTGGAGGCAACGGAACTTTTCCGGATCAGGCTTCTCGAAGGTCAGGTCTTTGAGGTTCCACCAGTCAATCCGGGGGAAAGAGCTCTTCAAACGCTCGGGGTAGGAGAGAGCCAACTGGATGGGTACCCTCATATCTGGTGCACCAAGTTGCCCCTTTACGGCTCCATCCTCGAACTGCACGGCGCTGTGCAGGATGCTTTGTGGATGCACGACAACTTGAATTTTTTCGGGTGTGACATCGAAAAGCCACCTTGCTTCGATGACCTCGAAACCCTTGTTCATCATTGAGGCGCTGTCGATGGTAATCTTCGCGCCCATATCCCAATTGGGATGCTTCAGAGCCTGTGCGGGAGTCACGTCGCGGAGTTGGTCGAGCGTGAAAGTACGGAAGGGACCTCCACTTGCCGTGAGGATAATCTTCTCGATGGGACTCACTTCCCCCATCAAGCTCTGGAAGATGGCGCTGTGTTCGCTATCAACTGGTAGCAGAGGCACCTTGTGTTCCAAGCAGAGTTGGGTGATGAGTTCGCCCGCCACTACGAGGGTTTCCTTATTTGCCAAAGCGATGGGCTTGCCTGCCTTGATGGCGCTGATGGTGGGGCGAAGGCCGCTGAAGCCTACGAGGGCTGTCAGTACAATGTCTATCGGTTCCATCTGTACCACTTGGCAGAGGGCATCCTCTCCGGCATAAACCTGAATCGGCTCGTCCTTCAAAGCCTCTTGCACATAGTCGTATTTGCTTTCGTCGGCAATGACAACACAACAAGGTTGGTATTGCTTTGCTTGCTGGATAAGAAGGTCGGCTCTGGTGTTGGCGGTCAGCACATACGCCTCGAAGAGGTCAGGATGTTCGGCGATGACTTGCAGCGTCTGAGTGCCGATGCTCCCTGTGGAGCCTAATATGCAGATTTTTTTCATAGGTCAAGTAATCCTTCGGGCAGCGCCATATGAATGGAGCGCTCTTTATGGTTGATGTCTTTTATCCATTCTTCGGTAGCAGGGATGAGTCGCTCGCCAACCTGGAAGAGGATGTTCTGTGTGCTTTCATCGATACGGTCAATCGTACCAATGAGACCCGCTTTCTCATCGTAGAGGCTGAATCCCGTGAAGTATCGCCAGGTATATTCCGCCTCCTCGTCGGCTTCGGGTGTCAGGGAGTGTGGGAAGAATACCTCGCATCCCACAAGGAACTGAACGTCTTCGGCTGTATCGTAATCCAGGAATTTGACAAGAGCCGTGCTGTCGCTTCGGAAGCGGTATTCTTCTATGAAGAAAGGCACAAGGATGCCTTCCACGCGGAGGAACAGATATTCGCTCTCGGCACGATCCCACACATCGTCGGTGAAGTTGAATGTCACTTCGCCCTTCACGCCGTGTGTGCGTCCTATCTGTCCGATTCTATAGACTTCCGATTCGTTCATATTAGACCCTTGTTATCTTTGCTCCTAATGCGCAGAGTCGTCCTTCTATGTTTTCGTAGCCGCGGTCTATCTGACCGATGTTGTCGATGCGGCTGGTGCCTTGCGCACTCATGGCGGCAATAAGTAGGGCAATACCGGCACGGATGTCGGGACTCGTCATGCGTCCAGCATGTAACTGGCGCTGGTGATCATGTCCCACTACAACGGCTCTGTGGGGGTCGCAGAGGATAATCTGTGCACCCATATCGATGAGTTTATCCACGAAGAAGAGTCGGCTTTCGAACATCTTTTGGTGAATGAGTACAGAACCCTTTGCCTGCGTGCTGACGACGAGTAGGACGCTCAGCAGGTCGGGTGTCAATCCTGGCCAAGGGGCATCGCTGATGGTCATGAACGAGCCGTCGATGAAGCTTTCTATCTCGTAATGTTTCTGCTTGGGGACGAAGAGGTCTTCGCCGTCCGTCTCAATGCGGATGCCTAAGCGTCGGAAGGTTGCGGGGATGATGCCCAGATGTTCGGGAGCGACCTGTCGGATGTATACTCCGTCGCCCACCATTGCGGCCATTCCGATGAAGGAACCTACTTCAATCATGTCGGGCAGGATGGTGTGCTCCGTGCCGTGCAGAGAAGAGACACCCTCGATGGTGAGCAGGTTGCTGCCGATGCCGGAGATGCGTGCTCCCATCGAGCATAGCATGCGGCAAAGTTGCTGAATATACGGTTCACAGGCAGCATTATAGATGGTGGTCGTTCCCTCGGCCAGTACTGCCGTCATGATGATATTGGCTGTACCCGTCACCGAGGCTTCATCTAGGAGCATGTAGGAACCTATGAGCCTCTTTGCCGTCACAATGTATAGATGCTTTGTTTCGTCGTAGGTGAAGTGCCCGCCGAGTTTCTGTATGCCGTGAAAGTGTGTGTCGAGCCTACGACGGCCAATCTGGTCGCCGCCGGGTTTGGCAACGACGGCATGTCCGCGCCGAGCCAACAGCGGACCGAGCATCATCACACTGCCGCGTAACTGCTGGCTGCGTTGGATGAAGGCTTCGCTGGAAAGGTATTGGCCATCAAGATGAGTGGCAGAGAAGGTATAGTCGTGTGTGTCGTTCTGTGTCACCTCCACACCCATATCGCGAAGCAACTGTATCTGGTTGTTCACATCGACGATATTGGGGATGTTCTTGATGCGTACCGGTTCTTTGGTCAATAGTACAGCACAGAGCACCTGCAGGGCTTCGTTTTTAGCGCCCTGCGGTGTAATATCGCCTTTCAGCCGATGTCCGCCCTCGATAATGAATGATGCCATTACCTACTTCTTTTTCTTACGTTTCTTACCACCCTCTGTCTGTTGCAGTGGAGATTCTCCGACGGCCTCGAAGGTGAAGTTGTCCAAATCCAAATGGAGTGTTCCGCCGGAGTAGCGTTCGATGTCCTGTGCGACGAGTTCGTTGTCCATCGAGTCGCGGTTCCAAATGAAGAGGTCTTGCTTCATTTGGTTGGCGATACACTCGGTAATGAGGCGGCGCTGCTCTTCGTCTTCCACCGTTTTGGCATAGTCGAGGACTTGCTCCACAAGGTAGCCATAATGGCGGCGCTTGATGTGTTTCATGGGGTAGGGGAGCGGAGCAGGATGCGCCTGAACCTCTTCCTGAGGCACGATGTTGACGGGATAGTCAATATCGAGCTTGTAATGGGCAATGCGTGCCAAATGATTCCAAAGGCGGTGCTCATCGTCGTCCCTGCTGGCTGTGGAAGGAAGCAGTCCCGACATAATCTTGACAATAGTTTGGGCACAGCGCTGACGCTCTTCGCGGTCTTCTATCTGTACGGCCATATCGACCATCATCTGCACGCCACGACCATATTCTGGCATTACAAGCTGTTCTCTTTGTGTGTTGTATTGCATCTTTTATTTCACAATTTACTATTTATTTAATTCCCCCTAAAGGGGGACAGGGGGTCTTTGCTACGTATTCCTTCAGGTAGAAGGGCTCAAAGTAGGCCACATCCTGTTTCTCTCCGAGGTGCAAAGCACGTTCGGCCAGGGGGAACATCCATTTCGCCAGCGGTACGATGCCTTCTATGAAATGGGCATTGGGATGTTGGATGACGCTTTTGCACTTTGTGGAGCCGTCTCCGAAGAAATAGACGGGATGCTCTTCGAGGTAAGGCAGATAGGTGTCGGCATCCACGATATCGGCTCCGATGGGACGAACCTCGTGAAGAGCGCGGTCATAGACGGCACTATAGACCTCCATCCTTCGGGCGTCTATCATCGGAACGAGCAGAGCCTCCTCTGGAAGCTGTTCTTTGCCAAGCAGCACAGGCACGCACAGCAGTTTCAGCGTCGGTACGCTCAAAAGCGGCAGATCGCGTCCGTAGCAGACACCTTTTGCCAGCGAGACACCGATGCGCAAACCTGTATAGCTGCCGGGACCTTCGCTCACTGCCACCGCATCAACGGGGATAGCGTGGGAGTTGGCAAAGGACAGGGCTTCATCCACAAAGACACCGCAGACGACGGCATGGTTCGGTCCCTCCAGATCTTCCTTATGGAAGATGAGGCTGCCATTCTCGCTCAGAGCCACGGAACAAGCCTTTGTACTCGTCTCAATATGTAGGATACAACTCATTTACTTTACTATCAGTCCTTAATCTCTAATCCCTAATCCTTAATCCATATATTTCGCGCTGCAAAGGTACGAAAAAAAAGTGAAGAGTGAAGAATGAAGAATGAAGAATTTGCTGCCGCCCTCGAAAAAACGAAAGGAAGTAGGTTCCTCCGGCTTTCTAAAATTCTTCACTCTTCACTTTTCACTCTTCACTCCGAGGGCTTTCATCACGTTGAAACCATAATCGAGGAGGATTGCCGTCTCTTTGAATCTGGATGCCCTGTTGCGGCTGCCCAGAAGTACGAGGTAGAGGGTTGTTCCATCGCGTGTGGCGGCAGATGCCAGGCAGCCAGCAGCCTGGCGGGTATAGCCTGTCTTGATGCCTATACAGCCCTCGTAGGAGGAGAGCAACAGATTGGTGTTGTAGCAAGGCAAGTGACGTCCGTCAATCAACGGGATGTCTGCTTCCTCTGTTCCCACAATCTCCGCGAAGACGCTGTCGCACATGCAGTACCGCGCCAACCTGATGAGGTCGCTTGCGCTACTATAGTTGCTGTCGTTCGGCATTCCGTTGGGGTTGGCGAAGTGCGTGCTGTCCATCCCCAGATACTGAGCTTTCTGGTTCATCATGTCATAGAAAATCAGGGTGTCGCCTCCTATGTGTTTGGCTATGGAGTATGCTGCATCGTTGTCGCTCACCAGCATCATTTCATAGATGAGGTCGCCCAATTGATAACTGTCGCCAGACCTTACAATAGCGTCCTTGGTGACACAGTCTTCGGTGGTAATGAGCAGGGTGTCGTCCATGTTTCCGTTCTCAATAGCCAGCAGACAACTCATCATCTTTGTGATGGAAGCAATGAAGCGCTTCTTGTCAGCATTTTTCTGACTAATGATAAACCCTGTTGAGTCATCGACAAGCATCCACGCCTCCGCCGTAAGGTTTGCGAGAAGGTCATAGCCCTCAACAGAATCGAGCTGCACAAAGTCTTGCAGAGTGGAATCTATCCGGGCAATCTTCTGCAGCCGCAGCTGCTCTGGGGTAAGTTGGGGTTCTCCGCTTCCGCAAGCAAAGCAGCACAAAAGCAGCAGAAACATCCCGCAAGTCAAAAATGAAATCGTCTTTTTCATGCTGCAAAGGTACGAAAAAAAATCATACTTCACAATTCTTTGCTCCAAAGAGTCCAGGAATCGCGCTTTCTGTATAAAGTTCCTTAGTCCTAGGGACAAAACAACTTACTTCTGGGTATAAAAGTCCGTAATACGGCAGATAAAACTTTTTTCAAAGTTTGGAAATATATTTTCACGGTTTGAAAATCTATTTTCACACTTTGGAAATAGATTTTCTCAGTTTGAAAATAATTTTAGAACCCGTATAAATATATTTTTCTCCCTGTATCTCGGCTTTTTGTTCCCCGTATCCCGACTTTTTGTTCCCGAGTAGTTGGAGGATCTGTCCCTAAAGTTGTTTTTTTCGCGGATTTAAGAATAATTAACACGTTTTACCTTTACATTTCGGCAGTTCAAACGTTATATATAATAAAAGGTATAACTATAACGAAAATGAAGCAAACCATCATTACCGTACTGTTAGCCCTCGTCGCAATGGTGGGGCGGGGACAGACTCGCGGCATCGGGCTGTCGGAGTACACAAGGGTCAAGAACCATTACTGCTATGAGACATCTTCCCGCCAGCGGGAAATAGGGAAGACCGACGATTTGACCTTCCTGCTGGATTACTTGCCAGAGCTGAAGATAGACAGGAAATACATCCTGTCCGATTTCAGGAAACCCTTTTCGTTCAGGCCTCCCAAGGATTGGTCATCATTGCGTTTTTACGTGAGGAAAAAGTCGCAGCAACGCCCGGAAGATGAGTATTTCGACAAGGAATACCACCGTTATCAAAAAAGCAAAAGGGAGAACACGCCGTATAAAGTCAGTAAGAACCTGGTGCCATTCATAGATCCCTTCGAAAAGATTTCCCTGACAGGCACTGAGATGAGCATCTGGCAGGCTTACCTCCTGCAATTCTCCAGACTCCTATACGGCATGAGAAACGAAGCCAATTACGACAAGACATATATCATAACGTCGGCTGAAGACGTGGATTCCGTGACTTCCCTTCTCAAGAACGAGTGGGAGGATGATCTTTTCAAGGAAGGCTTTGACCCCAGTTCAGTAGAGAAAAAGTGGGAGAAACATATGAATGAGACGTTTGCCGCAGTGGATTCCCTGCAAAACATAAAAAGCCGGAGTCTGGAGCCTGTGTTTACATACGATGCAGATTCCGTCACTATCGAACATTATGCTTTTGCGGAGTTTCATGGTCTCGTAAGATTCAAGACCACGATGTTTTTCACGAATCGTCACCACCGTCATGTGAAGAGAATCAAGCAGAAGTCTGTTAATGTGCTGGCAGCATATAGCCGTACAGTTTGGTACTGATTGCTTTTTAATAAACATTTGAAAACAATGAACAAGAAAATTATTACATTGGTAATGTTGCTGATGGCGGCAGCCTTTAGCGCACAGGCTCAGAGCAGACTGGAACCCATGACACAACTTCATCAGAAGTCGTGGGGAGAAAAGGAATTTGGAACATGGCTTTCTGAAACGGCAATACAGCAGATGCTCAAGTTCCCTACACCTATGGAAGACTTCCCCTCAGCATTGTACATCTATTATGGTTATGGGGAAATAGAACGGTTGCAGGTGAAGTGGTGCGTGGGGTATAATAAGGGTGTGATGCTGGACTCTATGGAAGTCAGAACAGACAAGACCACAGCTGTGAAGTTTTCCGACTTAATTGAACATGCAGTCAAGACATGTATGTTCAATGATGAACGACTGGGATTCGACGGAACCACATACTTCTTTGGGAATAGTATTCGTGTTGCCACAATATGGTCGCCAGATAGAGGAAGCAACTGCAAGAGGCTGACGGATGTGTTGGAAAAAGCCATGACTGCCGTCAAAAACCAGAACGAGGATGAACTGAAAAGTCTGCTTCCCGAGGTTGAGTCCCTGACAAAAGTGTTCAAGGGCCTTTATCCAAAGGACTAATTTACAAATGTAGCGAAACAGTTTGCCGTTTTCTTTTTATTCAAAGAAAACTGCACAAATCTTTGGTGTTCTCGGAAACAAAGTGTAATTTTGCAGCAAAATTGTTCTGCAATTATGATATTGTCGATGACTGGATACGGCAAAGCCTCGGCCGAATTCCAGGGAAAGAAGATTACAGCAGAGGTAAAATCGCTTAACAGTAAGGCACTCGACCTTTCTACGCGTGTGGCGCCCATCTATCGGGAAAAGGAGATGGAGGTACGCGCTATGATAACTCAGAGTCTGGAACGTGGTAAAGTGGAATTCAGCCTTTGGATAGAGCAACTGGAACAAGTGGATGCCTGTCCTATCAATGGTGAATTGGCAGCTGCGTACTATCGTCAGATGCTGGATATTTCAAACAAATATGATATTCCCGAACCAGACGACTATTGGCATACGATAATCCGTATGCCCGATGTCCTTTCGCGAAATGAGATGTCTCAGGAACTTTCTGAAGATGAGTGGATTGTGGCACGAGGAGTGGTACAGCAATCCATCGACCAGCTTATCGCTTTCCGCCGTCAGGAGGGAGAAGCGTTGCAGCATAAGTTTGAAGAGAAACTGGATAATATCGCTACTTTGCTTGCCAGTATCGAGCCTTACGAGAAACTCCGCGTTGAAAAGATTCGTCAGCGCATCATAGAAGGATTGGCTGCCATTCCCGATGCACAATACGATAAGAATCGCCTGGAGCAGGAGATGATTTACTACATCGAGAAGCTTGACATCAATGAGGAGAAGCAGCGCCTTGCCAACCATCTGCAGTATTTCCGCAAGACGATGGAAGAGGGACACGGACAGGGCAAAAAGCTCGGTTTCATCGCTCAGGAGATGGGTCGCGAAATCAACACGACAGGCAGCAAAAGCAACCTTGCCGAGATGCAGAACATCGTGGTGAAGATGAAGGACGAGTTGGAGCAAATAAAGGAACAAGTATTAAATGTGATGTAAGGAGCCTCCCCCGACCCCTCCAAAGGAGGGGGGAACGTAGGATGCTCAAATACGGATAAAGTGAAGCGAGGATACGAAACAGCAAACTGTGCGGCTTATGATTTGTTGCGTCAGTTCTCGCAAGAGAATCGCAAAAAACCTACCGAAGCAGAGAGTATATTGTGGAGTGCCCTGCGAGCTTCTCAGTGTGGAGTACGATTTAGAAGACAACATATTATAGGTGACTATATTGCAGACTTTGTATGTTTGTCGCGGAAACTGATTATCGAAGTAGATGGAGCATACCACAACAGGGCTGCACAAATGATTTCAGATGAGCAACGAACCGAAGACTTGAAACGACTTGGCTTTAGGGTTCTGCGATTACAAAATGAAGAAATAATAGCAAATATCGATAAAGTTGTGGATAAAATAGAAAAGGAAATCAATTTAGAACCGTTCACCCCTCCTTTGGAGGGGACGGGGGAGGCTGGACGTTTGTTAATCGTATCAGCTCCTTCGGGGAGCGGGAAGAGCACTATCGTTCATTACTTGATGGATGAGCATCCTGAGTTTCGTCTGGCTTTTAGCGTGAGTGCTACCAACAGGCCACCAAGAGGTCAGGAACAGGATGGTGTAGATTACTATTTCCTCTCTGAAGAAGACTTCCGTCGTCACATCGAGGCTGGCGATTTTCTGGAATATGAGGAGGTCTATGAAGGTCGCTTCTATGGAACCCTCAAAAGTCAGGTGGAGGAGAAACTGGCTGCCGGCAAGAATGTTGTGTTCGACGTGGATGTCAAGGGAGGCATCAATATCAAACATTACTATGGTGACAAGGCTCTAAGTATCTTCATTCAGCCCCCTTCTTTGGAAGTGTTGCGAGAGCGTCTGATAGGCAGAGCGACCGATGAAATGGGACAAATTGAACAACGTCTGGCAAAAGCAGAATATGAAATGTCGTTCGCTCCGCAGTTCGATCGCATCCTCATCAACGACGATCTTGAGACAGCCAAACAAGAGGCTGTAGCGCTGCTGAACGAGTTTTTGAGGACCCCCTAACCCCCATTAAGGGGGAATAATGTTCAATGTTCAATGTTCAATGTTCAATAAAGACAGGAATCTACGGAGGTAGTTTCAATCCCATTCATTTGGGGCACGTCTGCTTGGCAAAGGCTTTGGCGGACAGGGGCCTTGTCGATGAGATGTGGCTGGTGGTTTCTCCGCAGAATCCCTTCAAGGTAGATGAGCATCTTCTTAATGACGAGAAGCGGCTGCATTTGGCACGTCTTGCTGTAGCTGATGTGCCAGGTGTCGAGGTCTGTGACCGTGAGTTCTACTTGCCTCGTCCTTCATATATGTACAATACGCTCCAGCTATTGAGCACTGAACATCCTGACCGTGAGTTTGTGCTTGTCATTGGTGCCGACAACTGGGAGCGTTTCCCCAACTGGTATCGTAGTCAGGATATCCTCTCTGCCTATCGTGTCATCATATATCCTCGTCCCGGCTATACCCTTCAGGATATACCTCAAAATGTTACAGTTGCCGATACGCCTTTGCTCGATATCAGCAGTACAGAGATACGCCACCGTATTGCTTCCGACCCCAATTACGATGGGGAGGGTCTTTGTTCTGCTGTCTGGGAGGAAATTAAGCAGGAAGGTTTGTATTTTGAACATTGAAGAGATCAAACAAGTGTTTGTACCGTATTTTTTGTTGAATAAACCGTTTTTTGTTTATTAAGTCGCAAAAAGCCAGTACCTTTGCCCGCAAAAAGCAAGATTTGTTAGATAATGAAGTCTCCAAAAGCGTTTTCTGCTGTCATTTTTATAGCAATCTATTCTCTTTTTCCCACTAATTTGTTGGCTGAAGAAGAGTTGATAAAGTATGGTAACTTCGATACGTGGATTACGCGTTCTATCAAAGAGAGTGTGCTTGTTGGTGGCAATACGCAGACCCTTTATGAAATTGGGCCGAAGGGAACCTTCGATGGTGCCCAAGCTTATACCAATCAGGGAGGTTCGCCTTGGAGAACCAGTAACGTTTATGCAAAGGTATATGGCGTAGTGAAGACCAATGTCAGTGTATATCCGGATACGCATCGAGATGGTCAGTGTGCCAAACTTTGCACACATATCGTCAACTGTAAGGCTATTGGTGTGGTCAACATCAGCGTTCTTGCTTCCGGCAGTATCTTCCTCGGCACTTTGACAGAGCCGATTACCAGTTCGAATGACCCCATGAGTAAAATGAATGCGGGCGTTCCTTTTACCAAGAAGCCGAAGGCCTTGAAGTTCGACTACAAGTACTATTTTCCCGGTGGTGATCGCATTCGTGAGACGGGTTTCAGCCGCCGCCAGACGGTGAGCGGAAGGGATATGGGACAATGCCTTCTCTTGCTGCAGAAGCGTTGGGAGGATGCCAACGGTAACATTCATGCTTTGCGAGTTGGCACGATGCAACACTATTTCAATCAGAACACTTCCAATTGGAAGGAGGACCAGGTTTTCACCATTCATTATGGCGACATCAGTAGCGAGAGCTTCTTTAAGAAAGAGATGAATCTTATGTCTGGCAACAATGCCTTCCACGCCATTAACAGCAAGGGCGTGAATGTGCCTATTCAGGAAGAAGGTTGGGCAGGGCTGGACGAGACCCCCACACATATCGTCCTCAAGTTTGATAGCAGTTCTGGCGGTGCCTACGTAGGTACAGTCGGCAGTACGCTTTGGTTGGATAATGTCAGATTAGTATATTGATGCGTCCTTATTATCTCGTTCAGGAGTCCTTGCTTCGTCGGAACCTGCAACTCATACGGAGCGTTGCAGAGAGAGCAGATGTGGAGATAATCCTTGCCTTCAAGGCCTTTGCTTTGTGGCGCACATTTCCTATTTTCCGCGATTTCATCGGTCATACTACGGCCAGCAGTCTCAGCGAAGCGCGCCTTTCGTTGGAGGAGTTTGGCTCTCTTGCGCACACCTACAGCCCTGCTTACGAGGAAGAGGAGTTCGAGGAAATACTGCATTGCAGCGGTCATGTGACTTTCAATTCCCTCTCGCAATACGAGCGCATGTTGCCCAAAATTGCCCATTTCATCGAGCATTCTGTCTCTTATGGACTTCGTGTCAACCCTGAATACAGTGAGATAGAAACTGAACTTTATAATCCCTGCGCTCCGGGCAGCCGATTCGGCGTGCTTGCCGAGCAGTTGCCCGAACAGCTTCCTGCCGGTATTGAGGGTTTCCATTGTCATTGCCATTGCGAAAGTCCTGCTTCTGCTTTGGAGCATACCCTGGAGCACCTTGAGGCGAAGTTCGGCAAGTGGTTCCCGCAATTGAAGTGGCTGAATCTGGGTGGCGGGCACTTAATGACGCGTAAGGGTTATGATGTAGAACACCTTATTAATATACTGCAGGGACTTCATCGTCGCTATTCCCATCTGCATATCATCCTGGAGCCAGGAAGTGCTTTCGCTTGGCAGACAGGTCCGTTGGTATCTCAGGTGGTCGATATCGTCGAGAATCACGGCATCCAGACCGCCATTCTCAATGTCTCTTTCACCTGTCACATGCCCGACTGCCTGGAGATGCCCTATCAACCAGAGGTGCGAGGCGCTGAGAGCCTTCCTTTTGAAGCTGCCTCAATGCCCGGTGCGAAAGAACGGAACATTTATCGTTTGGGTGGAAACAGTTGCCTAAGTGGCGACTATATGGGCAGTTGGCGTTTCCCTAAACCGTTGGAAGTGGGACAGGAGATTATCTTCGAAGACATGATACATTATACTACCGTCAAAACCACGATGTTCAACGGTATCATGCATCCTTCCATCGTTCTTGAACACGAGGATGGTACTCGCGAGCTTTTGCGCGAGTTTACATACGAAGATTATAGAGATCGGATGGATTAACCCCGGGGAGTTTTCAATATACGCGTAACGCAACCATAGGACTTTTCCCCGTTTGTTTAGGGAAAATCCTCACTTCTCCTTTCATTTTTGTGCGTACCTTTGCGGTGTGAATCAGAATTATGAACGCAAAAACGATACGACTATGAAAAAGTTTATCCTTTCTTTCGTAATCATGATGGCAGCCTGGATGGGTGCCAAGGCAATGAGTTTCGAACGTGCACAGGCAGAGGCTCTCTACCTGACCGACAAGATGGCCTATGAGCTCAATCTCAACAGCCAGCAGTATAATGATGCCTATGAGATCAACCTCGATTACTTCCTCAGTATCGGGTCTCCTTCCGATCTCTATGGTGTTTATTATAACCACAGAATCAACGACCTGCGTTGCATCCTGTATGACTGGCAGTACAGTTTGCTCTTCGCTGCCGATTATTTCCTGCGTCCGATTGTCTGGCGTGCTGGACATTGGTTCTTCCCCATCTATGGGCACTACAATCGCGGGTTCTTCTATTACAGCTATCCTAGCGTTTATATTTCCTATCGTGGAGGACACAGCCGTTATTACCATCATGGGGGCTTCTACGGAGATCGTCGGCCTGTATGGAATGGTGGAATGCGTGGTCACGACATGCATCGTCCT
This sequence comes from Bacteroidaceae bacterium, assembly GCA_017552435.1. Lineage (GTDB taxonomy): Bacteria > Bacteroidota > Bacteroidia > Bacteroidales > Bacteroidaceae > Physcousia. The sequence goes on from JAFZPZ010000042.1 coordinate 40,212, forward strand.
TCGCCCGGAATGGGTGGTCGCGTAGGAGGTCCTCGTCCTGGCGGTGCCCGTCCTGGTGCAGGCAGAGGCTATAGTATTGACCTTGGCGGACGTGGCGGACGCAGCGGTGGAAACAATGGAGGTTCCATGAATCCTGGCGGACACAGTGGTGGAAACAATGGAGGTTCCATGAATCCTGGCGGACACAGTGGTGGGAACCGTGGTAACTCCTTTGATGGCAGTAGCAGCAGAGTGGGTGGTGGCAGAAGCGTAGGAAGCCCCAGCGGTTCTGGCGGTTCCAGCTTTGGCAGCGGAAGCCGTGGTGCTTCAAGCTATGGCAGTCATAATAGTGGCAGCAGTCGCAGTGGTAGTTCCAGTTTTGGTGGTCATAGCGGCGGAGGTACTCGCAGCGGAGGCTCCAATGGCGGTTTCAGTGGTGGTAGTCGCGGTGGCGGTTTCAGTGGTGGTAGTCGCGGTGGCGGTTTCAGTGGTGGTAGTCGTGGTGGTAGCAGCCGCGGAGGCAGAAGGTAGTTTTTTAAGGTTATAATAAAACAGCGGCAGCTGCTCATTCAGAGTTACTGCCGCTTCTTTTTATAGAAAGAAAAAGCCCCTCCCTACGGAGAGGCTGGAGAAGAGATTTATTACTTGCAGCTTGGGCACCAGGGCTTCAGCTGCTTGAAGAAGTCGTTGCCCTTGTCATCGACGAGGATGAAAGCGGGGAAGTCTTCCACGTCGATCTTCCAGATGGCTTCCATACCGAGCTCGGGATACTCGACGCACTCGATGCTCTTGATGCTGCTCTGCGACAGGACTGCTGCTACGCCGCCAATCGTGCCGAGGTAGAAACCGCCGTGCTTCTTGCAGGCATCGGTAACTTGCTGCGTGCGGTTGCCCTTGGCAATCATTACCAGTGAAGCGCCGTTGGCCTGGAACTCATCTACGTAGGGATCCATACGGTTGGCTGTTGTGGGACCCATAGAGCCGCAGGGATAACCCTCTGGCGTCTTGGCAGGACCAGCATACAGCACAGGATAATCCTTGAAGTACTGAGGCATACCTTCGCCGGCATCCAGACGAGCCTTCAGCTTGGCGTGAGCAATATCGCGAGCTACAATGATGGTACCCTTCAGGTTCACACGGGTGCTGACGGGATACTTGGTCAGTTCGGCACGAACGGCATCGATACCTTTGTTCAGGTCAATCTCGATACCCTTGGGACCTTCGCCCGGCTTGCGCAGTTCTTCGGGGATGAGCTCTGATGGGTTGCTGTCCATCTTCTCAATCCAGATACCGTCCTCGTTGATCTTGGCCTTGATGTTGCGGTCGGCAGAGCAGCTAACGCCCATACCAACGGGCAGAGAAGCACCGTGGCGAGGCAGACGAATGACGCGGATGTCGTGAGCCAGATACTTGCCACCGAACTGAGCACCCAGGCCAATCTTCTGAGCTTCCTTCAGCAGCTTCTCTTCCAGGTCGATATCGCGGAAGGCACGACCCGTCTCGTCACCTGTAGTAGGCAGATTGTCGTAGTACTTGATAGAGCCCAGCTTCACGGTCAGCAGGTTCTTCTCGGCACTGGTACCACCAATAACAAAGCAGATGTGGTAAGGAGGACAAGCAGCTGTTCCCAGGTGCTTCATCTCCTCAACGAGCCAAGGAAGTAAGGTCTTCTCGTTCTGAATCAATGCTTTCGTCATGGGGTAGAAGTAGGTCTTGTTGGCAGAGCCACCACCCTTGGCAACGCAGATGAAGCGGTACTCAGCACCCTCGACAGCCTCGATGTCAATCTGAGCAGGAAGGTTGCACTTGGTGTTCACCTCGTCGTACATATTCAGAGGTGCGTTCTGAGAGTAGCGCAGATTGTCCTGTGTGAAGGTATTGAAGACACCACGTGAGAGTGCTTCCTCGTCCTCGAAGCCTGTCCAAACTTGCTGGCCTTTCTCGCCATGAATGATGGCAGTACCGGTATCCTGGCAGAAGGGCAGCACACCCTTGGCTGCTACGTCGGCATTGCGGAGGAACTGCAAAGCCACATACTTGTCGTTTTCACTTGCTTCAGGGTCAGTCAGCACCTTAGCTACCTGCAGATTGTGCTCGCGACGCAGCATGAATTCTACATCGTGGAAACACTGTTGTGCCAGCAGGGTCAGAGCCTCCTTGCTTACCTTCAGAATCTTGTGACCCTCAAATTCGCTTACGCTTACCCCCTCCTTCGTCAGGAGACGGTATTCGGTTTTGTCCTCGCCCATCTGGAACATTGGGGCATACTTGAAATCAGCCATATAGGGGACCCTCTCCCTAACCCTCTCCCATATAAGGGCGAGGGAACTGCTTCGCAGGGTCGTGGGCAGTTTATATTATTGTATTATTTTTCTGTGTCAGTATCTTCGTAGTGATCGAACAGGAAGTCGTTGTAGGGATACTTTTGGACATGCAGCTCGCGCACTTTGTTGTAGAGCACCTGCTTGAGGGTTTCGAAGCCCGTTCGCTCCTGGGCAGAGATGAAGAGGCACTGGCCGCCGAGCTTCGACATCCAGGTATGGATGAGTTCGTCGAGTGAAACATTGCGGCTCGTTGCTGGCGTCAGGTCGTCGGCATCCTTCTCTTCCCAGGTGTAGGCGTCTATCTTGTTGAAGACAATCATCTGCGGCTTCTCGCTGCAACCCAGGTCGGCAAGCGTCTTATCAACCACCTTTATCTGCTCCTCGAAATCAGGGTGACTGATATCGACGATGTGTAGCAGGAGGTCGGCCTCGCGTACCTCATCGAGAGTGCTCTTGAAGGAATCGACGAGGTCGGTGGGAAGCTTGCGAATGAACCCGACGGTATCGGAGAGCAGGAAGGGCAGGTTATCGACGATGACCTTACGTACTGTCGTATCAAGCGTGGCAAAGAGTTTGTTCTCGGCGAACACCTCGCTCTTGGAGAGTAGGTTCATCAGGGTGCTTTTGCCCACGTTTGTATAGCCCACCAAAGCCACACGAATCATGCGACCTCGGTTGCTGCGCTGGGTCGTTTTCTGCTTGTCGATTTCGGCCAGGCGTTGTTTGAGCAGGCTGATGCGGTTCAGGATGATTCGGCGGTCCATCTCGAGCTGTGTTTCACCTGGTCCTCTCAAACCGACAGAGCCTTTGCCACCGCCGCTTCCGGAGCCGCCGCCTTGTCGTTCAAGGTGTGTCCAGAGTCGTTGCAGTCGGGGCAACATGTAGCGGTACTGAGCCAGTTCGACCTGGGTCTTTGCGTTTGCTGTTTGTGCCCGCATGGCGAAAATGTCGAGGATGAGGTTCGTGCGATCCAGAATCTTGACCTTCAGTTCGTTCTCGATGTTGCGGAGTTGCTTGGCGGAGAGTTCGTCGTCGAAGATAACCATCGAGACTTCGCGTTCGGCATCCTCCTCGGCTTGTATGTATGCACGAATCTCCTGCAGTTTGCCGATACCGAGATAGGTGACGCTGTTGGGGCCGTTCATGCGCTGAGTGAAGCGACGGATGGTTTTTGCACCAGCTGTCTCGGCAAGAAACTCCAGCTCGTCGAGGTATTCCGTTGTCTTGCGCTCGTCCTGATTGGGTGTGATGAGGCCCACCAGCACAGCGGTCTCGGGGCTGTCATCCACCACATTGTGGAACTTGACACTCGTCATGCCGTCCTCGAAGGGCAGCGATGAGCGCGAGGAATTATAATGTTTACTCCGGGAAGTCCTCACAATTTACAATTTGACAATTTACAATTTACCATTTATTCCCCCTAAAGGGGGTTAGGGGGTCCTTACTTTACTTGTACTACAAGGTATTTGCTGACGCTCCAGAACTTTTGGGGGTCAGTGATGTGGATTTCATACAAGCCCTGCTTGTCCTTCGCCAACTGGTAAGAGCCGGCGGGATGCGTGGAGAGCAGCTGGGCACTCTTGCTGTAGAACTTAAGGTCCTTGTCGTAACGAATATCAATCTTCGTGAAGTAGTCCTTGTTGAAGTCTCCACTCTTGAGGACATCGCCCTTCGTCAGGATCTTCTGTTCTTTCAGTTCGCTCTTTGTGCCAAAGACGAACCAAGCCGTGTTCAGCTCTTTATCTTGAGCCTGCACCTTTTCTGCTTTGGCGCGATTGTCTTCGGTCAGAGCAGCCACATCGTTACTGAGTCCGGCGATGGCATCACCCTGTGCCTCAATGAGAGCATCCTTTTCTGCCAGGCTTGCCTCAAGTTCCTGGATGCGAGCTGCTTGAACATCAATTTGGGCTTGCAGGTTCTCGATGGTCTTCTGCATCTTGGTTCCCTTGATACTGCTGTTCTTGAGTTTCTCTTGCAGCTGGGCAATCATTTCGCGATTCTGCTGCATAGCCTGTTGGATGAACTCCATGTTTTCGCGAATCACGTCACGACTGCTGGCACTTTCGGGACTACCGTCTGCAATCGTCACACGGCCTTCTGCTTCGTTGATGCGGCGAATGCCTTCCTGCACCTCGTTGAAGGTGCCCAGAATGTCATCCAATTCCATATCTTTCTCGTTGATAATGCGTTGCAAGGAGTCTCGTTCCTGCTGAGCAGCGTCCGATTTCCCGCCTGTCAGGTTGCAAGCACCCAAACTCAGGGCACAAGCTACCATAAAAAGAATCTTTTTCATTTACGATTTGACTATTTACGATTTACTATTTATTTACGATTTAATGAATTGCAATCAATCCATAATCTCTAATCCCTAATCTCTAATCCAATCCGCCCACCACTATCACGAATTCGCCGCGAGGTTCGTTTCCTGTGAAGTGCTGCAGGACTTCCTGAAGTGTGCCGCGAACACTTTCCTCGTGAATCTTGCTTATCTCGCGGCAGACGCTCACTTGCCGTTCAGGACCGAATACCTCGATGAATTGTGTTAAGGCTTTCACAATCCTGTGTGGCGATTCGTAGAATATCATCGTCCGTGTCTCTTCGGCGAGCGCTTGCAGCCGTGTCTGACGCCCTTTCTTCTGCGGCAGGAAGCCCTCGAAGCAGAAACGGTCGCAAGGCAAACCGCTACTCACCAGTGCCGGCACAAAAGCCGTTGCTCCGGGCAGGGTGATGACCTCTATACCGGCACGGATGGCTTCGCGAGCCACCAGAAAGCCTGGGTCGCTGATACCTGGCGTTCCTGCATCACTCACGACGGCTATTGTCTGTCCGCCGAGCAAGCGCTCCACAATGCTTTCCACCGTTTTGTGCTCGTTGAACTTGTGGTACGAGAGCATCGCATTCTTGATGTCGAAATGCTTGAGCAGGTTGCCACTTGTGCGCGTGTCTTCGGCCAGGATGAGGTCAGCCTCGCGTAGCACTTTGAGTGCCCGCATCGTGATGTCCTCGAGATTGCCTACCGGAGTCGGCACCAAGTAGAGAGTTCCCATACCTTATTTATATAGCTAGTCGCAGGTGCAAAGATACAAAAAAAGTTCATAGTTCATAGTTCATAGTTCATAGTTTTTTGGTTTATTAGTATTTTTCTTAACTCTTAACTCTTAATTCTTAATTTCTTCGTATATTTGTGGCTGCAAAATGTAAATCAAAATGAAAGATGTGGGTTCAAGCAATGGCGAGATGATGCGTCGTGGCCGTGTGGAAGTCGTGTGCGGCTCTATGTTTTCCGGTAAGACGGAGGAACTCATCCGCCGACTCCGCCGTGCTCAGTTTGCTAAGCAACGCGTGGAAATATTCAAGCCCGCCATCGATGTTCGCTACAGCGAAGAAGAAGTGGTGAGTCACGAGGGCAACAGCATCCTATCTACGCCTGTCGATTCTTCTGCCAGCATCTTACTCCTGGGGCAGGAAAGCGATGTAGTGGGCATTGACGAGGCACAATTCTTCGACGAACATATCGTGGAGGTATGCAACGAATTGGCTGCCAAGGGTATCCGCGTCATTGTGGCAGGCCTCGACCTCGACTTCAAGGGACAGCCTTTTGGCCCGATGCCTCAACTCTGCGCCATTGCCGACGATGTGACAAAAGTGCATGCTATCTGCGTCCGTTGCGGTGCTCTTGCCTATGTTAGCCACCGTATCGTAGCAGGCGAGAAGCAGGTGATGCTTGGCGAGAAGCACGAGTATGAACCCCTTTGTCGGGAATGCTATGCAAAAGCCTCAACCCAGCCCTTTCCAAAGGAGAGGGAGAGTAAATAGCAAATTGTAAATGATTAAATGGTAAATGAATAGATGTTAGACCGTGAAATTACCTTCGACCGCGTTATTCGCTGGGTTCTCATAGCACTCGGTGCAACTGCTGCCGTGCTGCTCATCAACCGCCTTTCTAAAGTTCTGCTGCCGTTTTTCATCGCTTGGATATTGGCGTACATGATATATCCCTTTGTTCTTTTCCTGCAGAACAAATGTCGTCTTCACTTTCGCGTCGTCAGCATAGTGGTTGCTTTGCTCATTGTTCTTGCTATTCTCACTCTGACAGCCTTTCTTGTCGTGCCGCCAATTATCGAGGAGAGCATCCGTATGGCAGGACTCATCTCCGTCTATTTCCACGACACACTTGCGTCTTCAGAACTCTTTGCGAGTATTCAGAAAACCCTGCAGAGCTATGCCAATGACGACTCCCTGATGCAGCTCATCCAACAAAGCAGCGTCGTGGATCTCGCCCAGAGTCTCATGTTGGAGGTTTGGAAATTCCTTTCGGGCACGATAAACTTTGCCATCGGTGTGCTGGGTAGTGTCGTTGTATTGCTCTATCTGTTTTTCATTCTTCTGGATTACGAGAAGATATCAGATGGATGGCTTCGCTTCATTCCTGCAAGCAAACGTGACTTCACCGGAATGGTTGTGCAGGATGTCCAGAACGGTATGAATGCTTATTTCCGCGGCCAGTCTCTCATCGCGCTCTGTGTCGGAATCCTTTTCAGCATCGGCTTCCTCATCATCGATTTCCCAATGGCAATAGGCCTGGGACTCTTCATCGGATTGCTCAATCTCATTCCCTATTTGCAACTTGTCGGATTCATTCCCACGATCCTGTTGGCTTTGGTTAAGGCTGCCGATACGGGCCAGAGTTTCTGGATTATCATACTCTCTGCTTTAGTTGTCTTTGCTGTCGTACAAGCCATCCAGGACGTATTTCTCACGCCTCGCATCATGGGTCATGTCATGGGACTGCACCCTGCCGTCATCCTGCTGAGCCTTTCTATCTGGGGAAGTTTACTGGGCATCATCGGGCTTATCATCGCCTTGCCGCTCACAACCCTGCTTATCTCCTATTATCGACGTTTTATCCTTCGGGAGACGAGCGAAGATGTTCAAAATGAACCTGAAAAAGGGAAAAAGTAAAGGAAAACAAATAATTTTGAATTTTGAATTTTGAATTTTGAAGTATATGTTGTACCTTTGCACCCGCAATTTCAAAAATTGCAATTAGGTTGACTCGCTAGCTCAGTTGGTAGAGCATCACACTTTTAATGTGGGGGTCTTGGGTTCGAGCCCCAAGCGGGTTACAAAAAACCCCAAGCGGGTTACCAAAAAGAGAGGCATAACCGCCTCTCTTTTGCTTTTTATGGGGCTCTCACCCAAGGGTTTTTCGCATACGCTCAAGCGGCAGAGCCGGAACGAGCCCCAAGCGGGTTACCAGAAAAGAGGAGCTTTAGGGGAGGGCACTGAAAAAGTCCCGTTAGGCTCTTTTTAACAAATTAGTTCTGCACATAGTCACTTAAAAGTTTGGCTATGTGCAGATTTTTTTGTACCTTTACAGCATAAAGGAATCTATTTATGCTGTCACAACAACAAAA
>JAFZPZ010000043.1 GCA_017552435.1 Bacteroidaceae bacterium
GACTGTCTGCAGGGAGGCTGATGCTGCCGCCTGCGAGGGGTGTTGAAGCTACAAGTTTGCCGTCGGTGGTGTAGATGCGGATGGGTGTGCCCTCCTCGGCTCCGTCGATAAGGAGCGTGCGCCCTTGGAGACGGAATTTCATGCCTGCGGGCTGGTGCTTGCTGAGCTCCGGGATGCTGGTGCCGATGCCCAGGATATCCAGCAGACCTGCGTAGGCATCAATCTCGCCCCAGCCGTAATAGACGTTTTTGTCGGTGCCGCTGAACTCGGGCTCCGGCTGGTGGCTGGTGCGCTCGATGACACCCATGACGTCCTCGGGCGTGAGGTCTGGCTTGGCCTGCAGCCAGAGGGCGATGATGCCGGCGGCGATAGGACTGGACATCGACGTGCCGCTGATGGCCCACATGCCGTACGTTTTGCCCAAGTCGCTGGCCCTATAAACCAACCGATTTCGGGTATTCTGGCTGTTGACTTTCCCGGAGAAGCTGTTCAGCGCGGATATGACGTTGTGACCTGGGGCGACGACGTCGGGCTTGATGCGCCCTTCCATTGTGGGACCGCAGGAGCTGAACGACATGAGCTGACCCTCCTCGCTGCCAAGTTCCAAGTAGGTCTCCTGTTTGCCTGCGACGTTCTTGAAGTAGCTGCGATGGTGCATGCCGCCCACGGCGATTATCCTCTCCATGTTGGCGGGGGCACCGATAGTCCCTTGGTGGCAGCCGCGCGCGTTGGTACAGGTCTCTTCGCTGAAGAGAACATAATTATCAGATGTGGTTCCTCCCATCAACTCAGCCTGTGCGTCTGAGCCAATGAGAATCTGGCCGTGCAAATCCATATATTGGCCAAAGCGGAGGGAATTGGCAAGTTCATCTTGGGGCTCGACGAATATCTTATAGACGGGCTTGTCAAAGGCACCCCATTTCATGGTCGCAAATATATAGATGCCATCGAATATGCCACCTACGCCTGGTTCTCCTTCCTTAACGGCATCATAGATATCCTTTGTGTTTACACTGATAGAATAATCGAGGACATCGAACTTTAATCTGAAATCGAAGAATGGCTCGTCAGGCTCTGTGCGCATGGTCAACTTGTAATAGTCATCGGTGGTCGAGTAGTAGATGTCCTGCTCCATGGGGGTACCGGCCTCTTTCTTCAGGTAGGAGAAGTAGTCGCCGTAATTGCCGGCCGATGTCACGACGATGTGTCCGGGACCGACCATCTGGTTGAACACTTGCTCGTAGAGGGTAAAATCATCGAAGAAATCCGCGGGTGATCCGAAGCTCCAGTTCACCACACAGGGCTGTCCGGCGGCATCGGCCTGTTCGAAGATTCTGTGAAGTTCCACCAAGTCAATCGCATCACTCAATTTGATAGAGAGGAGGGCGTTGGCCAGGTCTTCTTCGAGATGGCTAACGATGTATTGGCGGAGATTCTCGAGGAATTCATCGGAGGATTTCCCCAAAGGGATGTAGGCACCCATGATGTCGGCCTCAGGGGCCATGCCTACGTAGCGACCTTTCAGACCGTCGCCAGCCATCGACCCTAGGACATGCGAGCCGTGTTCTCCATCATCGCTGGAATGCCGGGCTGCCAGCACTTCGGTGGGGTTGGTGTAGAACTGGCCCAGCTCGCCGGGGGTCTCGTTCTCGGCCATCGGGTCCCAAAACCACTGGATGCGTGAGGTGCCGTCCTCGTTCCTGAAGGCAGGGTGCGTGAAGTCGAAGCCCACGTCCATGATGCCGGCGATGACGCCCTTGCCGGTGAAGGCCTGAGGGATGGAAGAGTTGACAGTGGAGTGTTGAGCGTTGAGAGTGTTCTCGAAGTCCCAGGCCTTATCAGCTCCGATGAGAACGGCGGAGGTGTCGTTCTGCAGTTTCGAGCACTCGTTGGCCTCCATGCGGAGGATGCCCGGAGCCTGGTCCAGTACGCCCAGGCTGTCCATGGGCAGGAATGCCGCGCAGATGCCGTCACCGAAGTCCTGCCAAACCACGCCGCCCTTCTCGCGGATGGTCTGTGCATCGTCGCTGTTCTGCACCAGCGTCAGAATATATTTCCTTACTGGGCGGCCATTCACGCGGAGCGGACCGCCGTTCTCCTTCACAGCCTCCTGCTGTTGCTGGTATTGTGTCGCCAGCCATGGCGACATCTTGGACTTTTTGAAGAGGCCCTGTGCCCCGATTGTCATCGCGCAGCATAGGAAGGCTGCGAGCAACGTTGTCGTTTTGTGTCTTATAGTCATAGTCTTATTACGATTTGAATATGATGGCTTCTATTTTACGTCCTGCGCTTTCATCCTCTTCTTGTACCCCCGGCGGTTAATGAAGGTGGTGCCGCAGAGAATGAAAATGATAAATAATATTAGTTTGATGGCTGAATACAGAATCCTTTCGGGGGTGGCGTAAGCGACTTGTGCACCAAAGAAAAGTACTTTGCTATATTCGATGATTAGTACGAACACTAGTATCATGATTATAAAGCAAGTGAATGTGCGCCAGATTGTTCCCCATACGCCATAGCCGAACAATTGCTTGTAGTTGATGAACAAGAAGAAAGGAATCTGCACTGCCAAAAGGACTGGTTTTACAGAGTCTATGGTTTCATCGGAGAGCATTAGTATTCTGAATCCTATTGCGAATATCAGCATCATTAATATGAACTGGGTGGCATTGAACACCTGGATAAAGAAACTCTGCGGCAAAGTGTGGCGGGTGTGGCGTGGAGCATAGCGGAATAGAATGAAGGTGGGCACCAGTATTGTCAAGTAAAAGAGAAGCGCTCCATAATCCGTGTTCTGGCTTAACCACAACTTGAATTTATCAATGGGAGTCGGATTCTCAATCAGAGCAGATTCCGATTCCGTGTAGCCTGTACCCAGCCATTTATCTAATATGGAGGTAACCAATGCGACCAGTATGAGCATTTTGAACGGCGGGAAACAGTTGCGGCGCTTGCCGCTGATGTATTCGCCTATCAGGTAGCCCGGGCGCAGCAGCAGTTGCACGATGGTGAAAGGCAGCGAGCGCGAGCCGAGGCCCCAGAGGTTCATCCACTCCTGGCGGAGATTGCTCCACGACGCGGGGCCGGTGTCCCATTTCTGTCCGCATGTCGGACAGTAGTCGCCGCGGAAGTCCCGCTCACAGTTGCAGCAGTGATGCTCTTCCGTGCTCTCTTTGTATTCTGCCGGGTTCTCCTGCCACTGTCGGAATTTCCGGTATAGTTCTTTGATTATCATATCTTCTCACTTAATCACAACCTTGGCTTCGCCGAGATTGCTCATGCTCGATAAAGCATGAACAAGTTCTGCTTTATTCTCACTTAATCGCAATCTTGTTCCCATTCAAAATGTAAATTCCGTGCTGCGTCGGCTTGCCGCTGAGCTTGCGACCATCCAGCGTGAACCAGCCTGAAAGTGAAGAATGTTCCGCCTGCGCCTGACCGGAGGGAAGAAGAGTGAAGAGTGAAGAATCTTCATTGTCAATTGTCAATTGTAAATTATCAATTGAGGTAGCGTTGTCTTCGTCTTCGAAGTTGAGCCTGAACTCCTTGACGCCAGCTTTGTCGCCAGCCTCAATGCCCTTCAGCTGGAAGTAGCCGCGGCAACTGTTGACGGTCATGTCGGCGCTGGGATAGAAGAGGGCGCTGTGTGTACCTTGGCTGTCGGTGCTGGTGCCCAGGAACAGAATGCTCCTGTCGTTCGCGGTGAGGGTAACGGGCGAGGTGCAACCAATGAAATCAATATAGGTGGTCTCGACATTGGCTTTGGCCGTGCTGATGGTGACACCGTTGAATGTTGGGTTGACGAGGTTACTGCCACTCGTCCACTTGATGATATAGGGCTTGCCGGCCTCGATGGTCGTCACCGGATCGCTGAAGTTTAGCGTCAGGGTACCTGCATTCAGGCTGGCACTGGTTAATGTACGGGCCTCGGCACCTGCGAGCGGCGTGCCAGTGAAGGTAATACCGTCGATGCCGCCGGTGGCAGCGGTTTTTTTATCGTCGATATCGGCATCTCTGTCATTCACGTTGAAGGGCAGGCACAGCGTGTTCCAGGCGCCGTCCTTCCAGAGCGTGCGACCGCTGAGCGTGGCACTGACGAAGTGACCCTTCCACGTGTCTATCAGGTCGGCATTCTTCGTTACTTCTGACCGGTCGTCATCAAGCAGCGAGATGTCTGTTTCTACCACGGCAAGCAACCCTCCTTCCAGATAAACCTCACCTTCATAAGAACCTATAACGGGGTATGCAGCCCCAATCGTATAGTTGCCTACGGAAGCAGGCTTGAAGGTAATGACACAGTCCCGGGTTGTTTTTGATGGAATTAAGAACATTCCCCCGACACCCAAGTAATAATTGACAACAAGAGCAATATCACCGTCATACTCATCTTTGCTGTTGTTGGTGACACTGATAGTAACATTCACACTCTCGCCCAAAGTGATGGCGGATCTTGATAAAGAAATGCTGTTTAAGGTGAGGTTAACGACATTGGGGTCCACATTGAGCACCGTGCCCGTACTGCTCGGCTCTTGTATGCCGATAATGGCTTCCTGTCCAGTGTTGAATGAGTTTTCTGTTACGCTGCTACCGCCCTCATCTGTGTAGTTCAGCACAGACAATACAAAGTAGCCGTCATATGTGCCTGACCATCCCCAGTTGATGTGGAACAGGTTGGTGCCGGTGCTTTCCTCGAACTTATACCCATCGCAAACGAAGCAGTGACCGCCAATTTCAGACTGACCACCATAGATGACGGGGCGGCCCTGGCTCAATTCGTGGTAAATCAGGTCCGTCCAGTTAGCGTAGGAATAGAAGTTACGAGTTACATATTGGACGGTGCTTTCGACCTTGTCCTCACTATAGCCGAAGTAGTTTATGAGGGCATCAGCCACAGATTTGGCAGTTGTACCGGACCATGTTGTACCGTACAACATCCGCAAAGACCAGCCGCAATACTGCATCAGCTTGGCGACGGCATTGGCCTGTGTGGAAGTATATTCACCGCTATAGTTATTAATCATGTTTGCCCAGTCGAAAGTGGTGGCGGGAAGTCCTTCCAGTGTCTTGTCTAAGGTAGCACATTTGTATCCGGGGATTTCTGTTGTCGCGGCAGTTGGCCATTGGTGATAGTTCATCACCTGTGCCATAGCGGTGGCGGCACAGCCCGTCAGGCATCTCACGCCATCGTCCAAAGGACACAGGTTGTTGAACGGAGTGTTCTGGTGCCACGTCGTCGTAATCATGGGGACGATAGCGGTCGTACTGTGCGTTCCCACTTGTCGCCGCGCCTTGGATTGGTCGTTTTTGGGAATTGGTCGTTTGGTCGTTTAGGGTGGCCAGCCATGCAATCTCGTCGGCATAGCCCTGGAGCCAGGCCTTCATGTTCTCTGGCATGTTGTCGGGGTCGATACTGCCGTTGTCGCTGAATCCCAGGACGGGGATGGTGCGGTCATCATTCGAGACGATGACGAAGCCCCCGTCGTCGGCCACGTTGAAGATGTAGAGGCCGCTCACTTGCTGCGTCGCTGTCAGTTGCAGCACGCCCTGTGCCTTGCGTGGTCTGCTGCCGGATGCCACGCGTTGCTGCATGAAGTTCTGGGCCTGCCATAGTGCCTCCTCCGGAGTCACATCCTCGGCCCACATGCTTTGTGCCACTGCAATCAGGGCAACAAAACATAGAAGTGTTCTCTGTTTCATTGACTCGATGATTAAATCAGCCATTTCGCCCCCTAAGGGGGACGACTACCAATCTTCGTCGTCCCAGATGTTGTCCTGTTCGCGTGTACGGGCAGAGCCGCTACCACCGCCGCCATAGTTAAAACCGACATTGCCTTTGATAGTGGAACATGGGCTCTGCATCAGCAACCCCTTGTGCTGCAGGCGAACCATCGTCATGGTGGGTGCTAAATAAACCTTTTTCATTGTTATAGTTTTTAATTAGTTAATTTATTATTCTTGTTGCTGTCTTCAAATTCCTTAATGCTGATTAATTGGTCGTCAAACTAGCCTTTTATCTTGTATTTCGCTTGCAAAGATACGAAAAAAATGTGAAAATATTTTCCACTTTCGCTGTAAATACAGCAAAAAGAAAGAAAAAATACAGCCAGAGGAAAAAAATACAGCCAGAGGAAAGAAATCGGCAGGAAAAATTTCGGTAAAGACCGAATTTTGACATAAAAAGAAAAGCCAGGCCCGCAAATCCGCGAGCCCAGCCGATAAATTGTCTTCCGCGACTAAAATCGCGCCTTAGTGCTAAAGCATCTAAGATTTGTCAATTGAGTAAAGTCGTGCCATCGAGGCACATTCTTTACTCAGCGTCTCCTGTTGGTCCGTCGCCACCACCATCGTCACTCTTGGTGAACTGCTTGGTGGTCACTGCACTGCTTACACCATCCTTGACTGAAATCGCTTTCACGGTTGCAGTGTTGGAGAGGGTGATGGCCTCACTGTAGAGCGTGCTCGCAGCCGTAGGCGTAGTGCCGTCGGTGGTGTAGTGGATCTCAGCACCATCCGGACCTGTGATAGTCACCGAAGTCGTCTCAGCAAAGGGCGTCACACCACTGATAGTCGGAGCTGCAAGGGTCTGCTGTCCACCACCGCCGGAGTCATCGCTGCCACCACTGTCAGAAGGAACAGATGCCACAGCGGTGTTACCATTGAGGAAGCGCTCCTGACCGACAGGATAGGTTGCAATAGCTTCTGCAAAGGAGGGAGTTGCATCAGTTACATCGAAACGAGCATTGCTACGACGCCAGTTGCCGTTTACACAGCGAGAGGTGATGGCTGCCATGTAGGTGTTGGTTACGCTTGCATTTGTTGCAAACGCATGTGACATACGCACTTCTACCTTTAAGGTGTTAGAGGTGAAGGAAGGTGTTGCAGAGACAACGTCACCCTCGACTGCGATGTCGAAAGACTCCAAAACTGTTGCTCCGCTCTTGTAAGTGAAGCGAACAGCACCGAATCCATAGAAGCCGTCAGCCTTTGGATACATTACTGCAACGGTGCACATGTTGTCGAAGTACCTACATCCCATGGCCTGAGCCACTTCCGCAATTGTTCCGTTTGCTGTGGGAACAAGATTCAGAGTTACCTTTTTGTTAGCAACATCCACACTCTCGATTACAGCGTCGACAAGTGCATCGGGGAGTGAACCCTTGGAGATGATGTAGCTGCCGCGGACGAGAGCGCTCTTTTGGTACTCGTTGAATCCGAAGAATCCATTGTCGTATTCCTTTGCAGTGCGGAGTTCTTTGTAGTTCTCTGAACTGAACATACGGAAGCACTGCATGCCTGCAGTAGTTCCCTCAAAAGAGTGATCACAGATGAACTTCATTGCTGAGTAAGCAGCCGAGATGGTTGTAACCATACAACGCTGAGTCATCTGTGCTGGGGTCCGAGGGTTTTTGCCACCCTCCACACGGTCTTTCGTGATTTGTTTTCCGTCCACCACACTGTAGGTGTGGGACTTGGTGCTGCCACGACGCAGACCATAGTAGCCTGATGATTTGGCCATAATAATAGGTGTCGATGTTTTTAAGACTTACCCGGCGGTTAGTACCATTTTAAGCTTAATTTTTAAACCTAGAGGAAACCTAGCGGTAACCTAGCGGTAATCTAGCGGTAACCTAGCGGCACTCTTTTGGCATCTGCCGAGTTTCTGTCTGGCATTGACGAGTGCAAAGGTAAGCAGGTTTTATA
>JAFZPZ010000005.1 GCA_017552435.1 Bacteroidaceae bacterium
ACGACCCTGACGGCATAAACGTGCCGACAGCAGACAATACCGCTAAAACATTGGGCATCTACGACCTCCTAGGCCGGAAACTCTCTGGCAAGCCTGCCCGGGGAATTTATATCGAAGACGGAAAGAAGAAAGTGAAGTAAAGGGCTCCTATCAGACCCCGCCGGAAATCAGGGAAGCCAAATAGGACACTATCTGAGGCCAACTGAGGCTCGGCGGAGTCAAATAGGATACTATTTGTTAACACCCGTTAACAGTTCGGCTCAAATAGGAAACTATATGTTAACACCCGTTAACAATTCGGCCCAAATAGGATACTATTTATGACAACCTGTGAGCAGTCCGGCTCAAATAGGATACGATTTGAAGTGAAATGTTAAAATCTCTAACAAATAAATAAACAATATGGATATAAATGCAAGACAAATCGGCTATCTGGAATTCAATTATCTGGATCAGTCAGAGACTTATCAGTACAGTGTGGACCAGTTGAGCCGCGTCAAGGCGTGTGCTCCGCTAATGGCCAAGTTAGGCAATGAGGTGGGAGTTTGGGAAACTGCTACGCAGACTTTCGACACAGCCTACCGCAAAAGTTCGACTGAAGCTCAGACCAAGACGCTAAAGACAATCGACGATGAGCGCGATTCGCTCTACAGCGGTCTCGTCGGCACCATCAACAATGCCACCAAGAGCCCGATTGCCGCTCAGGCAACAGCAGCGACCGACCTTTTGGAACCCATCAAGCGCTACGATGTGAAGACCGGAGGCGAATATCAGCAGGAGACTATGCGGATTGACCAGTTCTGTCAGGACCTGCTGGCAAACTACACCTCGCAGCTCACCACGCTCGGTCTGACGGAATGGACGCAGGCTCTGCAGGCCAAGAACCTTGAGTTCCAGGAGGCCATGAGGGCGCGTACCGACGACCAGGCCGGCTTTGTGAAGAGCGAACTCTCCCAGTTGAGGCAGCAGATGATAGCCGCTTTCAATGCTTTCAGGAAGTTGGCGAACGTGATTTTCATCTACGAAGGCGATACGGCCTACGCCACCACTATCGACCAGATGAATGCCGAAGTGCGGCACTACAAGCAGATTATTGCCCGCAAAGGCGGCGGAAGTTCCAGCAGCAGCTCCGGCAGCGGTGGGACAGCCTCCCCCGACCCCTCCCAAGGAGGCACAGCCTCCCCCGACCCCTCCCAAGGAGGGGGGAATGAAGGCGGCGGCGGAGCCTCCCCCGACCCCTCCCAAGGAGGGGAGAACGGTGATACCCCGGGCACCGGCGGTGATTCCGGAGGCGGCGATGATAACGGGGATGATAACAATGGCCCCATCGGGGATGCGGAGTAGACAGAAGAAAGGCGAGCGTGATGCTCGCCTTTCTTCTGTCTGATATCTGGGGCCTTTAATTCTTGACGTTGGCCTGGACGGTTGCGTTGGGGCTCTTCGTGTACTTGCCGCTCACCTTGATGCCGTAGGAGTATTTGCCCGGGTTGGCGACCTGGATGGTGCCGGCGTTGACGGTGAGGTTCCCCTTCACCCTGATGCCGATGCAGCGGTCTTCGTCATCGGTCTCCTCGTCCTCGTAGGTGGTGCCGGTTGCACGGATTTGCATCAGCGTGGTGTTGTCGTCCTCGTTCACCAGCATGTTCCCGCCCACCTGTATGCCTCGGCTGCCGTCACCGCTGGCGAGGATGGTGAAGGTGCCGCCGCTGACGGTGAGATCCCCGGGGACTTTGATGCCCTTCACGGCATCGCGGGCCGCGGTGATGTTGATTGAACCTCCGCGGATGAACATCTGGCCGTTGTTTTCCTTTTCGGGATTCGGCGTGACGTCATCGCTGAGCGTGACCGTTTCCACCTGAATCCCGTCGCCTGCCTGTCCGGAGAGTGTCACGGAGCCGCCGCTCATGAGGAAGTACTGTCCGGCGTGAATGGCATCGCTCGCAGCCTTGGTGACGGTGATGCTGCCCGTGGTCTTCTTCAGTTGCAGGTACTCCTTGGTGGCGATGGCGTGTTTCGTGTTGCCGGTAACGGTCAGTGACCCGCTGCCCTCCACCTCGAGGTGTCCCTTGCAGTAGAGCGCGGCCTTCTGTTCGCCGCCCGCTGCATCGGCCAGGACGTTCTCGGTGCCGGGATTCAGAATCAGGGCGACGCGCTTGCCGCACTGGATGTCGATGGCTGCGCCCTTGTCGCTCTTCAGGTTGAGTCCGTTCAGGTAGAACTTGCACTTGAGCGGTCCGTCATAGGTGAGGGAGCCCTGCGTGCTTTCGCCCTGGAGGACAAACTCCAGTTCGCTCTTCTCGTTCGTGCTGAGGATGGAGACGTGCGCCCCCTCGACAGTCGCCGTGACTTTCGGAGCGTGTCCCAGGTCCACCGTGGCCTGGTCGCCGCTGTATGTGACGGTGACGGTGTGCACCACTGTGATGCTGTCCACGGTGCTGGCGTCGAATGCCTTCTCGCCCACAGTGAAGTTCGCTCCGCCGTCGGAGAAGAGGATCTCCGAGGTTGACAGCCGCGTGTCTTCGCCTGCCTGCCAGATGCGTATCTGTTCCTGCGCATATGCGGCCCCTCCAACTCCCATGAGGAGGAGAAAGAGGAGCAATAGATTTTGAATTTTGAATTTACTCATTTTGAATCTAAAGGGGGCAAGGGGGTCCTACTTCTTGATCTTGATGGTCTTCTCGCCCATCTTGACCACATACACGCCGGTTGGCAGCTTGCCCAGGTTGATGTTGGCGCCATCCTTGACGTAGGCGATGCTGACCAGTGCGCCGGCTGTGTTGTACACGCGCAGCATGCCGTCGCCCTTGATGGAGAGTGTTCCGTTCTTGTAGGTCATGTCCTTGGCCTCTTCGGGCAGAGCATCAATGGCAGTCGCGGTCTCGGTGAACCGGATCTTTTCCACGTTGGCGATAGGGTAGGAGTGTTTGCCCTCGGTCGTTGTCACCACCATGTATCCCTCCTCGAAGGTGATTTTCTGGACGATGGGCAGAGCCACGCTCTCCTCCGAACCGTTGCAGCTGAGGGTGAGGTAATTGTAGGTTTCGGCCATCATGTTAGCGCTGGCCATGAGCAGCAATGCTGCGAGAACATTTCTTGTTGTCATGATTTATTTTGAATTTTGAATTTATTCATTTTGAATTAATTGTTTCTCCTCGCCCTTTAAGGGAGAGTCAGAGAGGGTCGTCAGAAGCTGTATTTGTAGCCGAGGTTGATGGCGTGCATCCTGTCGTGCTGGCGCACAACCTCGTTGTCTTCTATGTCGTACATGTCGAAGGTGATGATATACGAGAGCGTCACCTCGTTGTGCTTGCGGAACTTGTAGGAAGAGCCCACTGCCGCGCGAACTTTCTGGAGGAGCATGTGGTCGCCCACGCTCACGCTGTTGTGAAACTCCGCCGAGATGAACGGCGAGAAGGGGACGCGCTTCTTGTCATATTCCAGTTTGAGCCTTGACCGCAGCACCTGGTCCGTGTAGGCGGAATAGTACTTGGACTCTACCTCGTTGTCTGGGTACTCCTCAAACCAAGTGACTTCGTTCCAATCGTCGTCGAAGTCATACTTCTTCTCATGGATTGTGCGATACTTGAACTTGTCGATGGTTCTGGCTTTGCTGTGCGTAATCTGATAGCGCTCACGCAGGGATACTTTGAGCCATTTCCACAGCTTGATGCTGCCGGTCGCATCTGCGCTGAATCTGTGCCGAGGGTACCAGTAATCGGGCGTGTGGTTGTATCCGGTCTCCCAGTATTCGGAACCGACCTCGCCCTCATCCTTGTTCTTGTACTTCTCCGGCTTGTAGGTGTAGAGGAAGTTGTAGCTGATGCCCAGCTTGAGCCATTTCCACGGCTTGTAGCTCGTGCTCACCCCGGCAGAGAAGCGTGCTTTGTTCTGGGCCCGGTACTCCAAATCCAGTCCGGCATCCCATTTCTTCGTAATCGCTTTCTCTACACCAATCTCGCTCCAGAGGCCCAACTCATCGTTGTCCTGGGCACAGACCTGGTGCAGGGCGCATGAGGCCAGCAGCAGTGCAGCTAATATGGACCGACGCAGTGTCATATACGAGGCATTTTGGTCATTTCCTCAATGCTGTTGCCGCGGTCCGCAGGCTCATCGTAGAAAATCCGGATGAGGCAAGCGTCCTTCAGAAAATCAACGAGGCCAATCTCCATGCGCTGTATTTTCAGCCCGGTTCGCTTCTCCAGGTCGGCTTTCAGCTCTTCGCGCTTGTCGGGAGCAATGAGGGCAACATTGTCGTACTTGATGTACTTGCTGCAGCTGGTGCTGACCAGCTTGCTGCTCTCGAACACCCAAGCCATACCGATGAAGACGAGGTTGACGAAGAGAATCGTCACCAGACCGAAGCCGTCCCAGTAGTCAGCCTTGGGGTGGTATTCCGCGCGGCCTAAGGCGTTGACCACACTCACGGCAATGAGCATGAAAAGGTACGTCATTTCGCGGATGGGAACGGCCTCCGTGCGGAAACGCATGATGCCGAAGATGGCAAACAGACCCATGGCCGCTCCAAGATTCATGCCGTCACCCTCCATCAGGCTGACCAGCAGGAAAATACTCATGGACATCAGGATGTAGATGAACATGTAGTCCCTGCGGTGACTGCGGGGGAAGTAGAAGCAGCGTGCGATGATGGTAACCACAGCCAGGTTGATGCCAAAGCGCATAACCAGCGAGATAAAATGCTGGGGATCGAAAAGCGTTAGGCCTATCAGATTGCCTAATTCATAGTTAAGTTGGTTCAGGATTTCCATGTGGATGAGGTTTTGTATGAATTCGAATTCTATCTAATTAATTAACTTGTAACTTTTGGCCCGCCAGTTTACTCAGGGTAATCATGCGGATATTAAACCGGTTCCGCTTGAGCCCCTTGTTCGTCATGACAGAGCCGATGCAGTACTTGCTGAAGCCGAGTGGCTTGATGCGCAGCTCGCGAAGCATGTCGAGCACAGGGCTGAACACATTGCCGTCGCGTTTCAGCTCGATGATGACAAGCGGCCCGACATTGGCATCCCGGCCTGTCTCCATATTGTGGAACTGCACGTCGTAGTCGATGGTCAGACGCTCAGTCTTGCCATAATTGACCAGCGTGATGCGATGGAACTGGTTCCGGACCGTCGGGTGGATATCCGACAGGCTCAGGTGAACGCGTTCCTGGAGGAATTCCTCGTTACCGCCCTCGCCTGTTATCTGCTGGCTGGGCACCTGGACACGTTTTTTCTTCGTTCTTCCGTGATTATTCTTTGTCTTGATCTCCAGAAAGGTGTCATCGCTGTCCATGTAGGTCCGGACGCGCACCTTCTGCCTCGGGGAACGCCCGTTGTGATGCTCCATGTAGAACTTGTGAGCATCGGTGTCCCAGTAGGTCGTCATGTAGTTGGCTATCTTGCTTCCGTTGGTGAATTGCGCATAGTACTTGCCCTGCGCCAACTCCAAAAGGCGCGCCAAGTTCTCCTTGTTCGTCACGAACTTCGTGTCGGTGCGATTCATGAGCCGAATGTTTGACATCTCCTCCAGCGTGATAGGCTCCAGATTTGTCAGCAACTCGTCTATACGGGCATCAATTTCCATCTTTTTTTGCGTTATCCGGGACAAATATAGACTTTTTTGCGCAAATAACGGCGTGTGTCTTTGTTTTTTTAGCAAAAAACGCTACTTTTGCTAAACGAATGTTATTTAAAACAAGATATAACCAACAAAATTCATAAGGAATATGATAGATGTAAAGGAAACTCTCGGCAAGGCCGAGGAGAAAATGGAAGAGGCCGTGATGTACCTCGAAGAGGCTTTGGCGCATATACGTGCCGGCAAGGCCAATGTGAAGATTCTGGACGGCATCCGTGTGGATAGCTATGGCAGCATGGTTCCCCTGAACCAGGTGGCAGCCATCAATACTCCCGATGCACGTACTATTGCTATCAAGCCCTGGGATAAGAGCATGTTCCGTCCCATCGAGAAGGCCATCATGGACAGCAACGTAGGCATTACGCCCGAGAACAATGGCGAAATCATCCGTCTGGGCATTCCTCCTTTGACCGAGGAACGCCGTAAGCAGCTTGCCAAGCAGTGCGGCAAGGAGGGCGAACAGGCCAAGGTGAGCATTCGCAATACCCGCCGCGAGATTATCGAGAAGCTCAAGAAGGGAATAAAGGACGGTCTCTCTGAGGATTTGGAGAAAGATGCCGAAGCCGACATGCAGAAGATGCACGACAAGTTCATCAAGAAGGTGGACGAGTTGCTTGCAGCCAAGGAAAAGGAAATCATGACCGTCTGATGCGCGGCCTCATTATTAGAAATACGGGCAGCTGGTATACCGTCAGGACAGACGATGACCAGCTGTTCGATTGTAAGGTAAAGGGCGCGTTCCGTCTCAAAGGGATTCGCAGCACCAATCCTGTGGCAGTGGGCGATGTGGTGAACATTACGCCTGGTGCTGACGGGCAGACGGCTTTGATTGAGAATATCGAAGACAGGCGGAATTACATTATCCGTAAGGCCTCCAACCTGTCGAAACAAAGCCACATTATCGCAGCTAACGTCGATATGGCTGCCCTTGTGGTCACTATTGCACATCCAGAGACGAGCACAACTTTCATCGACCGCTTCCTGGCGAGTGCCGAGGCGTACCGTGTACCGGTCCTTATTATCTTCAACAAGACTGATCTCTACAGCGTCGAAGAGAAACAGCAGATGGATGCGCTTGTGGCGCTTTATCGGGCCGTCGGGTATGTGTGCCTGACATGTTCGGCAGTAGATGGTAACGGAATTGTGGAGTTGCGGGAAGAACTTCGGGACAAGACTACGTTGCTGAGCGGTAACAGCGGCGTAGGCAAGAGCACCTTGCTCAATCTGCTTGTTCCCGAGGCCGATGCCAAGACGGCAG
This sequence comes from Bacteroidaceae bacterium, assembly GCA_017552435.1. Taxonomy (GTDB): domain Bacteria; phylum Bacteroidota; class Bacteroidia; order Bacteroidales; family Bacteroidaceae; genus Physcousia. The sequence continues at coordinate 6,896 of JAFZPZ010000005.1, forward strand.
AAATCAGTATGGCGCATGATGCAGGTATGCACACCACCACTTTCTCGCAGATGTATTTCCTGCCACAGGGCGGAGCACTTATAGACACGCCGGGCATCAAAGGCTTCGGGACATTCGATATGGAGCGCGAGGAAGTGTCGCATTACTTCCGCGAGATATTCAAGGTCTCGGCAGATTGTCGCTTTGGTAATTGTACACATACGCATGAGCCAGGCTGTGCAGTTTTGCAGGCATTAGCCGAAGGACGTATTGCAGAAAGTCGTTATACGAGTTATCTCTCTATGCTCGACGACAAGGACGAAGATAAATACAGATAATAGCCTCCCCCGGCCCCTCCAAAAGAGGGGTGAATAATGAAAAGTAAATGAAGGAAAAAGAAATAAATAACAGTCTTCCATTCTCCCCTCTTTTGGAGGGGTTGGGGGAGGCTATAAATATAATAAAGGTAGGCGGTGGTGTAGTGGAAGATGCTGCATCGCTTGCTTCGCTACTCAATCAGTTTGCGGCAATGTCTGGCCGCAAGGTACTGGTGCATGGCGGCGGCCGTTTGGCAACATCGATGGCCGCGAGTCTCGGCATTGAAAGCAAGATGGTGGGCGGTCGTCGCATTACGGACGCGGAGATGCTTCGGGTCGTGACGATGGTCTATGGCGGCTTGGTCAACAAGAACATCGTAGCGGGCTTGCAGGCGAAAGGTGTAAAGGCAATTGGCCTGACGGGTGCCGATGGCGATGTCATTCGCAGCCACAAACGTCCATTGAAGCGTGTCAGGATGGATGACGGTAGCGAACAGATGATTGATTTTGGCTTTGTGGGCGATGTCGATAAGGTGGATGCACATTTGCTTGAGCAGCTTATTGAAGGCGGTTCAGTGCCAGTCGTGGCTCCGCTTACGCACGATGGCGAAGGTCACATCCTCAATACCAATGCCGACACTATTGCTTCGTCCGTTGCCTGTGCCCTTGCCACGCATTACGACGTGACCTTGACTTTCTGCTTTGAGAAAGCGGGAGTTCTTCGCGATGCCGACGACGATAGCAGCGTCATTCCTGCCATCAACGAGGAACAGTTCAAGCGACTCGTTGCCGAAGGCATCGTTTCCGGCGGCATGATTCCGAAACTCGAGAATGCCTTTGAAGCCCTTCATCGAGGCGTTCGGCAAGTTGTTATTACCCACTCGGATAACATCGACGGCTCGCGGGGAACAACAATAAAAGAAAAATAATTCACTCAGGGCTGTAACTTTTGCAGCCCTGAATCGTCTTCATAAGTAGAGAGATGGATAATATCAGCTTCCGAACCACCGTTTTGCCGCTGGGCGATAGGCTCTTCCGCCTGGCTCTTCGCATTACGATGAACAGGGCAGAGGCCGAGGATGTGGTGCAGGACACGCTCTTGAAGGTGTGGGAGCAGCGCAGCCAGTGGGAGCAGATAGACAATCTCGAAGCGTTCGCAATCGCAACATGCAGGAACAGGGCGCTTGACATCGCGAAACGGGCAGGGCGGAACACCAAGTCCCTCGACGAAGTTGAGACCTCTCACCTCACACCTCTCACCTCTCAACCTTCATTGGAGGCTCGCGAACAACTCTCTCTCGTCAGAAGGCTCATGGACGACCTGCCTGAAGTGCAGCGTACAATCATGTTGCTGCGAGACATCGAAGGCAAGACCTATCAGGAGATAGCCGAGGCGCTGGGCATTAGCGAGACACAAGTCAAGGTCTATTTGCATCGGGCAAGAACTAAAATAAAGAAATGGATTATAAATATATAGAACAACTGCTGGAGCGTTACTGGGAATGCCAGACGACACGGGAGGAGGAAACCATCCTCCGCAACTTCTTCCGTCAGGAGGATGTGCCTGCGAGCCTGCTTCCCTATCGCCAACTTTTCATTGAGGAGGACGAGATGGCAAACGAGCACCTCAGCGAGGACTTCCAGAACAGGATGCTTCGTCTGGTTGGAGAAGAGGCACCGATACAGGTGTGTAAGGCTCGCCGCCTGACCTTCATGCGCCGTCTGCGTCCGTTATACCGAGCCGCAGGTCTTGTTGCAATCATGCTCACCATCGGCAATGCTGCTTATCAGAGCTTTTCAGAAGAGGATGCCGTTGCTCCGCAAATGGCAGAAAGCGTTTCTGCTGACAGTTTGCAACATATCACCATCGGCAGTCCCGAGCAGCAGTCGGCATCGCTTACCGCACAGCCTACGGACACACTCGACACATTTTCCCGATAATCATTCATGCTTTATAAAATCATTTGCTTATTAAAACAATCAGTTGCACGAGAGTTATAACTTTTTCTCTCAAAAACAACAGCTAACAGCGAAAAGGAGCAGCCGTGAGGTTGCTCCTTTTTCTATGTATCTCCGAAAAAGCTTATGCTTTTCTGCCTCGAAGCCAGAAGCCGAGAAGGTAGAGGATGCCGACGGACATGACGAGGACGGCTCCGACTTGACCTGTGGCATCGCTGGCAAAGCCCATGAGGAGCGGGAAGATGGTGCCGCCGAAGATACCCATGATGAGAAGACCGCTGACTTCGTTCTTCTTCTCGGGAACTGCTTGCATGGCTCTTGCGAAGACGATGCTGAATGGATTGCCGTTGCCGAAGCCCATCAGAGCAACGCTGGCATAGATGACTGCGGTGTCCTGACCATAGATGAGGCCAAATGCTGCCGCTACCATCATTAGGACGCTCAGGAGCAGGAAAGTCCAGTCCTTGAGGTAGCTCATGATGAAGCTGCCCGAGAAACTGCCCGCAGCCTTCGCCACGAAGTAGATGGTGCAGACAATAGCGGCATCGTCGAGCAGGATGCCGGTGCGTTCCATCAGAATCTTCGGCGCAGTCACGCTGGTTCCCACATCAATGCCAACGTGGCAGATGATGGCGAGGAAGCAGAACAGGATGAACGGATTGCGGAGCAAGGCAAAACATCCTGCAAACTGCTTGCTGACCGATTTCTCCCCCTTCATGGGGGAGTCAGAGGGGGTCTTTGTCCCGAAGAGTAACAATGTCGCCAACACGCCTACTCCCAGATAGATGGGATAGAGTGCCCGCCAGCCGAAGCCGAAGGCATTGGTGGTGGCACCCCAAGAGGCGATGATGGGAGCGAGGAATGAGGCGATGCTCTTGATGAACTGCCCGAAGGTCAGGGTGCTGGCCGAGGCGCCGCCCTTCATCACACTATCCACCAGCGGATTGAGCGAGGTCTGCATGATGGCGTTGCCTATTCCCAGGAGGGAGAAGGAGAGAAGCAACATGGTGAAGTCGAGGGTAAACATCGGCACCACCATTGCCGCCAACGTCATTACGAGGCTCAACAGTACCGTGTTCTTGCGGCCTATCTTATTCATCAGCAGGCTTGTGGGGATGCTGAAGATGAGGAACCAGAAGAATACGAGCGAGGGGAGCGTATTGGCCATCGAATCGGAGAGATTCAGGTCGGCCTTCACATAGTTGCTGGCTATACCCACCATATCGACGAAGCCCATGGCGAAGAAGCACAGCATGACGGGGAAAAGTTTTTTATTCATATTACGGACCCCCCGACCCCCTTTAGGGGGAGAACTCGGTCGGAGGGATTTTGTTAATAGGTTACTTGTTTGTCGGTTTCCTTTTCTCCCCCTAAAGGGGGGTGGGGGGTCATCTTATTTGATTCAATGCAAAGTTATAGGCACCGAGGTTGATGGCTTTGCTGGCTCCGAGTTCGGAGATGCAGACAGCCACTTTGCGCTGGGCGCAATAGAGCACCTTCTTGTCGGTGTGCGGCACATTGACATAGACATCCTTGTCCTCGAGGAAGGCGGCACGTTGTTCTGGGTCTTCGAAGTTATAAACCTCCGACTGGAGCGTAGGCAGCAGGTTGCCGGAGAATGTGCCTGCGGGACGGGCGAACTCTTCCATCATGCCGGGCAGAATCCACTTGGAGTTGTAGGACAAGCCGCCGCCGATGACAACGATACCATCGACGATGTTCAGCACGTTTACCAGAGCCGCTGCGCAGACTTGGCCCAGCTGGCGGAAGCTCTCCTGAGCGGCCTTCATGTTGCCCGGGCGCGTGCCGTTGGCTATGTCGCCGATGTCCTTGGGCGTGAGGTCGCCAATCTCTTCGTGCGACATCTCGGCATACACCCTGCGGACGGCACGGATGCTGACACTCTCTTCTGCAATCACGAAGGGATACATGCCGTTGCGCATGCACCATACGTCGCCGCCACAACTGTTGTCGCCCTTCAGCAAGACCTTGTCAATCACCACGCCGCCACCGAAGCCTGTGCCGAGAGTAATGCCGACCAGATTCTTGTAGCGACGCTTGCAGCCAGCCTCCTCCAGTGCCTTGTTGATGCGCGGCAGTGCTCCAGCCAAAGCCTCTCCGTAGGCAAAGAGGTTGCCATCGTTGTTTACATACACGGGAATCTTGAAGACACTCTCCAAGTACGGGCCGAGTGCTACACCTCCACGGAAGGACGGGAAGTTGGGCAAGTCGCCGATGACGCCGCGCTCGTAGTCGGCAGGGCCAGGGAAGGCGAAGCTGATGGCAACAGGCTCTGCGTCGAGCTTCTCCTTGACGGTGGTGAAGCCCTGCACGAGGGTTGCCAGACAGCCCTCGGTGTCGGTGGTTACGGCCTTCAGGCGCACGGGTTCTACAATCTCTTCGTTGTCGCAAATGGCGGAGAAAACGAAGTTGGTGCCGCCAGCATCCAGCGTCAGCACGATTTTCTTGTCTTTAGTCATAGTCGTAGTTCTTTTTGGGTTATTCTTATTATTCTGATTTATTTCGCTATCTTGCGTCCGTCTATGATATAAATACCTTTGGACAATTTGTCATTTACTATCTTCCGACCGCTGAGGTCATAGATGACATTGTCTGATTCTTCACTCTTTATTCTGAATTCTTCATTCCCTATTCCTGTCGCGTCCTCCAGGCCGATGACGACAGTCACAACAGAGCGTGCTGGCAGTTCCAGGTTGTGTAGGTCCTGCAGCGATGTGTCGAGCTTGAGGTCGCGGCTTCGGTCGGTCACGTATGTCCTGACCTCGCTTGCTTCTCCAGAAACCATGGACAAATCGACCTTCCGGCGAGCATGACTCAGATTCACCAGCACCGTCACAACCTCGTTCTCGTCGGGCGACAGCCAGGCTGAGCCGAGCAGGAGGCGGCCATCATCTGTCTCGGAAGACTCGAGTTCGATTCGTTTATAGCCTGGGCGGATGAAGCGGCTGAAGTTGCCGAGCACCCAGAGGTTTTTGTCGGCAGTCAGCGTGCCGCCCTGCTTGAGGTCACCGGTGCTTTCCTCGCCTGTATCGCCTTTTGTGTTTACGCGGATAAGGTGGAAGCGGTTCTTATGTCCCCATTTTTCTTGCGAGAAGGCGGTCCAGTAGCTCCAGCCCACCATGTTCCCGATGGTGAGGTCGCACTGAATCAGCTTGCCCATGAAGAGCGCGATGCTCATCTTCGAGGCTTCCGCGTAGCTGGCAGGGAACCCTGCGCTGGTGCTTGGCGGATCGTCGAGCATCGACCATTCTGTCTGCATCACTTGCACACCGTATTTAGCGGCTTCGTTGCGGACCTTTTCCCTCACCTCCCGCAACAACTCGTCGCTGCTGACGGTCCAGTAACTGTGGGCTGCTGCTACGGGAGCCAGCGATTTCAGGTTGCCGATATAGGTGGAGGAGTTAGTGCGTTTCCAAAAGGCCTCAATCTGCTTGTTGCCCCTCGCGGATGTGCCGGCATAGAGGCAGGTCAGCGAACCGGCTTCGGGGATGAGTATCTTCGTGTCGAGTCCTCGGCTGGCAATCGACTTGTCGAGTTGCTTGGCGAGCTTCGTTATGTCCGAGTTCTCCCAAGGCGAGCCCTCCTGACCGCTCTTCCAGTCGTACTGCGGCTCGTTGACGGGGTCGATGTAGGTGACGTTGTAGCCCTCGTCCACGAAGTGTTTCGTGACGGTGGCAAGGAACTCCGCAAAGTCGTCGTAGCAGGTCGTTTTCAGGTTGCACGTAATGTTCTGGTTGTTGGCATTTGCCTTGCCGTTCTTCGTGTAGTAGATGGGCGGAGAGTTGGAGAAGAACAGGAAATGCTCTACGCCATATTCCTTGGCCTGACGCATGAACCATTGCTGTCCGTCCTGCCGCGTCCAGTCGTAGGTGCCGTCCTGATTCAGGAAACATTCCGTGCGGTGGATTTCCTCTGCGATGTTGCTGTCCTCGCCTTGTGTGGCACTACCTGCCCCGATGTTCACACGCCAGCAGCTCAGGCCGATGCCTTCGGGGTTGCCGTTCTTGTCCATCTGCTGACTGAACAGCCACTTGGCAGCTTTCGCCTTTTGCGTGGTGCTGTAATAATCGCCGATGAACTCCGTCGTCCAGCAGTCGCTGGCTCCGAAGTCCTGAATGGTCTGATAGCACTTCGAAGTGTCGATACTCACAGACGCATCGGGCAAAGGCTCGGCTCCACTGAGGCGTATGTCGTCGAAACAATAGGTCGCCTCTCCCCAGCCGGAGCTCGGGTCACTCCAGTTGCAACTCAATATGATGTAAATCTTCTGAAGCCTTTGGCCGTAGAAGGCTTCGAGGTCGAAGGTCAGCTCCTGCCAAGTGGCATCCTGCGACAGCTTGCCCTGAAAGATTTGTTCCGTATCCCCATAGCCGTTGATGCCGATGCGCATGTCCTTTGGCTGGATGGAGCGGTAGGCAAGCATCGACAGAAAGCAGTTGTCGTCCTTGATGACGACGGGCGTCTTGAGTTCCAGAACCAGGAAGTTCTGCCACCAACCCGCATTTGCGACATTCGTGGCACCAACGCATCTGTTCGAAGTGTTTATTCCCGTCTTGTCGGGATTGGTCATTACTTTAGGTGTCACCTTGAACAGGCTGGCCGCATAGTCCGTACCGATTCTCAACTTTCCTGTCCCTCCGTTCTCGAAGTCAGCCAATAATGTACCCTGAGCGCTTGCGGTGAGCGCCAGGAACATTGCCAATATGGAGAGGAGGGATGCTTTCATGTTATTTCCTTATGTAGGCTTTAATCGTCATGCACTCGCCGCCGAGGGGTTTGATGGTGTAGCGGCCGATGCAGGCGGGGATGATGAAGGTCTCGGCATAGTGCACCTCGAATGGTGCGAACTTGCCGTCGGGACTCTCGATGAGGGCAGCCTCGCCGTCCACGAGGTTGAGGACGTTCACGCCGCCATTGGTGTTGTGCTCTACAAGACGGGTGAAGGTGTGCCTTCGTGTCTCGATGAACTCGTTGGGATGCAGGCCGGTCCGTTCTTCCTTGATGCCGTCCTCGTCGCTGAGTACCTCGAAGTGGTTCGCGATTTCTGCCTTCACGAAAGGCGTGGTGCGCTCCCACTGGATGACGTGCTTGCCTCGCTCCACGTTGATGGGACGCGGTTTGCCGTCCAAGCCGAGACGTGCCCAGTCCCACAGCTTGAAGGTGAAGATGCTGGGCGTAGAGCTGATTTCCAGCACCATGCTGTTCGCGCCGGAGCAATGGATGGTGCCAGCCGGGATGAGGTAGTGGTCGTGCTTCTTGGCGGGAAGCTTGTTGACGAACTTCTCTGCATCAAAGAGGATTTCTCCGCGCTGAGCGGCCCGAAGGTCCTCAATCATTTCCGTTGGATTGATGCCTTCTTTCAGGCCGAGATAGACGACTGCATCCTCTCCTGCATCGAGCAGGTAGTAGCTTTCGTCCTGCGTATAGGGAAGGCCGAACTCCTTCTGCGCGAACTCGTTGGTGGGATGCACCTGAAGGCTGAGGTTGCCGCCTTGCATCGTGTCGAGGAAGTCGAAGCGGATAGGGAAACTCTTGCCGAAGCGCGCCCAAACCTGCTGACCGAGCAACTCGCGGCTGTGAGCCAGCACGACATCCTGCGAAGGCAACTCGAAGAGCGTGTCTTCGGCCTCGAGGTAGAGGCTGTTCTCCTCCGGCACACAGTCGAAGCACCAGCCGTAGTTCTGTTCTTCGCGAGGCAAGTCGCACACCTCCTTCATCCATTGTCCGCCCCAAGGCGCAGGGTCGAAGAAAGGCACCACGCGGAAGGGCTTATGAGCCGTGCGTTCCAATCCCTGCCGCATCTGGGCGTCGGTTATCATCTTGGGTTCGTCGCGCCGGTTCGAGTCAATCCAGAACTGGATGCGTCCGCTCTGCATCAGCTCGTCCTTGTAGCGGTCGATGATGTTCCAGTCGTTGAAATAACCTCTTTTATATTGTACCGACGGGCTGTCCTCGTGGTTGTCGATGCCCAGTGCCTTCACCTCATGACGGCGGAAGCGTTGCTGAATCTCCCAACGGGCCATATCTGCGTAGCAGATAATTGACAATTGACAATTGACAATTGACAATTTTTCTGCGACGAATGCCGCGCCAGTGCCAATAATGACGCATGGTTTGTCATTATCAATTATCAATTGTCCATTATCAATTTGAAAATATTCGTGCAAACGAATGTTTGAGAGGTATCCGAACAGCACATCGTCCGTCATAAAGCGTTCCGTCAGTTGGCGGATTTCCTCTTCCGGTCGCATCAGGGAGCGCGTGTCGATGACCTTGCGCCCTGTCTTGGCAAAGGCTTCAAGGAAGTCCTCCTCGTAACAGCCAGGGTAGAGGTCGATGGCCCAGACGGGTTCGTCCGCCCAAGCCTCGGAGAGCGTCTGGACGATGCCCGCCCAGCCGCAGATGACCTTACCGTCAATGTGCGTACTTGGTTGCTTGTCGTAATTCGATTTCCTCATAAAATAGTATAATTCCTTTGCAAATGTAGTGAAAACAATCGAGACGGCAAAGGGTAAAGGGCAAAAGAAAAGGGAAAAAGCGGAAAATGTCACTATTCTTGTGCTTCCTTTGCCAGGAGATAAAGCTTGCCGCTTTTGCGACCTTGACTTATGATGCCTGACGAAGGGTCGGAGGCTATGTGACGCAGTTCCCTTGAAGCTGTAGAGTAGGACAAACCTGTCAGCCGAGCGTAATCATCTACGTGCATAAAGCCGTTTTTCTCCATGAACCGACGGGCCCGCTCAATGCGTTCCTCCGGCGAATATTTGGGCTTCCTCAGACGCTCTTCTCCTCCTCTTTCCAAATCGCAGTTCCGGTCGATCTCCCATATCAGATTCTTGTCGGCCCTGAACTTTACGCCGGTAACTTCTATACTCTTCGCGTTGCGTTTCGTGTTTCCCTCCTCAAAGTCGTCCATTTCCTTGTCCTCGCGGACACCCAGTTTGGCTGTGAATGTTCCCAAGCCGTCAATCTTCACGCTGTATCCGTTGCCGATCTCATAAGCCAGATGCTCGCAAAAGGCAACCAATACGCCTTCTATCACACTCCTGCCGTATGCTCGGTGGATTGAACTACAGCGCTTTACGAACTCGTTGAAGTCCAGCTTGCGCCAGGTTTTCAGTTTGTAATAAGCCTTCTTTTCGCCTGTTCCGTTCAGGTCAGGCATCTCTTTTTTAATGTACTGTGGCATAAAATTCCGTGTTATTAGGTATAAAACATTTTCTTACAGGGTACAAAGTTACGAAATATAGGGGAAAAAACAATTTTCCAGCCTTGAAAATATATTTTCATGGCTTGATAATTTATTTTCAAGGCTTGGTTATATATTTTCAAAGCTTGAAAATAATTTTAAATGCCGTAGAAAAGACTTTTATCCCTAGGGAAAAAATGTTTTGTATAGGGTATCATTCACTTTTTTTCGGGAAAAGATATTGCCAATCCAGAAATTAATCGTAAATTTGCAGAGCAATCCGAAAGGAAAGCACTGTCTTATTGGAATAAACGAAGCGTTATGCTCGACTTGCAAATGGAAACGTGAGAAATTTCTATAGTACGCAAGGAAAGTGTAATGGTTCGCGCGTATAGCGTGGGCTGATTGCAATTTCTCGTACTAGGGTATCTCACGACCTCCATTTGAAGAAGCGGCATCAGTTCCACGCTTCTCATGTATATACATTTAAACGTCTTCCGTGGGACTGGGAAGACAGGGAGGATACAATTATGGAAAAAGAACCTAATCTGGAGAACCGCACCTATGAATTCATAGGCAGACTGGCGTTGGTATTGTTTAGTCAAAACATTAAGATGAGCTATTCTGCGCTTATCAAAGTGTTAGAGGATAACAATCTTGATTCCTATGGTAGTGAGAGAGGAATGGCATCTGGTATTGCAGCAGCTTATCGTCGATGGGAAGACATCGAAAAGGATTGCAGAATACCAACGACTTGTGGTGCTATTGCCAATACCTTTGTGAATCGGGACGGCGTTCCTGAATGGATTAACTATTAATATGAAATGGAAATGAGAAAGATTATTATCATGTCTGCTCTTATGGTAGCGACATTATCAAATGCCCAAGAATTGAAAACCTACTCAGGTAGTTTTAAGAATGGTGAAGCTACTTATACATATTATGAAACAGATGAAGGCCGTGTATTCCAAGGTGAATTCCATTGGAAGGGAAATGGTGCTAGACCAGGATATATGGAGTACAAGGGTGAAGTGGAAATAAGGGGTTCATTTAAAAACAACAAAAGAGATGGCTTATGGACTTATACAGCGACAAACAAGCTAAATGAAGTCAATACACTCAAGGCCAATTATGTTGATGGAGTCCCAGATGGAATATACGAATACGAAGAAAACTGGGGAATGTTTAATGAAAAGATAATTCTTTCAGCGACTAATAAGAACGGAAGAGTGAATGGACCTGTGAAAATAGAATTACCCAATTCTGTTATAACGGGCGAGTATACTAAGGATACAAGAACTGGCGTGTGGGAAAGGAAGTTCAAGAATGGATCATATTATCATATTGTTTGCAAAGGTTCCCAGCTATATGAAGGTTATGATATACATTTAGAAGACGAGTACGAAGGTAACTTCGTTTATGATATAGAGGATGGAAGTAAAAAGAAGGCAACAGAATATGATATGTTAAGAGGAGGCAGTGGCACCGTTGACAAAGACATATTTGAGGCAGCATGCTGGAATTTAGAGAGGATACATTGTATAGGTGACAAGGGAATTGTGATACCTCAAGAAGAGGAACCTGCACAAACCGAATCTACTCAAATTCCAAAAGGAAATAGTTCGGTATCTCAGCAAAATAGCCAAGGAACATCAGCACCGGCACTAACTCGAGAAGAAGCTATATTGCGTTACAGGCAAAACAATGCGAAAACGGAGAGTGAGAAATTACGTGAGAACCTTGAGAGATTAGGGGTTCGAAGGAAGAAATAAAGAAAAGTAAATTGTTTTAGTCTCACTCTCCCTGTTCCATTCTCTCAAAGAATCCCTGTTCCTTGCCTTAAAAACAGTGAGCGGATAGTGACGGGGCCCGTCAATCTATCAGCTCATTGTTGTTGCTGAACCATTGTCAATGGATTGTCTTCATTCTTTCACCTGTGCCGCTTGCACCGCAGGCTCTTGACGAGTGTCCCAGAAACCGACGATATAAATAGTGTCGTCATCGATGCGATACACCATTTTGCTCAGGCCATTGATGATAATACTGCGATAGGCAACAGGGCGGTCTGCAAAAAGCGGGTCAATGGAACCGATATTCGGATTACGGCGCAACATCTTGGTGATCTTGCGAACATCATTTATGAAGCGATTCTTATACTTGGCACCGAAGTGGTCACGGATATAGTCGGCAACTTGATCACGACGCATGTCGGCATAATCAGTCCACTCTACTCTCATACTGCCTCTGAAAGTTCATGTTCCTCCTTTTCTTCGCGAGCGCATCTTTCATCGTACCTGCGCCACACTTCCTCGTCGGGAGTAGTTCTGCCTGCTGCAATGTCGGCTTCAGCCAAGTCTAACATAGTATTGATTTCCTCCATAGTGTAGGGCTTGGGGGTATGCTCTTCTTGGATAGCACGATCTATCAGATGCTCTCCTACCCAGCGCATATTGCTCGGCGTAAGTGTGCCGTAGAGATAATCAAGCAGGCTTGTCAATGTTGCTGTACTCATATACGTCTTTTTTTGTATCACGTCTGCAAAGATACACATTATTTATTATTTATCACACTATCAAATCAAAAAATCTGCAAAAAAGTGCGGGGAAAAGGTAGTTAATCCTTGTGCCTTGTCTCTAAAATAGTGAGCAGAGAGCCGCAAATCTCCGTTAGTTATGTTCTACCTCGAATACGTACCCGAAGCCTTGGCGGCTGACGATGTGGCTGGCGTAGGGACCAAGCTTCTTGCGGAGGCGGGTGATATGGACGTCGATGGTGCGGTCGGAGACGATGACACCATCCCAGATGCTGTCCATTAGTTGCTGACGGGAGAGGACCTGGCCGCGATTCTGGAGAAGCAGACAGAGCAGGTCGAACTCAGTGCGGGTAAGGCTGGCGGGTTGACCGTCGATGGTGACAGTCTTGCGGTCGAGGTTCACCTGCATTCCGCGAAAGCTGAGTGAACGTCTGCCCAGACGGGCCTCAACGACATTCATTACGTAGTCGCCCAACTTCTCGCATTCGGCAATGATATCGTTGTAGATAGAGCCGATAGCGTAGGAGTAGTCGTGGGCCGTTGCTTCGAGGATGCTCTCGGCCTTGAACTGGTCGCGCAGGGCATTGATATCGCGCTCTATCTCCTGCGAGGTATAGATGGTCAGGTCATCACGTCGCCCGTTGACGATGACCATCATCTGTGTCATTGCCTCGTTCACCAGCCGCATCATCTCATGCAGATGGTTGTACTGTTGGGCGGTGAAGTCCTCGCGTCCGTCCCTGCGGTGCTGGATGGTGCGGGCCAACTTATAGCAGGCATCACCTATGGATTCCAGTTCGCCGATCTGGCGGAGCATGTCGCGTATCTTTGCCTTCGTCTCGTCAGACAAACGCTCGTTGCTGACTTCATCCAAATAGTTGGCAATCTCGATCTCCATGTTGTCGGCAATATCCTCGTACTTCTCGATGCGCTCAAATTGCTGGTCGAACTCCTTCCGGTCTTTCTCGTCGAGCAGGGCACGTGTCATGCCGAACATCCTTTGCATCCGTTCGGCAAAGTGGACGATTTCCTTCTGTGCCTGAAGAACGGAGATTTCGGGTGTGGCCATCAGTCCGTTATTGATATACTGCAGACGGCTGGGACTCTTGGGCTGGGGCTTGTCCTTGATAACCCATTTCACGATGCGTTCAATCTGTGGGATGAAGCCGATGAGCAGCGACGTGTTGACTACGTTGAAACAGGTGTGGAAAGTAGCGAGCACGAAGCTCAGACGTGCGGCATTGGCCATAAAGACATCATGCCCGACTGTAGCACGGTCCATGCCGGTGTCATATCCCGCTAACGAGCAGATGAAATTGACGAAGGGGTGAAACACACACAACATCCAGCAGACGCCGAAGACATTGAAGAACATGTGTGCAAAGGCTGCCCGACGAGCCTGTGTGGAGGCCGTGAGAGCCGCCAGGTTGGAGGTGACGGTGGTACCAATGTTCTCGCCCATCACCAATGCGATACCCTGATAGATGGGAAGGGCACCCGAAGAGCAGAGAATCATCGTGATGGCCATCACCGCTGCCGAGGATTGTACGCACATGGTCAGTATGCCGCCGATGAGCAAAAACAATAGCGTGGTGACAATACTGTCGGGGTCGAACGAGCTAAAGAAATTAAGCACCGCCTCGTTTTCGCCAAGATTCATGTCCGTACCTGTCTGTCTCAGTGTGCCAAGGCCAAGGAAAAGGAAGGCAACGCCGAAAAGGAAATAGCCGATAGTCTCGTGCTTCTTTTTATAGATAAGGAACATGGCCAAGATAAATACCGGCCACACGAAATCCGCGATATTGAACGAGAAGCCTGCCGACATAATCCAGGCTGTGAGTGTCGTGCCGATATTCGCTCCCATGATGATGCTGATGGCCTGTGCCAGTGTGAGCAGAGAGGCGTTGACGAATGAGACAGTCATCACCGTTGTGGCTGTCGAACTCTGCACTACCGCTGTCACGCCCATACCGGTGAGCATTCCCGTGAAGCGGTTGGTGGTCATGCGGGCCAGGACATGTCTCAGTTTCGGACCAGCCATCTTCTGGAGGGCCTCGCTCATCGTCTTCATGCCAAAGATGAGCAATGCTAACGAACCGAGCAGTGTGAATACAATAGCAATCGTCATATTATCTTGCGTGTTTATGGTTTATCTGTGTGCAAAGGTACGCAGAAATTCGCATGTTATAATAAAAAAGCGGTTACGATTTGGTTACAATTTCGTTTTCGCTGGTTAAGCCTATATATGCTCAACAAAGTTACACATTATATTTATATTATAGCGCGATATAGGTGATATAATTGTTTTTTTTCGTATCTTTGCAGCGAAATTAAACAAAGTAAGATATGAAAAAGACTATTCTATGTACACTTGCAGTTGGTTTTTGCTCGCTGCTCACCGCACAAACAAGCATCACGCCCGAGGTGCTCAAGAAGCTCGAGGGCAGCTACACAGGAACACCCACGGAGAAGGCGCTCCGCAATGCCATCAGCAACGTCGGCCTCCAGAAGATGGCCATCAACCAGGAGAACGCCGGAGCGAAGGACAAGAACTTCAGCATCGAGGTGAAGAACACAGGTATTACCGACCAGAAGGGCAGCGGACGCTGCTGGCTCTTTACGGGACTGAACGTGCTGAGAGGTCGCGCCATGAAGAAGCTCGGCACGAAGGACTTCGTCCTCAGCCAGTGCTACCTCTTCTTCTATGACCAGTTGGAGAAGAGCAACCTCTTCCTGCAAGGCATTATCGACACAAAAAAACAGCCTATCGACAGCGAGATAGTGCGCTGGCTCTTCCAGCACCCGATTTCCGACGGCGGTACCTATACCGGCGTTGCCGACCTCGCCACGAAGTACGGCGTTGTGCCTGCCGACGTGATGCCCGAAACCTACGTCAGCAATAGCACCAGCGAGTTCCGCGAGCACATGAAGCGGAAGCTCCGCGAGTTCGGTATCACCCTCCGCGAGAAGAGCGAGGCAGGCATGAGCGAGAAGCAGCTGGAGGCACTCAAAGTGGAGCAGCTCGGCACCGTCTATCGGATGCTTGTAATGGCTTACGGCGTACCGCCTACACAGTTCACTTATCAAGGCCGCAGCTATACTCCTCAAGAATTCTTCAAAACCTATTGCATCAACGAGGGCGAGGACCTTAACAAGGACTACGTCATGCTGATGAACGATCCCAGCCGCCCCTACAATAAGGTCTATGAGATTGACTACGACCGCCACGTCTATGACGGACACAACTGGCTCTACGTCAACATTCCCATCGAGGAGCTGGAGAGCATCGCCATCGCCTCGCTGAAGGACAGCTGCCAGATGTATTTCAGTTGCGACGTGAACAAGTTCCTCGACCGCAGTACAGGCATTGCCGACATCAACAACTTCGACTACGGAAGCCTCCTCGGCACCACCTTCGGCATGAACAAGAAGCAGCGCATCGAGACCTTCGACAGCGGCAGCACACACGCTATGACCCTGATGGCAGTTGACCTCGACGGCAAGGGCAACCCCATCAAGTGGAAAGTGGAGAACAGCTGGGGCAGGGAGAGCGGCATGAGCGGCTACATCATGATGACCGACGAATGGTTCCGCGAATATATGTTCCGCGTGGTGGCGAACCGTTGCTATTGTCCAGCCTCCGTGCTCGACCTGCTGAAGCAGAAGCCCGTAAGGCTGCCCGCGTGGGACCCAATGTTTAGTGAAGAGGATTGACCCCCTAACCCCCTTGGGGGGAACAAATCCCCATTTGCGACGGAGAATTAAATAATAAATAGTAAATCGTCAAATAGTAAATTAATTAGGTGGAAACAACCAGACAAAACAAAATAGCCCGACTCATTCAGAAGGAGTTGAGCGACATCTTCCAGAAGCAGACAAGTGCGATGCGAGGCGTACTGGTGAGCGTCAGCGCTTGCCGCATCAGCCCCGACCTGAGTGTCTGCCGCGTCTATCTCAGCGTCTTCCCAAGCGAGAAGGCACAGGAAATCGTGCAGAATATCAACACCAACCAGCGTCAGGTTCGCTACGAACTCGGCACCCGCGTCGGCAAGCAGCTCCGCATCATCCCCGAACTCAAGTTCTTCATCGACGATTCATTGGATTACGTCGAACATATTGATGAGTTATTAAAAGCCTCCCCCATCCCCTCCAAGGGAGGGGGGAACTGAATAGAAAAGATGGGAAATGGCTTTGGTTCACCCCTCCTTTGGAGGGGATGGGGGAGGCTCGAGTTCTTCATAGCTCGTCGGTACCTTTTCGCCAAGAAGAGCCATCATGCCATCAACATTATCAGTGGCATCTCGGTGCTTGGTGTGGCGGTTGCTACGATGGCGATGGTGGTGACCCTGAGCGTCTTCAACGGCTTCCAGGACCTTGTGGCCGACCTCTTCACGGCCTTCGATGCAGAGCTGCGTGTTACTCCGACAGACGGACAGACGGTCAGCGTCAAAGATACCGCTCTGCTGAGGCTCAAGAAGAGCGAAATGGTCGAAGTCTATACACCGGTACTTGAGGGACAGGCCCTTGTGGTTCAAGAGGGTCGGCAGCAGGTTGTAACCATCATGGGTGTGGCAGATAACTTCACAAAGCAGTCGCACATCGAGGATATTCTCTATGGCGACGGTTCGTTCATCCTCCATGCCGACGTGTTGGAGTACGGCGTTCTCGGCATACAGCTGGCACAACAGCTCGGTCTTCAGGCCTTCTTCGAGAACCCACTGCAGATTTATGCTCCCAAGCACGGTGAGCGCGTCAACATCGGCAATCCTCTTTCCTCCTTCAATCACGACGAACTTCAGAGTCCGGGTGTCGTCTTTATGGTCAGGCAATCGAAATATGACGCGGGGTACATCATCACCAGTTTGCAGTTCGCTCAACGCCTTTTCGACCGAGAGGGTAGGGCTTCGTCTGTGGAGTTGAAGCTCAAGGAAGGAATCAATCCGGATAAAGCCAAGCAACAGCTACAGACACAGCTCGGTGGCCGCTTCAAAGTGGAGGACCGCTATGAGCAGCAGAACGACGTCTTCCGCGTCATGCGTATCGAGAAGCTCATTTCCTATGTCTTCCTTTCCTTTATATTATTGGTGGCTTGCTTCAACATCATCGGCTCGCTTTCAATGCTGATGATAGACAAGCGGCAAGACATCCAGACGCTCAGGAGTCTCGGAGCAACCGATGCCCAGATTTGTACCATCTTCCGACTGGAAGGGCACATCATCAGCCTGGCGGGAGCTCTACTCGGATTGGTTCTCGGTGCTGCTCTCTGTTGGATTCAGCAGGAGTATGGCTTGGTGACAATGGGCGACACCGAAGGCAACTTCATCATAGAGACTTATCCCGTCAGCGTCTATCTGACAGACATCCTTCTCGTCCTTGTCACCGTTCTTGCTGTGGGATGGCTCGCAATATGGTATCCTGTTCGCCATTTGGCGAACAGGATACTGGATTAAGGATTAAAGATTAAAGAATAAAGCTTAAAACAATAACTATCCTGACTTCCAATCAACAAAACCTTAATCCTTAATCTCTAATCCCTAATCCATGGCAACAGCATATCCTTTCGCTCGTCCGCTTTATGTGATGGCAAAGCCGGCAGGACCATTGTGTAATCTGCGTTGCCAGTATTGCTATTATCTGGAGAAGCAACACCTGCAGCCCCCCTTCGTCTCCCCCGAGGTGGAGGGAATAAAAGCCTCCCCTCGGGGAGGTATGGAGGGGGCCGTTCTTGAGCAGTACATCCGCGACTACATCCAGGTCCAGCAAATGCCCGATGTGCTCTTCACTTGGCACGGAGGTGAGCCGATGCTCAAACCGCTCAGCTTCTACAAGCAGGCCGTTCGGCTTCAGCAATACTACGGACGCGGCAAGCGCATCAGCAACAGCATTCAGACGAATGGTCTTTACCTCACGCCCGAATGGTGCCAGTTTCTCCATGACGAAGGCTGGCTCGTCGGCATCAGCATCGACGGCACAAAGGAACAGCACGATGCCTATCGCCTTGATGCCCAGGGCAAGGGAACTTGGGAGAGAGTAATGAACGGCATCAAACTGCTCAACGAATACGGCGTTGAGTGGAACGCAATGGCGACTGCCAACCACCATAATGCACAAGATCCGATGGCCTTCTACCATTTCTTCCGCGACGAGCTGAAGTGCAAGTTCCTGCAGATAAGTCCTGTCGTGGAGCGTATCAAGGAGCATAGCGACGGACGGCATCTGGCTCAGGTCTTCGACGAGGATTGCCCCATTGCGCCCTTCAGCATTCGTCCCGAGGAGTGGGGACACTTCATGTGCGCCATCTTCGACGAATGGGTGCGGCACGATGTGGGCGAGGTCTTCGTGCAACTTTTCGATGCCACCCTTGCCGGTTGGATGGGCGCAGAGCCTGGTGTCTGTGTCTATGCCGAGGAGTGCGGCCATGCAGCCGTCATGGAACATAATGGCGACGTGTATTCCTGCGACCACTTCGTTTTCCCGCAATATAAATTAGGAAACATACGCACACACGGCTTGCCCCAGATGCTCTATGGCACCAAGCAGAACAACTTCAGCCGGCTCAAGAAGGAAGCTCTTCCCCGTCAGTGCCGCGAATGTCTGTGGCTCAAAGCCTGTCACGGGGAGTGTCCGCGACTACGCTTCCTCCATACAGCCGACGGCGAGCCGGGCCTCAATTATCTTTGTGCAGGCTACCGTATTTTCTTCCAGCATGTGGCTCCCTACATGGATTACATGCGTCAGGAACTCCTCGCAGGCCGCCCTGCAAGTGGCGTGATGCGGCTCTTCTGATGTTTTCTCTGCCCGAAGTTTGTTAGTCTGATTAAATAATTGTATCTTTACGCCGCAAAAAGATAAAAACATACAATTATATCATGATTGATAAAGCTATTACGGAAGTCACGCCACTTGGAGAGAAGGACTGTTTCCTGATGGTGGACCGTGACAAGGATTGCTTCACCTATCCCTTGCACAAGCATGAGGAGATGGAGCTGAATTTCGTGGAACATTGCGACGGAGCTCGCCGTATTGTGGGCGACAGCATCGAAGTGCTCGGCAAGTACGACCTCGTGCTTGTGGGCAGCGGACTGGAGCACATGTGGGATCAATACGACTGCCAGAGTCATTCCATTCACGAGATCACCATTCAGTTCCCGCCAGATTTGCTCGGCGAGCAGTTCCTGCAGAAGAACCAGCTTTCCAGTCTGCGGGTCCTCTTCGAGAATGCCAAGCGCGGCATTGCCTTCGAGCTGCCTGCCATCATGGAGCTGTACGGCAAGATTACCGGTATCACCTCGGCACAGCCCGGCTTCTATCGCATGCTTTCTTTGCTCGAGATTCTCTATGAACTCTCTTTGCAGGACAATTATCATCTGTTGGCAAGCAAGTCCTTCGCCAACGTGAAGAACCAGCCCGAGAGCCGCCGTGTGCGTGCTGTCGAGGAGCACATCGACCAGAACTTCAAGTCTGAGATTCGCTTGAAGACGCTTGCCGACATCGCCGGCATGACCCCAGCTGCCTTCAGCCGCTTCTTCCGTCTCCGCACGGGGAAGACGGTCAGCGACTACATCATCGATATCCGCCTCGGCTACGCAGCACGCCTCCTTGTTGATACCAACACCAGTGTGGCAGAGATTTGCTACGACTGCGGCTTCAACAACATCAGCAACTTCAACCGCATCTTCAAGAAGAAGAAGGGTTGCTCGCCCACGGCATTCCGCGACAATTATCATAAGAGTAAAATAATTATATAAAGCCTCACCCCAACCCTCTCCAAGAGAGAGGGAGACAAATAGAAAATGTTATGAAACGCCTCGCTTACATCTTCACGATTCTTTTGGCAGGACTCTTCTCCTGTCAGGGTGAAAAGTCAAACAACAGCTCTACTTTCGTAACGGTTCGCGATGGGAAGTTCTATCGCGGCGAGACGGAGTACAAGTTCATCGGCGCGAACTTCTGGTTCGGCGCTGTCTTGGCCTCTGAAGGTCAGGGCGGAGACCGCGAGCGTCTCGCCAAGGAGCTCGACCTCATGCAGGAGGTGGGCATCAGCAATGTGCGCGTCCTCGTCGGCGGCGAAGGCCCGG
Source organism: Bacteroidaceae bacterium (assembly GCA_017552435.1). Classification (GTDB taxonomy): domain Bacteria; phylum Bacteroidota; class Bacteroidia; order Bacteroidales; family Bacteroidaceae; genus Physcousia. The sequence goes on from JAFZPZ010000005.1 coordinate 26,972, forward strand.
ACACAGTGGCTTCGCACGTCGTTCCCGTCCTGCAACCCGAGCCCGGCGTCTATAACGACACAATACTACAAGGCTTGGACTACCTCATTGCCGAGCTCGAGAAGCGTGAGATGACGGCTGTCCTCTTCCTGAACAACTCCTGGGAATGGAGTGGGGGATACGGCGCCTACCTGGAATGGGCAGGCTGCGGCCCTGTGCCCGACTGGTCGGACTGGGATGTGGCTCAGCGCTATCACTGCCAGTTCGTGCAGAACGACAAGGCAAAGGAGATGGCGGAGAATCACGTCCGCTTCATCGTCACGCGCACCAATTCCGTCACCGGCAAGCCCTACACAGAATCGCCTGCCATCATGGCCTGGGAACTTGCCAATGAGCCCCGTGCCTTTGCCCGCGACTCTGTGACAAAGGTCTGCTTCGCGAACTGGATTGAGTCCCAGGCGAAGCTCATCAAGAGCCTCGACGCCAACCATCTCGTCACCACGGGCAGCGAGGGCATCGTGGGCTGCGAGGAAGACCCCGAGCTGTTCCGCCAGGTACATGCTTTCCCCGAGATCGACTACGTCTGCATCCACATCTGGCCCTACAACTGGCACTGGCTCGGTCCGGTGAGCGGTCCGTTGGAGGTCGGCCTGGCCGGGAACGGCGCAACGTCTCCCGTGGACAGCGTGCCGTATGCTGCGCGCAGAACCCGTGCCTACATGGATCTCTGCTGGGATGCCGTGAAGGACTTGAACAAGCCGATGGTCCTGGAGGAGTTCGGCTATCCTCGCGACGGCTATCTCATCGAGCCCGGTTCTTCCACCCAGGGCCGTGACATCTACTACGCCTACATCTGGGGGCTCCTCCGAGATAGTGGGAAGCTGCAGGGCTGCTGCTTCTGGGCCTGGGGCGGTTATGCCCAGCCGAAGCATACCCGTTGGGAGCGCTGGGATGACTACGTTGGCGACCCTGCACAGGAAGAGCAGGGCCTCAATGCCGTCTTCGCTTGCGACACCTCCACGCTCAACATCATCCGCATGGCTTCAGAGGGCCTCACTCTTCAAAGAGATAAATAAATAGTAAATTGTAAATCGTCAAATCGTAAATCTCAGAGATGCTTTTCGACAAGAACACATACATCGAGCGGCGGAGGCTGCTCAAGGAGCGCATCGGCTCGGGCATCATACTGCTCATGGGCAACAACGACGCGCCCGCCAACTATCCCAACAACGTCTATCGTTTCCGTCAGGACAGCTCGTTCCTCTACTTCTTCGGTCAGCACCGCGAGGGCTTGGCCGGCATCATCGACGTGGACAACGACCAGGAGTACCTCGTGGGCGACGACATCGACATCGAGGACATCGTGTGGTTCGGCAGCGTTGCCAGCGTAGCCGACATGGCCGCGGAGTGCGGCGTGGCAAAGACCATGCCGATGAAGGCGCTTCCTGATTTCGTCAGGAAGGCCCAGTCCGCCGGTCAGCGCATCCATTTCCTGCCGCCCTATCGCCACGACACCATGATTCAGCTCATGGACATGCTGGGCATCCATCCCTCCAAGCAACGGGAGGCCGCCAGCGTGGAGCTCATCAAGGCCGTTGTGGACCAGCGCGCCGTGAAGAGCGCCGACGAGATTGCCGAGATAGAGCGCGCCTGCGCCATCGGTTACGAGATGCACACCACCGCCATGCAGATGTGCCGCCCGGGTGTCACCGAGCAGGATATTGCCGGTCGCATCAGCGGCATTGCCAGCAGTCGCGGCTGCATGGTGAGCTTCCCGCCCATCGTCACGATGCACGGCGAGATCATGCACGGCTATCCCAGCCCACGGCCTCTCGAGGCAGGACGCCTGCTGCTCTGCGATGCCGGAGCCGAGACCAACGAGAACTACTGTAGCGACAACACCCGCACCGTGCCCATCAGCGGCACCTTCACCCAGCGCCAGCGCGAGATCTACGACATCGTTGCTGAGTGCCACGACTACGCCCTGACGCTCGCAGCACCCGGCGTGAAGTGGTGGGACGTGCACTTCGGCGTCTGCCGCCTCATGACGGAACGCCTGAAGGAGCTCGGCCTCATGAAGGGTGACACCGACGAAGCCGTCCGCGCCGGAGCACACGCCATGTTCATGCCCCATGGCCTCGGGCACATGATGGGCATGGACGTCCACGACATGGAAGGCCTCGGACAGACCTACGTCGGCTTCGACGACGAGGTTCGCCCCAACCTGGAGCAGTTCGGCACCAACTGTCTGCGCTGCGGACGCCGTCTGCAGGAAGGCTTCGTCATGACCGACGAGCCCGGCATCTATTTCATCCCCGCGCTCATCGACGACTGGAAGGCCAGTGGCCACTGCGCCGAGTTCCTGAACTTCGACAAGCTGGAGACCTACAAGGACTTCGGCGGCATCCGCATCGAGGACGACATCCTCATCACCAAGGACGGCTGCCGCTATCTGGGGAAAGAGAGAATACCATATTAGACCCCCTAACCCCCTTTAGGGGGAATCAAAATAGTTAAACCATAACTAAATTCAAAATTCAAAATAAACCCTATGAAAAAGATTATCTTATTCGCTGTAGCCGCATTGCTCGTTATGCCTGCAGCCGCAAAGGACAAGGACAAGAAGAAAGAAGAAAACAAGGACTCTCTCATCTTCACCACCATCATCGAGCACCCCGTAACAAGCATCAAGAACCAGAACAGCAGCGGTACTTGCTGGGCCTACTCCTCTCTGGCATTCCTGGAGAGCGAGGCCATCAAGAAGCACCCCGAGCTGAAGGATGACATCGACCTCTGCGAGTCCTTCCTCATCAGCAAGACCTACGTGGATCGCGCCGACAAGCACATCCGCACCCACGGTGACGCCAGCTTTGCTCAGGGCGGCAGCTTCGAGGACGCACTCTACTGCATGGAGCACTACGGCCTCATCCCCGAGGGCATCATGCCTTACCCCATCACCGAGTATGGCGACAGCCTCTTCAACTTCGGCGGACTCTTCCCCCCGATGACTGCCTATCTGGAGAGCATCTCCAAGAGCAGCGCCAAGAAGATTTACCCGAAGGCATGGAAGTCTGCCCTGCAGGCTATGCTCGACGGCTACTTCGGCAAGTGTCCCGAGGAGTTCGAGTACAAGGGCAAGCGCTATACGCCCCAGAGCTTCGTCAAGGAATATCTGACCCTCGACCCCAACGACTATGTGAGCCTGACCAGCTACACGCACCATCCCTACTGGAGCAGCTTCATCCTGGAGATTGAGGATAACTGGCGCTGGGCCAGCAGCTACAACCTGCCCCTCGACGACTTCATGCGCGTCATGTACGAGGCAGTCAAGAACGGTTGGACCTTCGCTTGGGGCGCTGACGTCAGCGAGGAGGGCTTCAGCCGTCGCAGCGGTAAGAACAAGAGCGTCGCCATGGTGCCCGACACCAAGTTCAAAGCCGGCGTAGGCAGCGACCAGGCTCGCTGGACAGGCGAGAAGGCCTCCGAGAAGGTCGAGATCGTCAGCGCCAACGCCGAGAAGGAGATTACGCCCGAGATGCGTCAGGAGGGTTACGACAACTGGGAGACGACCGACGACCACGGCATGCAGATCTACGGCATCGCCAAGGATCAGTACGGCAAGGAGTACTTCATGATGAAGAACTCGTGGGGCGAGAGCGGTCCCTTCAAGGGCTTCTGGTACGTCAGCCAGGCCTACGTTGCCTACAAGACCATGAACATCGTCATCAACAAGAACGCCGTTCCCGCCGACATCCGCGCGAAGCTCGGGTTCTGAACTTCAGGCGTAAGTAGAACACATAGAAAAAGGCGAGCATCACGCTCGCCTTTTTCCTTTAGTTAATGATTATCTTTTTCCCGTCTTATCCGTTGCTTGTAGTTAACGCATTCACCAGTGCATCCAACTGCTGACGACTCATGCCATGGGAGAGCAGATAGTCGGAGAACGCTTTCGCATAATCAACTTGAGGCAGCTGCGCCTCGTCGCTGACACCGGCATAATGCATCAGGCACGGGTTGAGGTTCAATCTCAACAAGGTGTTGCACACATCGGGGTCTTTCTCCGGAGTGATTCCGTAATAGTTATAATATGTGATCAGATAGTCCGCCACCATCTCGTCATACGTCGCTCCGCAAAGTCCCTCCAGCAGCGCGCACACATATCCGGTGCGGTCCTTTCCCTCCATGCAATGCACATCGTATGGAGCAGAGCGGGTGGGGAGTTCCTTCAGCGCAGCTATCAGCCGGTTGTTGTAGTCGTCCGACGTGGGATCGGTCTTCACCGGGCACAGAATCACGTTGCCTCCTTCCCAGAGCGTACGGCTGTATGCAGGCATCTCGTAGCCCATCATCTTCTCCTCCGTGTCAGTGAGGTTCAGCACCGTCTTTACCCCATTGTTTTCCAAATAGGCCGATACTTCGTATGCGCGATTGGAGCCGTTGGAAAAGGGCGAGGAACTGCGGTGGAGCACGCCGTCTGCTATGTTTCCGGCACGCACCATGCGAGCATTCGCATACGCTTCGTCGGAGAGGTTGGGATAATCATCGCGGTTGTTGGTATATCTCATGCCCATAGCCTCCTGCACATCCCTGCTACCCCCCTTTTTATTCATTCTGATGGTGACGGCATGTCCCTCCAGCCCACGAAGTTCCTGGGGCAGCCCTATGTTATTGGCCGTGAAGAATATGCCCGGGTAGTTGGAATTAGCCAGACACACGTATTCGCCATTGGCGATGTAGTAGCCGTCGAAGTAAGGCATCACAATCTCTGCTTTGTTATCGACGGTGATGCCGATGTTGTCGCCAAGAGCGAATCCCGCCTTCGTCATGTCTGCTTCTGTGATGTTCAATATGGCAGCGCCATAGTCGCTATACGATGCGATGACGCCTTTCAGCATCGGCTCTTCGCTGTGATTGTCATCATTGTCAGAGCAGGCCGTCATGACTCCTGCCATTGCCGCCAGAGCTGCTATCGCCAGCACCGCCGCAAGGATTTTTTGAAAGATATAATTGCGTCTCATTTATTTGAGTATTATCTTTTTACCGTTCACGATGTTGATGCCGCGCTGCATCGTGTTCAAGCGCTGCCCGGCAAGGTTAAATATTGCTCCCTCGCCCACATTGCTCCCCTCGCCCACGGGAGAGGGGTCGGGGGTGAGGCCGATTCCGTCCGCGCTGTCTTCGCTATCTCCGAAGTTCAGTTTGAACTCTTTCACAGCAGTCGGGTCGCCCGCAGTGAGGCCTTTGTTCAGCTGGAAGTAGGCGCGGCAGGAGTTGATGGTCATCGCCGCGTTGGGATAGAAGAGGGTGCTGTGGGTACCTTTGCTGTCGGTGCTGGTGCCGAGGAACAGGATGCTGCGGTCTTCACCGGCGATGTTGACGGGGCTGTAGCTGCCTACGAAATCGACATAGTCCGTTTGGGCCGTGCCTGCGGTGCTGCTGCTGATGGTGACACCAGTGAACGTCGGGTTCTCGATGTAGTCGGGCGTTGTGGCATCCCACTTCACGATGTAGGGCTTGCCTGCCTCGATGGCGGTGATGTTGTCTTTATCCTCGGTGAAGTTCATCGACAGTGTGCCGCCGCTGAAGCTGGAAGAGACAAGTGTCTTCACTGTGGCACCGTGCAGCGGACAGATGAAGTTGTCGCTGGCGTCCTTCGCATTGATGTCGGCGATGCTGAACGGCAGACAGATGGTGTTCCAATAGCCGTCCTTGTAGAGTGTGCGGCCCTGGAGGGTGACGTCGGCCATCTTGTCCTTCCACGTACTGATCACACCGCTGTTGTCGGTATTGTCGGCCAGTTCGAAGGCGTTGCGTTCCCACTGGGCTCCGATGGTGACATCCGCGTCGGGCATTGTGAGGGTGTTGCCGTTGAGGGTGCCGCCTGTGGCGGTGTAGTTTTTGAAGGTGTAGCCATCCTTAGTTGTGTGACTGAGGGTAAGGCTGACTTCATCACCGTTTCCTGCGTAGTAGGTGCCACCAAATTTGATTCCATGAGCGTAGCCTGTGATGCCGCTGACGTCGTACTCTGTTTTTTCACCAAGATCGATGATGGCCACATCATCACCAGCGGTGATAGTGCGGGCTGGCTTGCCGGCATTCACATAGTGAGCCGAATTATTATTAGCTGTTACAGTTGGACTGCCTGTGTAATAATTGTTTGTAATGTTTTCGCTGTTCACCGTAATACCATCCCATTTGACAATTATGGGATGGAAATGTTTGGCTGCGTAATTATAATATTTACCAGTTGAGAAGCAGTTGGTGATATTTAGTGTGGGGGCTGTATTAGGATTTCCATGTCCATCAACACCACACCAGCCTATAAGACCTCCAGCATAGTAAAAGTTACTATAGTCATTCGGCCTGACCAAGGACAAACTACCGTTAAATACGCATCCTGTCATATTGAGCGTGGCATCACAAGCTTGGCCAACAATACCGCCGACGAAATTTCCTATAGAACTGTTCGTAATGGAAACGTCGGCACTTACTATACAATTCACAATCGTATTACTTCCCGAGCTTGTGAGACCAACAAGACCTGCGGAATGTGTAGAGCCTGTGACACTTCCAACAACCTTAAGGTCTTTGATTGTAGCTCCGGCAATATTACGGAATGGTGCTGTCCCTTGTATTCCTGAAGCATCATTGATATTAACGGTCAGTGTCTTTCCGTTCCCGTCGAACGTGCCTTGGAAGGTGCCGCCGGTCATGCGGGTGATGGGGTTCTGCGCCGTGCCGATGTTCGCATCGAGGCTGACGGTCTTGCCGCTGAACGTCTCGCCCTCGGCCAGCAGGTCGCAGAACCCGTCCCAACCCGCAGCGGTTTTGATGGTGTACTCCGTGCCGTCGGTGCTCATGGCGAGGTCGTCGCTGCTGAAGGGGCGCAGGGTGACGGTGCCGCTGGGCATGGTGACGTTGTCGCCGGTGTAGGCCGTGGCGCCATCGTAGAGGGTCTGGCCGCTCTTGATGTTCACGGTGCCTCCGTAGCCGCTGGACTTGATGAAGTCGGTGAGCTTGCGACAGCCCAGGGTGCTGGTGCCGTAGATGCCCACTTCGTTTCCGCCGCCGGTGGCTGTCACCTGCCCGCCGTTGATGGTGACATAGGAGACAGTGTAGATGGCAACATCAAGGCTGCTGGTGGCGCTGACGATGCCGCCGTTGACGGTAACGGTGCCATTATCGACTCGGATGGCGTTGGACCAATCTCCGTCGGTGTCGATGGTGATGTTACCGCCGTTGACAGTGAGGGCGTCTAACCAGATGCCATAATTAGAACTGCCAGTGGTGTAGATGCCGAGGTGACCCATGTCGTTGCCAAGGCTCTGAGCATAGATGGTCAAGCTGGTACCATCATCGTTGCAGTCAATGCCCTTTGCGCTGATGCGGCCGTCGCTCGTGCCGATGTTCATGTGGCAGCCGTTGGCGAGGATGATGTTTACGTCGCCGTCGATGGTGACGGTGCCGGTGTAGGTGATGTCGCTTTTGACGATGTACCATCCTGCGTTGAGTGTGGTTGAGCCGCTGGCGAGCTCGGTGACGCCGTTGACGGTCTGCTCTTCGCCGTTCTCGTCGATGTAGGTTATTCCATCTATTGCCCACGCCGTCATTGTCGTGAGCAGCATGAGGACGAGCGTCGCCGCCCTCGAAAACAATCTTCTGAATGGTTGATTTGTTGTCATTTTATTTAAGATTTTATTCCTTATCTTCTAAAACTGCATGCAAATATACACATTATTTATTATATATTATACAATCCTTGCGAGATTATTGTGTGAAGTGAGAAAATAGTATTACCTTTGTGCCCCAAAGAAAGACTATGACAATTATGACAAAGAGATTATTCATGATGACGGTGGCTTTGTGCTGCCTCTCGATGTGGGCACAGGGACTGACCACGACGACAAAGATGTCCCCCTGGCTGCTGGCCAAGTACCACCAGCAGCAGATGGCTGTGAAGAAGAACGGCGGACCGCTCCGCGTGAAGGGCCGCCCGGTCAGGAACTATATGATGACGCTGGTGCAGAGCACCGACGGCGCTGCCTCCATCCGCCAGAAGGGCGGCGTGGTGTGGCAGGACTTCGGCAACGGCATCTGCGCCGCCTTCCTGCCCATAGACAGCCTGGGTGCTCTGGACCAGTGCCCGGGCATCCTCCGCTTGGAGGCCAATGCTCCCTCACAGTTGATGAACGACACCTCGGCCGTCATCATCGGCGTGGACAAAGCCTGGGACTTCGAGAACACTCTCAACTCATCTCTCCCTCCTTTGGGGGGAGCCGGAGGGGGGCTTCAGGCCTTCACCGGCAAGGGCGTCATCACCGGTGTGATGGACGATAGTTTCGACTTCACGCACCCGGCCTTCCGCAACGAGGACGGCACTTCGCGCATCCAGTGGTATTGGGAACCGGCGGCCGAGAACGACGACCCCGATGCTTTGGGCATCATCTACGATTCGCCCGAGAAGGTGCTGGCGGCCCAATGCTCGCACGATGCCATCCTGGAAGAACCCCACGGCACGCATGTCCTGGGGTCGATGGCCGGCAATGGCCTAAACGGCCGCTACGCGGGCATGGCTCCCGAGGCCGACATCATGGGCGCATCCGCTTTGTTGGGTATTGATGGGACGGAAGAGATTGAGCAACGCTTTGGCAAATATGTAATGAATCATATCGAAGACTGGGCGGGCGTGGAAGATGCTATTGCTATAGTGTCCCTCTCGTCCGTTCAAGAGCTGCTAGAGTTGAAAAAGATTTTCGACGCAGCCGATGCAGCCGGCAAGCCCTGTGTGGTGAACTGGAGCTTCGGCGCGGCCCCTAACTTTGAATCTGACTACACGCTCTATGAGGTGGTGCTCAACCAGCTGCTGGGTCCAGGGCACATCTTGATGGTCGCTGCCGGCAACTTGGGTCACTTTAAGACCTTCGTCCACAAGGAAGCCAACGAGCCGCTGGTGCAGGATTTGTTCTTCAAGAACGAAGATGATAGAGACAGCGGTATGACCAGGTATATATATGAATTGGCCCTTCGTATAAACAACGGCTACGATCCTTACATCAACATGGAGCTGACCATCGAGGACGTGCCGGAACCCTTTGTCATCGATATCCACGAGGTCGAGAAGTACATGGGTGCGAATTGGGGCGCTGCCTATACCATCAAAAAACCAGGAATGAAGATTTGTGTTGAACTATTAAATTATCCAGACGGTACGGATGGTATCAGTCTTTCTATCGAAGCCTTTGATGATGTTTATACTCATCCCAAGAAAATGAAGGGAACCCTCCGCATCGACAATCCCGTCGCGCTTGATCTGAATTCCCAAGCCGATGGTATTAACAACCTGACCTTCAGTCCATACGGCTACGAAGACTCGCGCGGCTGCAACCAGCACACCATAGGCTTCCCCGCAAACCTGGAGCGTGTCATCACTGTTGGCGCCATGCACCACCGCTCATCGTTCACCAACTACCATGGCGAGACTACCTGCTACAAGAAGATGGGCAGCGAGGAAGGCCATCTGGTTTCCTTCAGTTCCTGCGGCCCGACCCTGGACGGTAGGATGAAGCCCGATGTCGTCGCTCCCGGACACAACATCATCTCCGCGCTGAGCACTTTCTACCGAAAGAATGGCAGTGAAGAGGAGACGAAGAAGGAATTGGACCGCCTGATCGCCATGAAGGCCAACGTCTTCGACAAGGACTACGCCATGTGGGCCATCAGCGGCACATCGATGGCAACACCCATCGCCTCCGGTGTCGTCGCCCTCTGGCTGCAGGCCAAGCCCGACCTCACACCCGAGGACATCAAGGGTGTCATCGAGCGCACCAGCCACCAGCCCGAGCCTGAATTCTCTGGCACCGAAAAGAACGTCTATTACGGCTGGGGCGAGATTGATGCCTACGCCGGACTCCTGGACATCCTCGGCATCGGCACCAGCATCCCCGAGCTCAGCAAGCATCAGCCCGCCGGCATGAAATTCCGCCTCCAGGGTAACACGCTCTACATCGACGGTGCCGAGGATGGCACTGACATCCGCATCTACACCACCGACGGCAAGCTCATCACCGCTGCCAGCATCGCCGGCGGCTGCGTCGTCATCCCGGAAAGCGCCGGGAAGGGCGTCTTCGCCGTCCAGGTCGGCAAACTGGGCTCCACCCTCATCCGTCTCTAACACGACACAACACCAAGTACGACGTAGCGCACCGAAATGAGGAAGTTCCTGTCAATAATCGCTTTGGCCCTGGCTCCACTCGGTCAGGGCCAAACTCTTCAGCCCTCCAGGCAGGCTCCCAGCCCGACGGCCCGGCGGATGGTGGAGCAGGGACTGGTGGACATCCGCGACGTGGACTCGACCATACAGGTCAGCCTGATGTACAGCCGCGCCGACAACTTCACCGGCAAGGTGCTCTACACCGACCTGCGCGAAGCCTACCTCCACCCCAAGGCGGCAGCAGCTGTCGCCAAGGCACAGCAGGCCCTCCGCAAAACGAGGCCGGACCTCAGCCTGATAATTTACGACGCCACACGCCCGATGAGCGTCCAGCAGAAGATGTGGAACACGGTGGCGGGAACAAAGAAGAGCATCTACGTTAGCAACCCGCGCAACGGCGGCGGCATGCACAACTACGGCCTGGCCGTCGATGTCACACTCTGCAAGGCCGAGACTGGCGACACACTCGACATGGGCACCAAGGTGGACTACCTCGGTACCTACGCCCACATAGACGATGAGGCAGGACTCGTGGCCCGTCACATCATCACGCCCCAGGCGAAAAAGAACCGCGAACTGTTGCGGGAGGTAATGACGGAAGCCGGATTCAAACCGCTAAAGACCGAGTGGTGGCACTTCAATCTCGTCTCCCGAGCCGAAGCAAAAGCACACTACAAGGCGGTTTACTAATTCTTAATCTCTAATCCCTACTCCCTAATCCTTACTCTCTAATCTCTAATCCTTAATCCCTAATCCTATTTCCCTATCCACGCTTCGGGATTGAGTTTCTCGGGCTCTCTCTTGTTGTCTGTCTCCTTGCGGAGCTGGAAGTGAAGGGTACAATTGCCGTTGCCGTCGTCGGCAACAGTCCCAAGCAGGTCGCGGGCCTTTACTTTCTGCCCCTTTGCAACAATGACGCTGGAGAGGTTGCAATAGACGGAGATGAAACTGCCGTGGCGAACCATTACGTGCCGATAGCCTGCAAACTGGAAGACGCTGGTGACGACACCGTCGAAGATGGCGCGGGCACGGGCTCCGGGACGACCCACATAGTTCGTCCCCTTGTTGTCCAGCTTCACGCCCGTCATTCCGGGCACATCATATACGCCGAAACGGCTGCCTATCATGTACTGGCCGGTGATGGGAACGGGCAGGCGACCCTTGTTCTGCACGAAGTTGCCGTTCAACTGGCGGTCCTCCGCCGTGAGCCATGAACCGGACTTGGGCTTTGCCGGAGCGGGCTCCTGCTTCTTGCTCCCTGTTCCTGTTCCTGTACCCTGTCCTTTCTTCTTGCGGGCAGCCTCCTCGGCAGCCTTCTTGCGGGCTTCTTCCTCGGCCTTCTTGCGGGCCTGCTCAATTTCGTAGGCAATCTGCTCGTCTATTTTCTTGTCGAGTGCGGCAAGCTGTTTCTGCTGCTCGGCCACCTTGCCCTGCAACTTGCTCTCCTGACCCTTCAGGCCGGTCACCTTCTTCCGCTCCTGTACCTGCTGGTCATTCAGATTCTTGCGTTGGAGCATAACCTCGCGCAGAATGTTGCTCTTCCGACTCTTGGCCTCGAGCAATCGGTTCTGGGCCTCGAGCAGTTCGACCTGCTTTTGGAGAATCTGTTCGCCCAGATTGTGCTGGTACACCACATACTCGCGGGCATAGCGGGCGCGGCGGTACATCTGGCTGAACGTCTTGGCCGAGAGGACGAAGACCAGCGTGTTGTGGTTCTCGCGCTGTGCCCTGGCGTTGCGGACCGCCGCCTTCAGACGGTTGCGACGCAAGCGGACCTCGGCATCGAGCTTGGTGATGTCCTCCTGAAGGCGTGTGATGCTTGTTTCCATCTCGTCGAGCTCATTTTCCAACTGGTGGATGTGCGTGAGGCGGTTGTTCATCTGCAGTCCGAGGAAATCTACGTTCTGCTGGCCCGTCTTCACCTGCTTCCGGGTTTTGTCGAGCTGCGCCTTGCTGTTCTGCAACTCCGTCTTGAGCTTGGTCTGTTGCTGCTTCAGTTCCTTCACCTTCTTGCTGTTCTGTGCAGCAAGCGGCAAAGCGAGCAAGAGAAGGAGGAGAAGAAGTCCCCTGCCTCCTTTAGAGAGTGTGAATTTAACTATTAATTGCTCACTTTTCATCTTAATTCTTACCTCTTACTTCTAACCTCTAACCTCTAACCTCAAACCTCTCTCCATACTCATGAGCCGCGCCAGGAGCTTCTCGACCGTCACTTCGGTATAACGCCTCGGAATCTCAGTGCGTGTCTCCCATCCGCTGTCGTTCCTGAGGTTGGAAAGTGAGAGCGTTGCATTGATGGGCTTGCTACTGCTGATATTGAGAAGATGATGTGTAGGGAAATACTTTTTGCCAAGACTGCTAAAATCCATATATCTCCAATCCAGGTAGGGCGAAGCCCCTTCTACATGGGGCGAGATGGTGGTCTGTCGGATGAGTCCCGAGGCGATGTTGACGGAGAACGAGAGAACGGCCAACCGGCTGTCGTCATTGGTCAGTTTAGCCCTTTCGCCGTCCATAGACTTCTTGAACTGTTTTTCGGTCGGTGTCGATTTCCCTGCACCAAGCACGAACAAATCATCCCAGAAGAGTGCTTGCAGCGTATAGAAGTCAATGCCGGCACTCTTGAAGAAGGACACATCCCCCCACGCCGCCTTGACGTACTGCTTGCCCATCTTATCGATGCCCATGAAGTAGTCGGGCGTCATCTCGATGCGAGCCACTTCGATGATGCCAAAGGTGACAAGGGATAACTGTATGACATCGTTCCGCTTCATGCGCAGCGTACCTCCTATAGACAGGCTCTTGTCGCTGGAAGAGATTCCGATCTTCATCTTCGCAGTGGCGAAGGTTTCGTCCTGCCGGTTGGCATTGACGGTCTCGACGATGTTCTGCAAGGGAGAGAGACCGCCTTCCGTCCCGTCGGGGAGCACAGCGGAAGAGGATGACGCATGCTTCTTGCTGCCGCAGGATGCTAATAGCAGCACGCAGAGTAAAATCCCCCATCCCCCTTTAAGGGGAGAAAAAGAGAGGGAATGGAATATTTTGTATTTCATCAGTTTAAACTATTTAGCTCTTAATTGTCTATTAATTCCCCCTAAAGGGGTAGGGGGTCCTACTTGATGTATTTCTTCCGTTTAATCTTCTTGCGCAGCAACGGCGTGCAGGTATCGTCGCCTTTCTGTTTTGCCAGCCTCCATAACCGCAAAGCCGTCTCCGGTTCTCCACAGTTCGCATAGATGTCGCCAGCATGCTCGATGAGATTGCCCATCAGTTGTTTGTCGGCAAGGAGTTCCTCGTCTGTCCGTCCGGGATTCACCACTTTGTCCATATAAGTGCGGGCATGGGTATAGTCCTGCTTCATGAAAAGAATCCAGGCGTATGTGTCGAGGTAGGTGATGTTGTCCGGCTCCTGGCGTATGGTGCGGTAGCTCATTTCCTCGGCGCGGTCCAACTGCTCGCCCTTGAGGCTGAGGTAGTAGGCATAGTTGTTGAGGCACATGATGTTGTCGTCCTTATAGACAAGTGCCGAGTCGTAGGCAGCGAAAGCTTCCTGCTCCTTCTGCTGTTGGTAGTAGATGTCACCGAGCACACCGAAGACATTCGAGACAAGGTGGGGATGAACATCTTCCGTGCGGACACGAAGCCCTTGCTGCAGAACTTCGGCAGCATCCTTCAACTTTTTCTGCTCGGCAAGCGCCATTCCCAAATAGTAGGCATAAGCTATCTCCTCGGGATGGTAGTTGAGACCACGGCGGCTGATATCCTCAACGCCTTTCCCGTCGTTTTGCTCGGCGTAGTATTGCAACAGTTCGCGCAAAGCCGTCTCATTTCCCGGATCGACCTCGAGTACCTGTCTCATTGTCTGGCAGAGAGCCTCCTTAGGTTGCTTGCTATAAAGCTGATATGCAGCTTTCATGATGAGCACTTCTGGATTCTGCTGGGGACGGGCAAGCAAAGTGTCGAAGGCGGCACAGAGCTGAGGCGCATACGTTGAATCGCGCTGGACATCGGCAATGTACGACTTGAGCAAGAGCACTTGCAACTGCAACGGAGAGTCCGGGTGGTATAGCAAGGAGTCGCGCATATAATTGTAGCGGTCGTCCTTTCCACAGTCACGATAGTAGTCCATCATGGCGAGTTGCAGGTTGGTGTTGGTAGGTTCCTGGCGGCGTACCTCGTCGTAGAACTCGAGAGCCCGGACCGTGTCTCCGGCCTGCAAGTATTGGCTGCCGACAACGATGCGCAGATTCATGTCGTGGGGCGACTCGTCACAAAGAGCCTGTAATTGCATGAAGGCCGAATCTAATTGCTCTTTCTCTTTATAGAGCCTGAACTTCTCGACACTAATCTGTGGGCTGGGACCTTCGAGCAATTCTATACGGTTGAGGGCACCGATGGCCTTATCCGTATCGCCCACAGTACTGTAGAGCGACACCAATTGCGAAAGAATGTCGCTGCGTCGCGTCTGCAAGGATGCCATCTTCTCCAGGACGGGAATGGCAGACTCTGCATCGCGCTTGTTCAGATAGAGTGCCCCCAACGTCTCCAGGTAATAGGGATTGTTAGCATCACGCTCGCAGGCTCGGCGGATAAATGCCGTTCCGAGGCTGTCGGCACGTAGGTACAAATGCAATAACCCCATGTTGTAGAGCGCCTCGGGAGCCTCGGGGTTGATGTCGAGGCAATGGCGGTAGAGGTCCATAGCCGACGAATAGTCTTCCTGGAGGCGGCATTTCTCCGCTTCCAAGTAGAAATAGTCGAAGGTGGCTTGTGCTCTGATGCCAAGCGTTCCAAACAAGAAAATGAGGAAAAAGACCCCCCAACCCCCTTTAGGGGGAGTGTTTTTATGTATTAATTTTCCACTTTTCATTTTTATTTTAATTGTCCCCCCTAAAGGGGGTTAGGGGGGGCTCCTTATTTCGTTCCGCTATGCCCGAAACCGCCGGCACCGCGTTCTGTCTCAGAAAGGACTTCCACTGGTTCCCATTCTGCCTGTTCGTGTCGTGCAATGACCATCTGTGCGATACGCTCGCCATCGGCAATGACAAACGGTTCGTTCGAGAGATTGATCAGGATAACACACACCTCGCCGCGATAGTCGGCATCTATGGTGCCGGGCGTGTTGAGCACAGTGATGCCATGTTTGATGGCAAGTCCGCTGCGGGGACGCACCTGTGCCTCGTAGCCGGGAGGCAGGGCCATGAAGATACCCGTCGGAACAAGCCGGCGTTCCATGGGCCTCAGTTCTATTGGTGCTTCGATGTTGGCGCGAAGGTCAACTCCTGCGGACAGCTCCGTCGCATATTGTGGCAGCGCGTGATGGCTGCGATTGATGATTTGTACTTTCATAAAAACTATGAACTATGAATTATGAACTAAACGTCGGGGAGGCTCATACCGTTTATTTTGCGGTAGAGGTCGAGTGCAAAGACATCGGTCATACCGGAGATGTAATCCAGAACGGCCATGATGCGCTCGTAGAGCGTGGGGGCCAGCATGTCGTATTGGGTGCTAACACGACTAATGAGCAATTGCGAGAATGCTCGGTCTGAATGCGTCACAGCCTGCACCATCAGGTCGGTGAGGGTGGTTATCACTTTGTAGCCGGCCAACTCGATATCAACGACATCCTTGCAATGATATATCTTACCATAGGCTGTACGTTCGCATTGCTCGTAAGCACTGCGTGGCAGGTCGTCGATGTGTTTGATGAGGGAATCTTGAAAAGTCCCGCTCAGGATGGCATGCTCGTTCTCGATAAAGACGCGGACACACTGCTGTTCCAAATTGTTGATGACGCAAGAACGGAGGTAAACAATCTGCTCGTTGATATCATCGACCAACTGTGTCATGCGCTCTTCAATATGTTTTTGCTTTTCGGGCGGGAAATAGGCGAGAAAGAGTTGCTTGGTCTCCTTTGTTGTCAATATCTTGAGTTTGTGTGCATCCTCGATATCCATAATCTGGTAGCATATATCGTCGGCTGCCTCGACAAGATATACAAGGGGGTAGCGAGCATATTTCACTGATCCTTCGGGTGCGGGAAGTTTGAGGATGCCAAGTTCGTGGGCGATACGTTCGTAGTCCTCCACTTCGCTTTGGAAAAAGCCGAACTTGCGTTTGCCACCTGCAAGGTCGGAGGAAAAGGGATATTTGACAATGCTTGCCAGGGTGCTGTACGTCATGACAAAACCTCCTTTGCGGCGTCCCTTGAAATGATGCGTGAGCAGGCGGAAAGCATTGGCGTTTCCTTCGAAGTGTATCAGGTCGTTCCATTGCTCTGGAGAGATGCCATCACCAGTTTCAGGGCAGATGTAATCCTTCAGGAACTGTCCGTCGCCCTCGCTGAAATAGGTTCCGATGGCCTTTTCTCCGCTATGGCCGAAAGGCGGGTTACCAAGGTCGTGTGCAAGGCAGGCAGCGCTGACGATGTTGCCAAGTTCGGTGAAGTGGGTGCTGTAAAGCTCGGGATGCTTCTGCAGGATAAGACGGCTGATGTCGTTGCCCAGGCTCCGTCCCACACTGCTCACTTCGAGACTATGTGTGAGGCGGTTATGCACAAAAATGCTTCCAGGCAGAGGGAAGACCTGTGTCTTGTTCTGCAGGCGGCGGAAGGGCGCTGAAAAGATAAGTCGGTCGTAGTCACGCTGAAACTCCGTGCGATCATCGCTTTTTTTCTGCATTTCCTCCTGCCCCAGGCGCTTGCTGGAAAGCAGCTGCTCCCATTTCATCATCATGATTTACTATTTGACGATTTACGATTTTAATGAAGATTGAGGGCAATATCAAATTCTTCACTTATCTGTGGGTTTATAGAAGATACGGTTGGCACCGCTGGTAATCTTCACCAGCTCGGGATGCTCGGCCGCGAAGGTATCAATGTGGCGCATACGCTTCTCTTGGAGTATCTCATCTACGGCAATGAGAATACCTGTCTCCTCGACATCGCCGAATCCGTCGTTGATAGCTGTACCAAAGAGCTTCATAGTCGGACTCAGTCCCATGTAGGCATTGACCAGTGGCGGTATGTTGTACCCCAGAGCTCGCACCTCACGGTTGAGGATGCGGTAATCGGCCTTGAAGTCGTCTTCTGTGAACAGCCCGCGGAACTGCTCAGGGTCGTGCCAGAGTTTGAGCGGCTTCATGGGATAGATGAGGTTATCGGGGTCGGGGAAGTGTTTATTCAGGAAATAGAGAATCATGTCGCGTGCCATGCGGTCATAGCTGGGGTACATGGTGAACTTGCCGAAGAGGTAGCGCACTGTCGGCTCGATGACAACAATAGCGCCAAGTCCGTCCCAGAGATTGTCGAGCGCAAAGATTCCTTTCCTGCCGCGCAATGTGCTTTGGTACTCCACGGTGACGAAACTACGGCCCAGTTCAATGGTCCAGGGAGCGTAGTCGCGCATGAAGCGTTCGGAGAAGCGGAACATGTGGCTTGTGGCAAGGATGGGCTGTCCGTCGGGGGCTATCTCCCAATCCTTGCCCAGGATGTAACGGTATCCGCCAACTATTTCTTCTGTCTCAGGGTCCCACACGAGGATTTGCTTGTAGCAGTTTTCGCAGGTGTCGAATTCATCCAGGTCGAAACTTTTGCCTGTGCCGCCGCCTGCTGCACGGAAAGCTATCTCGCGCAGACGGCCGATTTCGCGCACCACATGCGGCGAATCCTGCCATGTGACAACATAAACTTCATTGCTGCTCTTGTTGGTCATGCGCAACCGTTTGTCCGGCGTGAGTTCAGCCTTCAGCACCTCTGCAGGGATGGGATCTGCGATTTGTTCCATTATCTTGTTTTCTTCCATATTCTCTAAACTCTCAACTATATACTATAAACTTTATCTTGTACCCACCTTCCCCATTGGACAGGCGTCTTTGTCTCATCGAAAGTCTGCCAGGGAATGGGCTTGCCAATGCGGACAGTATAGTGCCTGCCACGACAGCGATACATTTCATCTGGCAGAAGAGCCATTGCAAGATTGGGCAGATGCAAACGTTTGCACCAGCGCGCCACGCTGTAGAAACGGTCGCTGTTCTTGCCATCAAAGTGGATAGGTACGATGTCGCGTTGATGCTGGACACTCTTTACAACGAATGCTTTGTTCCAAGGCAAATCGCGTATTGAACCGTCATCCTGCCGCCTGCTACAAAGTCCTGCGGGAAACATGATGACATGACAGTCGCTGGCGAAAGTGCTCTCCACAACGGCAGGGAATGAACGCGCCTGCTTGCCCATTTTGTTGATGGGCACACAGAGGGGAGCCAGTCCTTGCAGGTTCATGAGCAAGTCGTTTACCAGATACTTGATTTTGCCGTCATAGTGTTCGCCGATGACCCAACCGAGGGTGACTCCATCAATTGCTCCCAGGGGATGGTTACTAACAAAGGTGCATAGTCTCCCGTCGTTGGGAAGGTTTTCCCTGCCCTCAACATCGACGTCGGCGCCGACATATTCCACGACTCCCTTGCAGAAATCTACACCTACTCGGCCTTCGCGTAGATAGGTATTGATGAAATCCTGATGTATGATACGCGCCAGCAAAGCGGTAAGCCATTTAGGGATGAACTTGGCTTTCTTCCCTGCCCGATCACGGACGATTTTATCTATGTCTATTTCGTTAATCATTGAATCCCTAATCCTTATTCCAAAATCAGTTTATGGTTATCGGCCTGTTATTTATGAAGTAGCGTCCTTTCGGCAGTCCGCCCAACCAGTTGGTGCCCTTGTTAAGGCGTGTGGTCAGGTAGAGTACGCCGCTGTGTGTGTAAATGGGCAGAATCTGATTGTGATCGCTTTGTATCTGCACTGTACGTCCACTAACCATTATCTTAACTGGGTATGCCGAGGTGTTCATCTTTCTGATAGAGGACATTTCGGGCGAAAACATGGCAACTGTCAAAGAGTCAGGGTTGCGCCCGCCGCGTACTTTGCGTTTGCGGGCAGCACCTTCTGCTGGCCAACACAGAGTAGCAGCCAATATTAACAGGCAGATTCGCAGTATTAATGTCCTTCTCATGAAAGTCTTTCTTCTTACTTCTCTAAGGGGTTCCAACCTTGGGCCTTGAGGGCGAACTCTCCGCCGTCGCGCGTAATCAGAGCCTGACCCTTGTCGGCATCGGTAATGTAGCCGATGATGTGGATGTCTTCAAGGGCTGAGACGGCATCATTCTGGGCGAGAGGAACAGTGAAAAGAAGTTCGTAGTCTTCTCCACCGTTAAGGGCACAAGTGCTAACGTTCATATTCAGTTCCTCTGCCATCGCAGCTGTCTGATAGTCGAGTGGCAGACGCTCCTCGTAGATGCGACAGCCTGTCTGGCTCTGCTTACAAATGTGCATGAGTTCGCTGCTCAATCCATCGCTGATGTCCATCATACTTGTGGGAAGAATGCCAGCCTCTCGTAAAGCGACAATAATGTCACCGCGCGCTTCGGGTTTCAGTTGCCGTTCCAGCAAATATTCTCTGCCCGAGAAGTCTGGCTGCGCATCGCGCAAAAGCTCCATCTGCTCCTTGTTACCACCAAGACGTGCTTCCTCCACTTGCTCGCTCCAGATAACCTTTTCGCGTTCCAATAATTGCAATCCCATATAAGCTGCGCCCAGGTTTCCGCTGACACAGATAAGGTCAGTCGGTTTTGCACCACTGCGCAACACGATATCTTCAGGACGAGCCTCGCCGATGGCCGTGATGCTGATAGCGAGTCCTGTAAGGCTGCTTGTCGTGTCGCCACCTATGATATCGACACCCCATTTCTCGCAGGCCATTCGCATACCAGCATAGAGCTCTTCGATGTCTTCTACACAAAATTTGCTACTGATAGCCAGACTGACAGTAATTTGACCCGGCTGTGCATTCATGGCGAAGATGTCGCTTAGGTTGACCATTACAGCTTTGTATCCCAGATGACGCAGAGGGACGTAAGTAAGGTCGAAGTGTACACCCTCCATCAAAAGGTCGGTAGTGACAACGGTATGCAGCCCTTCCGCCGGCGCGAGGATGGCGCAATCGTCACCAATACCCCTGATGGTGGTTGCATTCTTCGTCGTTATGTCTTTCGTAAGGCGCTCAATAAGGCCAAATTCGCCCAGTTCAGATATTTCCATTCTCGTTCTTCTCTAAACTCTTACTTCTTACCTATCACCTCTAAACTACCTTCACCATTTCCTCCATGATAGTTGCCATGAGGGGTTGAACTGCTCCGGCGGCACGCTGCACTTCTTCGTGTGTGACTTTTTCTGGCACGTCGGTGCCTCCAAGGTCGGTTATGATACTCATGCCGAAGCAACGAATGCCGCAATGATGAGCCACAATGACCTCAGGTACTGTGCTCATACCAACGGCATCGGCTCCCCAACGAGCAAACATGCGATATTCGGATGGTGTTTCGTAGGTGGGACCTTGTGTGGCGAGATAGACGCCATGCTGTACTTTGATGCCATGCTTGGCAGCAATGCTGTCGGCCTGCACAATAAGTTCGTGGT
The DNA here is from genome assembly GCA_017552435.1 of Bacteroidaceae bacterium. Taxonomy (GTDB): domain Bacteria; phylum Bacteroidota; class Bacteroidia; order Bacteroidales; family Bacteroidaceae; genus Physcousia. Next base: position 47,638 of record JAFZPZ010000005.1, read on the forward strand.
CGTAGGCTTCGCTCATATCAGGGAAACGTGGTCCAGTCGGGATGTTCGGGCCATGCAGAGGATTCTCGGGCATGTAGTTGATGTGATCGGTGATAATCATCAGGTCACCAATTTTGAAGTTCGGATTGGTGCCGCCTGCGGCATTGCTGACGAAAAGGGTTTTGATGCCCAACTCGTACATGACACGAATGGGGAATGTAACTTGCTGCATCGTATAGCCTTCGTAGTAATGGAAGCGGCCTTCCATAGCCATCACATTCTTGCCGCCAAGTTTTCCGAAGATAAGTTCTCCGGCATGACCTTCGACCGTAGATACGGGGAAATTAGGAATGTCACTGTAGGGAATAGACAAAAGCCTTTCGATACGCTCTGCCAACTGGCCTAGCCCAGTGCCGAGCACAATGGCCGTACTGGGTGAATTAGGCATCCTCTCGCGGAGCCATGTTGCTGTTTCTTTTATTTTCTCGTACATAGTCTGTTATTGTTTTATCAAATTTATTCTTTTCATCCCGCATGATGCTGATTTCTATAGGCAGCACATAAGTGTTCTGCTTCACTTCTTCGCTGACTTGCAAATGCTGTAACCGCGCCGCATCCTTTTCGGTTGTAATGATGATGTGCGGCTTGGGCAGAGCAAGCAGGGCACGCCGGATAGTGTCGGCATCACTGCGGGAATAATAGTGATGGTCAGAGAAGGTAAGCGGAGTGACATGCTGTACGAAACGGCGTACATCCAATTCCATCTGCCGCGGATTTCCGATGCCTGTAAGCAGAAGTACATGAGTATTGTCCTTGCGTAGCATGTCCGGTTCTAATGTGCCATTGCCCCAAAGCTGACGCATAGTACCATAGGAGAATGTGCTATAAAAGAGTTTTTGGTAGGGCTTAATATGCAATGCAGAAAGGATGACACGGAACCCCATCGCTGTAATATGCCCGGGGCACTTCGTAACAATAACTGTCGTGGCACGGCTACTGGAAGAGGCACGTTCGCGGAGCCGTCCGGCAGGCAACAACTTGTCGTCGGAGATAATTCTGTGATAATCTACAAGCAGGATGTTGTGCCCTGGTTTAACGTAGCGGTGCTGGTAGGCATCGTCCAAAAGGATAACCTCCACGTCTCTTGTTGCTTCGTCTGTAAGGAGCCGCTCTATGCCACGACGCCTATTGGCATCCACGGCAACATAGATATCGGGGAATTTCTGCTTTATTTGCCAAGGTTCGTCACCTATTTCCTCGATTGCAGAAGAGGCAGAAGAGAGAAGATAACCGCTCGTCTTGCGCTTATAGCCCCGGCTAAGCACTGCTACACGATAACGTTTGGATAGGAGACGGATGAGGTATTCTACATGCGGTGTCTTGCCCGTACCGCCCACTGTAATATTTCCAACATTGATGATAGGAATATCATAAGACACAGAACGCAGAACACCCATGTCGAACAGGGCGTTGCGGACATCTACGCCGATACCGTAGAGCCAGCTGAGGGGCATCAGCCACCTGCGAATCTGTGTCATATCACCTTCCATCGGCTTCCTATTTGATATTCGGGTCGAAGGGCATACGTGCCTGGATGGGGTCCATCTTTCCAATGCGTTGGATAAAGGAGAAGGCGGTATAGTACTCGCCCAACGTAGCACGCATTTTACTTTCGAAATAGTCGTTACCGCCCTTGTCAATCAACTTCATATACCAGGGCTCAGGACTGGGATAGCGTCCAATGGTGTACTTTTCCAGTTCGGCCAGTTTGGCAGCTGCTTCAATAGCATCATCAAGGTTGCCAAGTTTATCGACAAGACCTATCTTGAGAGCCTGTTCTCCGGTCCATACACGACCCTCGGCAATGGCCTTAACGCTGTCCTGTGCCATACCGCGACCACCAGCGACGCGCCCCGTAAAGAGTTCGTAGCCGTTGTTAATATAGTTCTGCATCTTGGCAGATTCATTAGCATTGAATGGACGTCCCATCGCTCCGAAGTCACTCATAGCATTCGTCTTGACGACATCAAAGGAAAGACCCAACTTCTGAGTGAGCAGCTCGCTTGCATCAGGTATCATGCCAAAGATGCCGATGCTCCCCGTCAGCGTCATTGGTTCGGCAAAAATCTGATTGGCACCGCAACTGATGTAATAGCCGCCGCTTGCTGCCATTCCACCCATGCTGACGACAACAGGTTTTTCAGCACGAAGCAATTGTATCTCGTGCCATATCTGTTCGCTGGCGTATGCAGAGCCTCCAGGGCTATTGACACGGATAACGACAGCCTTTACGTCATCATCCTCCCGTAGCTTTTGCAGGTCGTACATCATCTCCTTGGAGGTGATGCAATGTTCTTGATTGAAGCCCATGCCTGCAGCATCGTTTATCTCGCCATAAGCGTAATAAACAGCCACCTCTTCGTCAACCTTGTCGCCCAAGTCATCACTGGCGGCTACATTGGCAAGTGTCGTAAAGGTCAGATTATCATCATCATTCAATTCCAGACGTTGCTTTAGGGCTTCTTTTACGTCGCTCAGGTAACCAAGTTTGTCGACAAGCTTATTCTCTACGAAGGTACTGGCTTCGCATAAAACAGTTGTGTCGGCCAAGGCGTTCAAGGCCTCGACGGTAAGTTTGCGACTCTTTGCCACATCATTCTGCATGTTACCCCAGATGCTGCCCAGATAGCTTTTTACCTGCTCACGATTGGCTTCGCTCATTTCTGTGTTGATAAAGGGTTCGACGGCACTCTTATAAGTGCCGACCTTGAAGACCTGCATCTTGACGCCGACTTTCTTCATGAGACCTGTAAAGAATATGGGCTGGCTGGACATACCGCTCCAATCCAACATGCCGATGGGATTAAGGTAGATTTCGTCGGCAACGGAGCAGAGATAATAAGCAGCGCGTGAATAATTGTCGCCATAGGCAACAATCCACTTTCCGCTCTCCTTGAATTCAAGCAGTCCTCGACGCAACTCTTGCAAATCGGCAGGAATAGCAGCAAAAGAGCCACCCTCCAAATAGATACCTTTCACATTTTTGTTTTTGGCTGCCTTCTTCAGTGCATCCAGTGCCCGATCCAGACCGATTGTGAGGTCTTCTTCTTCCAGATTGAGGAAATCCATCGGACTTTCTTCACCGGCACGATCCACAATCTCGCCCTGCAACTTTATGCGAAGGATACTGTTCTTTTCTACGGAACTGGTTGCGCCTTCGCTGGCAATCATACCTGCCATAGAGACGATACTAATCACGGTAATAATGATGCTGGCCAGAATGATGCCTACCACCGTAGCCAGCGTGTACTTAAGGAAATCTTTCATACTCGTATAATAGTTGATAAAAACATTACTTTTTTATTTATATAAAATCAGCGAACAAATTTAGCATTTCTTACGCTTATCTCCAAGTCTTATTGGGGAAAAAATAGCTATAAGGCTTTAAACTCCGCAAAACTTGTGCTTAACGGGCTCTTCTGAGCGCTAATGCTACGACAGACCATATACCAAGCAGGGCGACAAGCAAGGTCTGAAGAGTGTGAACGATGAGTACAAACAGGACACTGGCTGTTTGCTCCACGCCATAAAGCACCAAGACGGTCTTAACGGCGAAATGCCAAGAACCTGCACCATTCGGGGTTGGCACCAACACAGCAAAAGTTCCTACAACAAAAGCAACAAGTGCAGCTAAAGGGCCGAGTCCTTCTGTAAAGTCGAAACAAAAGAAAGTGAGGTAGAAATGTAGGAAGTAACTTACCCAGATTCCGACGGAATAGAGCACGAAAAGGAAGGGTTGCTCTACTTGACGAACAGAAAGCAAACCGTTCGAGAGGTCGGAAAATACAGATTTTGTACGCGAAAAGAAGCGGAAACGGCGAGTCAATAATAAGATACACAACAGGGCAAGTAGGCCACAGGCCGCAGTTACCAGATACCCTGTCAGAGAGAATGTGCCGAGTACACTGCCAAGTGATACACCGGTACGTTGGAAAAACGTCAGGAAAACTGGTATCTGCGTCAGAAATGTCAGGAATGAAAGTACCAGGATGAGTACCGTGTCGATGACGCGTTCTGTGACTACCGTGCCAACGCAGCAACTGAAGTTTGTACCTTCATAGCGTCGCAGAATGCCACAACGTAACACCTCGCCTATACGTGGCACAACAAGACTACTGGCGTAGCTAAGGAAAACAGCATGTGTGCAAGTGGAAAGGCGTGGTCGTTCGCCAACAGGCGCCAGTGCCTGACGCCAGCGCATAGCCCGAAATACTTGGGCCAGCACACCGAACGGCATGCTCAGCAGCATCCACGTCCATGACATCTTTTGCGAGAGAGCATCCTCGAGCTCCTCCCAACGTATGCCACGATACATCCACCACAAAATACCTGCAGCCAATGCCAAGGGTACTGCAATCTTGATAAATCTCCTTAACCTTTGCACAAAAAAACTTAATCTCTAATCTTTAATCCCTAATCTTTTCTTATCTTTGCACTGCAAAAGTACAACAAAAAGTGAAAAGAGAAAAGTGAAAAGTGAAAAATTATAAGTCAGTCAAGCCGAAAAAGTTCCTCGGACAGCACTTTTTGACCGATTTGAGCATCGCCAGCGCTATTGCCGACACAGTAGATGCCTGTCCTGGACTTCCAATATTGGAGGTCGGACCGGGTATGGGTGTGATGACACAGTTCTTAATTCGAAAACCGCGCGAAGTAAAGGTTGTGGAGATCGACTACGAGAGTGTGGAATATCTGCGCCATACCTATCCTGAACTTGAGGATAGTATCATCGAGGATGACTTCCTGAAGATGCACTTGGAACGCACTTTTGGAGGTTCTCCTTTCGTACTGACGGGCAATTATCCCTACAACATCTCCAGTCAGATCTTTTTCAAGATGCTCGACTACAAGGAGCTGATTCCCTGTTGTACGGGCATGATACAGAAAGAGGTGGCGGAGCGTATGGCTGCCGGGCCTGGCAGCAAGACATATGGCATTCTGAGCATACTCATTCAGGCATGGTACAACGTCGAATACCTTTTTACTGTCGAGCCTGGCGTCTTCAACCCGCCACCAAAAGTGCGTAGCGCTGTCATACGTCTTACACGCAACAGCACTACCTCACTTGGTTGCGACGAGAAACTCTTCCGACGTCTCGTTAAGACAACTTTCAACCAGCGCCGCAAGACGCTGCGCAACAACATTCGTCCCTTGCTGTCACAATTGGAAGCGGAATGCGAGAAGAGGCCTAACTTTAGTGCATTACTTTCCGACCCCATTATGACGAAGCGGCCCGAGCAACTCAGCGTGCAGGACTTCATTAGCCTTACTTTGCGTCTGCAGACCTGCAGACGCAAAGAGGTAGAGTAGTAGGGGGTTATTTCGTTATGCCATCGATAAGGAACTTCTTAGCATGGTCCTTTATGCCTTTGGCCTTTTCAAGAGCATCTTTTGCCAATGTGCTTTCATCTTGAATGTTGCCAATATTCTTTTGTAGGGCTTCGATATCATTCTTGTTTTCCTCCAGTTTCTGCTCCATTTTCTGCAGTTTTGCCTGTGCTTTGGAAACCTGCTGTTCTAATTTTGTTGTCTTCGCCTGTGCCTTTGACAGTTGATGATTTGTTTTGGCATGCTTTGACTCCAGCTTGAGGGCTTTACTATGAGCCTTGTTATAGTTACTCTCGGCTTTTTTCTCCATAGCTGCGGCTTTTTTTGCAACCTTCAGGTTGCTCTTTGCCTTCTTTAGCTCGGACATTTTTTTGCTGATGTCGGCCTTGGTTGTCGAAGTCTTTGTCGTCTTGGCGTTTAATTTTAAAGTGCTGAGTTCTGTCTTGAGACGGTCAACCTGATTGCTGTATTCGTTTTTCCAATCCTGACAGCTTTTCCCGTCATGCATACTCTGTGCCATTGCTGGCATTGCGATGGCCATAACCATCATTGCTAAAATCTTTTTCATAGTTTTGAATGTTAAACTTAATTATTTTTAATTGTTATCTGCATAGTTCCTGACAGACCTTGTCCTGGAAAGTACGTCCGATAGCCGACGAGGAGACGCCCTGATTGATGATGGCAAAGACGAGCGTATGACCGTTGGCTGCCGTCAGGTAACCGGCCAGCGAAACGACGCCTGTTACGGTTCCCGTCTTGGCTCGGACATTTCCTTCGGCCTCCGTACCTATCATTCGCTTTTGCAGGGTTCCGTCGTAACCCGCGATTGGCAGGCTGGGCAACAGGTGCTCGCGGATGGATTCTGTGCGCCAGGCGTAGCCCAGGATTGCAACGAGCATTTCGGCGGAGACATAATTATAAAGCGACAAGCCACTTCCATCTGCCACTCTATACTGGTTGGGGTCCAGCCCAATCCGCTTCATCAGTTCGTCCGTGCGCCCGGCGACTTGCTTGCGCCCGGCACCTTTCTTCCCTGTCGAGGCTGCAATCTGATAGAAAAGGCATTCGGCATAGATATTGTCGCTGTTTTTCATCATCGGCTCCAACAACTCATCGATGCTATGGCGGATAGTATAGACAGAGCGCGGCTGTTCCGTTCCCCTTGCACCATTTCTTTCTGCCAAGGGAGAGTCGGAGGAGAGCTTTATACCTGCTCCGACAAGGGCTTGAAGCCAGTCTTGTTCGAAAGTGTCCCTGCCATCGACCAGAAGCGCGGAGAGCGGACCGTAGTCATCATCCCAGCACCATCCCCAACCATAGGGTACATCCTCGCGCATTGAGAGGTCGTAGGTGAGGTTTCCGGCAATACTGTCGATGCCGTGTTTCTGTTTGATGGCGGTTGCTGCCTGCAAAAGTTCGTCGGATGTGACAAGAGGGTCCATACCGCCCACCACACAGAGGTCGCCGTCCAGGACACCTGCCTTCACCTTTCCTGTAATGCGGAAATCTGTGCGAAACTGATAGTTGCCTTTCAGGAATTGCAAAGCTGTGACAGCTGTCACTATTTTCTGGCACGAGGCGGGACGCATCCGATGAGCTGCGTTGACGGCATACAGAGGCTGTCCGTCGGTCAGGTCATAGACGTAGAGCCCCAGCTGGGTTGTCTCGAAAATAGGCGCCTGACAGAGCGAGTCGAGAGCCTGCTGTTTGGCAGCCTGCCAGGTTCCTTGCGGAGCACGATGCACCTGTGAGACGAGAGGCCGTGCACTGATGACTGGTTCTTGCTCTTCTGGTTCCTCTTCCACCACGACCGGGGTTGGCACCTGAACGACAGCAGGAACATCGGGCTTCGCATCGACCACAGGACTGTGGTGACGGACTGTCTGGCGCGAACCACACGAAGCCACCAGGAGAAGAAGCAGAAGATACTTTGTATATTTCATTCGCTTATGTCGAATTGTCGTTATATGGCGAAAGATCTTTATGACTTATTCTTACTTGGCGACGATTTTCCTGACGATAGAGGCACCGTTGCGAAGGATGATATGGGCAATGACGGGCTGGCCGGGCTGCAGGTCGTAACCTACACGGCGCCCCTGGAGGTCGTAGTAATAGATGGCCGCAATGTCGTCGGAGAGAGAAGCACCTTCAGCCTCACCCCAGCCCTCTCCAAAGGGAGAGGTAGCTTCTATCTCGTCTATTCCCGTAGCAATCTCTGCCGATGTGGTCTGCTTGAGCAGGGCTTCGCAAAGTTCTGTCTTGGGCGTAAGATAGTAGTTGTCGAGCAGTTCGAAGCGGACAGCCTTGGTGCCGGAGACGGCGATAGGCTGCTTGTTGGCGTCGAACCCGAGATACCTGGAAGTACCCTCGCGAAGGGCAACGGTTCCGCCGGAGAAAGTGAACAAAATCTTATGTGGAATGTTGGCCAGACCAGCTTTGCTGCCGATGGTGAGATAGTAACCCGTGCCGAGATTGTAAAGACAGTAGTAGGTCTCGTTATCGTGGCGCAGGACAATCCAGTGGTTGTTGGGGTCTGTGACGTCGGCTTCTGCGCGAGGAATCGCGACAAGTTCATGGTTGCGGACAGCCAAAACGCCATCGTTATTTGCTATCTGATAGGCCCGGAAAGAACAGATGTGCTCGGCCTTGACGGTATTGCCGTAGCGCAGGAACTGATTGTTCTCGGACATATTGAGCAGGGCCTGACGCATCTCGGCGAGTGTATAATCGGTCTGAGCAAGTTCGCGGATAGGTGCCATTGCCTCGTAGGTATAACCCTCGAAGCGATTGGTCTGGGCCAAAAGTTCAGGAACAAGTTCCTTGATGAGCTTCAGGGAACCGTGGGTTGAGAGGAGGGTCTTCATCGATGCCTTCGAATCGTCCTGATAGGCCTTCTGGAGTGTGGCAAGGAGGGAGTCGAGGTTGATGCTCTCCACACAGCTATGGTCATTGACCAGCGGCAGCACATTGGCGGAATCCTTAGGCTGTCCGTATCCTCCGGCCTGCATGTAAAAGGCACGGGGCACATCGCTGGCCAGACCGTGTCCGTAGTCCATACGGCGGTGGCGCGTCGTTATCTCGCCACTATTGATGAAGCTCTGGTAGTCAGTTTGACTGAAGAGATCTACCTTGTTGACAAAGTACCACTTGCCGCTGCCTACGGAACGCTGGTAATTGTTGCGGTAATAGGCTCTGCGGAACAGCTCGCCGCCGGTGTCTGCCCAGTTCTCGATGAAGGAGTACCAGGTGTTGTAGTAGTGCGACTCGCCGCTGTGGCGTATAGTGGCCATGTAGTGCCATTCAGGGTCGTCGATGGTCTTGTACCAGGTGGAAAGCAGGGAGCAGGGATAGCGAATGATGCTGTCGTTGCCCTGCTTGTCCTTCAAAGTGATGGCACGCTCCTCAGGGCGAGCACAGGTCAGGAACTGCACCCATTGCCCTGGCTCCCACTTCCCATTATATACCATTGACTGGCAGCCCGTTCCCTCGTTACCGAAGCGATTGATGGTGACATCATCGCCCCAGGTCAATGCACCTGCCCGAAGGTAGGTGGCAAGGTTGGGTGTGACGTCTGTGTCGCCATTGTCCCAAATAGAGAAGAGGACTCGATGCTGATAAGACGAGGGGATCGTGTCGGTGGCAATTCCGTTTTCGTTCGGAACCGTCTGACCGCACATCTGGATGCCCATGTAGCCGCCTGTGATGCCAAGTGTCATAAGGTAGGTGTTGATGGTTGCCCATTGCTTGGGCATCAGCACCTCTTGGTAGCACCACTCGTAGGACTCGTTCTGAGGCGCGTTGGCAGCTGTGGAGTGTCCGAACCAAAGGTGTGTGGCTGGCGTCGGGAAACCTCGCAGATGGGCATCGATAACAGGACTACCGCCCGTTCGCTCAAATTCCAGTCGGATGAGGCGGGTGATACGGTTGTAGCCGTCGGGAGCCTGAATCTCCACGCGATACCAGGTATCGGCGGGGAAGTTCATCTCGGGGATAATCTCCAGATTGGTTGTTCTACCCTTGTTGCAGGCCTGCGTAACGCTATGTTCGAGCAATACCTCGTCGGTCTCGCAGTTCTTGACGCGGATATTGAGCGTGATGTCACCTGTCACTTTTGATGTCAGCAATGCAGAACCGGACACGGTGGCGCGAGGAATGCGCAGACAATAGACCAGGGTGATACGGTCGTCGGTCTCGAAAGTTGTGAAAGACTCTGTCTTACGATAACCTGCATAGCGACCCTCTATCTCGCGGTAGTGACAGTTGCCGTAGATGATATCCGTGGCCTGCAACTGTAAAGTGCCGACCAGCATCAGCACGAATGCACACATGTAGTGTTTCATGGTTATTCTCTTAACTCTTAATTCTTAACTCACTTTGTAGTTCTCGATGCTTTCGGTCGTCATGCGAGCGACAAGAGCACTGTGCTTCCAGACTTCGGCTTCAGCAAGATTGACATAGACCTGAAGGCTCTTGCCGAAGAGTTCGGGAGCCTTGGTGGCATTCTGCAGCAAGAGGTGGCACATGATGATGTCGGCAGCCATCTCATAGAGGTGACGGGCACAGAGGTCGTGCAGGTCCTGGTTCTCGGCTTCCTTGACGGATGAGGTGCATGCATTGAACTTTTCAGCCATTGCCTTGATGCGTGCCATAACACCCTCGTACTCAGGAGCAAAAGGAAGCTGCTCATAGTCCTCGATGACCTGCGCATAGAAGCCGTTGGTGACATAGCGGATGGCGGCAACGGTCTGCAGCTGGGTTGTACCCTCATAGATGGAGGTGATGCGGGCATCGCGATAGATGCGCTGGCAGGCATACTCCAGCATGAAGCCGGAACCGCCGTGAACCTGGATGCAGTCGTAGCCGTTCTGGTTGGCATATTCGCTGTTCATACCCTTTGCAAGAGGTGTGAAGGCATCGGCCAGGCGGCTGTATTGCTTCAACTCTGCGCGCTCTTCGGGTTCCAGCTTACGGTCGCGGGCAATGTCCTCCAAAGCCTTGTAGATATCGACGTAGCGGGCTGTCTGATAGAGTAGGGCACGACCAGCGTCGAGACGGGCCTTGATGTTACTGATCATCTCTGCAACTGCGGGGAACTCGATGATGGCTTTGCCGAACTGCTTGCGGTCGCGTGCATAGGCAATGGCTTCATTGTAGGCAGCCTGGCTGAGGCCCACACTTTGGGCGGCAATACCGAGACGGGCACCGTTCATCAGAGACATTACATATTTAATAAGGCCAAGCTTGCGGTCTCCGCAGAGCTCACACTTGGCGTTCTTATAGACGAGTTCGCAGGTTGGACTGCCGTGAATACCCAGCTTGTTCTCGATACGGCGTACATCGACGCCTCCGTCGCGCTTGTCGTAAATGAACATCGAAAGGCCGCGACCGTCGCGTGTGCCTGCTTCCGAACGTGCCAGCACCAGATGGATGTCGCTGTCGCCGTTGGTGATGAAGCGCTTGGCGCCGTTCAGTCGCCAGCAGTTGTTCTCCTCGTCGAAGGTTGCCTTCAGCATCACGCTCTGCAGGTCGCTGCCTGCATCGGGCTCGGTCAGGTCCATCGACATCGTTTCGCCCTTGCAGACGCGGGGGATGTACTTCTGGCGCTGCTCCTCGTTGCCGAAGCAGTAGAGCGTCTCGATGCAGTCCTGCAGGCTCCAGATGTTCTCGAAGCCGGCATCACCAGTCGATACAATCTCGTTGGCTGCGGTATAGACCGTTACAGGCAGGTTCAGACCGCCGTAGCGACGGGGCATCGTCATGCCGTTCATGCCTGCCTGAGTCATTGCTTCGAGGTTCTCGTAGGTCTTACTTGCATAGCGCACTCGGCCGTTCTCGTGATGAGGCCCTTCGGCATCTACGTCCTCAGCATTTGGGGCAACCACATTAGCTGTAATGTCGCCCACGATATCGAGCACTTTGTCATAAGTGTCCATAGCGTCGGCAAAGTCCTGCGGAGCCTCGTCGTACTTGTCCTTGTCCTCGAAGGAACGTTCCTTGAGCTCGACAATTCTCTCCATGAGAGGACTATTCTCAAGCTCAAACTTGATCTCTTTTATGTCGTTATAATAGTTTGCCATATTATTTACTATTCTGCTTGTAATACTTGATGAGTTTTGGTACCACCTCTTCTACTGTGCCGTTGATGACGTAGTCGGCGATGGTGTTGATGGGGGCATTCTCGTCGCTGTTGATGGAGATGATGATGCCCGACTCCTTCATACCCGCTACGTGCTGAATGGCTCCGCTGATGCCGCAGGCAATATACACCTTGGGGCGAACGGTGACGCCTGTTTGACCAATCTGCAGGTCGTGGTCGGCAAAGCCTGCATCCACGGCAGCACGGCTGGCACCTACTTCTGCGTGAAGTACCTTTGCCAATTCATAAAGCTGGTCGAAACCTTCCTTAGAACCCACGCCATAGCCGCCGGCCACGATAATGCTGGCACCCTTCAGGTTGTTCTTGGCTGCCTGTACGTGACGGTCCAGCACCTTGGTGACGTACTCCGTCTCGGGCACGAACTTCGCCACATCTTCTATAATGACCTCGCCCTTGTAGTTGGGGTCGAGCACCTCGGCCTTCATCACGCCAGAGCGGACTGTTGCCATCTGGGGACGGTTCTCGGGGTTCACGATGGTAGCAACGATGTTACCGCCGAATGCGGGACGAATCTGATAGAGCAGATTGTCATAGTGTTTGTCGTTTTTCTTGTCGTCGTGCGGACCAATCTCCAGCGCTGTGCAGTCGGCTGTAAGACCGCTGTGCAGGGCACTCGATACACGGGGACCGAGGTCACGACCTACAACATCTGCGCCCATCAGACAGATCTGGGGCTTCTCCTGCTTGAAGAGATTCACCAATACTGCCGTGTGGGGCTTGCTGGTATAGGGCGAAAGACCTTTGGCATCGAAGATATGCAGCTTATCCACGCCGTAGGGTAGGATTTGCTTCTCGACTTTTCCCGTAATGCCGCTACCTGCAGCTACAGCCTCCAACTGTACGCCCAGCGTATTGGCCAACTTTCTGCCCTTGGTGAGCAGTTCCTGGCTTACCTCGGCAACCTTGGTGCCTTCAAGCTCGCAATAAACGAACACGGACCCCCCAGCCCCCTTTAGGGGGAGAGGGTTACCATTATTATTTGATGTATTCATATTCTGTTTGCTATTTTATCCTCCCCCTAAAAGGGGACGGGGGGTCAACCTATTGTATGGCTTGCGAGGAGTTCTTGGATGAGGCCGTTCACGTCCTCGTCGCTGCCGGTTAATACTTTACTTTCCTTTGCCTTGAAGACGATGTTCTCTACATTTTTCACCTTGGTGGGCGAACCAGCCAGGCCGCATTGCTGCAGGTCGGCATTCACATCGGCGCAGGTCAGCTGACCCAACTTCAGGTAAGGCTTCTTCTCATATTCGCTTGCGTAAGGCAGGTCGGCGTATGTTGTCTCGGGAGCCAGTTCCATAGGAGCCAGGCAACGCTTGAACTTCATGACGCGCTTCACGTTGCGAGGACGGCAAGGAGCCGCGCTTCCGTTCACAGTCAGGACGCAAGGCAGAGCACTCTCGACAGTCTCTACACCGCCATCGATGTGGCGCTTGACGGTAATCTTGCCGTCCTTCAGCGAGAGAATCTCCTCGGTATAGGTGATTTGATTCAACCCCAGCTTCTCAGCGACCTGAGGACCTACCTGAGCCGTGTCGCCGTCGATAGCCTGACGACCGCCGATGATGAGGTCAACATCGGGCTGGACATGCTTGATGGCAGTGGCGAGGGCGTAGCTGGTAGCGAGGGTGTCGGCACCGGCAAAGGCGCGGTCGGTGAGCAGATAGCCTCCGTCTGCACCGCGGTACATGGCCTCGCGAATTACTTCGGCAGCACGGCCCGGGCCCATCGTAATGACGGTAACAGTCGTGCCGGGGAATTGGTCTTTCAGTCTCAAAGCCTGCTCGAGGGCATTCAGGTCCTCGGGATTGAAGATAGCAGGCAGCGCGCTACGGTTGACGGTACCTTCCGGCGTCATAGCATCCGGACCGACATTGCGCGTGTCAGGTACTTGTTTGGCAAGTACAACAATCTTTAAACTCATATTATCTCGGTTGGTTTTTATACACAATTATTGCACACTTTTGCAAATTTCGTGCAAAGGTACGGCTTTCCTTTGAATTAGGCAAATATTTATAAAATATTTAACTCTTAACCTATTTATATTCTTCTACGAAGTCGCGGACGAGGCGGAAGACGGGCTCGTAGCTGTCGGTGACGACGTGCTCCCAGTTGTCGAAGATGGTGTGGTAGTACTGGAAGGCATCGCCTTTCTCGTTCTCGAGGAAGATGCAAGGCACATCCCGGACAGCGAATACATAGTGGTCGCTGTTGGCTGCCAGGTCGCCGCGATTCAGAGACTGGAAATAGTGTTTCTCCTTGTTTATCTTCTCGAAGAGTGGGAAGGCCTTCATGCCCTCGTCGCTCACTTCGCAGTACTGAACGGGGCTGTTGTCGCCAATCATGTCAATGTTGAATAGGTACTTGATCTGGCTGAGCGGGAAGGTGGGGTGTTCGACGAAATAGGTGGAGCCGCGCAGATTGGCGTCCTCGCCGGAGAAGGCAAGGAAGTACATGTCATACTCCGGACGGTGCTTGGCATAGTAGGCGGCCAGGGTGACGATGGCGGCTGTGCCAGAGGCATTGTCGTTGGCACCGGCATAGAAGACCTTCTTGCCGAGGTTGCCCAGGTGGTCGTAGTGGGCGGTGAAGACATAGCAGCTGTCGTGCTTTTGTCCCTCGACCTTTGCAATCACATTGAAGCATTCGTAGCCTTTCAGGAACTTGGCATCGACATTCAGACGGACGCGGCTCACGCCCTCGATGGCTTCCGGCGTCACCCAGATGATGGGCTTATCGACGACGCGATGGCCGTAAGCCTTGAAGAACTTGATGGGCGACTCCCAGGTGTAGATGAGACCTGCGTTCTGGCATTCGCCAGCCTTCTGCAGGCGTGAGAAAGCCTCGCGGTGCCTGTAGGTGAACCAGAACTCGCAAGCCACCAGGCAGTTCGCATATTCCGGCTTTGCGAGGTCGGCAAACATGCGGTCGGCATCGAAGTTCAGCGTATCGACATGATAGACGGGGAACTCACCCTTGACCCCAGGCGAATACTCCCGCATCGAGAAATCAACACCAGGCTGGAGTTTTTTGAATTTTGAATTTTCTGATTTTGAATTTGTCCACATCTCCATCTTCCCGGCAAAGGTCTGGATGTCGAGCGTGAAGGGCTGGCAGACGACTTCGTCCACGCCTACTCTGGTGTATTCCTTTGCGAGGAATTTGCCAGCCTTGTTGGCACCGCCCTTCGCATAGCCGCGACCTTGATACTTCGAGGAGGTAATCTCTTTTATCACTTTCTTGTAGAGCGCCATATTCTGCGCACTAACTTGCATGCCTATAAAGGCTAGCAGAATAAATAACAGTTTTTTCATAGTATATTAACTTAATTCCTATTTCCAAGTATTTCTATCCCCTGACCTGATGCCAACCCTGCCCCAATGTCTTCGTTTTTCCACTGGGGAAGACGACTTCTGCCGTACAGCCTTCAGGTATGAGGGTCGAGATTTCCAGCTTCTTTCCCTTCTTGAGGATGCTGACGGTAATCTTGCCGCTGACGCTCTCGATGGTGCACGAAGCCTCTGTCAAATATCCCAGTTGGGGACGGATGCGGATGGTCTTGAACCCGGGCGATGTCGGCTCAACGCCGCAAACCTTCTGGCTCAGGATGGTCAGGGGGCCGCCACTCCACCCGTGATTATACGTTCCCCAGCACGAGTTCACCATCGGTTCGCCTGGCTTGGGCTTTGTTCCTTCGGGCATCCAGTTTTCCGGCAGTGTGGTCAGTCCGGGGAAATCCAGCATGGGCTTGTAACGCTTGCGTATGCGGTCCAATCCTTGGCTGGCTGCATTCATCTGGAACAAGGCTTCCAGCACATATTTCTCCATATAGGGACTGGCGTGGTATTCCTTAGTCAGGCATTCGGTCAGAGTTTTGTATTTATTTTCTGATGCCAATCCCGACACGACAGCAAGGGCATTTCCCCGGTCATCGGTCTCGCCTGTATAGTCGGGCGAACGGTACACCCCATCCCTCCAGAACCGCTTGTCGAAGTTATCTGCCATTCTTTTCAGCATGCCCTCTATCTGAGCCACATCGCCTGTTTTGCCTAGAATTTTCGCAAACTCAAGTTCACCCTTCAGAGCCAAATAGTACCAGCAATTCTGCAACAGAAGCTGGTCTATGTTGTCACCCCAGTCGCCCCAGAACCAATCGCCCCGACGCAGGAGGACAAGACCGTCGGCATCTGTCTGCCAGACATCATGCAGATAACGATGCAGACGGGCATAATGGGTCTTGGCGACCGAGAAATCATTGCCATAGAAGCATTGGGTATAGATGCCGTACCATCCGCAAGTAGCCAGAATCTGGGAGGGAAGTTCCTTGTTCCAGTTTCCTGCCGGAACGGGCGAGAACATGACACCATCTGCACGCTGCCAGTTGAAAAGTTCGTTCAGCCCCTTGAAGCCCATCTGTGCGCCCTCGGGACTCAGAGCGTAGTAAGCCTCGCCCAACTCGTTCACAGCATCGCCCCACCACTGTCCTCGCTCGCGATCGGGACAATCCATGAAGTTGTCCCTCATCGTGATGTAAAGGGTGCGTTGGGCACGAATCCACAATTCATTGAAGAATGGGTCGTCGCATCGGAAAGGTTCCACGAAATCGCATCCATAACCTGTCTCGCGGAATTTCACCTCTTCTATCTCCACACCCTGGGGCAGGATGTACCACACCTCGTGACCATTGAACCAGCCGAAGTTCTCGTACTCCTGTTCACCTTTGCGGGTAATGTACTCGCATCTGGGAGTGGCCGAACCGCCTATCATGTGGACGTCTGTCTGAATCTTGATGAGCTGGCCCCCTTCGGACGATTTCAGCCGCATATAGGGCGTGCATTGACAATTGTAGGGCAGACGACACACCAGAGTGTCACCACGTTGCTCCGTACTCACGTAATCCCGGAGCCCGAGGTCTTTCCATTGCGGAATAGGTCTCTTCACCAGTTTTCCCAACGTGCAATTCTCCACATCGACGGGCAGCACATCCTCCAGGTTGTATGTGTAGCTGTTTTTGTACCATCCCTGTTCCTCCCTCCGGGCATCAAACCGGATGTTGCTCTCCGAGATGCGATAGTTGGGCTTGGGCTCGTCAGTCTCGCCATAAGCACCATAAACGGCACCCCGCCACGATTTGTCGGAACAGATGTCCACCCCTTCCGCCCGGGCATCGAACAGCAAGCCTGCCGTTCCGCTGTTTACATGACTGAAACCATTCAACCCGAAGTACCAGGTCAGCACGGCTATCAGATTCTCGCCAGGCTTCAGATAGGGAGCAATTTCCACCTCGTCATAATAGCTGCTGTTGGGAGCAGGACCGCGCTTCAATCCACCCTCGAAGACAACCAACTGCTCGTTGATATAGAGCCAATACTTCGAGTCTGTCGCTATCTTTGCCTTTACCGAGGCCGGCACTTTCTCGACGTCTGCCTTCTTGCGCCAAAGCATCCACGTGTTGGGTCGGCTCTGATGATGCTCCAACGTCAGAAACTGTCCTTTCCATTCCTCGGCCTGTCCCAAAACAGGAATCAAAAAGATGCCTGCCAAAAGTAAATGTCTCATATGGCTCATATTTTATTATAATTTTTGACGAACGACACGCGTTTTACGCGTTTTTTGCATGCAAAGATACAATTAATTCTGTTAAATGAAAGGGAAAAAACAGGCTCTTCTTTGAATATCGCTCACTTAATTGTATATTTGCACCAGAAAACGGGAATAAAGCGACAGAAACATCGCTCTTACCTGAACAAATATCAACCTAATAATACATCATCAAATCATGAGAAAAGCCAGATTAGTAACACTGATGAGCTGCCAATGGGCAGACATGGACCTGGATACCCTGTGCGGCAAAGCAGCCGAAATGGGATACGACGGCATCGAGCTTGCCATTTGGGGCAACCATCTGGACCCTCTGCGTGCTGCCGAGGATGATGCCTATGTGGAGGAGATAAAAGCTATCTTCCGGAAGCATGGCCTTGTCGTGAAAGCACTCTGTGCTCATGTGCCGAGCCAGTGTGTGGGAGACTATAACGATCCGCGCCTGAACAACTTCGCTCCTGCGGAATTGGCCGACAACCCCGACGGCATAAGGGGGTGGGCCATCCAGACGATGAAAGCCTCTGCCATTGCTGCCCGCAAGTTGGGGGCTTATTGTGTGACGGGTTTCGTGGGCTCTACGATATGGAAATACCTGTACTCGTTCCCCCAGACCACCGAAGAGATGGTAGAACGCGGGTTCCAGGAGATTTATGACCTGTGGTGCCCCATCCTCGATGTCTTCCGCGAGAACGGAATCAAGTACTGCCTCGAGGTTCATCCCGCAGAGATAGCTTTCGACTATTACACCACCAAGCGCCTGCTGGAGAAATTCCATGACCGTCCGGAGTTTGGCCTGAACTTCGACCCGAGCCATTTGCAGTGGCAGGGCATCACGCCGCATATCTTCCTGGAGGACTTCATCGGCCGCGTCTATCATGTGCATATGAAGGATTGTGCCGTGACACTGAATGGCCGCAACGGTATCCTCTGCTCACATATCGATTTCGGCGATCTGCGCCGAGGTTGGAACTTCCGCTCGCTGGGTCATGGCGATGTCAACTTCGAGGAGATTATCCGCGTCCTGAATGCTTACAACTACGAGGGCCCACTATCTGTAGAATGGGAGGATTCGGGAATGGACCGCGAATATGGTGCCCGAGAGGCTCTGGAGTTTGTACGTAAGATAGACTTCAAACCCTCTGACATCAAGTTCGATGCAGCGATTAAATCATGAATTCAAAATAAATTAATTCAAAATAGTCAAATGGGAACAGGAAAACTTAGAATGGGTATGATTGGCGGAGGTGGAAACGCCATGATAGGGCCCGTCCATCTGCGTGCTGCATTGATGGAGAATGACATTGAACTCGTATGCGGATGCTTCAGCCGCAACTACCAGACATCACTCACCACAGGCCAGGCCTGGCACGTCCCCGAGGGGCGCATCTATCGCGACTACAAGGAGATGCTCGAGAAAGAGGCCGCCCTGCCAAAGGGGGAACGCATGGACTTCGTAGCCATCGTCACACCCAACAAGGTTCACTACGAGCAGGCTGCCTTAGCGCTCGACCTGGGCTTCGATGTCGTGCTGGACAAACCGATGACCTTCTCCCTGGAGGAGGCACTGAAACTGCAGGAGAAGGTGGAGAAGACCGGCCTCACACTGGCCCTGACACACACCTACACCGGCTATCCCGCCGTCAAGGAGATGAAGTCACGCATTGCGGCCGGACAACTTGGAAAGCTCCGACTCGTTGACGTGGAGTATCTCCAGGGATGGCTCTCGCGTCGTATCGAGCTGGAGGGCGGCAACAATGCCGGATGGCGCACAGACCCCAACCAGTCCGGCAAGGGCGGCTGCGTGGGCGACATCGGTACGCATGCCTGGCACCTCTCGGAATACATCACCGGCCAGCAGGTGACGGAGCTTTGTGCTGAACTCAGCGCTTTCGTCGAGGGACGTCCTATAGACGATGATGCCACAGCCCTGCTTCATTTCGCAGGCGGTCTTCACGGCGTGCTCCATGCCTCGCAGGTTGCTACGGGACAGGAGAATGGGCTTGCTATCCGCATTGCTGGAGAACTCGGCTCCTTCGAGTGGCACCAGATGGAACCCAACACCATTATTGCTCGCTGGGCCGACCGTCCTGCCGAGATTATCCGTACCGGCAATGGATATATGGGTTCTCTGGCGCAGTGGAATACGCGTGTTCCGGGTGGACATCCCGAGGGCTACATCGAGGCTTTCGCAAACATCTATCGCAACTTCTCAAAGACCCTGCGGGCTAAAGCTGCGGGCGAGACACCGCGGCCCGAGTATCTGGACTTTCCCAACGTCAACGACGGCGTTCGCGGACTCCAGTTCATCGAGACCATGGTCACCTCCGGCTACAGCAGAGAAGGGAAATGGGTTAAATGGATTGAAGAATAAAGCATAGCCTAATTCTTCACTCTTCACTTTTCACTGACAAGGGGTTCCACATGCACTGCCACGTGGGTCTCTTTTCCATAATTCAGCCTCAGAAGTTCTTCTATTTCTGAGGCTTTTTCATGTGCCTCGCGAAGGCTGATGTTGCCATCCATCAAGATGTGCAGTTCGATGGCATAGTGGCTTCCGATGCGACGGGTACGCAGGTCGTGCGGCTCCACCACGCCAGGGACGGAGGCCGCCAGTCGCAGTATCTCCTGCTCCACCTCGTCGGGCAGCGATTGTTCCATCAGGTCGCCGAAGCCGCTGCGCAGCAGTTCGACAGACACCTTCACGATGAACAGGCCCACGATGACTGATGCCAGCGGGTCGAGCACCGCCCAGCGCTGTCCCAGGAAGATGGCGCCACCGATGCCGAGAGCTGTACCGATGGAGGAGAGTGCATCGCTGCGATGGTGCCAGGCATTGGCCTCCACGGCCTGCGAGTTCAGCTGGCGGGCTTTCACTATCGTGTAGCGGAAGATGGCTTCCTTCATCGCGATGGACAACAGAGCCGCCCAGAACGCCAGCAAGCCCGGAGTCTCCAGCTGCTTGCCGCCTGCCCAGACCGTAATTTTTACCAGGCCTTCATAGATGATGCCGATTGCCACCGCAAGCAGCGCCAGGCCGATGAAGGTCATCGCCAGCGTCTCGTATTTGCCGTGCCCGTAGTCGTGCGACTTGTCCTTGGGCTTGCCGCTGATGTGGACGAAAACCAGCACGATGACATCCGTCACAAAGTCCGAGAGCGAATGCACCGCATCGGCCACCATAGCGGCGCTGTGACCCATGATGCCAGCCACGAACTTGAAGAGCACCAGCAGCGCATTTATCGCCCCGCCCCACAAAGTCACCCGATAGATTTCGCTTTGTCTTTCCATCTGCTTACGCCTGCGCCAGGGCAGCCGCACTTGCCACCATCGGCAGCAATGCTACCATAATAAGAGTAATAATCTTCTTCATAATGATGAATTTTAGTAAATTCTGGGAGCAAATTTACGATTAATTAGAACACAAAGCAAGAAATTAGTAGAAAAAGTTGTACTTTTGCAGTCAGAACCACAAATGAACATCTTGTTATGATAACGTCCTATGATACAACATCTTCTTCCGAGGTGAATCTGGGTATTGCTGACCTTCGCGAGAGATTGGAGGCGGGATTCTTGGATTATGCCATGGAGCTGGGCATGCTGGTGGAGACAAACGATAAGTTCGGTGACATTGTCTCGCACGAAGAGGCAGCCGCCAGTATAGATTTCGGGACGTGCGGTGATTACTGGGCATATATGGGCCCGACATCGTTTCTCCCCTGGTCGGTGGTGTCCTATTTGTGGGAGCGTTTTGTACGCAAGTCCAAACTGTTGGAAAACCTGAAGTCTTTCGACAAAGAAATGGATCCCGAGAAGCATGCAGAGCCGTTCATCTCTGCCTGCAATGCCGTTCCGAAAGCCGATCTGGAGAAGTATCTGTGCAAGAGCATCGACGAGACGAGCATCAAATGCTTCTGGGAGCGCCATTTCAACAAAATCAGCATAGAAAAGGCTGTCAACAGCTTCTCCCTCGAGTTGGGGGAGGAATATGCCGAGAAACTCAGTCATCTCGATGATTACCATAAAGGTGAGGACTTGGGGTTCCCTTACGGCAAGTCGGGTGCAGAAAGAGGTGGCTTTTGGAAGAATTGTGACGAAGACCTTGTGGCCAGGCTTTTCTCTTATTTCATAGACGAAGATACGGCAAGACGGTTCCTCAGGTCGATCCAGGGACAGAAAGATGCTGAGATTACAAACCTGGTGAATCATTACTGGGAGATGGGTGCCATTCGAAAGGGGACGAAGAAGACACATTTGTGGCGGACGCTTCACTATGCAGATCTGTACAAGGCTCAGGAGAGCAACTGGAATGCCATGGTTGACTTCAAGAAGAAGTAGTCATTCCTACATTGCTCTCCTTCAATTCTTCACTCTTCTTTGGGGCCGACTGGTGTAAAACTGGTGTAAAACCGGTGTAAAACTGGTTTGTCCTTTTTTTGCCGTTTTTCTTCTTGCCCATTCTGTGAAAACGCTATAATTTCGCACTATCTTCTTAGGTACGAAGCTGCGTGCTCATCATGAAGAGGTGGTAAATCAGCCGACTGTCAGCAAGGGAAACTGAGACCACATTATTTCCTAATAATAAATAAAGTATGGGAAATAATAGCGATAGCGTTCAGCAGCCGGAAGTGCTGACTGGACAAGTAAGCGGCCAAGCTCGGACGGTGACGGACATCGTGGGCGAGGCTGTAAACAAGCCGACTGCCAATGAGCAGGAGCGCGATGAACGGCGCGGTGTGCTGGCCTCGATGCGCGTGGCAAGCACGACGGAGGTGGAACCCGAGGTGTCGGCCCTGACGGTCGATGACGTGGGCCTGTTCGCCCTGAGCGACATCCACGGCCTGAAGGGCAAGCAGAAGTGTGGCAAGACGACGGCGCTGAAGGTCTGCCTGGCCGCCTGGATGAAGGGCAGCCAGTTCCGTGTGGTGTCGGGCATCGAGGAGCCTCGCGTGCTCTACATGGACACGGAGCAGAAGCAGAGCGACGTGAAGCTGATCGTGACC
>JAFZPZ010000044.1 GCA_017552435.1 Bacteroidaceae bacterium
AACTGAAATTTTACATTATATATATAATATAGTATATTATATATATAATGTAATTTTAATTATTATGAGATATTCTATCCTCTCCCTCTTTCAGGCCGCACCCCTGTAGTCCCATTTCCTTTTGTATTGAAAAAACATAAATGTCCAAAGTGGGAAAGTGGGAAAGTGGGAAACTTAGGCTCTGATTTTCTCTGTTTTCCTTGTGTGGGATTGAAAAAAATCGTAACTTTGCGACATAGAACATTTATAACCCCCCACTAAAGAATAACATGACAGCAGATAAATTCCTGGAATTAACACGCAAGGGTGAAGACACTCGGATAGAGTACAAGACCTGCACGGAGGAGATATCGGAATCCCTCTACGAGTCGGTGTGTTCGTTCCTGAACCACAGCGGCGGGCAGATTCTTGTGGGTGTGCAGAACGACGGCACCATCCAAGGTGTGAATTCCGACAAGGTGGAGCAGCTAAGAACCGACATCGGGAGAGCTGACTATCCAACAGTTGAGCAACTATACTAAGAATCCGTTGCTGGCCAGAGTGTTCCATGAACTGAATTGGGCTGAGGACCTGGGTTCCGGCACCCGCAATATCCTGCGCTATGCACCTCTCTACTATCCTAACTACAAGGTTGAAATCAATAGCGGTTCGCAGTTCATCTTCTCCATCACCTATCAGGACGTATTTGTCCAAGACGGTGACAAAAATGTCCAAGAAAATGTCACTGACAACGGAAAAATGTCACTGACAGAAGTAGAAAATGTCCCAGAGCTGACACCCGAAGAACTTGACCTTTCGTTGGAACCCAAGGTGTTGAAGTCTGTCAAAGAAAAGAGAAAACGCCGCAAACAAGCAATTGTAGGTTTGATGGATAAAGATTCTCGCATCAGTATAGAAACCATCGCAGAAAAACTTGATGTTCACAAACGCACAATACTACGTGATATAGATGAATTGAAAAAGGATCTCGTGATAGAACGCATTGGCGGTGATTTCGGTGGCGAGTGGAAAATTCTGAAGGAAAAGTAAAACTGAAAAGCAATCAACATTATGCTATTTCAGAAGAATGTCGTCAAGAAATACTACGGCCTGACAGAGGTTGAGCGGAAAGTAGTGACGGGTATATAAAAACACTAACCCCGAAGTATGCCGGAGCAGGGACAACGGGGTGTTACGCTGCAAAGATAAGAATATAAGCAAAAGAATCAACAATAAATCAACCCAAACAACGATGAAACCATATAGATTAGCAATCCTTGCTCTTGTAGCCTTCGCCACTATGGCTATGCAAGGGCAATTGTTCCATTCTCTGGGGCTGGGAATTGTAACGCCCAATGATATGGTTGGAGAATGGTATCAGCCACAAATGCATGTTGAGGGAGACATCCTTTTCGTTTGCACAAATCAAGGCCTGTACTCCAAAGATTTGTCCAATGACGAAAGCGAATGGCAATTAGTCGGATTCGAAGGCATTCCACTGCAAGACTATGTCCGCAGAGGAGAAGACGTGCTGGCTTTGCGCCATTGCTATTATGTGCATAGCGAGTTCCTTCTTTTGTCACATGATGGCGGAAAGACATACGAAGACATTACTCCTGCTTTTTTCAAGGGAAGAGGATATGCGTTTTTAAGTCTTGAACAGCATCCAACAGACCCAAACACTATGCTCACTTCTTCCTGTTACGATTGTGGCATGTTCATGACTACTGACTTCGGACAGACTTGGAACAAGTTGGCAGTTTATACGCCTGAATACACTGGTTTTCATCCCTTGAATCCGGAGATTATATACGAAAGCTGTGGGGAACATTTAGATGAAATAACTGATTTGCATATTAGCTATGACGGAGGTCATACATGGCAAAACAGATCATTACAGCTCCCACACTACTTAGGAATTTACCGCATGGCATTTCATCCTACCGACCCTAACAAATGGATAGCCGGAGGTAATCATTGTGTACACTCAACAAACGACAATGGTCAGACTTGGAATGCGCAAGTCCTATATGATGATTATAACACTCCGTGGCGTTATGCAGCTTACGACAACGAAAACCCTGATATTGTATATATGGCAGGATGCTCGCGTGGAGGATATATGAAACTCATGTGCTCTACAGATGGAGGAAGAACATGGAACAGACCATATCTGGAGCCCATTAAGACAACTCCGGATGAATTTGTATTTGACATGAAGCAATACGGTGACAAACTGCTGGTTTACTCTCAATCAGATGTTTATGAAATATCCAAGGCAGAATTGATAGAGCAAACAACTCCTATCCGAAACATCAGTGCTACTGAAGAAAACACCGATGTGTACGACCTCCAGGGCCGCAGACTTTCCGGCAAGCCTGCCCGAGGAATACATATTGTGGACGGGAAAAAGAAAGTGAAGTAATTTTTAAAATTTTTCATCTACCCTGCAAGGCTTTATCTTTTAGAGCTTTGCAGGTTTTCTTTGTCTGGCTGAAATGTAAAATTTTTCGGAGCGGGAACTCCGTACCGGTGCGTCCTGGACGGGGTTTTGTGGAAAGAAATTTTCCTTAGAACGAGTCTAAATAAGGAAAATCCCCGCCACAAAACACATGTTTCTGCAGCAGGGAATTTTGTTAATGGAGTTGCTTCGTGGCGAGCTATCAGTTATCCGCGAGGATTTTGGTGACTTGGACGCTGCCGTCCTCATAAATCACCTTGCGGACACAGATGCCGCCCTCCGGACGAGCTATGAGCTGACCCGAGAGGTTGAAGTACTGGATGGCTCGTACGGCAGAGGAGGATGCCATGGCGGGCTTTATCTCGTCGAGAATGTCCTGACTGCCAAACCATATCGGGAACGGCTCCTGCATGGTGCCAAGCTGCTTCAGCGACTGGAAGAGGACATAAGAAGGCGTCTCGTAAACCTCACCATCCGCATCAATCAGACGGAAGACAAGACGGTCGGCATCCTCGCCGTGAATATTCATGAAGAGCACATCTTCGTCCATGACGCCCCAGCCCCTGCATTCATCGCCGCAGAAAGCCCCCACGTAATAGCGGCCCTCCAGGGAAATCTGTCCCTCGGTCTGCACCTCTGCCACCACCGTCATCACATCGGGATAGGCGTGGATGTCGAGAGGCCAGGGCTGGGAGGTATCATCCTGGGCCCGACGGGCAGGAGCATAACGTTTGCTGTGAGACTTGACGGGACTGAGACTCTGCCAGCAGAAGTCCTGGTCCTGGGCGGTATAAAGGAGATATGACTGTCCCGGCTGCAGGGTGGTAAGCGTGCCGTTCCACTGCCCGTTCTCGTAGGTGGCAAAGACATCCAGGCCGACCAGCTTGTCGCCCTCCTCGGGAACATAATTGGCAAAGGCAGCCTCGAGGGTCGTGGCATTATAGAGCGGACAACCTATCCAGTTCCAGCCGCGATGCAAGACGACAGGCTTTTCGACATTGTAGATGGGACCGCGCAAGGTGACGTCCGATGCCTGGCGCATCTTGATCTTGTAGCCTTTGGCAGCCTTCAACGACTGCAGGGTTCCTTCCCAAACAGCCTCATCGTTCAGGACGAGGTCGTCATCCTGGCCGCGAATACTCTGGGCATTGGTGATGAAGCGGCTCTTGTCCACACTCTCGGACAGATTGTGCGAGGTCCAGTTCCAGCCCTCTGCCAAAACCAATGTGATGGTTCTGTCTTCGCCCAGCCAGTCTTCCTCGGTAAGGGCATTGTAATCCATCATGCCCAGCTTGTTGCTCTTGTCGATAGTTGGCTGATTCAGTATGGTAGCCATGTTGCCGCCATCGGGATAGCGTCCATAGGTCTGCCATTTGCCCTGCTCCATGTAGTGGAGGCAATCGGCCCAGGAACCGTCGGCAGCCTGGATGCTCACACAGGCTCCGTCGGCATTCTCGAGCTTGAAGGGCGCATGCAACTGGCTGATGGGTTCCTGTTCGTCGCACCAGATGATGCGTGTGCCGTGAGCCGGCACCACACCGTCCTGCAACTGGAACTTCTGGGGCTTGGAGCGCTTGTCGCTCAGGTAAAGGCCCGCCAGGCTGATATCCTGATCCGTCGTATTGTAGAGCTCCAGCCAGTCGGACCTCTTGACATATTCGCTGATGTAAATATCGTTGCCTGCACTGACCTCGTTGATGCGCAAAGGCGAAGCACCCTCCTGCCACCGCTGCTGCTCGTCCTGGACGGGCTCGAAGACAGCACTCAGCACGACATTGCTGTTCTTCTCGAACTGCTCGCGCAAATCCAGCGTATCGACAGCATTTTCGGTAATCATAGCGCCGCCCTTGCCCGTGAGGGAAAGACTGCCGTCGAACCACATGTCGCTGCTCGAGGCGGAACAGTTCTTTGCCTCGACAGCTATCTGGTTCAGGCCCGTCACGAGGTATTCGTTGGGAATGATGATGCTGCCCTGGTAGGGATTCTGCTCCTCGTAATGCCCGTCCAAAGTAAAGGAGGAATAAGGCGACCCACTGGTCACATAATAACTCCCCACCTCGTACCCATTCACATAGAGTATCATGCCATCGTCCACCTGGAAGTTGAAGATGAAGACATCATCATCAAAAATCGGAGCATCCAAGGTAAAGGATTTGCGGAAATAATAGGTAGGACGCTTGTTGTTCTTGCTGGAGCCGTAATCGAGCTTCGTGGCAGAATTCTCCTGCATGTAGTAACCCTCGTTGGCATACCCGAAAGGAGCCGTCCCCTGGCGCCAGCCGTTTTGCGACTCGTCGAACGAAGGGGATTTCCAATCGCGCCCATCCATCGAGCCCTGGTCGTAGTACATCCATTCCGAACCCAACGGAATCAGCTCCGTGGTGGTAGCCGTAGAATTCTCTGTCCTCCATCCGACGAAATGATATCCAGCAGGAGCCTTCGCAGCCAGCTGGATGGGCCTGCCCTTGTAGGAGAAGAGGTAGCCCGCAAACCTGCCCGTGGGGAATTCCTGCCCATTCACAGAAAGGCGAGCCGATGGAATGTTGGCAGAGATGGTGGCGTAGAGGCCGAAATTGGTTTGGTAGTAATTACGCATGTTGGTAATGCGAGTCCCATTGTGTGCCGAACGGATGGAACTCATCAGCCCCAGGCTGGAGTTATAGCCCTCGAAACGCAAAGCCGGATTGATATTATCGAATATCTCCCAGATGATGGGATCGCACCGCGTCGGGTCGAACACACTGCCGTCCACGATGCAATAGGCATCCATGAACTGACGACGGAAGGGGTCGTACTTCATCAGATAACGGAACAGGTCGTCCACATTGGCTCCGCCGCTGGTGTTCAGCACAGCTGTGAGCATGTCGGAGTATGCGAATGCCGACTCCGTATCGAAGAGCACGAAATGGAACTTCCCGTCGGACCTGCTGCGGAAACCCTTCACATTATTGGTATTCGTCAGCCAGTCGGAAGCACCCATATAGCACTCCAGCGCCATATAGTTGACGTATTCGTCCATATCCAGCAGGTCGCAAATCTCGCGATAGGTTTCCTCGGACTTTGTCCTGGACAGAGTCGATGCCAAGCTGAGCAACTGTTTCCAAGCCTGCTCATCGCCCAGTTTCTGATTGTACTGGGCATTACTCAGGTCGAACTGGTCCATATCATCGAAGTCGATGCCGTAGTTGCTGTAGCCGAAGTGCTTGTTGTTGCTCTCGCGGATGTTGAGCATACCATAGTAATACCCGTTCAGGAAGACATGTGCGGGCTGATAGTCCTGACAATCGACATAGAATCCGCTGCGCAGCACTATCTGCTGTATGGCGGGGTCTTTGATGCGGGCATAGGTGTCGTTTCCGCCATTGCGCACCTGCCAACAACGGTATTTGTTGTGCGTTTTCAGGGGGAACACGGGGTAGTCTATCACATTCACGCCCTCGTACCGCTTGTCGGTCTTGAGGCGGAAGGAGCTCTTTGCATCCCAATTCCTGCCATCAACCTCACCACCACCGTAGGCTCGTGTCCAGCCGCCGCAAATCTCCAAGTCGGCTTCCTGGTTCAACTCCATGGAGTATTGGATATTGCCATCCTCGTCCTGCTGTGGCACCAGGTACTCGAAATTCACCGGCCGCTCCCAGTCCATATTCCAGTTGCAGGCAGTACTCTGTCCGTTTCCGCTGATGCCGTTGGTTCCCTTCACGAAAACACCCACCTTATTGTCGAAGAAGTTCTTCGGCTCCGAGCAGACAGACAGGACGGGCAGATAGTAGTCGTGATTCCTGTATATGTAGCTACGCGTCACAACCGGACTGGGCAGATAGCCGTTCCTGATGTAACAGAAGCGCAGGATGGTGGTCTCGCTGATAGTGAAGCGTCCATTCGTACTGGTTTCACCATTTGTAGCCGTCGGTGCGCTACCATCGGTGGTATATCGCAGAGTAAGGCCGTTTGGCTTTTTCACAGAAATCGTGAAACTCTCGTCGAAAAGGCGGCTGTCGGTATCGACCGTGGGAGCCGGCAATCTATTGGCAGAAAACCGGCTAGTGGTATTCGTCGCCTCCGGTGTAGGCTCGCCGGTATAGGCCCAAGTCTCGCCGCCATCCTTGGTGCGGGCCCAGGAACAGCGCGGAATTGCCTCCGGATAGGTGACAGACGTGATAACCTGATTGTCAGCAGACAACAGGGTAATGGTTCCGCCCTCCGGGTTCAGTTTGAAAGGTATCTGAGTCCTGGCACCCGTTCCATAATTACCCGACCCGGAATCATGGTCGAACCACAACACCTTGTACCCACCGGCCTGTACAGAGCCGAATGTATTGACCATCTTCTTACTGTTGACACCGTCCGTCAGGGTCAGTCCCCTCAGCGGTTGGGCTGTAGAAGTGGGATTGTAGAGTTCTATCCACGCACCGTAGCAATTGGCATTGTCCAGATACTGGTCTATGTTGCTGACCTGCACCTCGTTGATTATCAGGATAGAATCCTGGGCTTCCTGAGCCCGACAAACACTGGCCGCGAGAAGCAGCAAAAAACAAAATATATGGTATCTCATAGTGGGCGTGGGTGCTTATTTCTTAATCTTCTCCCAGGTATTGCTCTGCGAGGCGTCGATGGCGAAGAGTACCTCGTAGGCTTTTTCCTTCTCTTCTGTCGTACCCTTCTTGGCGAAGATGCTGACCAGTTCGTCGCGCTTGTACTCGGTGAAAAGTTGAGCCACCTTCGTCATGCTCTTGGCCCTGTTTGCCTCGCGCAGCATGTCCAGGGCATCGGCAATAGTGGCCCGTGCACTGTCTGGGGCCTCGGCCATACGGTCCAAGCCCTTGCGATGGTAGATATAGTTGAACTCGCGCATCCCCTCCATAGAACCATCCATGTAATCGTTGAGCAAACCGAAGCGGTTTCCGATATCGCCGAAAGGCTTCCATCCCGGGAATCCCAGACTCTCGCCCGCCGTTGCTACATCCTCCGCGATATGGAAGCAGTCGGTGCCACCCATCGGCGCCATTGTATCCAGGTCCATCCCTATAATCATATAGGCATAATAGGCCAACAGCGCCACCAGGTTGTTGTCTATCTGGTTCTCCTGATACTCCAACTGGTCGAACTCGTTGAATACGAAGGTGAAATTCTCGTCGTTCACAGCATAGGCCACCGTATTGTAATTGCTGCCATACACGGGACGGCTACTGTTCATCAGCAACGTGCATTCGAAGGTATTCTCATCCTGTTTGTAGGTATTGACCGTAATGTTGAAATTGCATTGAATCTTTTCGTTCTCGCGGAACGGGATTTCTGTCCATTTGTGGTTATTCAGGAAGTCCGTCAACTTTGTCTGGAGGGCATCGAACACCTCTGTACGTGTCGTCTCGATCTGCGAGTAATTGATGGTCACACGGGCCTCCAACTCCTGAGCAGAAGCAGCCCCCCCAACCCCCTTTAGGGGGAGAAGGATGCTCAGAACGAGTAGCAGAAGTATTTGTAATTTAACTCTCTTCATCTTTATTTGATTATTTCATTCCCCCTAAAGGGGGGTAGGGGGTCCATTATTCTTTCCACGATGTCCTCTGCCACTTCCCGCTTCGACTTGGTGTCGTAGGCAGTAAGGCCGTGACGGTCTATGATAGTCACCTTGTTGGTATCCACACGAAAGCCTGCGCCCTCATCCTGGAGGCTGTTCATAACAATGAAGTCGAGGTTCTTCTTCTGCAATTTCTTGCGGGCATTGGCAAGTTCGTCATCTGTCTCCAGCGCAAAGCCTACCATCACTTGTCCCTTGCGCTTGACGGCTCCAAGGGCTGCGGCAATGTCCTTTGTGGGTTGCAATTCGAGTGTCAGATTATCGCCCTTCCGCTTGATTTTCTTGTCGGCAGTAACCTTCGGCGTGAAATCCGCCACAGCGGCACAGAGGATGGCAATGTCGGCATCGGGGAAGTTCCGGGTCGCTGCCTCATACATCTCGCCGGCGCTCTCCACATCGATACGACGGATGCCAGAATGTTTCGTTGCCAGGGTGACAGGTCCCGCAACAAGCGTCACTTCTGCGCCTTGTTCGGCACACACCTCGGCCAGAGCGAAACCCATCTTTCCGCTGCTGTAGTTACCTATGAAGCGTACCGGGTCAATCTTTTCGTATGTGGGCCCTGCGGTAATGAGCACTTTCTTCCCGGAAAGCGAGGATTGGCTGGTAAACCACTGCTCCAGGGCTTCCACGATGCGCTCCGGCTCTTCCATACGACCCTTGCCTTCCAGACTGGAAGCGAGAAAACCTGTACCCGGCTCGATGATGTGATTACCGTAGCTGGCGAGCTTCTGGAGGTTCTGGCGGGTAGAGGGATGGGCATACATATCGAGGTCCATGGCAGGTGCCACGAAGACAGGTGCACGCATACTCAGATAAGTCGTGACAAGCATGTTGTCCGCTATGCCGTTTGCCATCTTGCCGATAGTACTTGCAGAAGCCGGAGCAATCAGCATGACATCTGCCCAAAGGCCCAGACTGACGTGGGAATGCCAACTGCCGTCCCTGCGGTCGAAGAATTCACTTACAACAGGCTTCTGTGTCAAAGTAGCCAGCGTCAGAGGCGTAATAAACTCCTTTGCAGCCGGGGTCATGACAACCTGTACCTCAGCACCTTTCTTGATGAGGAGCCGAACCAGAAGGCATGCCTTATAGGCAGCAATGCTTCCTGTGATGCCAAGCACTATCTTCTTATTTTGCAGCATATTTCAAAGCGAGTCGTTCAAGCGTCTGTTTTGTGTTCTGAGTGAAGTCGCCCTGCATTATCCAATGCTTGTAGGCAGGGTCTTTGCGAAGGACATCCTTCACGGCCTGTCCCTTGTACTTGCCGAAGTTCACAACCTCGACGCCTTTCTCGTCATAGACGAAGCGACAAGCCAGGTCAACACCCTTTGATATCTGCGTGAAGTCGGCAAGAAAAGCCACATCGTTCTTCAGAGTATCAGGATAGCGGTCCAGTTGTGCCTCGAGCACCTCGAGTGTGGCCCGCGTATCGGCCAAAGCGCTATGGGCATTCTCCAAATCCTTCCCACAATAGAATTTATAGGCAGCAACAAGCGTGCGTTGCTCCATCTTGTGGAAGATATTCTGGACATCCACCATCTTCTTTTCGTTGATGTGGATATCGATACCGCAAAGGGCAAATTCCTCGGCCAGCATGGGCACATCGAAGCGGTTGCTGTTGTAGCCCGCCAGGTCGCAGCCCTCGAAGACCTTTGCCAGTTCCGGTGCCTTCTCTGCGAAAGTGGGACAATCCTTCACATCGCCGTCCGTGATGCCATGAATGTCACTACTCTCCTTGGGAATATGCATGCCGGGATTGAACCGCAAAGTCTCTGCTCGCTCGCAGCCATTAGGTTCCAGGCGGATATAACACAACTCCACGATATGGTCCTTGCCAATCGTCAGACCTGTTGTTTCGAGGTCGAAGAAGATAATGGGCCTTACGAGATTTAATTTCATCTCACATTACCTTTTAATGCGCCCCAAAAAGGGATTAGGGGTCAGTCTTCTACGCGCATTGGCATAAGCAGCATGAGAACCTCGTCCTCTGGGTTATCGTCGGCAGGACGGATTACACCCGGACGACTCGGGTCAGCCACCTCTATCTTGAGCATCTCGCTGTCTATTATACCTGCTATCTCGAGAAGGAAGGTACAACTGAAGCCAATGCTGATGGGATTGCTTGTATATTCACAAAGAATAAACTCTTCGGCGCGAGTGGCATACTCGTTATCCTGACCTGTAAGCTGGATGTTGTTGTTGGCCAATTCAAGTTTCACAAGGCCGCTACTCTGGTTACAGAATACGCTGACACGCTTCAGGGCGCTGATTAAAGCCTGACGATCAACCTGGGCTGAGAAAGGATTGTTTTCCGGGATAACGGCATTGTAATTGGGATAACGGCCTTCTATGAGCCGGAAATGCATCACCATATCGGCAGAAGAGATAGTAGCCTTCTCGTTGTCGAATGCAATCGTGATGTTTTCCTCCTCCTTCGTAAGCACGGCTTTCAGAATAGCGGAGACTTTCTTCTGCAGGATGAAGCCATTGGTCAAACCACTCTTTACTGTACGGTTTGTATTGCGCACCAACTTGCGACCGTCTGTACCTGCGAAAACGATGCAGTCTGGCTTGATATCCACATAAATACCATTCATCACCAGACGGATCTCATCGTTAGCCGTAGCAAAAAGACAACGGTTAATACCATTGAGCAGGACACTGGCAGGCATCTCGATACGTGTAGCATCCTCGCCTACAGTCTTAGCCATAGGATATGGAGCAGCATCCATTGCCATAACAACGAATGAACCGGTATTGTGTACCACCTTTACCTCCTGGGTATCAGGGTTGTAACCAATATTGAGAGGCTGTTCCGCCAATTCTTTCATTGATTCCATTATCGTTTTGGCAGGGATGCAGAAGCGAGCATCGCCGCTTTGCTCGATGGCGGGAACCGATGTGATAAAATACTTCTCGCTGTCGGAAGCTGTAATGGTAATAGTTCCACCTGCAATATCGAGCAGGAAACAATCCAGAATTGGCATAGAGTTTTTGTTGGCCATTACCTTACTGGCAACAGTCAGACGGCCGTAGAAGGCCGTGCTTGATACTTTGAAATTCATATTGCTTTTTAGTTTTGTGTATACTTTTGCCCGACAAAGATATGTTTTTTTCGTGCTATCACAAAGAAAAGATTAAAAAAAAACACACGAAACAAATAATTCTTAACACTTAACTCTTAATTCTTAATTATATTTTATATCTTTGCAGCCAAAATCTCAAAATTAAACACACAATATGGAATTAACAGGTAAAATTATTGCCGAATTTAATGAACGCGGCGGAGTAAGTAGCCGAACAGGTAACGAGTGGAAAGCCAAATCATATGTATTGGAAGTACCGGGAGATTATCCACGCAAATTGGTTTTCGATGTATTTGGTGTGGATCGTCTGCAAGCCTTTAACATTCAAATAGGCGAGATGATGACAGTACACTTCGACATTGATGCCCACGAGTACAACGGACGCTGGTTCAATGATGTACGTGCCTTCCGTGTGGATCGCGGTCAGGCAGCTCCCACAACCGCTCCAGAGGCAGCTCCGATGGTCGAAACAACTCCTGTAACTCCTATAGTTCCCCAAGCAGAGCCAATAGACGCGGCTCCCTTCGATGCTCCATCTGCAACAGATGACCTGCCTTTCTGATAATTCATGATGAATTAAATTAAAAGGGCTCCGTAGCTTAGCTGTATAGAGCGTCAGATTCCGGTTCTGAAGGTCCTGGGTTAGAATCCCAGCGGAGTCACTTAACATATAAAGGACTGCAATGCTGCAGTCCTTATTTTGTATGGCAACAATCGGCAGATGATACACAGAACTATAACATTATCTATATATAGATTTTGGGAACACTTCGATGAGTCTTCAGAATAAATTCTTAATTCTTCTTTCTCAATTCTTTTTTTTTCCGTAACTTTGCGCACAGAAAAACAGTCAACCAATATGAGCAACGACGCTTTAGCCCAACAAAGTCAACTGATAGCACAACGCACAGGACTCAAGGAGAAATACGTGAGGCAAGTTGTGGATTTGCTGCAGGACGGGGCTACCGTGCCTTTCATCAGCCGATACCGCAAGGAAGCAACAGGAGGGATGACAGATGTGGAAGTGGCTCAAGTGGCTGCGGAACTGGACAAGGTAACAGAGCTGGAGCACCGCAAAGAATTTATCCTTTCCACTATCGACGGACAGGGTAAGCTGACGCCAGAACTGAAAGCAAGAATCGAAGACTGTTGGGATGCCACAACCCTGGAAGACATCTATCTGCCATACAAACAGAAGCGTCGCACCCGTGCCCAAGTGGCTCGTGAAGCAGGCCTGGAGCCTCTGGCAGATGCCATCATGAGGCAGACGAATACACCACTAAAGTTCATAGTTCAAAGTTCAAAGTTCAAAGTTGAACTCAGCGATGAGGAGGCTCTTCAGGGCGCCAAAGACATCATTGCCGAACGGGTAAGTGAGGACGAACGGGCCCGCCAGACACTCCGTACGACCTTCTCGATTCATGCCATGATTCGGAGCAAAGTCATCAAAGGCAAAGATGCCGAAGGGCAGAACTATCGCGACTACTTCGACTGGCAGGAACCCCTGAAACGTTGCTCCAGCCATCGTCTGCTGGCTATGCGCAGAGGTGAGGCTGAGGGCATTCTTCGCGTCTCGATCTGTGTGGATGATGAACCGGCGATGGAGCGCATCGCGAGACAGTTCGTCCGTGGTAATAGCGAAAGCAGCCAGGCTGTCAGGGAAGCTGTCGAGGATGGTTACAAGCGACTACTGGAACCGAGCATCTCGGGCGAGTTCGGCACATCGTCCAAACAAAAAGCCGACGAAGAAGCCATCCGTATCTTCGTGCATAACCTGGAGCAACTGCTGATGGCATCGCCATTAGGACAGAAGCGCGTAATGGCTATCGACCCGGGGTTCCGGACAGGTTGCAAAGTCGTCTGTCTCGATTCGGAAGGCAATCTGCTGCATCACGACGTTATCTACCCTCACCCTCCCAGAGCTGAGCGGGTCAAAGCAATGCTGACTGTGCAGAATCTCGTCGAGAAATACGGCGTACAGGCCATCAGCATCGGCAACGGAACGGCAGGACGTGAGACGGAGGACTTTGTGCGACATCTTGACCTGCCTGACAACGTGGAAATCTATAGCGTCAGCGAAGATGGAGCAAGCATCTACAGCGCCAGCGATATAGCCCGCGAAGAGTTCCCCAATGAGGATGTGACAGTCAGAGGCGCAGTCAGCATAGGGCGTCGCCTGATGGACCCTCTGGCAGAATTCGTCAAGATAGACCCTTCGAGTATCGGTGTGGGGCAGTACCAAAAGGACGTTAACCAGACCGCACTCCGCAAAAGCCTTGAAGAAACCGTAGTCAATTGCGTGAACCGCGTTGGTGTGAACCTGAATACGGCCAGTCAATGGCTCCTTACATACGTTAGCGGCTTAGGGCCGTCACTTGCACAGAACATCATTCGCTATCGCAGGGAGAACGGGCCTTTCCGTTCCCGCAAGGAGCTGATGAAAGTGCCGCGACTGGGTGCCAAAGCTTTCGAGCAGTCGGCAGGCTTCCTGCGCATAAAAGGTGGAGATGAGCCACTCGACAACAGTGCAGTACATCCGGAACGCTACGAACTGGTGGAACGGATGGCTCGCGACCAGAAGTGTACTGTCGCCAAACTCATGGCAGACAAGGAACTTCGCGACAAGATAGACATAAATCAGTATGTGAGCGATGAAGTAGGACTCCCTACCCTTCGCGACATCATGACAGAGCTGGACAAGCCCGGTCTCGATCCACGTCAGCCACTAAAGGCTTTCGCCTTCGACGAAACAGTACATGACATCAGCGACCTCCGCGAAGGAATGGTGTTGCCCGGCATTGTGACAAACATCACCAACTTCGGAGCATTCGTCGATATCGGTGTGCATGTTAAGGGATTAGTCCATGTCTCGCAACTCGCCGACCACTTCGTCAAAGACCCCACAACTGTGGTAAAAGTGCAGCAACAGGTGATGGTGCGCGTCGTCGGTGTGGATATGCAGAGAGAAAGAATTTCATTGAGCATGAAAAATGGCTAAAGATAAGACAGTATATGTCTGCGACTACTGCGGACAGGAAAGTGTGAAGTGGATGGGCAAATGTCCCGCCTGCGGACGCTGGGGCACCATGAAGGAGATTAAGGTTAGCCCCCAGCCCTCTTTAGGGGGAGGGAAGGCCAAGGCACTCTCCCAAAGAGGAAGCGGGGAGGGGGCTGTCCCTCTTCATCAAATCAATGCCGGTGCAGAGCCGCGAATAGACATGGGCGACGGCGAACTGAACCGCGTGCTAGGCGGAGGCTTGGTACCAGGAAGTCTGGTGCTTCTTGGCGGAGAACCGGGTATCGGAAAGAGTACGTTGACGCTTCAGACTGTACTTCGCTTGGAAGGTCGCCGCATTCTATATGTGAGCGGCGAAGAGAGCGCACGTCAAATAAAGCTTCGCGCAGATCGTCTTGGGCCTGCTAACGAAGGGCTCTTCGTACTTTGCGAAACCTCTCTCGAACAAATATTCACGCACATAGAAGAGATGAAGCCCGACCTGGTTGTCATCGACTCCATACAGACGATACAGACAGAGACGGTGGAATCTTCGGCTGGTTCTCTGGCACAGATTCGAGAGTGCGCCGCAGCCTTGCTTAGATACGCCAAAAGTGGAGGCACATCTATCCTGCTCATCGGACATATAAACAAGGAAGGTTCGCTGGCAGGACCAAAAGTGTTGGAGCACATCGTTGATGTCGTTCTACAGTTCGAAGGTGACCAGCATCACCTCTACCGTATCTTGCGAAGCATTAAGAACCGCTTCGGAAGCACCAGTGAATTGGGTATTTACGAAATGCGGCATGACGGCCTTCGACAGGTGAGCAACCCCAGCGAACTGCTTCTGACAGACAATCGCGAAGGTCTTTCCGGCGTTGCCATCTCATGCTCCATCGAAGGCGTGCGTCCTTTCCTTATCGAAACACAAGCATTGGTCAGTACAGCAGCATACGGAACTGCCCAAAGAAGCACTACGGGTTTCGATGGAAGACGATTGAATATGCTTTTGGCGGTTCTCGAGAAACGCGTCGGTTTCAAGTTGGCACAAAAGGACGTATTCCTGAACATTGCCGGAGGACTTCGTGTCACCGACCCCGCAATCGACCTAAGTGT
This sequence comes from Bacteroidaceae bacterium, assembly GCA_017552435.1. Lineage (GTDB taxonomy): Bacteria > Bacteroidota > Bacteroidia > Bacteroidales > Bacteroidaceae > Physcousia. The sequence continues at coordinate 15,219 of JAFZPZ010000044.1, forward strand.
CATTGCCGCAGTGCTCTCGAGTAATGGAGATATGCCCATCGAAGGCGATGTCTGTATGGCAGGCGAAGTGGGGTTGAGCGGCGAGATACGACCAGTGTCACGCATTGAGCAACGCATAGCTGAGGCTCAGAAGCTCGGTTTCCGCCGAATCCTTATCCCCACACACAATATGAACGGACTTAATCCGAAGCAATATAAAATAGCACTGGTACCCGTTCGCCGGGTAGTAGAAGCAGTAAGAGAATTATTTGGATAATATGGCTTTTAATGTAATATTTGTAGCTTTTTGTCTGGTGTTCATGATATGGGCACTTATTGCAGACAGGTTGAAGCCGGGACTCATTCTTTTCACATGTGTAGTGATGATGCTGTGTGCAGGCATCCTACAGCCAAAAGAGTGCTTGGAAGGCTTTTCCAATAAAGGCATGATTACTGTTGCCCTGCTTTTCCTGGTTAGTGAGGGAGTACGTCGCAGCGGTATCTTGGAAAGAATCATTCTGAATCTTTTGCCCAACAAACAGACAACAGTCACAAAGGCGAATGCAAAGCTTTTGCCAACCATCGCTGCGTTGTCTGCCTTCCTCAACAACACACCAGTCGTGGTCATCTTTGCCCCCATCATCAAGAACTGGGCCAGGAAAGTGGGACTGTCACACACGAAGTTTCTCATTCCCCTGAGTTACGCCACCGTGCTGGGCGGCATCTGTACCCTCATCGGCACAAGCACTAACCTGGTTGTTGACGGATTGATACAGGAATCAGGCAGAAAGGGAATGAGTATGTTCGAACTGGGCAAAGTCGGCATCATCATCTGCCTGGTAGGTCTTGCGTACCTGATTTTCTATAGTCACTATCTGTTGCCTGACAATCGTGAAGCCGAGACAGAGGAAGATGACATAGCCGAGGGCGTGCATCGGGTGGAGGTTGTGCTGAGAAGCCGTTTTCCCGGACTCGGTAAAAGCCTCAGGGAATTTGACTTCTACCGTCACTATGGGGCCACAGTACGTTCCATTCGCAGAAGTGGAGTGTTACTCGGCGGCGACTGGATGAATTTGCCATTGGAGAACCACGATACCCTCTTGCTCGACACAGACGACAAGTTCGTGGGAGCATACCAGGAGTCCTCGGGATTCCTGATTTCCAGTTATGATGCCGACAACCAACCTCTAAACCACAGGAAGCGTTATCTGGCGCTATTGCTGCTTATCTTTATGATAACAGGTGCTACCATAGGTGAGTTGCCATTTGTACGCAACCTGATGCCAGGCTTCAAATTTGATATGTTCTTCTTTGTCTGCCTGACAACGATTATTATGGCCTGGGCAAAGATTTTCAATCCCCGCCGATACAGCAAATATGTGTCGTGGGACGTATTGGTGACCATTGCCTGTGCTTTTGCCATCTCCAAAGGGATGCAGAACTCGGGCTTCGCCGATTACATAGCCGACCTTATCATTGCCATGGCCGATGCTATTGGACAAACAGAGCACGGCTCCTACGCTATGCTGGCCATTCTGTTTATCATCACCAACCTCTTCACTGAGCTTATCACCAACAACGCAGCGGCGGCACTCTCCTTCCCACTCGCTTTGGCTGTGGCAGAGAAACTCGGTGTTGACCCTATGCCTTTCTTCATCTGCATCTGCGTTGCAGCATCGGCTGCCTTCAGCACACCCATCGGTTACCAGACCAACCTGTTGGTGCAAGGCATCGGCGGTTACCGCTTCACCGACTATGTAAAAGTGGGTCTACCGATGAATATTATTGTCTTCCTGATCAGTACCTTCGTAATACCTATGATATGGCCGATTGTACCAATCCATTAACCCTAATCCCTAATCTCTAATCCCTAATCTAATGGAAATCTTCCCCATTTTCGACCGGATGATGAGCCGGGAGGACAAAGAGTCGTTGCTGGGCCAGCGCGGCATCATGATATGGATGACCGGCCTCAGCGGTAGCGGCAAGAGCACCATCGCACTGGGTGTAGAACGTGAGCTCCACAAACGGGGCATTCTCTGCCGCATCCTGGATGGAGACAACATCCGGGCTGGCATAAACAGCAATCTCGGTTTCTCGGATGAGGACCGGCACGAAAACATCCGTCGCATAGCAGAGATAGGCAAGCTCTTCGTTGATACAGGTATCGTCACCATCGCCTGCTTCGTCTCCCCCACCCTCGAATTGAGACAGATGGCTCGCGACATTATCGGAGAAGAGGACTTCCGCGAAGTCTATATTGCCACGCCTCTGGAAGAATGCGAGCGCAGGGATGTAAAGGGGCTCTATGCCCGGGCCAGAAAGGGAGAAGTGAGGGACTTCACCGGCATCAGTGCCCCGTTCGAAGCACCAACAAGCCCAGACCTCACGCTCGACACAAGCCAGATGACACTGAAAGAGGAAGTCGAGGCTGTCGTGGAATTAATTATGAACTCATAACTATGCATTATGAATTGTGAATTTAAGTTGAGTCACCTTCAGGAACTCGAAGCCGAGTCCATCCACATCATTCGCGAGGTGGCAGCAGAATTCGAGAATCCCGTCATGCTCTACAGCATTGGCAAGGACAGCTCTGTGATGGTGCGACTTGCCGAAAAAGCTTTCGCTCCGGGAAAGGTTCCGTTCCCGCTCATGCACATCGACAGCAAGTGGAAGTTCCGCGAGATGATTGAGTTCCGCGACTCTTACGTCAAAGAACATGGATGGAATCTCATCGTCGAAAGTAACATGGAAGCCTTCAACGCTGGCGTAGGGCCCTTCACCCATGGAAGTAAGGTCCATACTGACCTGATGAAGACAAAGGCACTGCTCGATGCCCTAAACAAACATAAGTTCGACGCTGCCTTTGGTGGTGCTCGTCGTGATGAAGAGAAATCGAGGGCAAAGGAACGCATCTTCAGCTTCCGCGACCAGTTCAATCAATGGGACCCCAAGAATCAGCGACCGGAGTTGTGGGATATCTATAACAGCCGAGTCCATAAAGGCGAAAGCATCCGCGTTTTTCCACTCAGCAACTGGACAGAACTCGATGTCTGGCAATACATCCGTCTGGAAAACATACCCATCGTACCGCTCTATTTCGCTAAAAAACGGCCTTGCGTCGAGATAGACGGCAATCTCATTATGGCCGACGATGACCGTCTGCCGAAGGAACTGGTGCCGAAGATTCACAACCGGATGGTACGCTTCCGCACACTTGGCTGCTGGCCTCTGACAGGCGCAGTGGAAAGTACCGCCTCCACCATCGAGGAGATTGTAGAAGAAATGATGACCACGACGAAGAGCGAACGCACAACACGTGTCATCGACTTCGATCAGGAAGCGTCGATGGAACAGAAGAAGAGAGAAGGATACTTCTGATTAGTTCATAATGTTCAATAGTCAATGAAACAAAATATTCGCGAATTCCTTGATGCTGACGAGCGCAAGTCGCTCCTCAGACTACTTACAGCCGGCTCTGTCGATGACGGCAAGTCAACACTCATCGGCCGACTGCTTTTCGACAGCAAGAAACTCTACGAAGACCAACTTCAGGCTTTGGAGCGCGACTCCAAGCGTGTAGGCAATGCCGGTGCGGGACAGATAGACTATGCTCTGTTGCTGGACGGTCTGAAGGCCGAACGCGAGGAGGGCATCACCATCGATGTGGCATATCGCTACTTCAGCACAAACCTGCGCAAGTTCATCATCGCCGACACACCGGGACACGAGCAATATACACGCAATATGATTACAGGCGGCTCTACGGCCAACCTGGCTATCATCCTTGTCGATGCCCGCACTGGCGTCATCACCCAGACACGCCGCCATACTTTCCTGGTCAGTCTGCTCGGCATCAAACATATCGCCCTTGCCGTCAACAAGATGGACCTGGTGGACTTCCGCGAGGATGTCTTCAACAAAATCAGGAACGAATACCTGCAACTCACCACCCAGCTTGGCATAGAAGATGTCACCTGCTTCCCCATCTCTGCAAAAGAAGGGGACAATGTGGTAGAGAAAAGTGACAGGACACCTTGGTTTGGAGGCACTTCGCTGCTGGAATTTCTGGAAACGGTGCCTATCGACCGCGACCGCAATATGCAGGACTTCCGTTTCCCCGTCCAGTATGTACTGCGCCCCAATCTCGACTTCCGCGGCTTCTGCGGAAAGGTGGCAAGCGGCGTTATCCACAAGGGCGACGAGATTATGGCTCTGCCCAGCCGCAAGACGAGTCGGGTGAAGAGTATCGTCACCTACGATGGCGAACTGGAATACGCTTTTTGCCCTCAGTGCGTAACGATTACCCTGGAGGACGAGATTGACATCTCTCGCGGTGAGATGCTAGTAAAGCCCGATAACCTGCCCTTTATCGGCCGTTACCTGCAGACAAAACTGGTATGGATGGACGAAGAGCCGATGGACCGCAGCAAGCAGTTCTTCCTCAAGGCCGGCACTAACACGACCCGTGCCGAGATTCGGGCCATCGACTACCGCGTGGATGTCAATACGATGGAACACCTGCCAGGAACCGACTTCCGCCTCAACGAGATTGGTCAGGTACAGATCACGACAGCCAAGACGCTCTTCTTCGACGCCTATGCCAAGAACCGGGCCACCGGAGCCTTCATCCTGATCGACCCCATCACCAACAACACCTGCGCTGTCGGCATGATTGACAAGCCCCTCGACATGGAGGACATTCAGGAAGCAGACCTGCCTACGCTCGACCTGCCACGACTCGGTATCGCACCCGAGCATTATGCCGCCATAGAAACAGCCGTCAAGGAACTCAGCCGACAAGGATTGGAAATAAGAATAATAGCCTCTCCCGAGAGAGGGAATGCAACTACTAAATCGTAAATAGTAAATCGTCAAATCGTAAATATCAAAGATGGGTCTCTTAGATTTCAATAAAATGCCGGTCAACACCCTAATTGGAGCTGACTGGAAGACATTCCGGAAGATAACAGACGGGCAGCATATTGTTTCCGAGAAGAAAACAAAATACCTGCTCACAAAATCTTTGTGCCGATTACTCAGTACCCTCGCCTCTATACAAGAACGCAGATACCGCGAGCAACTTGCAGACAAGCCATTGGAGAACGACCCGCTCTTCATTCTGGGTCATTGGCGCAGCGGTACGACTTTCGTTCACAACATCTTCGCCCAGGACAAGCACTTTGGCTACACCACTACCTACCAGACCGTATTGCCTCATTTCATTATGGCCCTGCAGGGTTTCTTCAAACCATGTATGAAGCTTATGATGCCCAACAAGCGTCCCACCGACAATATGGAACTCGCCCCCGACCTGCCTCAGGAAGAAGAGTTTGCGCTGAACAATATGACACCCTGCAACTACTACAATTTCTGGTCCTTCCCCGAACGGATGCAGGAGTATTGCGACCGCTTCCTCACCTTCCGCAACATTACCGACGAAGAATTACAGGAGTTCAAGCAGGCCTTTGAAAAGCTTGTCAAGATAAGCCTATGGAACACTGGCGGTACACAATATCTGAGCAAGAACCCACCTCATACAGGACGCATCAAAGCTCTCTCCGAGCTCTTTCCTCGTGCACGCTACGTCTATCTGATGCGCAACCCCTATACCGTCTTCGAGAGCACACGCTCCTTTTTCCTCAACACCATCAAACCTCTCCAACTCAACATCATATCCGACGAGGAGATGGAACAGAACATCCTCCGCAACTACATGGAACTATATCATGCCTACAAGGAACAAAGTCTCCCGCTAAAAGAGGTCGGGGGGTCCCTCTACGAGGTTCGTTTCGAGGACATTGAGAAGGACGCTTTCGCCATCACCCAGGATATATACACCAAACTTGGCATCCCAGGTTGGGAAGAAGCGAAGCCTGCCATCGAGAAATATATACTCAGCAAAAAGGGCTACAAGAAAAACCGGTATCAGTATGACCCACGCACCATACAGCTCGTGAACGAGCACTGGGGCGAAGTCCTCGACGATTGGGGCTACGAACGGCTCTGACACAGGGCGCGCGTCAACACCCATACCAGCCCTAACCACCAAGGAAACAACTCTTTGCAAATATGAACACCATTCACCGAATATGGAACTTCTACTACGATGGGTTCCGCAGCATGACGCTAGGACGGACGCTGTGGGCAGTCATCCTGGTAAAGCTTTTCATCATCTTTGTTGTCCTGAAGCTGTTCTTCTTCCCTGATTATTTAAAGGAACATGCGGGCAAAGGCAACGAAGCGGAGTTTGTTTCCCAGAAACTTGCACCATAATTCTTCACTTATAACTCTTAACTTTCAACTAAATTATACCTTCCATGATTAACTTACTAAACATTGACATGACGATGGTGGACTGGGCAAGAGCGCAGTTCGCCCTGACAGCCATTTACCATTGGCTGTTCGTACCCCTGACACTCGGCTTGGCCGTGGTAATGGGTATTATGGAGACGCAGTACTACCGCACAGGCAGCGAGTTCTGGAAGCAGACAGCCAAGTTCTGGCAACGTCTCTTCGGTATTAACTTTGCTATGGGCATAGCTACGGGCATCATCCTGGAGTTTGAGTTCGGTACCAACTGGAGCAACTACAGCTATCTGGTGGGCGACATCTTCGGAGCTCCATTGGCCGTAGAGGGCATCGTGGCGTTCTTTATGGAATCCACCTTTGTGGCCGTGATGTTCTTCGGATGGAACAAGGTTAGCAAGGGCTTCCATTTGGCCTCTACGTGGCTGACTGGACTGGGTGCCACCATCTCGGCCTGGTGGATTCTGGTGGCCAATTCGTGGATGCAGCATCCTGTGGGACAGGCTTTCAACCCAGAGACTGTTCGCAACGAGATGACAAGTTTTGCAGAAGTGGCGCTGTCACCAGTAGCAGTTGATAAGTTCATTCATACGGTCCTCTCGGCTTGGGTACTGGGTGCTGTGTTTGTGGTGGGCGTCAGCAGCTGGTATCTGCTGAAGAAACGCCACACGGAGTTTGCTACAAAGAGCCGGCACCTGGGTGCTGTTTTTGGACTCATCTCCTCAGCATTGATTATGCTCTCAGGTCACCATTCTGCATATACCGTAGCGCAGACGCAACCCATGAAACTGGCTGCAATGGAGGCACTCTACAAGGGTGGTACCGACCAGCCCCTGACCATCATTGCTGGCATAAACCCCTTCCAGCAGCCCGACTATGAGGCTACGGACGAGCCGCCCTTGAAGTTGGCTGTACCATACGCCCTATCGTTCCTGGCAACCAACGACATAAATGGTTATGTTCCTGGCATACGCGACATTCTGGACGGTTACACAAAACCCGACGGCACCGTAGAGCCCTCCTTAGACGAGAAGATCCAGCGCGGACAACAAGCCATTACCGCCCTGCAGGAATACCGTAAAGCTAAAAAGGACGGTGCGTCCGAGGAAATTATCAATTGTCAATTATCAATTATCAATTCCGACATGCCTTACTTCGGCTACGGCTACGTTAAGGACCGTGCCCAGGTGGTGCCCTACATCCCCGTATGCTTCTATGCCTTCCGCGTGATGGTGGGCGGTGGGTGCCTCTTTATTCTCCTCTTCCTTATCATGTTATGGAAGCCAAAGGCATGGGCTTACTGGGCCGCCATCCTCTGCATCCCTATTGCCTACATCGTCAGCGAAGCAGGCTGGCTGGTAGCAGAGTTCGGACGTCAGCCTTGGACCATACAGGATATGCTGCCCACATGGGTAGGCGTGAGTGAGTTAGGTTCTTCCGCAGTCATGATTACGTTCCTGCTCTTCCTCATCCTTTTCACCACGCTGCTGGCCGTAGAGATAAGCATCATGCTCCGTACAATAAATCGAGGTCCCGATTTTAGAGATTAAAGAATAATCCTTAATCCCCCTAATCTCTAATCCCTAATCTCTAATCCCTAATCCTAAAAATATGACATATATTTTTTTACAGCACTACTGGTGCTTTATCGTAGCCCTGTTGGCGGCAATATTGGTTTTCCTGATGTTTGTGCAGGGTGCCAATTCGCTTATTTTTACTATCGGAAAGACGGCTGATGAGCGCAGACTTATTGTGAATGCTACAGGACGTAAGTGGGAGTTTACCTTTACCACACTTGTCACCTTTGGCGGCGCCTTCTTTGCCTCCTATCCCCTATTCTACTCCACTAGCTTTGGCGGAGCCTACTGGCTGTGGATGATTATCCTTTTCTCCTTCGTCCTGCAGGCCGTCAGCTATGAGTTCCAGAACAAGTTGGGCAATCTGCTGGGCGCCAAGACGTTCCAATGGTTGCTTGTCCTGAACGGCATACTGGGTCCGCTGCTTCTGGGAGGCGCTGTGGCCACCTTCTTCACAGGTTCGAACTTCATTGTTGAGAAGGGCAATATCGTAAACTCTCAATGTTCAATGTTCAATGATCAATGTTCAATGGTTGTTTCCCGTTGGGCCAACGCCTCTCATGGACTCGATGCCCTATTGAATCTCTGGAACCTCGTACTGGGCTTGGCAGTGTTCTTCCTAGCTCGCGTATTGGGTTGCCTTTACATCCACAACCGCGTGGATGACAAGCTGCTCCATAACCACGATCAGATTATTCAACCCCTATGGCGTAGTACTTGGTTGTTCCTCGGTCTGTTCCTTGCATTCCTAGGACACATCCTGACCTGCGAGGGCTATGCCTACGACCCTGCAACGGGTGTTATCTTCATGGAGCCTTACAAGTACCTGCATAACCTCATCGAGATGTGGCCACTCCTGGTGGTGCTGCTCATCGGTGTAGTGTTCGTGCTGTTTGGCATCCTATGGTCGCTAACCCACAAGGAGTACAAACGGGGCTTCTGGGTGACAGGCTTCGGTACCGTTGTTACCGTGCTGGTGCTGCTGTTGCTCACCGCTTGGAACAATACCGCCTACTATCCCTCAACAGCTGACCTGCAGTCATCGCTCACTATGCAAAACTCATGCAGCAGCGAGTTCACCCTGCGCACCATGTTCTATGTCAGCCTGCTCGTTCCTTTCGTGCTGGCCTACATCATCTACGCCTGGCACTCCATAGATAAAAAGGAGATAACATTAGAAGAAATCAACAACGACCACGCATATTAACTCAATAGTGAAAAGAACCGGGCTCTTGCTATTGCTGTTGGTGCTGCAACTGGGCATCCGGGCACAAGGATGGCCGGCTGACTATGGAGGTGTTATGCTCCAAGGCTTCTACTGGGATTCCTTCTCCCAGACTTCATGGGCCAAGTTACAGGCCGAAGCCCCCGAGATAGCACCTTACTTCCAGCTCGTATGGGTGCCGCAGAGCGGTTGGTGCAATACGGACTACAACATGATGGGCTACACACCCGCCTATTACTTCAACCAGAAGAGCTCCTTTGGCACAGAGACCCAGCTGCGCAGCATGATAGCCGCTTTCAGGCAAGGGGGAACGGGCGTGATAGCCGATGTGGTCATCAACCATCGCAATAACCTGGGACAGAATGGATCGTGGGTGGATTATCCTGCCGAGACCTACAACGGCAAGACCTATCAGATGCTTGCCTCCGATATCTGCCACAATGACGATGACGGAAAGACTGCAGAATGGGCCAGCCAGCATGGTATATCTTTGTCCGAGAACGATGATACCGGTGAAGGTTGGCCAGGCTGTCGCGACTTGGACCACAAGAGCACCAACGTGCAGGAATGCATCAAGGCCTACCTGAAGTTCCTGTTGGAGGATATAGGATATACAGGCTTCCGCTATGATATGGCGAAGGGCTTCTATGCCTACTTCATTGCCGACTACAACACCTATGCAAAGCCTGCCTTCAGCGTGGGAGAGTACTGGGACAGCACCGACAAAATCCGTCAGTGGGTGAACAACAGCAAAGGGTATGTATCTGACAAGCCCACCAGCGCGGCCTTCGACTTCCAGTTCCGCTACCGTATGCGTGATGCCATCAACAACCGCGACTGGCGCTGGCTGGGTTATGACGAGAAGCCACTCTCTGCCAACAACAATTACAAGCAGTATGCCGTCACCTTCGTGGAGAACCACGATACTGAGAAGCGCAGCAACGGCGATGAGCAGGACCCTATCCGCACGGATACACTTGCGGCCAACGCCTATCTGCTGGCAATGCCCGGCACGCCCTGCGTCTTCTACACCCATTGGCGCGACTGCAAGTATGCTCTCAAGCAGATGATCCTGGCACGCCGTCTGGCAGGCATCACCAACACCAGCTCCAGTCAGCAGAAGGCCAGCATCCAGAACTATTATGCCGTTGCCACTACAGGCAAGAACGCCACCCTACTCTGCGTAGTAGGCAACACACCTCAGAGTTATAATGTCAGCAAAACGCAATACACAGAGATACTCTCGGGCAAAGGCTACCGCTACTGTCTGAGTCGGAGTACCAATACTGTCTGGATGGATGTTCCTGACGGTACCTACGAGGCACCACTCAGCGTAAAACTCACGGCCGTCAGCAACCTGTCGGATGCCAGCATTGTCTATACACTCGACGGCTCTGAACCAACAGCAGACAGTCCGCAGATAGAGAGCGGCACATCGCTCGATATAGAATCGTCCTGCACCATCACGGCAGGCATCCTGTCAGAGGGCAAGGTGTATGGCGTTCAGCAAAGGGAATACCAGATCTTTGAGCCGCATGATATCACGCTATATGTACGTTCTGACATCACCTGGACAGGAATGACCTTTTACGTTTGGGACAATCAGGGCAAACAACTCAGTGGCAATTGGCCAGGCAAGCGTGTCTCCACTTCTAAGACCATCGAGGATAAGCGGTGGTATTACCAGACCTATCGTATCACATCACCCAATCACTATATCAATCTGGTGGTAAGCACCACTTCAGGCAATAAGCAGACCGTAGATGTAACAGGACTCAAAACAGACAGTTACCTTTGCATCACAGGGGAGCAAGATGGCAGCAAGTACATAGTAGCAGACCTGACGGAAGACATAGAGACAGGGATCGGTGAAACGCACAATGCGCCATTCATGATGCATAGTGATGCTGTTTACGACCTCCTTGGTCGCCATATTACTGCCAGTAAAACGACCAAGGGCATCATCATAGAAAACGGCAAAAAAGTTCTTCGCTAACACCCAATATCTCACAGGGAAAAGAAGCAGGAATAGTGTTGGAAAATGTTAAAATTAAAAAGTTTTCGGGCAAAAGTTTGGAGCGTATTGGTATTTGACGTACCTTTGGGCCGGAATTTCCAAAAAATATCACAAAAACAGTTTATTTAGGTACATGAAAAGAAGCATCTTTGGTTTGGTCCGTTGCAGGGCTGTTCTGTTGCGAAGTTAGCGCTTTGCAATAGGATAGGATTACTGTACATGGACTGGACAGGGATGAGTGTTCTTCGGAACAACTGCGTTCTTTGACATATTGTACCATTTTATAGTTTTTGTGATAGAGAAATCATAAAAGAAGTCTCTATATAGTCACGACGGGCATTTGCTTCGGCATTTGTCCTGGCTCTCTTGCGCCCTTTTCCGAAGGGGGCATTATGCATAATTTATTTTGTTTTAATACATTATTTAATATAGATTGACACTATTATGAGAAATATAAGTAAAATCAAGAGACTGATATCGGGGTTTAAAAGACAGAACAGGTTGACAATTCAGAATCACCTCGACACACTGGCAGACGACCCCATTGTTTATTCTGAACATCTGACGGGCATTGGCCCGCATCTGAAAGATAATAACATCTACATTTACATAGACCATTGGTGTCTGGTGTTGGTCTGTCTGGACAACTGTGTACATAAGGACGAGCTGGCCGACGAAGAATTGTTTGGCGACGAGAAACCGCTTTATTTCACAGAATCCAGCCACCGCACCAGCCCTGTTTGGCAGCTGACCGAAACAATGCATCTGATACAACAGAAACTTCAGGAGTCTAAGATCAGCCTTCACATGAGGGGTGTACTGCTTTCCGGGAGTAACTTCATAAATGCCGACGACATGAAGGCGGAATGGGAGGAGAAAGGAGTCACCGTCATCGACAATCTGGAAGGTCTGGCAGATTGGTCGATAGGCGTGAACACGGATGATGACATCCTGGAAGGAAAGATGGTCATGGACGCCATCAAGGACCTTGTGAAACGACCCTACTCAAGCAAAGAAGAAGAGGAGTTTGCAAAGTTGCTGGACAAGTTCCTCAAGCAGGACATAAAGCCGGTAATAGGAGATGAGGATGAGGATGATGAAGATGAGGATGAAAAAACGGAGGAAGATGAGGAAGATGAGGAAGAAGATGAAAAGGAAACAGAGGAGAAAAAAGAAGAGGAGGAACCTCTCGAAAGCGACGACATCGACCTCTGCCTACCTCCCGGATTCATCGAGCAGAACAATAATATCACCGTGAAGGTTGACATCCTGCCCCCAATGTCCAATCCTAGGGCGGAACTGGACAAGTTGGTGGGCTGTCAGGACATCAAAAGGCACATCGATGAGCTGTTGGCCTTGACCCGCTACAACAAGATGGTGCGCAATGCTTACCCAAACGCCAAAATTCATGAAGTATCGCTGCACAGCATCTTCTTCGGTCGGCCCGGAACTGGCAAAACCACGGTCTGTAAGATTTTCGGTTCGCTGCTTCACGAGGCAGGAGCCCTGTCGAAAGGGCATGTCGTGGTGGCGGAACGCGGAACATTCCTCGGCACATTATGGGGCGATGAGGAACGCAGTGTCCGCCAAGTGCTGGAAATGACCCAGGGAGGAGTGCTGATGATAGACGAGGCCTACCTGCTGTACTCCAAGAACGAGCGTGACCCTGGCAGGATGGTCATCCAACTGCTGATGCAGGCACTGTCCGATGAGTCGCAGCGTGATTTTGCTGTCGTACTTTGCGGCTACAAAGAACCGATGATGCAAATGATTGAATCCAATCCCGGGCTTCCTTCCCGTTTCCCCAACCATTTTTACTTCGACGACTTCACCATTGATGAACTGTTGGAGATTACCCGTCGCCGCATTGGGGAATACCAGTACCATTTCACCCATCAGGCTTGGCAGAAATACAAAAGCATGCTGACGGCAGCCTATCAGGTGCGCGACCCGCAGACGTGGGGCAACGCCCGCTTCGTCGCCAACCAGCTGGAGCGCATCTTCATCCAGCATGCCCAGCGCTGTGTGAAAGAGAGCCCTGCCAATGGTCAACGCCTGCTCACCCTCACGCAAGCCGATATCATCCCCATCGAGGTACCGCGCTCAAAGCCCCGAATCGGGTTTTGAGCCGCCCTCGCGCCTCTCTTTCTCCGTCAAGGAACAGGAAGATAAGTGCTACCAAAAGGAACGGGTGCAAACACGAAGTTTGTCCCGTCCTTTTCATTTAAGCACCGCTTCTCATTTTCAATTGTCAATTAAAGCAGCGCCATGCAGCTGGTGACTCCCAGGCTGGTTGCGATAGCCGTCAGGATGGCGATTATCGTCTGAATGATGAATTTCCAAGTTGCTTTTTTCATGGTTTTTTGATTGTTTTTGCTAATAAACCAGTTACTTCAGAGGCTTCATTTGATTAATTTTTAGTTCTGCCTCTACTAATTGTCAGCAAAACTCCTTCAAAAGCCCCATATTTACGAGGTTTTCACAATGACGTGTACTGAATAAGTTGACACTTTTGAAATTAAAAAAGTGTATCAGTATGCAACAAAGAGAAGGAATGAATGACGAGAAAAGGCTTGCTTTAATAGATGAGTATCTGTTCTCTGGTAAGTCAAAATGTCGTTTTGAG
>JAFZPZ010000045.1 GCA_017552435.1 Bacteroidaceae bacterium
CTGCTTTCACTTTAAGTGCCATAATTGAATTTAAAATTTTAAGGATGTAAAACTTTTTCCTATTCCTTAAAACCTCTTCCTCAGTCCGTGTTTTTGCGCCCTAACTAGGAAAATTTTCCTCGTGCACTAGGAAAATATTTTTCCCTGGTTATGCCGCAAAAAGTGATGCGCATGTCTGTTTTTGCATCTTTGATGCAAAGGTACGACTTTTTCCGAAACTGTGCAAGTAAAATCCAAAATATTTTTACTATGGAGCGAAAAAAAATACTTTCCCACTTTCCCACTTTCCCACTTTCCCACTTCGGACATCTACATTCTGAAAAATTTGAAACTGAAATTTTACATTATATATATAATATAGTATATTATATATATAATGTAATTTTAATTATTATGAGATATTCTATCTTCTCTCTCTTCTAGGCCGCATCCCTGTAGTCCCATTTCCTTTTGTATTGAAAAAACATAAATGTCCAAAGTGGGAAAGTGGGAAAGTGGGAAACTTAGGCTCTGATTTTCTCCGTTTTCCTTGTGTGGGATTGAAAAATTTCGTAACCTTCTTGCGCTCCGGTAGGTGCTCAGGCGCAGGCGGAACTTGCGCTCCGGTAGGTCTTCGGCTGAAGCCTCAGGCGGCAAAGCCGGACGTCTCAGACGCAGGCGGAACTTGCGCTCCGGTAGGTCTTCGCAAGTGCTCAGGCGGCAAAGCCGGACGTCTCAGGCGCAGGCGAAAGAGACAGGTCTCGACATTTTTTATTCACCTGACGTAAAAATCTCAGAATTTTTATTTATCTTTGCATCATCAAAAACAAACAAAACAAAGGAAATTATGAAAATAGTGATTTACATCAGCGCACTGCTTCTTTGCCTAAGTGTGGGCGAAGCTAGAGCACAAAAGACCATTCACATCAGTTCACTATCCACAGGAAAGACCTTCGATGGCATCGGCATTGTGGATGGCGGTGGTGCCACATCAGTCCTGCTGAAGGACTATCCCGAGAAGCAGCGCGGCGAGATACTCGACATGCTGTACAAACCAAAGTTCGGCGGTTCCGTGAGCACGCTGCTGGTAGAGATTCCCGGCGACGGTAACTCGACGCAGGGTTCGATGCCTTCGCATAGTCATTATGGCGGCGACTACAACTTCCAGCGGGGCTACACGTGGTGGGTGCTGCAAGAGGCCAAGCGGCGTAATTCGCAACTGTCCTTAGACGCTACAGGATGGAGCGCTCCAGCATGGGTGGGTAACTTCTGGTCGCAGGATATGGCCGACTATTACGTCAGCTGGCTGCAGGGCCTGCGCTCGGTTTATGGCATAGAGATGGACGCCATAGGCTGCCATAATGAGAAGGGCTATAGCTACGACTTTGCCAAAGCACTGCGCCGCACGATGAATGAGCGCGGCTTCAAGGACGTGAAGCTGCACGGCTTCGACAACTGGGGTGACCATAAGATGGATTTCCTGAAGGATATGCAGAATGACCCAGAGCTGCGCGATGCCTTCTATGCCGTCAGTGCCCATACGTTCAGCGAGATTCAGCTGACACCGGAGCAGCGCAAGATGGCTGAGGACATGGGCAAGCCCATTTGGAATTCGGAGGACCATAACTACCTGCCGGGCTTCGACGCGCTCATTACCATCGTAAAATGCTTCAACGAGAACTATATTGTCAGCGGCGCCACGAAGGTCATCAACTGGTATGGCATCGCAGGTGTCTATCCCATGGAGCCTTACAGCTGCGACCCGGCTATGGTGCTGGCTCGTGAGCCGTGGAGCGGACACTATCAGGTGCGAGAGGCTTTGTGGGGCTATGCCCACTACGGACAGTTCACCGAGGTAGGCTGGCGGTATGTCGACGACGGATGTGGCAACCTGCCAAAGGGTGGCACGGTGGCTACCTTACGCAACCCCAAGACAGGCGACTTCAGCATGATCTTCGAGACGAAAGGCGCTACGGAACGACAGACCGTGAAGGTGAAGGTGGGTAAAGGTCTGAGCAAAGGCAAACTCTGCGTGTGGCGCAGTACTAAGGACGAGCAGTTCGTGCAGCAGCCTGACCTGAAGGGTGGATTGTTCACCATTACACTAGAACCCAATGCCGTTTATTCCATATCGACGACGACTGGTCAGCAGCATGGTGCGTATGCCGACATACCAGCCTCGAAGCCGTTCCCCATCCCCTATAGCGACGACTTCGAACAGTATGAAAAGCCCGTCGAATGGGGATATCTGCCGCACTACCTGGCCGATCTCATCGGAGCGTTTGAAATTGTTGACGCGCCAGCCCCAACTCTAAACTCTCAACTCTCAACTCTCAACTCTTCAAAATGCATCCGTCAGACGGTGAGTGAGCACACGCTGAGTTGGGCGCCCGAATGGCACCACTACACCATCCTGGGCGACTCTGCATGGACGGACTACGAGGTGAGTGCCGACGTGTATCTGAATCCCCAAGACGAAGCCGCCGTGATGGGTCGCCTTTGTGATGTCGGTTCCGGCTACGGCATCTGGGCCAAGGGATACTACCTGAAACTCGATGACCATGGAAAGGTGACACTTATACTTACTCGTGGTAAACGGGACCAGAAGGAACTCATCGGCGACAAGGAACAGCAGGAAGCCATCCTCGCCCGCAAGGATGTGGAAATTGGCGGAGAATATACGTTGAGCGAGGCTAAAGTAGGGGGCATCACCTCCCTCCAATGGCACAATCTAAAACTGCGTTTCGAGGGAGATGATATCACAGGTTATGTGGATGGCAAGGAGGTAGTCAAGACCACTAGCGACCACTACCGCACGGGTATGGCAGGTCTGATGGCACCCCTACAAGAGAAGCGTGTCTGCACTCCCTATTTCGACAACCTGAAGATTACCCCAATAGGACGCACAAAGGCTGTGAAGAATCTACGCATGAATGTAGAACCTCTCTATACGAATTAATACACGAATCGATAATGAAACGACTTGCACTTTTACTACTGACCGCATGTGTAATCTGCGGAACTCATGCCCAGAATACTTCGCAGCGTTCTGCTGAGGCAGAACAGCTGTTTCAATGTCTCCAGTACATTCAGGGGCAGAAGATTCTCTCCGGCACCACCGCAAACGTTAACTGGAACTTCAACGAGGCAAAGTGGGTGAACCAGCATACTGGCAAGTGGCCTGCGCTGAACTGCATGGACTATATCCATCATCCTTTTTCCTCGAAAGGCGGATGGATAGACTACACGAACATCACGGAGGTCTATAACTGGCACCGACAGGGAGGAGTCATCCTCATCATGTGGCACTGGAATGTGCCTGCCAACGAGAATGGGAAATACGCTTTCTATTGGGGCGAAGAGGCCGACAAGACGACATTCGACGTACGCAAAATCTTCGAGCCGGAGTCGGACGAGTATAAACTGATGCTGAAGGACATTGACCAGATTGCCTCGTACTTGAAGCTACTGAAACAGAGGAAAATCCCAGTACTATGGCGACCGTTGCACGAGGCGGGTGGTATGTGGTTCTGGTGGGGACGTGACCCCGATGCCTGCAACGAGTTGTGGAGAGTGATGTACGACCGCTTGACTGGCTACCATAAACTGAACAACCTCATTTGGGTATGGACACAGGCTGCAGCTTGGAACCAGCCATACAGCGACGGCTACCGTTGGTATCCGGGCGACGACTATGTCGATATCGTAAGTATTGATGTCTATAACAACAGCAGTGCCAGCAACATCTACACCAGTTGTTTCAAGTTCCTGAAAAAGTACTCTCCCGATAAGTTGGTGGCTCTTACCGAATGTGGCAATGTACCCACAATCACCAAGCAATGGAAAGCAGGTGCCAAATGGCTGTTCTTTGCACCTTGGTATGACTATGGCCGCACAAACAACACAAGCAGTTCAGAGTTCCAAAGCACGGACCACAGCAACTGCAATGCTGACTGGTGGAAGGATGCTTTCTCTAACGACTATGTCCTCTCACGAGAAGACTTCAAGAAGCTAAGAGAGGACTTCGCGGCAGTAATGGAAGGCGTAAAAGCCTATGATTCCATTGACAAATCCGTGGAGCATGCATCCTACAACCTCAACGGGACGCCTTGGCAGCCGAATCAGCATGGCATCCGCATCCAGAACGGCAAGAGATATTACGTCAAATAGAACGCTTACATCTATATATTAACGTTAGTTCGTCGAACTCACGTTAAATAAGGGAAATAAAAATTTTGTTAAATCATTTTGAGCTTTGCAGGTTTTCCTTTGTTATTTTCTCTATTTTCCTTGTGAGGGATTGAAAAATTTCGTAACTTTACAGCCGAAAACAATAAAACGCAACAATTAACCCTCAATGATTCCCCCTAAAGGGGGATAGGGGGTCAGATTTACAACTATATGATATTCAGGCAATTACCCCCCCCCTATTTCGGAGCACCGGAATCAACATAACATAAACGGCGCGAGCCGACTTGGTCTCTCTTCGGAGGGCACTTTTATTTTTATGGTTGACACCCTGCTGCATTGGGCATACGCCCTTTGTGGCAGGTTTTTTTGTTGCCTGTTATTCCTCATCTTCCTTGCATCTTGCAGCAATGATGAGGTGCATTTCGTGAAGATTAGCGAGTATTATGCCGAGTCGTGCCACCTGGACCAGGCGACGCAGGACAGTATAGTCCGTTTCGCGCAGAAGGTAGATGCCTTCGTTGCTGCGAACCCCCTGGCGAAGGAAGACCCGCTCTATGCTCGCATCCTGCATAACATAAAGACTTCCAGTTTCGACCCGGGCTTCATGCTCAATACCGATTGGAAAGACGATGTAGAAAGTGGATTCTGAATAATACAAAAACCTAAAAAACCCTTTTCTGGAGTTTATGAGTTACACTCTCACGTTTTCAATCTGTCTGTCAGCGAATGCAAGTAAATTTGCCTTCTCTGCCGCCCATATCAAAAACAGCCTAACGGCCTAAACACCAGAAAAGAAAAACAATAAAAACCAACGATGTGATAAATGATAAATTCTGTTTCATAATTATTTGTCGTTTAAAAAGTCGCCGTGAAGGCTGCGATTAAGCGAGAGCAGAGCCAAATCACATTTGAGCTATGCCGAGTGAAAGCAGTCTCGACCAATGGTCAGGGTGCCGCGACGAACTTGGCAAGATGCCAATAGGTAATTAATTTTTTTCATTATTCCCTCGCCTCCTGAGACAGGCCGCGAGGTTTTAGGACCCCCCAGCCCCCTTTAGGGGGAGATAAATATAAAAATGAGAGATATGGAAGATGAAGATATAGGAAGATTTTTTGATGAGATAGAGGAGGAGATAATGAGTCAGCAGCAAGTGTTGCATCCGGCAACGGATGCCGTGAGGGTAGCTCTGAACGAGGCTATTCAGAAATACAATCTTTCTGCAGCCTCCACTCTGGTATTGCTGGCCCGTTTTGCTGCTGCCACCATACACAAGCTGCAAAGACAGCTCCCAGATGCGAAGTTCAAGGATGACATAGAGGATATGTTCAACGACACCCTTGTCACCTATCTGGCACTTCTTGATATGCGAGACGTATCAGAAGAGTACAACAATATAAGGAGAGAGAAGATGAATTGAAAAAAATACCCCAAACTCTTCGTCGGAAGGACGGGTTCCTTCTCGTTGAGTGTTTGTGTGACATGATTAGGGGGTAATCCCCGAAGTTGTGTTAGTGAGTTAATATTATAAGTTTGTCCCTCAGCGGTTTGTGAAAATAGCTGAGGTTTTAAAAGAAAGAGTAAAAGATACAAGATATATACGAACATTAAAACTGAAAATATAAAATAGTGAATATAGAATAAAAATAGTTAATTGAGTCTATAACATCCTTGACGAGACTGGTTTACCAGAATTAGGACCTCAGGAACACGTCAGTCAGGCAAGGCAACGGATGTTCGCGCTCTTTGAGAAACGGGGCGCGGGCTATGATTGTTTGTCTGACGTGGGCCGTCCTAAGCCTTGGTAAACAACAATCTCTTCCGCGCCCTCTTTTCCCGAAACGAAAAGGGGGCTTTTCGTGAGCCCAGAAAAGGAAGGAAGAGAATGGGACAAAAAATAATTAAATTTATAGATTTATTTGCAGGAATAGGTGGTATTAGGTTAGGATTAGAACAGGCTTTAAGAAAAGCAGGTTATACTCCTAAATGCGTCTTTACATCCGAAATCAAAGAACACGCCATAAATGTATTAAAGCAGAACCACCCTAAAGATAAAATCACTGGTGATATTACAAAAGTAGAAGCTAGTAGTATTCCAGACTTTGACATACTATGTGGAGGTTTCCCCTGTCAAGCTTTTAGTGCGGCTGGTAAAAGAGATGGATTTGCAGATACTAGGGGTACATTATTCTTTGATGTAGAAAGAATAATATTAGAGAAAAGGCCTAAGGGATTCATATTAGAGAATGTTGAAGGCTTAGTAAATCACGATGGAGGAAACACCTTAGAAGTTATATTAGGTAATCTGGATGCCGCTAATTACTGGGTATCTTATAAGGTACTTAATTCTGTAGATTTTGGCGTACCACAAGAAAGGAAACGTATATATATCATTGGAATAAGAAAAGATCTGTGTGATAACCGTATATCATTAGACGATTTCCCAAAGACTCAAAAGAAGCTAGGAAAGATACTAGAATCTGGTAAACCTACTTCTGATTCCCCATTTGTTAAGTTGCTACTGGAAAAATTCACAATAGATGAATTATCTGGTAAGGCTATAAAAGACAAAAGGGGGGGTACTGCTAATATACATAGTTGGGATTTAGAACTAAAAGGCCCAGTAACAGAAGAGGAAAAGCATTTCCTAAATCTTCTTTTAACTGAAAGAAGGAAAAAGAAATGGGCAGATATTATTGGTATAAAGTGGATGGATGGTATGCCACTTACCAAAGAACAAATAGAAGATTTTTACCGGAATGAAAAACTGCAAGAGATGCTTGATGATTTAACTTCTAAAGGATATATTAGATTTGAGCATCCCAAGAAGTTAGTTACAGAAAAGCACGTAGCACCAAATGGAAAGATGGTAACGACTTCCAGAAGAATTAGTGATACTACTAAGCCTAAAGGATATAATATCGTAGCAGGTAAACTTAGTTATGAAGTTGGTAAGATTCTATCACCTAAAGAAGTAGCTCCTACTCTAGTGGCCACAGATATGCAACATCTTTATGTAATAGACAATGGTGGTTTGCGCACTTTTACACTACGGGAAGGATTAAGACTATTTGGCTATCCAGAATCATTTAAGTTTGAGATAGATGAAGCTAGTGGTTTTGATCTTTTAGGAAATACTGTGGTAGTTCCAGTAATAAAGTCTGTGGCCACTAGACTGGTTGAAAAATTATAAAGTTGCTGATATTTTTCTCTTTTATAACTCTAATACACCTAAGAATATGGCTAAGAAAGTTACTGCAGAAGAAATATACTTAGCACTTACAGACGAATTTAATATAGTTGGTGCAACTGGTGAATTACAATTTAGAATCAATGATTTTACTATTGTAGTTGAACAGAATAATGTTATAGGCAATCTAATAGAAGAATGGTTAGCTAAGTGGCTAAATGAAAAGGGATTTGCAAATATCTATAACCATAAACAAGAATCACCTGATTTCTGGCTTAATCCTGATGACTTAAATAAGGATTGGCTAGAAATAAAGTGCTTTACTGGTAGTGCAAACTTCGACATTAACAACTTTACTTCTTATATCAACGAAATCAAAGTCAAACCATACAAACTACATTCAAAGTACTTAATTTTTAAGTACTCAATGAAGAATGGTGTGGTTACCATTGAAAATTGTTGGCTAAAAAACGTGTGGGAAATAAGTAGTCCATCCGAAAAATATCCAATAAAGAATCAGAACAAACGTGGTATTATATATAACTTAAGACCAAGTACTTGGTATAGCGTCAAAGGAGATTTCCCCTCATTTACTTGCTTAGAACATTTCTTAGCTGCCATGGAACAAACTATATACAAATATGGCCCAACAAATAGTATGGCTGATGGATGGTTAGACACAGTTCTTTTCAACTATAAAAAGTTTTATGGGGTTGATCTGGTTGTACCTAGATGGATAGATATAAAGAATCAATATACGAAAAGATAATTACCACGATTGAAGTTCGATTGAACAAACAAATCACGCTATGATAGTTCCGGGTTTATCTGAAGACAAGTTATTAGCTGAGTTAGTCGCTGATAAGGAATGTATAGCTAGGAAGGTAAGAAAAATAGCAAGAGAAAAAATCCTTCGTCTTCAGAAGAGTGGTCGTGATGGCATAAATGAAGAATTAGGCTACACCTATGAAATTAGTAACATAGTATACAATAATACCTGGCGTGTGGCTATCTTCATAAACATGGCGAAGAACCCTAAATGGTATCATCTTTCTGTATGCTGCGTTGAATCTGGGCAAGGCACAAAAGATTATTACTTCGTAAGAGGCTTTTCACAAAAGAAACCCTATTACATAAAAGTCTCGGCCCATGCCATGAAAAGATTTATAGAAAGAGCTTTCACAACGGTTTCGAAAGAAAAAGTAGCGGGGATAGACCTCGCCCCAATTCTAATTAGAAAGGGGGAGGTGATTACATGGATGAAGGTTGCCGATCCCAAACTCTGGAAGTATACAATTAACAATGAAGAGGAAAACGAATTAATAAAACTTTTCTATACATTCTATGGGTGTTATTTGGGTTGTGAAACTGAAAATGGCAATTATGTATTCAAAACATACCTTAACAAAAACACCAATTTTAAGAAGTGGGGAGAGAAAGAAAGTATGCTTACATGCAAGTATGCCCATATGGTCTTTAATGAATCATTCTATGAAAAAAAATTTATTGAAAATATAATGGATGATGAAATGAAGGAAATGAATGTGGGAATAAAACAATGCTTCAAATTTAAACTAGTGCCATAATATATTATGAAAGAAGAAAAGAAGAAACCTGAAGAAGAGCCGAAGGAAGAGAAGCAGACGGAGCAAAAGCCTAAAAGAACTATCAAGCAGGTATGGGATGAATTTTGTTTTGACTATTTTTGAGATAACCACACAAGATTATTGGTACTTTTGGGGATGTATGAAGTCTGATGGCTGATTTATGAGGTGGGACGAAAAAGAACGAGGGAACTTCACAGCCCCCTCGTTCAACTAACACTTTAGATTGCATGAATAAATCTATAATGAATTCAGTGCAAAGGTACGAAGAAAAAATGAATTGTGAAAAGTGAGAAATGAATAAATTAAGATAGAAGTGTTGTAGAACATAAGATGAAAGACCGATGGCTGATGTATGAAGGATGAAGGAAGAGATAAGAGACAAGAATCCCCCGCTGGATGGCGAGGGAGGTGGTTTGCGAGACGAAGGAAGAGGTCAGGGCTTCAGCTCGTTGAACATCGCCGTCTCTTCGTCGAAAGTAGCAAGGATTTCCTCAAGCTGGGGGTTGCTGCGCTGGACGATGAGAGCCACATACTCCTTCCGGCCTTCTTCGCCTCTTACCTCCACAGAACGCGCCACATAATGCTTCTGCTGCTCGGCCCCGTTGAACCAGCGCAGGAAAAGCCGAGCGCGCTGAGCTTGCTTGCCGCCCTCTGTGCTGCACATGTAAAGCAGAATGTCGGGATTCTGACGGAAAAACTCCTCGATGATGCAGACAACGGTCTGTGCAATCTTCTTGTCACCTGGAGAAGATTGATGTTCAAGATTGGTAAGATTAAACCAATAAGCCGTGAAATTAAGGTTGCTGTCCAATTCGAAATCAACGGCATAGAGGATGTTATAATCGGTTCTGAACAAATATTTCCCATTTGGACTCAACCAAACAAGATACTCCGAATGAGCATTGATAAGATTAAGATCAAGTGTATTCATTTCCTACACTGCAAAATCGAAATAGTGCGACTCTTTAGCTCTGCGGCTTTCCTCAACAATGGACTTAAGTTCTGCTTCCGTTTCTTTTTCCCAAGCCAATTTGCGCTGGCGGGCCGCATTAAACCACGAAAGAATCTCTTCGCGAGTACGTTTCCTCCTTGTTACTGTAGTTTCCATAATGCAATTTGATGTTTCCGAGTGCAAAGTTAAGGCTTATTTTTGAATCTCCCAAAAAACAAGAGTAGAAAAATAAAAAAAAGATGATATGAACGAACAGGTTCCGAGCTTGCTCGCCTGAACACCTAATGGAAAAGATATGATACTAAGTGAAGAATTAAAAGAGATATTCAAAGACCTGGAGGAACAGGGCTGGGAGCCGCGGCTGTGCGATACGGCGGTACCGTTCTATGACGGGGGTGTACCTTGTGGTTCGCCCAATGGTGTAGGTGACGTGGAGTGCGAAATGGCTATGATGCCGAGGGAGTATCTGCCCATGAACCGCGTGTTTATGGCAACAGTCACGGGCGACTCGATGAAGGACGCAAACATTTTTGCGGGCGACATCGTGGTGGTAGAGTCGGGCGTCTCCATCAGCGACGGCGACATTGTGCTGGTGAGAATCGACGGCGAATGCACCCTGAAGTCCTATTGTGAAGACGAGAACGGCAACCCCTGGCTCGTTCCTCAGAATGCAGAATACGATGCTTTCCCGCTGAAAGAGAGCCAAAGCATCTATGTGGCCGGCAAGGTTAGGGACATCATCCGGCAAGCGCCTCGCATCAAATACAACGCCTGCCAGAAATATATCAGGAAAGCTAGGGCAAAGCAGTCGGAACCCGAAGAAATCAGCCAAGTACAAATCTCGAAAACCATCCGCGAAATAGCACCCACCATTACTGTAGCCCGCCAATGGTATGCGGTCTTCAGGGAGATGATGGAAGTTGGCGTAGTGAAGAAGTGGGACTATGACGGCTTCTGCGTGATGGTGAAGGAAGAAGTTCCCGATCACAAGCACCTGCCAACCCGCCTGGAACTGCAACGCATGGCTGTGGGCAGTTTCGTCAAATCCCCCAAGTTCTGGACGGAAAGCGATGCTCCTGTCAAGGGCAAGAGATTTGAAACATACAAGAAACTGGCAGAACTGACGAAAGGAATGCTGGAAAGGTAAAACTCTCAAAAAACTCTCAAAAACTCTCGCAAATTTGGCCGTTTTTGGGCTGAAATCGCCAAAAACTCTCTCAACCCCCAAAAACTCTCGCTAAAACTCTCGCAAACTAGTCGGCGATGGAAGATTACTTCCGTCGCCTTTTTTTGTGCCGTATCTTTGCACTGCAATCCAATCCCGGAGGGGGGTGGAAATAGGAAATCCCGAGGGTGGAGATTGTGGTGCTCTTTGAAATATTGAAATGGACCCCCCCTTAGGGGGAGCTAATTAATTCTCTCCTACACACACGCACACGTACATTCTTAAAATTATAAGATTATAAAATTAAAATATTGAAAATATAGAATTAGAAAAGAAATGAATACGGAACAACATAACAAGGATTTGATGCGGCGGGCTGTGCGGCACCTATTGGTGACGGACGACGACGTGATGAATGAGGCGGAACGCATCGTGGGGCATACCCTGCAGCGCGAAAACCAAGGTGACAACGGATGCCTGACGGTGACGGAGATTGCCAAGGAGCTGGAT
Source organism: Bacteroidaceae bacterium (assembly GCA_017552435.1). Lineage (GTDB taxonomy): Bacteria > Bacteroidota > Bacteroidia > Bacteroidales > Bacteroidaceae > Physcousia. The sequence continues at coordinate 11,593 of JAFZPZ010000045.1, forward strand.
ATGGAAGCCAGAGACCTGAACAGTTTTCTCCGCGACATGGGTATCCAGAAATGGAAGCAAGGTCAGTACAGACTCACTCCCCAATATGAGGGCAGAGGGCTGACACACGACAGGCTTTTCATCTACTACTCGAAGGACGGGAAAAAGAAACGTCAGACCTATCTCGTCTGGACTACCAAAGGTCTGGAATTTATTAAGAATCTAATAAGGAAAAGGACATAAGGAAAATGATTAAATTCAAAATAACTAAATTCAAAATTCAAAATTTTTAAAATCAAAAAGTTATGGAAAAAGCTTTTTTGTATGATTCCCTATGCGGAATCGTTTATCGGTGCATGTATGCAGGAATCGATGACAACGGACATGCACAGTGGGTGAACATCACTCCGGGTGAGGAGACTGAGATGCTGGAAAACATTCCGGCGGGTTTGGACCTGGATGACACAAGGCTCTGCATGCTCGCCATGGATGGCGAACTGGCGCAGTCGCGTATGGTTGCCAAGGTGCTGGCAAAAGTGCTGATGTGCCCTGTCGGTGAGGTGGGTGCAGACATGGCCTACTGCATGAGGCGCATGCAGCAAAACGGCCTGGTGTGGGACCACAAACCGCTGGAACTGGGTGTGAAGGTGTTCGAGAATACCCCAGGCGGCCGCCGCAAAGGCAAGTACACGTTCTGGCTGGGTGACAACTTCTCGGACTGCAGCATCTATATTCAGGTGGACGGGTTCGACAACCTGACGGATATATTCCGCATGATTCGCCTGTACTTCATTACGCTGGAGACAGCGGCTGACATCAACATCACGAAGAAGTACCTCTGCATCAGCAGCGAGCTGAAGAAGCAGGTGGGGCGAATGGATCTGAGGATGTTTGACTACATTGAATCAATTGATAATTGAAAATTGAAAATTAAAAAATTATGGAAAAAATCGTTAGAATTTTGGAACAGTCGGCACTTTCGACGAGAAAGTACAACGACAAGAAGACAGGTCAGGAAAAGGTGATGAATGCCGTTACCTTCAAGCTGACTGATGGTATCGACACGTTCCTGGGCGAAATCACAGGCGAACGCGCTGTGAACTGCCCGGTGTTCGACAAGAATTACTACTACCGGGTGCAGTGCTCGATGGTTGTGAGGGACTGGATGTCGCAGCAGACGGGAGAGCCGATGCAGGCGACGACAATCTACCTGGACAAGATAAACCTGGTTTAATTCAAAATTCAAAATAACTAAATTCAAAATTCAAAATTAACACCCGCTATCCCCTCCGCGGAATACAAAACTCCTCCCCTTTAACGGGGAGGTCGGGAGGGGTCTTTATGAAAAAGTTATTGAAATCATTCAAGTCGAAGACGCATCTGTATGATGACAATTCGATTGTGGTGTCGCCACAGGCTGAGGGCGAACCGACTCAGAGAGAGGTAAGGAAAGTGGGGAAGTCGAAACGGTACATCACCAACGGCAAGAGCCCACTGACGTGTGTAGAACTGAAGTGCCCGGAGGACGTGGCGGACAAGGCTGCCTTCTTCAGGGGGGAGCTGGCAAAGCTGACGAAGGACATGGAGATAGAAGCACCGCAGATGCCGGACGGCGAGTTCCTGCTGAACAAGGACAACCTGAAGGTCTGCCTGGCGGCAGGGGAACAGAAGGTGATGGCATGGCTCACCTTCGAGGCAAAAGGACTGCTGGAGATAAGGAGAGAGCTGTACTCATTAACCAGTGAGATAGACAAATGTTTTGTTATCAACGAAGCTTCGGTCTGCCCACAGAGACCGTGACACTGGAACAGTTTCGGGCGCTAATTTCGGCGCCTGAAACTTTCAGAAAAGTAAGAGAGGCCCGCGAGGCGCTGGCTCGTGGCGACAAGAAGACCTACGATGCCAAGAAGAAGGGGCTGCCACTGGCTATCTTTATCGGCACCTTCGAGGAGTCAGTAAAGGTGTTTGAGAACAAGAATACTGGCAAGAAGGAGGAGGTGACAGGCTGCTGGCGACTGCAGAAGCATTGCAGGCTGAACGGGTTGTGCGTGATTGACTTTGACCATGTGGACGAAGCCTCCCCCAGCCCCTCCGAAGGAGGGGTGAAAAGGACGATAAAAGAGATTTGGGATGAAGCCTATGCTCGATTGTCTGAGGAGGACAAACGGAGGATTCTCTTTGTGTTCGTGACGCCGTCGGGGCATGGATTGAAGGTGGTGTTTATCGCTGATGCTGCGGTAGGCAACCTGATAGACAACCAGATTGTCTTCTCACGGAAGCTGGGGCTGAACCCCGATGAGGCCTGTAAGGATGCCAGCAGAGGGGCCTTCATGACTACGAGTGATGACATTATCTTTATTGACGAAGAAAGACTGATTACGTATGAGAATGAAGAATTTGGTAAGAAGTATGATGAGGAATACCATGCTGGGAAGAGCGGAGCGACATGCCAGAGTGAAGAACGAAGAGTGAAGAGTGAAGAATGTAACTGTCAACTGTCAACTGTCAACTGTCAACTGGAGTATCACGGCATTCCTTACCAGAAGATAGTGGAGGCTTGGATTGGTGACAAGAAGGTGGAGCCCGGCGACAGGCATCGGACAAGTCTGGTGCTGGCCGACCACCTGCGATACATTACGGATAACGACCCTAAGCTGATAGAACAGATCCTGCGAGAGACGCCCTTCGTGAAGGAGATTATCGAGGAACGTAACGAGGATGTATCAGCTACCGTGAAAAGTGCGCAGGGCTATGAGTTCCTGAAGGGGATTCCGAAGAGGATGCGGGAAGCGCTGGCAAGTGCTGGAGCACTTGGAAGTGAAGAGTTAAGAGTGAAGAGTGAAGAATTTGCTGCCGCCAATGCAGACAACGATGTTTATGGGGTATTGCCTCTGGATGAATGGGCAAAAGAGCTGCTGGAGATGGCAGAGTATTACCCCTGTATGAAGGAGCTGTTCCTGAATGTGCATCCCTACAAGCTGCCTGCGGTGTGGTTCTCAAGTGCGGCATTGTTCGGCACGCTGATGACGAGGGCCTACTACCACTTCTGGTTCGACCCGGAGATTATGAGGCGGCTGAACTACTGCATCTTCATCATCGGCGACCCGGGTGCGGGTAAGAACATTGTGGAGAAATTCTACAAGAAGATTGCCGACCCGATGATTCAGGCCGACAAGTGCCTGATAGATGCGGTGAACCGCTACAAGGACAGCCGCACGGAACGCAGCACCAGCACGAAGGCCCAGAAGGGCGATGCCCTGAAAAGACCTGTAGTGGGTATCAGAGTGCATCCGGCCCGCACGGCTACTGGTGAGTTCATCCGCCACATGAATGCTGCCATCGAGACGGTACAGGGCGTGCCCCTGAACCTGCACATGTTCTCGTTCGATGCCGAGCTGGACAACGTGACGAAGCAGAACAAGGGCGGTGACTGGAAGGACCGCGAGATACTGGAGCTGAAGGCGTTCCACAACGAGGAGGACGGACAGATGTATGCCAATCAGGAGTCTGTCACCGGCATGTTCAATGTCTTCTGGAACTTCATCTATACCGGCACCCCTTACGCCCTGCACCGCAAGGTGAACCAAAGGAACTTCGGTACGGGTATGAGCACCCGCCTGGCTGTGATACCTCTGCCCGACATGGGGCTGGCAAAGCGGCACCAAGAGGTTGATCCCAACGCCAACGAGATGCTCCGCACATGGGCTTACCGCCTCGACAAGGTGGAAGGGGAACTGCCTATAGAACCCCTGAACGATGAGACCTACGACTGGCAATCGGCACATCTGGAAATCGCGGAGTTCAACGGCGACAGGGCCGACAAGACCCTGCTGAAACGCATTCCGTACTACGGCATCGGCATTTCGCTGCCCTTCATCCTGATGCGCCATTGGGACGAGTGGCAGGAGCAGAAGACCCTGACGATGGACGACAGGGACCGCCGTCTGTGCCGTCTGGCAATGGAAATCCAGTACAGATGCCAGCAGTTCTTCTTCGGCGAAATGGCCTACAACTACTTCGAGAACCAGAATAAGGAGTTCGTGCAGCGCCGCCGCACCACCCGCTACGACGATTGCTTCCGCAAACTGCCCGATGAGTTCAAGACCCAGCAGTTCATGGAAGTGTTCGGGGTCTCGAAGTCAGCAGCATCGAGAGCAATACTACGCTTTCAAGAAGAGCATGTGGTGGAAATCGTTAAATATGGATTGTATCGAAAACTAGTACAATCGCTACCATAACTATTCGGGATGTGTGGGGAAGTTTCCCACTTTCCCACTTTCCCACTTTTGACATTTATAAATTTAGAACTTATGGAAAATGACAAATTACCTCGCGGGATTAGGAACAATAACCCGCTGAACATCCGCCTGTCCTGGCGGAACAAATGGAAAGGGCAGAGGCCGCCTTCACCCTCTCCCACGGGAGAGGGACGGGGTGAGGCCGCCTTCTGCCAGTTTGAAAGCATGAAATGGGGCATACGTGCCGCATACATCCTCATCCACAACTACATCCACATCTATGGTCTGCACACCATACAGGCCGTCGTGACGCGATGGGCGCCTGTGGTGGACCGCAACGACCCGGACAGCTACGCTGCGAGGGTGCGGGAGCTGATGGAGAAAAGCTCCGTGAACTACCGCCTGGACTTCAGCAACGGCGCAGACATGGTGCGACTGGTCTATGCGATGGCAATCGTGGAGAACGGAACCCGAATCAGCTACCACGCCATCATGGAGGGCTATGCTATGGCCTGTGCCGACATGAACATAGAGCCGCACCTGGGCGGCATCGACTCGTACGTATATGAGGATATGGACGTGACGCAGGCTGCCATGCAGCATGACTTCGAAAAATACAGGAAAGAGTATGAAGAATTAAAAATTCAAAATTAGAAAATTCAAAATTCAAAACTAGAAGAGTGAAGAATTAAAATGAACTATCCCTGCTGCGGAAACTACGAGTTCTGTGGCGGGGATTTTTGTATAATTTTCCTGATTTCCTTGTGTGGGATTGAAAAATTTCGTAATTTTGTGGGCAGAATGACTTGTTTCCCCAAGGTGTTGTGCATCTGAGGACTTCTGGTAATAACAATATTAAATGCAAAATAATATGAAAAGGATGCTTACGGCCGCAGTTGCCTTAATCTGTATGACCTTGAATGTCCCTGCACAACAGGCGACAGGTTCTATCAAACAACAGGGCGAGAAGCTGGCAAAGGCTGCCGATGCTGACCCGAAGAACTGGCGTAAACAGTTCGATGCTGCTGATTTCTTCCTCAATTTAGAAGATACGACTCAGAGCGGGAAGTACATTCAACGTGCATTGGAAATCGCACAGAAGATGGAGGTCAAGAAAGACACCATATTGCCCAAGTCCCTTGAATTGCTTGCGGGCTATTATATGGCAAAAGGGGATTATGTGCAGGGAATCAATACCTACGACAAGGCCCTGGGTGCCTGCATCGATGAGTTTGGTTACGAAAACAAACTCGTTCCTCCTCGTATCGCCAATATAGCCTGCAATAAATGGTTGATGTATATGTTAAATATGTATGCCTTGGGGGACGTTGACTGCATAAAGAACCTTCGTGAAGCATTCAATCTGAACAATCAACTGCCCGAGGGACAGCGCGCTACGGGTTTAGAAGAAGCGGAAACCATGTATGCCTTGGCCCAGGAATTGTTGCTGCTGGAACATCAGAGAAAAATGAAGGATAAAGTGTGGCAGTGGTATAACCCTGAAGACGGTAAGTTATATACGATTCTGGCTTTCAACAACTGGACACTGGAACAGCCCGAAGGCCTCATCGCAGAAATGTTTTCGTTTGACGAAAATAAGAAAGAAGAAATGAAGCATGGACTGATACTGATGGACGAACAAGGTAAAGTGAGGGAAATGGTACATGGAGAACTTTCATGGAACATTTACTGGAGATGCCTTAACGATAAATTCTCCCTTGGTGAAAAAAGCTCACTTCGTCTTGCCACCGTCACTCCCGAACGCCGTCAGGAAATGATAGAAGCCCTAAACGGACGACGACAGCAAATCATCGACGACTTCAGGAGGGGGGTAGCCGAAAAGAAAATTGACTCACCCATGAAAATCAATCCTAATGCAATAAATTTCAAAAAACCGGGAAAGCCTGGAACCTTCCACTTCAGCATGTAATCGATGCGGGGTGCTATTCCTGCTCTCGCTGGAGGGTTTCCCAGCCGCTGCGGTCCTGCCACTGGACATAGATCGTCTTGTAGCTGTTGTTCTTCAGCCTCTTCTTGCCCAGCGAGACGCGGGCATAGGTGGAGGACCATTCCTCGAGGCCCTTTTCGTGGGTGTAGTCCCACGTGCCATACTTCTGGCGCAGCTTCTTGCGTATCTGTTTGGTCTTCATGAGTAGCCCCACTTCGTTGCCCTCTATCTCGTCGAAATAGACGATGACGATATGGACGGTGTGCGAGCGCGGGGTGGCATGCACCTCTATCCTGGAACGGATGCCGTCGAAGAGCCCCGACAGTGTGGTGCACTCATTATCCTCGTCCTCGAATTCGTAGCCCAGGTCCTCCAACGCCTCGACAAACTCGTCTCTGTCCCCTCCGAGCGGCAGGCCGAGGAATTCGGAATGTCTCTGTGCTGTGGCGCATAGGGACGCACACAGGAGCATGATGATGAGCAGCCGGACTTTCAATGGGATGGCGTTTAGGATTTATCATGTACGATGGTGACGGTGTCGCCCTGCTTCACACCGGGGATGGTATAGACAGCCCCCTCTTCCGTCTCTCCAAGGGGAGAAACAACGGGTGCAACTTTTTTACCGTTCAGGCGGACGGTGTAGCCGGAATCCTTTAGTTTTGCATAGCGGATGCGGAGAGGCTGGCGGCCCCCAGCGACTATGGTGGCGCTGGTGATGGTGCCGTTCTGCCAGGTCTCACTGACGGTGAAGTTGCCCTGTGCCTTCAGTCCCGACACACTGCCTTCTTTCCATGCTGTGGGCAAGGCGGGCAGCAGGGTGATGATGTCGTCGTAGGATTGCAGCAACATCTCGGCAATGCCGCTGGTGCAGCCGTAGTTGCCGTCGATCTGGAAGGGCGAATGGGCATCGAAGAGGTTGTAGTAGCAGCCGCCGCAGTTGGCCATCTCGATGACATAGCTGCCGGAGTGCCTGAGCGCCAGCGAGAGGTTCTTGCGGGCCCGGTCACCGTCCAGGCAGCGGCTGTAGGTGTTCGTCTGCCAGCCCATCGACCATCCCGTCACATCGCCGTTGCGGGCTATCTGTCCGTTGTAGGCTGCCTGGAACAGACGTTTGCCCTCGGCACTCTGGTCGAAGGCGCTGACCTGCGAGAACGGGAAGAGACACATCAGGTGGGAGAGGTGGCGATGAGCGGGGTCGGAGAGCGGGTTGTTCTTCCACTCGGAGATGCAGGTCTTGTCGTTGTAGGTCTCTGTCCAGAGGCCCCTGTCGAAGTTGTCATAGAGGTCTTGTATAGCCGCAATCTCCGGGGCCGTGAGTGTCGATTCGCCACCAAGCTCGGCGTGTCCCTTCATGATCTCGTCCAGGAGTTCGTAGCTTGTCTGCTGTCCAAATGCGGTGACGTCGTAGGGCCCATGCTCGGGGCTGAATTCGTCCTTGATTTCGTAGCGTCCGTTCTGGTCCTTCGTGGCGTTGGACTTGATGAAGAGGGCGCACTGGTACATGACGGGCAGGGCTTTCCGGAGGAACTCCCTATCCATAGTATATTTATAGTAGCGCCACAGGTGTGTGCAGTACCAGGCTCCGAGGGTCTTCATGCCGCTGTTGCCCCAGGTGGAGGTGCCGCCGAAGATGTTGTTCTCCACAGCCACAGCCCATCCCCGGGCACCGCTCTTGATCTGGGAGGCGAACTGGTACCAGGGAGAGTCGCTGCCGGAAGCGCCCAGGTCCAGGATGTGGTTCAGGAAGGGCAGGTGCATCTCCGAGAGGTTGGCGGGGTCGGCGGCCCAGTAGTTCATCTGGACATTGATGTCGGCATGTATGTCGCAATGCCAGAACGAGCTGTTGCTGCGGTCGTTCCAGATGCCTTGCAGGTTGGATGGCGCATGAATGCTGGTGTCCAGGTTGGCCCCGATGGTGAGGTAGCGTCCGTACTGGAAGTAGAGCGCCTCGAGGAAGAGTCCGTCGCTGGTTGTCTTGTTCTGTGCAGACGCATTGTAGAACTTGACGAGGTCCTCGGTGGTCTTCGTCGAGGCATCGCCCAGTTGCAGGCTGACGCGGTTCATCAGGGCGCTGTGGGCGGCCTTGTGGTCGGAGAGCAAAGCCGAGTATCCCTTGCGGGAAGCCTTGTTGATGCGTGTGGCGACGATGGTGGCCAGAGCGTCGGCATCTGCTCCGCTGACGCAGCCTTTCCGGCTCGCATCATAGTCTGTTGCCGCTGCCATGATGATGTCCATCCATGTGGCACCGGTTACGCTGATGCCCATGGGCGTGGTACTGATGGCGCCATCTGTCTTGACACGGAACGCCGTGTTGTAGCTGACAATCTGCAGCTTGCCGCGGAAGGTGGCAGAGGCCGTCCCGTCGGGTTCTGTCTGGTAGGTCGCGTTGCCGGCGTTGATCTGCCCGTCGGGAGCATAGCTGATGCCGAGTGCCATCTTTTCTGTGCCTTTTGCTTCGTAGTGTGCCACGAAGACGCGGTCGGTGGCAGAGGCGAAGTAGCGACGATGGAAGCTGGTCTGGTGGTCCGGCGACTGGAAGTTGACGCCGGCTATGCCGTCGATGATGTCGAGGAAGCGGTTGTAGTTCTCGATGGGCTTCTTGTCGGAAGCGACAGCCGAGAAGGTGTTGCTTCGGTCCTCGACCAGAATCGAGCCGAAGTTCTGGAAGTAGCCCTGATTGTCGGAATTGGTGTCAGTGCCGCTCCAGAGGGTCTTCTCGTTGAACTGGATGTCGTCGCAGTGCACGCCTCCGCGAATGGTGGCACCCACCTGACCATTGCCCAGGGGCAGGGCATACTCCATCCAGGTGTCGGAAACGCCCGTAGCAGTAGCCGGGATGTCGTACCAGAGGGAGAAGTCGTGGATGTCGGCGGGTCGCGAACCCTTCTGTCCTACACAGAACTCGGTGGCCCTGTCGGCAGCACCGGCCCAGCCCACAACGAGGGCGAGAAGCAAAAATGAGAGAAGTCGTTTCATAATGTCGTTTGGTCGTTTGGGGGATTGGTCGTTTGGTCGTTTGGTCGTTTGGGGATTGTCAATTATTAATTGTCAATTGTCAATTCCTTTTCACCCTTCGCGGAGGAAGTCGAGCATCTCGAAGATGTCATCCTTCGAAGCTTGCTGGTTGATGCGGATGTCCCCGATGTCGCCCAGCAGGGTGAAGTTGATGATGCCGCCCTCGTTCTTCTTGTCGTGTGTCATGAATTCGTAGAGGCGGTCGTATTCTTTGCATTCGAAGGTGAAGTCGCCGTAGTTCTGCCGTATGAACTGGACCGTCTGGCGCAGCTTGTCCTTCGGGAAGTCGCATTTCACGACACTCAGATAGAGTTCGCAGATGAGTCCCCACGCCACAGCATAGCCGTGCAGGACGGTGCGGCCCTGTTCCATAGCCAGACTCTCGAGGGCGTGACCTGCGGTGTGACCCAGGTTGAGTGCCTTGCGCAGCCCTTTCTCCGTCGGGTCTTCCTCCACGATGCGCTCCTTCACTGCAACACTCTTTGCCACCAATGCGCCAAGCTGTCTGTAGTCTGTTGTCCCTTGTCCGTTGTCTAGTTCGAACCTCAGCAACTCTGCCCAACTCTCTGTATCGCTGATGAGGCCGTGCTTGAGCATCTCGGCATAGCCGGAAAGCAGGTTCCTCAGGTCGAGCGAACGCAGGAACTCGCTGGAGAGGATAACGGTGGCGGCGCAGTTGAAGACGCCGATTTCGTTCTTCAGCCCCCCGAAGTTGATGCCTGTCTTGCCGCCCACACTGGCATCGACCTGGCTGAGCAGCGTTGTCGGGATGTTGATGTAGGCGATGCCGCGCTTGAAGGTGCTGGCAGCGAAGCCTCCCAGGTCCGTCACCATGCCGCCTCCCAGGTTCACCAGGAGCGAGTGGCGTGTGGCACCACCTTGCTGCAAGGCCGTCCAGACATGTGCGAGCGATTCGAGCGTTTTGTTGTCGTCCGTGTCACCGATGGTTATCATCTGTGCCCCCTGGAAGCAGGGCAGGGCACAGATGAGTGGCCAGCAGAGGCGGAGTGTTGTGGTGTCGGTGAGTATAAAGAGCCTGTCGAATGACTGGTGTTTTATGGCATTCGCGACGTCTTCGGCCAAGTTTTGGCTTATTATGACTTCCTGTTTAAGCATGTTCCAAGTGAATTCAAATTCTTCGCAAAGATACGAAATAAAGAATAAAGAATAGAGATTAGGGAATAGAGATTAGTGAAAAACGAAAAAAAATGCATATAAATAAAAAATTTCCACCTATTTCCTTTTCACTTTTCACTTTTTGTTGTACCTTTGCCGAGCAAAAACGAAAAGGATGGCGGGATAGCTCAGCTGGTTAGAGCGTCGGATTCATAATCCGGAGGTCGTGGGATCGTGACCCACTCCCGCTACCGAAGCAAGAACTTGTGACCGAAAGGTTGCAAGTTTTTTCTTTTTCTTGACAAATCTTTTGGCTTGTATCCCTTTTATTCGTATCTTTGCTGTTGGAATTAAAGGGTTTTGTAATATGAAAAGAGTTCTCTTCTGCCTTTTGGCTATGATTGGCGTGCTGTCTCTGACTGCACAAAGTGTGTATGAAAACGAGATCATCAATAATATTATGGCGCGTCGCTCTGTCCGCAAGTACCTGGACAAACCCGTGGAACACGCAAAGCTGGAGGCGATAGCCACCGCCGGTATCAATGCTCCCAGCGCTATGAACCGCCAGAACTGGGCTGTCCGGATTATCGAGGACCAGAAACTGCTGTCCGACGTGACGGAGGTCTTCAAGCAGGAGAACCCGCAGATGGTGGAGCGCGACCCGAACTTCAAGAATATGTTTCGCAATGCACCGAACCTCATCTGCGTCTGCAGCCCTGCGAATGGTGGCAACGACCTCGATGCTGGGTTGCTCTGCGAGAACATGATGCTGGCGGCGCAGTCGTTGGGACTGGGCACCTGTATCCAGACGGGCCCTGTGCGCTTCCTCGTCTCGAACGAGAAGGCAAAGTTCTTCCTGGACCGCCTCGACATCCCCGAGGGGTACAAACTGCTGTGCGTGATTGCCGTCGGCTATCCCGACGAGTCGCCCGATGCCAAGCCCCGCGATGCCGCGAAGGTGAAATACATCGGAGCCTCGACTCCCGAAACAAGCAAGGATGATAGGATCTTCGTAGATGATGAATTCAATGCTCAGTTCCCAGGCGGCGAAAAAGCTTGCATGAAGTGGCTCTCGGATAACATGCAGTATCCGGAGGATTGCCTGAAGGAAAAGATTGAAGGTCGGGTGAATGTGAGCTTTGTTGTCGAAAGGGATGGCTCCATCAGCGAAGTCAAAATAAAGAAATCACCTCATCCCTCCCTCTCGAAAGAAGCTGAACGTCTGGTCAAGGCAATGCCCAAATGGGTACCCGCACGTCATGGAAATAAGGCAGTCCGCTCGATTTGGCTGCTTCCGGTCATATTTAAGATCCCAGAATCTTAAACGCTTACAACACCCTTAAGATTATACTGCAAAAAAGGGAAAGGAAGCATCGCCTATGAGAACATCTATATGTAAAGGAATATGAATAAAGTCTATACTCTTTTTCTTTTAGCATTTTTTTTGTCTGCTACAGTACGTGGACAAAATAGGTATCGCGTGATTGACTCAAAAACTAATGAGCCTCTGCAGGGTGCCTTGTTGTATATCTCCGATGGCAAAGGAGCGTGGACAAACGATGAAGGCAATGCCGAGTTGACTGTCGAAGACGGCGAGCAGGTAAAAATTTCCTATATTGGCTATCAATCACAAATACTTAAGAAGTCCGAGTTGACGGGAACTATTAGAATGAAATCCCTGTTGAAGGAGTTGCAGGATGTTAATGTGGAATCCGACTGGTTGCTCCTTGAACGTCTGGCAAAGAAATTGAACAAAGAGGCAAATTCAAAGAAAAATCATAAAGTTCCGTTCTTTTCGAGGATAACTCTTCAGACTCTTGATGGCAACGAGATGATAGAGTCATTCCTTGAAGCCGGCTCTGCTGGGAGCATTCATACAATCAAACTTTATAACGGACTCTATTACAGCCTCTCTGCTATAGGAAAGAGCGCTTCAAACCTTCGCAGGACAAATCTCCATAACATCTTTTGCATAGGACCGACACTTTATAACGACCCTTTTTGGGAAGGATATGAGGGACCTTTGCATCAAGGTGTTACGGCTGCTTGGCTGAAAAGGAACTATCAGTTATCATCAGAGGTATATATAAACGACGAGGGAGAGGGACTGAGATGCATCACAATGACTCCTAAGGATCGTTTTAATATGATAGGCGGTAAAATATATATCAGAACCTCAACCATGGAACCTGTCTTCTTTGAAGGAGAAATGGGGTCGAAAGCCGTGGTCTATTCCGGTGATGTTTCGAATACTTCGAGGACTTTCATCAAATTCTCCATCAATTATACTAACCGCGATGGCTTCTGCGAAGTGGATAATATGACATTCTCGTTAATAGCTAAAGGGACAGAATGTCAATCTGTCATGATTAATATGGAGAAATACGAAGTGAAGGATGAGATGGTGTGGCCTACAGAGATAGGTAGAAATCTCGTTGCAGCCATCAATAATGTGGGCTACAATCCTGCATTGGACAAGTATCTCACTATCATGAAGCGGACAGAATTAGAGGACGCTCTTGTAAACGGTCAGTTCTATACGATGCAAGAGTCGGAGGCAAACGAAAACTATGATACAATTCCTTCACAGAGATGGAAAGACGCTCTGCCACAAGAGAAAGTATATTTGCATTTGGACAATACTGGCTACTTCAAAGGTGAGACGATTTGGTTCAAGGCTTACGTCGTAAGAACAGACACGGAGAAGAGAGGCAACCTTAGCAGCGTTCTTTATGTAGATTTGGTGAGCCCTCAAGGCGATGTCATAAACAGTAAGAAGATACTTGTGAATCAAGGCATAGGTGCAGGCAGCATAACCCTCGACAATGCGGTAATGCCGACTGGGTTCTATGAACTGAGAGCCTATACTCGTTACATGACGAACTGGAGCAAGAACGCATGCTTTTCAAGGATAATCCCCATCTTCCGCACACCCCAGAAGGAAGGCAACTACATTCCAGTTATTGACAAAGAGACACGCCTCACCGCTACGGAAACGAAAAAGGAGGAGAAGGTAGCATTCCATCCCGAAGGAGGGTATCTGGTGAAGGGCCTGCCTTCCCGAGTCGCATATATTATAAAGGGAACGCGGGGAGTTGTAGATATTCCTGCTTCAGAAGACCCGAAGTCGGTAGAGATAACAGTCAATGGCTCTACTCGCAGCTATGACCTCCCACAAGCTAAGGACGAAGGCATTTCCATGAAAGTTGATGCTCTGCGCGATGATAGCGTCACGATGGATTTGTGGTCAACCTCCGCATTCAACGGAAAGGAGTTTGGATATGCCCTCATCCACAGTGGAAAAGTTTTGATATCCGAGACTTTCAAGGCACAAGAATATCAGCGATTCTCCATCTCGCGGGACTTGCTTCCGGATGGTGTCTCGCAGATAACCGTCTTCGATCCCGAAGAAGGAGCCCTAACCGACCGCCTTGTGTTCCGCTGTCCTGAATATGAAGACTCTCTCACAATCCAAAGCTTGACGACAAAACTCCTTCCTTGCGGCAAAGTCTCGATGGACATTACGGCAGAACCGTACACTTCGTTGTCCTTTTCTGTCATGGATGCAGGCAGCACAGTCAACGGCAAGCGCGGGAACATTAAGACATGGATGCTTCTGGGCAGTGATTTAAAAGGCTACATTGCCAATCCAGAATACTATTTCGAGAGCGATGACGAAGAGCATCGCAAGGCGGCCGATCTCCTGATGATGATTCAGGGATGGAAACGCTACAACTGGGATGTGATGAACGGACACAAGAAGTTGAAAACGTTGCAGCCCTACGAAAGCAAATTGGCTATTGATGGTACACTCAAAGCAAAAAAGGGCATTAAAGCAGACGTGGCTGGCGTCACGGTCTCTGTTACTTTGCGAGGCGTGGATGAAAACATTGGGCTTTCTGCTGTTACGGACAGCACGGGGCGTTATGTTATAGTCCTTCCTGACATTCAGGGAGAGTGGCCGATGAGCATTTCGGCTGCCAAGAATGGGCTCTCCGACAAGTACATCATCCCCATCAACCGTCATATCTCCCCCGCATCGAGGCTTCCTGAGGAATTCGAGGTTGGGCAGATACCCTTAGACAACCTGCAGATACATCATTGGGACATCCCTGACGACGACGAAACAGTCTGGAAGAAATTTCTGGATGCCCGTGGAACAACGATGCGCGAAGTGACTGTTAAGAAGAGAAGACTCGACAACTTTAACTATAGTGGCTTTGCCGATGAAAGGAATGCACAGATAAACTCCACGCTCTACTATGACTGCGAAAAGGCTGTCGAGGACTATCTCGACCGTGGTGAAGAGCCTCCATACCTAACGGAATGGCTCGCAGGGAAGAAAAAGAACTTCAATGGAAGCACACCCATTGAAAAAGCGTTGTGGGCTGCCATAGGAGACTCCATGGAATTTAATCGGGACGACAGATCTATGTTCGTGCCTGGCGCGGTGATTGATGTCGCAGAGTTTAATGGTATGGACTTCCCCTACAACAGCTACGAGGAAAACGCACCATTGTACTGGATTCCCGTATGGAGAGACGGCCTTTCGATAGACGGACATCCTGTCGTGTGGATGGTGAACAACCTGTACTGTACCATCACCAACCTTATTCTTAGAACCGACTCGGGAAGCAGGGTTCCGGTTACGGCTCCCACCACAGAGCGTCTTACCAGGCCAAACATAGAGCTGCCGCAGCTGCTCGAGGACGTGAAGTCACTCTATGTCGCCAGAGACAATTCACTCGTCCGTAGGGTAACAAGCTCATCGGCCATCGAAGGGCGAACCCCATATCTGGTGTACTGCTTCACCAAACCCGGAATAAAGAGCAAGGTTAAGGGCATACGATATACGTCGTATCAGGGCTTCGACCCCGTGGAAATCTTCCAAACCGAGGATTATAACGAGATGCCGCCGATGGACGACTTCCGCCGGACGCTCTACTGGAATCCCAATATCTGGACAGACAAGGACGGGAAAGCACATGTCGAGTTCTGGAACAACTCCATATGCACAGATATGATTATATCCGCCGAAGGTGTTACTGACGAAGGAAAGTTTGTGATGGGGAGATAATAATCTACGACTCCTTTAGACACTTACAACACCCTTGATGGCGGGGTAGGGGTCGTAACCTTCCAGCGTGAAGTCCTCGTACTGGAACTGGAAGATGTCCTTTACCTCAGGATTGATGTGCATCGTGGGTAGCTTGCGCGGTTCGCGGCTCAATTGCAGATGCACCTGATCCAAGTGGTTCAGGTAGATGTGTGTGTCACCTGTTGTGTGGATGAAGTCGCCCGGTTCCAGACCGCATACCTGTGCCATCATCATGCAGAGAAGTGCATACGAAGCGATGTTGAAGGGCACACCCAGGAAGCAGTCCGCACTCCTTTGGTAGAGCTGCAGCGAGAGTTTCCCAGCCTCCCCCGACCCCTCCGAAGGAGGGGAGACGTAGAATTGGAAGAAAGCGTGGCAAGGCGGCAGGTTCATGTTCTTCAGGTCTGCTACATTCCAAGCCGAAACGATAATACGTCGGCAGTCGGGGTCGCGCTTGATGGTATCGACGGCTTCCTGTATCTGGTCGATGAAGCCGCCATTGTAGTCTGGCCACGAGCGCCATTGATAGCCGTATATGTGGCCCAGATCACCCGTCTCGGGGTCAGCCCATTCGTTCCAGATACGCACACCGCGTTCCTGCAGCCAATGGGCATTTGTGTTGCCCTGCAGGAACCAAAGCAGTTCGTATATGATGCTCTTCAGGTGTACCTTTTTTGTGGTGAGCAGGGGAAAGCCTTCGCTCAGGTCGAAGCGCATCTGATGACCGAAGATGCTGATGGTGCCGGTTCCAGTGCGGTCCTCCTTGCGGACACCTTCGTCAAGGATGCGATGTAGTAGGTCGAGATATTGTTTCATTTATGGACCCCTCCAAACCTCCCCGTAGAGGGGAGGCTTTTTGTTTAATCTAATTATTTTGTGTTATGATTTTTGCTTTTCCTTACGTAATCCACGAATTCGAAGCTCTGATTGTGCTTCTCATCGGGCTCATGCTCCTCGCGGAAAGCGACGTTCCATTCCTTGCGATTGAAGTCGGGGAAGAAGGCATCGGCCTCCTGCGGCGTGTCGTGTACCTCCGTCAGGCACAGACGGTCTGCAAGGGGCAGAGCTTCAGCATAGACGCTGGCGCCACCGATGATATAGACTTCCTCAGACCCCCCGTTTTGCCCTCCGTCGCTTGCGCTCCCCAATCGCTCCGCTGTCAACGGGCGATTGCCCTTTAGGGGGAGGTTGCATGCAGCGAGGGCTGCAGCAAGAGAGGGGAAAGTCTCTGCCCCAGGGAAGTCCTTCTTGCTTCGAGTGAGGACGATGTTCCGGCGGTTGGGTAGGGCACCTTTGGGCAGACTCTCGAAGGTCTTCCGTCCCATGATGATGGTGTGGCCCGTGGTGAGTGCCTTGAAGCGCTTCAGGTCCGCCGGCAGCCAGTAGAGCAACTTACCGTTCAGCCCGATGGCATTGTTCTCGGCAATTGCGGCAATAATGGTTATCATTCTGGTCGTTTGGTGGTTTAGTCGTTTGGTCGTTTAGGAGGAGTTAACGAAGTTATCGGAGTTCTTGCGCTCCAGTAGGTCTTCGGCTGAAGCCTCAGGCGGCAAAGCCGGACGTCTCAGGCGCAGGCGGAGTCTCGCTACGCTCGAAGTTAACAACGATACCACTGGGCGGTAGCAAATTCTTCTTCGCAAAGCTCAGGCGCGGGCGGAACATTCTTCATTTTTCACTCTTCACTAGTTCCCCCTAAAGGGGGCTAGGGGGTCTTATAACTTCTTTATCTCTTTCAAAAACTCACTTATTCTCTCCAGATATGTATAGCTGCCTGTGCCGGGCGAAGCTGTCCGCTGGAAGCAATGGTTGCGCTTGGCCAGGATGTGAAGCTCGCTCTGGATGCCCATTGCACGCATCTTCTCCCAGGTCTTGACGGAGTTCATCGCAGCCCAGACATCCTCGTCGCCATGTACGAAGAGCATCGGAGCCGTCTTGAGGTCGAAATTAAATTCGGGCACAAGGACAGCGCTGTCGTCTGTTCCGCTCGAGGTATTGTGCTCCTCAGCTCCGTCGGTGAGGGCGTAGGCGGGATAGATGCCGATGCCCCACTGCACGTTGCAGGGCTGTTTATCGAGGTCGTCGATAGGCAGATAGGCCTGCTGCACGGAAGAGGTGACACCCATGAGGGTGAGGTGTCCGCCTGCGCTGCTACCCATAATGCCAATGTTGTTCGGGTCGAGACCATACTCTGCAGCCTTGCTCTTGACGATTCGGATGGCGCGTTGCAGATCCTGCCAGGCCGAGATGTGCTTCTTCAAACCTGTCTCTGCGGCTGGGCGAGGTGTACGGTAACGCATCGTCACGACTGCCATACCCAGACTGTTCAGATAGCGGCGTGCCGGAGCCACTTCGAAACTCTCTGGACCGTTGCCCATGTAGCTGCCTCCCGAATAGATAATCTGGATGGCTTTAGTCTTGAGCTCTGCAGGGATGTGCCATTCTATGTAGGGCGTGCCCTGGTTCTCCTGCACGTATGGCATCTTGCCGTCGGGCCAGATGTTCTCCTTGACGTACTTGGCGCGGTCGTTGTCATTTGGGAAGCGTTTCATAATCTCCTCTTCGGGTGCCAGCGGCATCAGGAGACCCATCTGCTGCAGGAACTCTATGCCACGCTCCAGGCCAAAAGCACCGTGACCCTTTCCGGGATAGAGGTGCAGCTCGGCAGGTATCTTCCGCTTGCGCAGCTGACGATAGACCATCGTCGAGGCATTGGGACTGTAGGGATCGTTCCCGCCGTGATGCAGGCTCATGGGACAGGTCTTCTCGTCGAAGTGGAAGATGGTGTCGAGCTTGACATCGGGACCATAGCCCAGGCGAACGTTGGGAGTGCCACCCTCGCTGTCGGTCAGGGCGTATGCCGGAGCATTGACGATGGCGAAGTTCACGTGGCAGGGCACATCGTCCAGGTCATCCACGCGGGCGTATGCCGGAGTCTGCGAACTGGTGGCAAGCAGGAGTGCCAGGTGAGAACCCGCCGACATGCTGATGGTACCAATCTTCTCGGGGTCAAAGCCACGCTTCTGGGCTTCGCTGCGTACCATGCGGACGGCTCGCTGTCCGTCCTCCCAAGCTGTCTTGTAGATGGGCAGTCCCTCGGGACGAGGAGTACGATAGACGAAGTTGACACACTGGAAGCCAAGTTCGGTGAAGCGCTTCGTCCAAAGCGTGATAAGATTGTTGTCGCAGGTGTTGTTGTAGCCACCTCCGGAGATGAGAATCATGCATCCACCGTTGGGTGTGGCGGGTTGTTCCATCCATTCGAGATAGGGCATACGGTATTTGTCCGGGTTGAACCCTTTTGCTCCGGACTCGGCCGTCATAGCTGCAATCTGCTGTGGCTGCGTGTCGGGCATCTTGCCTTTAGGCCAAAGGCTGATGTGCTTCCCGGCCTGTAGGCCTGAAAATGCAAAGATGCATAGAATTAGAAATGTAGAAACTCTTTTCATCATATCATTTATCATTTGTCATTTTTCGTTTAGACATCGCCGCTGCCGCTTAGCGTTTGCAAACGCGCGATGTACTTTCCGATGATGTCGAACTCGATGTTTACAACCGTTCCGGGATGGATGGCGTGGAAATTCGTGTTGTCGTAGGTGTAGGGGATGATGCAGACCTGGAATGTATCGGCGGTTGGGCGGCAAACGGTGAGGCTGACGCCGTTGACTGTTACGCTGCCCTTATCTACTGTGAAGTAGCCGTGCCGGACCATCTCCTTTGTACTTTCATATTTGAAGGTGTATTGATGGCTACCCTGCTGGTCCTCTACGGCGATGCAGGTTGCCGTCTGATCCACATGTCCCTGCACGATGTGTCCGTCCAGACGTCCGTTCATCAGCATCGAGCGTTCCACATTCACCTCGTCGCCCACCTTTAGCAGACCCAGGTTGCTGCGCTCCAGCGTCTCGCGCATAGCAGTAACGGTGTAGAGACCCCCCTGACCCCCTTTAGGGGGAGTAATGGCTACCACCGTCAGGCATACGCCGTTGTGGGCGATGCTTTGGTCGATGCTCAATTCCTGCGCGAAGGGACAAGTCAACGTCAGATGGACATTATCCTGGTCGTGTTCAATGGCGACGACTCGCGCCATATTTTCTATGATACCTGAGAACATAGGCTGTAGTCTGTTTGCATTTTACGCTGCAAAGATAGAAAAAAAATCGGAGATGACAAAATGAAACGAAAAAACCTTTGATGATATTGAAAAAAGTATTATCTTTGCACGAATTTTCATGCAAACATTACTATATTTAAAATGAGTACACAAACAGAAAAGATTAAGGAGCTTATGGAGCTCCGCGCCAAGGCTCGTGTGGGCGGTGGCGAAAAGGCTATCGAGAAACAGCACGAAAAGGGCAAGTTCACAGCCCGCGAACGTATTGCCATGCTGCTGGATGAAGGTAGCTTCGAGGAGTTGGACATGTTCGTGAAGCATCGCTGCACTAACTTCGGAATGGAGAAGAAGCAGTATCTGGGCGACGGCGTTGTAACCGGTAGCGGTACGATAGGCGGACGCCTGGTCTATGTCTTTGCACAGGACTTCACGGTTTCTGCTGGTTCTCTTTCCGAGATGCTTGCCAGTAAGATTTGTAAGGTGATGGACATCGCCATGAAGGTAGGTGCTCCCGTTATCGGTCTGAACGACTCTGGCGGCGCACGTCTGCAGGAAGGCATCAACGCCCTGGCCGGCTATGCTGAGATTTTCCAGCGCAACATCATGTCCTCTGGCGTGATTCCTCAGATCAGCGCCATCATGGGCCCCTGTGCAGGTGGCGCAGTATATAGCCCCGCTCTGACCGACTTCACCTTCATGGTGGAAGGCAGCAGCTATATGTTCCTTACCGGTCCTGGTCCTGTGAAGGCAGTTTTGGGCGAAGTAGTGACGCAGGAACAGCTGGGCGGTGCAAGTGTTCATGCCACAAAGAGCGGTGTGACGCACTTCACAGCCAAGAACGAGGAAGAGTGTATCGCTATGATTAAGCAGCTCTTCTCCTACATTCCTCAGAACAACCTGGAGAAGACACCTCGCGTGGCTTGCACAGACCCCATCGACCGCATGGAGGACTACCTGAACGACATCATCCCCGACAACCCCAACATGCCTTACGATATGTATCAGGTGATTGCCGGTATCGTGGATAACGGTGAGTTCTTCGAGGTTCAGCCCAACTTTGCAAAAAATATTATCATCGGCTTTGCCCGCTTCAATGGTCAGAGCGTCGGCATCGTTGCCAACCAGCCGAAGCAGCTGGCAGGTGTGCTCGACTGCAACAGTAGCCGCAAGGGCGCCCGCTTCGTTCGTTTCTGCGACGCATTCAACATCCCCATCGTGACGCTTGTTGACGTTCCCGGTTTCCTGCCCGGAACAGGTCAGGAGTACAACGCCGTCATCCTGCATGGTGCCAAGTTGCTCTATGCTTACGGAGAGGCTACAATTCCCAAAGTGACCGTTACCCTGCGCAAGAGTTACGGCGGCAGCCATATCGTGATGAGTTGTAAGCAGCTGCGCGGCGACCTCAACTACGCTTGGCCCAGCAGCGAGATTGCTGTGATGGGTGCCAGCGGTGCAGCTACTGTGCTCTATGCTAAGGAAGCCAAGGCACTCAAGGACGAAGGCAAACCCGAGGAAGCAAAGGCTTATCTGGCAGAAAAGGAGAAGGAGTACGAAGACCTCTTCGCAAATCCATATCAAGCTGCCAAGTATGGTTACATCGACGATGTTATCGAGCCTCGCAACACTCGTTTCCGCATCATTCGCGCTTTGGCTCAACTGGAGAACAAGAAACTCACTAACCCCGCCAAGAAGCACGGTAATATACCTCTGTAAGGAATTCAAAATTATTAAATTCAAAATTCAAAATGTATTTCCTTTCTATATCCGACCCTCAGATATGGCTTTTGGCAGGCATCTCCGTTCTGGTGGTGTTCTCTATCCTGGTTATCCTGGTTGCCATCCTGAACATCTTCACCATTGTTGCCAAGAAGACAACAGAAAAGGCTAAGGCCGTGAAGAGCACCATCGACACCAGCAAGCAAGCCAAGACTTTCGAGAAAGCCAGCGAAGAGGATAAGGCAGCAGTGGCAACAGCACTCTACCTTTACTTCGAAGAGAAAAACAATCGCGAGAACCGTGTTCTCACTATTGCTCCCTACAATTCAGCCTGGGGCGCTCAACTGAACCCAAGACTATAGACCCCATTAGTCGTTTGGGAAATTAGTCGTCTGGTCGTTTGGGTATGATTACCCGGCGGCAACAGTGACTTTCCTAGACGACTAAACAACCAAACAACTAAACGACTAAATATAATTCAAAAATGAAAGAATTCAAGTTTAAGATAGGTGGTCAGGATTATGCTGCCACCGTTGAAGACCTCAAGGACGGACAGATGAAGGTTACCGTCAATGGTCAGACCTATCAGGTAGAAGTGCCTCACAAGAAGGCCAAAGGACCTCATGTCGCTATGGCGCCCGCAGCCGCAGAAGCACAGACAGGCGGTCCGAAGAACGTCAACAGCGAACTGCCAGGTACTGTTACGAAGATTAATGTTGCCGACGGTCAACATGTGAAACGCGGAGATGTGCTGCTCGTTATCGAGGCTATGAAGATGGCCAACGATATTGTGAGCGAAGTAGATGGCACCGTTCAGCGTGTAGCCGTTACTCAGGGACAGAGTGTCAATCAGGGTGACCTGCTTGTCGAGATGGTTGCTGATTTCGTTGCCGCAAAGGCAGAGGTTACTCCGAAGCCTGCTCCCGCTGCTCCTGCTCCAGTAGCTGCAGCCGCTCCTGCTCCGACACCTGCTCCCGCAGCTGGCGCAAAGACCGTGACTGCTCCTCTGCCTGGCACTGTCACCAAGGTGACTGTCAAGGTGGGCGACAGCATCAATGCCGGTGACACCGTACTCCTGATGGAGGCAATGAAGATGGAGAACAACATCACAGCCGAGTTCGGTGGTACCGTCAAGGCTATCCTTGTTGAGGCCGGTGCTCAGGTACAAAGCGGACAGGCACTGGTGGAACTGGATTAGGACCCTCTCTAACTCCCCCATAAGGGGGAGAAAACAAATCGTAAATTGAAAATAACAAATGAAAAAGATAATTAATCTCCTCCCCTCTACGGGGAGGTTGGGAGGGGTCCTGGCCTTCCTTTTGCTCCTTATGGTTTCAGTTCCTACCTTCGCTGCTGACTTCAACCTGGAGCAGGGTCTGAACGACTTTCTCAACGAGATGGGCTTCGTTACCTTCTTTATAAAGGAAGAGGGTTGGAAGAATGCCGTCATGATTCTCATCGGTTGCTTCCTGCTCTGGCTGGCTATCAAGAAAGAGTACGAGCCCTTGCTGCTTCTGCCCATCGCCTTCGGTATGATTCTCAGCAATCTGCCCGGTGCTGGTCTCTTCGACTCTGATATGTGGAACAATGAGTTCCTGAATCCTGCAAGCGAGAATTACCATAGTTACGGCTATATTATGGCGCACGGAGGTTTGCTCGATATCCTCTATATCGGCGTGAAGGCTGGCGTTTATCCCTGCCTCATCTTCCTCGGCGTAGGTGCGATGACTGACTTCGGTCCGCTGATTGCCAACCCCAAGAGTCTCCTGCTCGGTGCTGCTGCACAGCTTGGTATCTTCGCTACCTTCCTGGTAACTCAGATTGACTTCTTTGGGTTTACAGCTGCCCAGTCGGCTTCTATCGGCATCATCGGCGGTGCTGACGGTCCTACAGCTATCTTCCTGACCTCTAAACTTGCTCCAGAATTGCTTGGTCCCATTGCCGTTGCTGCCTATAGCTACATGGCTCTGGTGCCCGTCATCCAGCCTCCCATCATGCGTGCCCTTACAAGCCAGAAGGAACGTAAGATTCGCATGAGTCAGCTCCGCACGGTTAGCAAGAAGGAGAAGATAATCTTCCCCATCGTCGTTGCTATCGTAGTGAGCCTGATTGTTCCCTCTGCCGGAACGCTTATCGGCTGTCTGATGCTCGGCAATCTTTTCAAGGAGAGTGGGGTGGTAGAGCGTCTGAGTAAGGCCGCCCAGAACGAGTTGAACAACATCGTGGTTATCATGCTTGGTGTGACTGTTGGTGCTACTGCAACCGCAAGTGCTTTCCTCAACTTCCAGACGATTGCTATCCTCTGTGTCGGTATCGTTGCCTTTGGCATCGGTTCTGCCGGTGGTGTCCTCATGGCCAAGTGTATGAACCTCTTCCTCAAGGAGAAGATTAACCCGCTCATCGGCTCTGCCGGCGTGAGTGCAGTTCCTATGGCTGCCCGCGTCAGCCAGTCTGAAGGACAGAAGGCCGATCCGCGCAACTTCCTCCTGATGCACGCTATGGGCCCCAATGTGGCTGGTGTCATCGGTAGTGCTGTTGCAGCAGGTATCCTGCTCAGTTTCTGCAGTTAATGACGAATGAGACCCTGACATTATTCGAACTGAACAGTCTGGTTCGCGAACTCATTGAGACGCAATTCGATGAGTCGTATTGGGTTGTCGGTGAATTGAGTGATGTCAGCACGCCTGCCTATGGTGGGCACTTTTACGGCGAGCTTGTCCAAAAGGATGAGCTCGCTGATCGTATCATAGCTCGAGCCCGCATCACTTGTTGGGCGCGAACCTACGGAATGTTGCGTCTGAGGTTCCAAAAGGAGTCGGGCGAGACACTTCGCAAAGGCTTGCAGGTGAGGCTTTTGGTGAAGATCAACTTCCACGAACAATATGGTTACTCACTCAATGTACTTGATATCGATTCCACATTCACCCTGGGCGACCTCGCGAAGAGGCGTAGGGAGATACTCCTGCAATTGGAGAAAGACGGCATCCTGCACGATAATCAGGAGCTTCCTTTGCCTCGGTTGTTGAGACGCATAGCTGTCGTAAGCAGTGCCACAGCAGCCGGTTATGGTGACTTTTGCAACCAATTGGAGCAGAACGAATACGGCTTCCATTTCGATGTACAACTCTTTCCTGCCGTGATGCAGGGTGAACAGGTTCCGGAAAGCATCATCTGCGCCCTCGAAGCAATACTCTCCTCCCCCGCCGAGGGGGAGGTCGGGAAGGGGCTTCCCTTTGACCTCGTAGTCATCATCCGTGGAGGAGGAGCCAGTAGCGACCTGAGTGATTTCGACAGCTACGAACTGGCTGCCTGCATCGCTCAATACCCCCTGCCTGTCCTTACTGGAATCGGACACGAACGGGATGAGACGGTCCTCGACTTTGTGGCACATACACGAGTCAAGACCCCGACTGCTGCTGCTGCCTTCATTATCGATCATCAGGCCGGAGAGGCAGCATTGCTCGATGACCTCTATCAGCGCATCACACGTTCGGCAGAGGAGAGAATCCTACGCGAGAAGCAACGATTAGAGCGGCAACAGGCCGTCCTTCCCTTGCTTTTTGCAAATTTCTTTCAAGGGTTGTGGAACCGGCTTGTACTTGCCAGTCAGCGTCTGACGGGTAATGCAATACAACGCCTCGAACGCGAACCAGGCAGGCTTCTGCTGCTTCACCAAAGGCTCAATTCTTCCAGCTCCCATCGCATCGAGCGCGAGCAGCATAGGTTGCAGCTCATGAAGCAGCGAATGGATTCCCTCGATCCCAGGCTCCTGCTGAAGTGCGGCTACAGCATAACAACCTGCGGCGGAAAAATCGTTCGTAGCATTGAGGGCCTTGTAGAAGGAGATGTCTTGACAACCAGTATAGAAAACGGAGAAATATATTCAAAGGTAGTATTATGCAAGAAGAACTAACTTACGAGCAAGCCATGCAGAAGCTTGAGGAGATGGCTGCGCAGATGGAACGCGGAGAAATAGGCATCGACGTAATGGCAGAGCGCCTGCGTGAAGCCCAGAAGTTGATGAAATATTGTCGCGAAAAGCTTTACGAAGCAGAAAAAAACTGCAAATCCTTGCTGAATGTCGAGGAAAAGGTGTAAATTTGCAAGCAAAATTGGTCGTTTGGTAAATTGGTCGTTTGGTCGTTTAGGTTTAATTAACCTACGGTCATCGGTAACTTTCCCAAACGACTAAACGACGAAATGACTAAACGATAAAACTATGAAAGAAATAGATTGGAGTAACCTCTCGTTTGGTTACATGAAGACCGACTACAATGTACGCTGTTATTACCGTAATGGCGCATGGGGTGAAATAGAAGTTTGCAGCGAAGAGACCATTCCTATCCACATGGCTGCAACGAGTTTGCACTACGGACAGGAAGCTTTCGAGGGCCTGAAGGCATACCGTTGCCCTGACGGCAAGGTGCGCGTTTTCCGCAGCGACGAGAACGCAGCCCGTTTGCAGAGTACTTGTCGCGGCATCCTGATGCCCGAGATATCTACGGAAAGGTTTAACGAGATGGTGGATAAGGTGGTGCGCCTTAATGAGCGCTTCATCCCGCCTTACGAGAGCGGCGCAACGCTCTATATCCGTCCTCTCCTTATTGGCACCAGTGCCCAGGTTGGCGTACATCCTGCCAGCGAGTACCTTTTCCTCATTTTTGTCACACCGGTAGGACCCTACTTCAAGGGCGGCTTTGCCACGAATCCCTACGTCATCATTCGCGAGTACGACCGTTCGGCTCCTCTCGGTACAGGCATCTATAAGGTGGGCGGCAACTATGCTGCCAGTCTCCGTGCCAACAAGATGGCGCACGACCTCGGTTACAGTTGCGAGTTCTATCTCGATGCAAAGGAGAAGAAGTACATTGATGAGTGTGGTGCCGCTAATTTCTTTGGTATCAAGGATAATACCTACGTTACACCCAAGAGTACCAGCATCCTGCCCAGCATCACCAACAAAAGCCTGATGCAGCTGGCAATGGATCTGGGGCTGAAGGTGGAGCGCCGTCAGATCCCTGAGGAAGAGCTTGCTACCTTCGAGGAGGCAGGCGCTTGCGGCACAGCAGCCGTTATCAGTCCCATTGAGCGCATAGACGACTTGGAGAATAAGAAGAGCTATATCATCAGCAAGGACGGCCAGCCTGGTCCCATCAGCACAAAGCTCTATAACAAACTGCGCAACATCCAGTACGGCATCGAACCCGATATACACGGCTGGACAAGAGTCGTCATCGAATAAGAAAGGCTCTCAATACTATACACAAACAGAGCGCTGACCGGAATCCCGAGCAGCGCTCTGTTTATTGTATGGAATATGAAACCTTACTCCCAGCCCTTGACCATCTTGATGGCTGTGACAGCACATTCGTCACCTTTGTTGCCGAGCATGCCGCCACATCGTTCCTGAGCCTGTTCGAGGGTGTTGCAGGTGAGCAGACCATAGATGACAGGTATCTTGCCTTCACGATTCAGATCGGCCAACCCCTGGGTTGTCCCCTGACAGATATAGTCGAAGTGGGGCGTGTCGCCACGAATGACGCAACCGATGGCTATGACGGCATCAACCAGACCGGAATTGACGAGACGTGAGGCGCCATAAACCAATTCGAAGCTGCCGGGAACGGGCTTCACCTTGATATCCTCTTCACGCACACCATGTTTGATGAGCGTCTGGCAAGCACCTTCCAGCAGCGCACCTGTTATCTTGTCGTTCCACTCGCTAACGACAATACCAACCCTCATGCCTGTTGCATCAGGCACGGAGTTGATGTCGTATTCGGAAAGGTTATGAAGGAAGGAAGCCATTACTGTGCAGCTTCGATATACTTGTCTATCTCGTAGTAGAGGTTGTTCTGCTGGTACTTGCTCTTAATCTGGTTGAAGCAGTCGAGAGCCTTGTCGTTCTGTCCGAGTGCCATATAAATCTGACCGGCCTGCAGCAGACAAGTGGGGCTGATGATGTTGTTGTCGGCCTTCTTGGCAGCCTTCACGAGCAGATCTACAGCTTTCTCGTTTTCTCCGAGTTCAGCATAGCAGTTACCCTTGAGCGCGATAGCGGCAGGGCTAATCAAGGCATCGCCGCAACCGTCGAACTTGTCGAGCATATCAATAGCTTCTTGGTACTTCTCGGTAGCTGCATAGCACTTGGCAGCATAGAGACAGGCGATGTTGCCGGCCTTGGTGCTTCCGAATTCGTCGATGACGGCGAGGAAACCCAGGTTCTCGCCATCGCCATTCAGAGCCTTGTCGTAGCTGCCGTCCATGAAGGCCTGCTCGGCGTAGAAGATGCTCTCGT
Source organism: Bacteroidaceae bacterium (assembly GCA_017552435.1). Taxonomy (GTDB): domain Bacteria; phylum Bacteroidota; class Bacteroidia; order Bacteroidales; family Bacteroidaceae; genus Physcousia. Next base: position 39,112 of record JAFZPZ010000045.1, read on the forward strand.
TGGCGCGGTTGTTACGCGGAGTGATATAGAACTGATGAATAAGCAGAGCAATAATAATGATGGCCAGCAGGCCGCCTCCTCCGTAGAGGATTGCTTTCTTGTTTTTCTCGTAGAATGATCTGGAGGCTGCGAGTGTTTCATCGAACTCGTTAACCTGTTTTTTTGTTTTTTTCTTAGACATTATAATTACTGTTTTATTAAATTTTGCGTGCAAAGGTACAAAATAATTCATAATTCATAGTTCATAATTCATAATTATTTTCGCTTTTATAGTGAAATTCGTTCTTTTTCACTAATCTCTAATCCCTAATCCCTAATCTTTTCCTATCTTTGCAGTTGAAATGAGACTGAGAGACCTTACAATATTCAACTATAAGAACATCGCCGAGGCGGAACTGCATTTCTCGCCCAAACTGAATTGCTTTATAGGCAACAACGGCGAAGGCAAGACGAATGTGCTGGATGCCATCCACTTTCTGAGTTTCTGTCGCAGCTACAGCAGCAGTATCGATATGCTGAGTGTAAAGCATGGCTGTGAGTTCATGTCGCTTCAGGGACGCTACGAACACGAGGACGGTACAGAAGAAGACATCCATTGCGGCCTGAAGGTGGGGCAGAAGAAAATTGTGCGGCGAGGCAAGAAGGCCTATCGTCGTATATCAGAGCATATAGGTCTGATTCCCCTCGTAATGGTATCGCCAGCCGACCAGATGCTAGTGACAGGTGGCAGCGAGGAGCGCCGCCGCTTCATTGATATGGTTATCTGTCAGTACGATCCGGCTTACACCGAGTCGTTGATGCGCTACAACAAGGCCCTGCAGCAGCGCAATGCTATGCTCAAGCAGGAACAGGAGCCCGATCCGGAGGTCATGCTACTTTGGGAAGAACAGATGGCTCGTGAAGGAGCATATATTTACGAAAAGCGCAACGACTACATCACCGAACTCATACCTATCTTCCAACAGTTCTACAACCAGATATCGGAGGAGCATGAGCAAGTGGAGTTGCGCTATGTCTCTCACCTTCAGCGCGGACCGTTGCTGGAACAGCTCACGAGCAATCGCCATAAGGACCGAGCCGTCGGTTACTCCCTGCACGGCATTCACAAGGACGACCTGGAGATGTTGCAAGGGGGCTATCCTGTTCGTCGCGAAGGTTCTCAAGGGCAGAGCAAGACTTTCCTCATTGCCCTGAAGTTGGCGCAGTTCGATTTCCTGTGCCGTATCGGAACCCGTACGACCCCTTTGCTTCTTCTCGATGATATCTTCGACAAGCTGGATGCAAAAAGGGTTGAGCAGATAGTGAAACTGGTGGGAGGCAAGCGTTTCGGGCAGATATTCATCACGGACACCAATCGCGACCATTTGGATGCCATCCTCGCTTCGATGGAGGGCGATAACAGGATATTCTTCGTGGAGAAAGGAGAAATCAAGGCATGATAGCATCTGGCAAACCGAATACGATGCAAGATGCCCTTTTGGCTTTTCTGCGGGAAGAGGGTCTGGAGACGCCGTTATTGGAGTATCGCATTACACAGGCTTGGCCGGAGGTGATGGGCGAGGTTATCAACCGCTATACCAAACAGGTCTATGTGCGCAGTGGAAAGCTACATGTGCAGATTTCCAGCTCGTCACTCCGACAGAATCTGATGATGGAGCATAAGCGAATCACCCAGAAACTTAACGACCATGTCGGCTCCTTTGTCATCAGCGATGTCTGTTTTTTCTGATATTTCATTCCTTCAATTTTTATTATTTCATTATTTCTTCGTACCTTTGCGCCCAAAAATAATATAATAAGGTAAAAGAATAGTTTTGAGATGTTGAGAATAGCAGTTCAGTCGAAAGGCCGTCTCTTTGAAGATACAATGGCTTTGCTTGCCGAAGCAGGCATCAAAGTGAGTAGTAGCAAACGCACGCTGCTTGTGCAGAGCAGCAACTTTCCCATTGAAGTTCTCTATCTGCGCGACGATGATATTCCCCAAAGTGTGGCAAGTGGTGTCGCCGACCTCGGTATCGTGGGTCAGAACGAGTTTGAAGAGCGTGCTGAGGATGCCGAAGTGGTTCGCCCTCTCGGTTTCAGCAAATGTCGTCTCTCTCTGGCAGTGCCCAAGGGATGTGGTTACTATGGTTTGAAATGGTTCGAGGGCAAGAAGATTGCTACATCCTATCCCAATATCCTGCGCCGTTTTATGCAGGAGAACCATATAGCTGCCGACATTCACGTCATAACTGGTAGTGTGGAAATCAGCCCGGGTATTGGCCTTGCAGATGCTATCTTCGATATTGTCAGCAGCGGCTCTACACTAGTCAGCAACAATCTTGTAGAGGTTGAGACCGTTATGCAGAGTGAGGCTGTACTCATAGCCAACAAGAATCTTGATGCCGAGAAGCGTGCTGTACTCGATGAGTTGTTGTTCCGCATCGAAGCAGTCAAGGCAGCCGAAGACAAGAAGTATGTGCTGATGAATGTGCCGACCGACCGTCTCCAGGAAATTGTTGCTGTACTGCCTGGCGTGAAGAGTCCGACCGTTATGCCTCTTGCGACTGAGGGCTGGAGTAGCGTTCACACCGTCATCGAAGAAAAACGTTTCTGGGAAATTATTCGCGAGCTGAAAGGCCTTGGGGCCGAGGGTATCCTCGTTGTTCCTATTGAGAAAATGATACCATGAAAATATACATTTATCCCTCCCAAGATGAGCTCGCCGCCTTGCTGAAGCGGCCTGTTCGGGATGCTTCGGAGCTGAATGCCACTGTTTCTGCGGTTCTGCAGGATGTTAAGGAGCGTGGTGATGAGGCTGTGCGCGAATATGAGGAGCGTTTCGATAAGGTTCGCCTTGCCGACTTGGCTGTTACCGAAGCTGAGATGCTTACAGCCGAAGCCTCTATCGGCGAGGAACTCAAGCAGGCCATTCGTCTGGCGCATCAGAATATTGAGCAGTTCCATGCAGCTCAGCGTTTTGTGGGTGAACACATTCAGGTGACCGAAGGTGTGGAGTGCTGGCAGAAGTCTGTCGCTATAGAGCGTGTAGGTCTCTATATTCCGGGAGGCACAGCTCCCCTTTTCAGCACAGTACTTATGCTTGCTACACCTGCTAAGATAGCAGGTTGTCGCGATATTGTGCTCTGCACGCCGCCTGCTCGCGATGGTAGTGTCAATCCCGCCATCCTTGTCGCCGCTCGTATAGCAGGCGTCAATCGCATTTACAAGATAGGTGGCGTACAGGCAATTGGAGCAATGGCATACGGTACAGAGAGTGTGCCAAAGGTCTATAAGATATTTGGTCCTGGCAATCAGTTCGTTATGTGTGCCAAGCAACAGGTCAGCCTGCATGATGTTGCAATTGACATGCCTGCCGGACCAAGCGAAGTGGAAGTGCTTGCTGATGAGACATCCAATCCCGCTTTTGTTGCTGCTGATTTGCTCAGTCAAGCCGAACACGGCATAGACAGTCAGGTGCTGCTTGTCTGCAAGAGCAACGAGACAGCAAAACAGGTGGAGGCTGAGGTGGAACGACAGTTGGCCCTGTTGCCAAGAAAAGAGATAGCTGCCCAAGCCCTCGAGCACAGCAAAACGATTGTGGTGCATGATGACAACGAGATGATGGATATTACCAATCGCTATGCCCCAGAGCATCTCATCATCGAGACTGCCAACTATATGGAACTGGCTCAGAAGGTTGTGAATGCCGGTAGCGTCTTTCTCGGCTCCTTGACCCCAGAGAGCGCAGGTGACTATGCCAGCGGAACCAACCACACCCTTCCCACCAATGGTTATGCTGTGGCCTATAGCGGTGTGAACCTGGATAGCTTCTGCCGTAAAATAACCTTCCAGCATATCCAGCCCGAAGGCATCCGTTCAATAGGTCGAGCCGTAGAACTTATGGCAGAGGCTGAAGGACTCGATGCACACAAAAATGCAATGACAATTAGAATGAAGAGTGAAGAATGAAGAATATGCTGTCGCCCTCAACTATGAACTATGAACTAAAGACCCTTGTTCGCCCGAATATTTGGGCACTTGAACCATACAGTTGTGCCCGCGATGAATTCAAGGGTAGGGAGGCACATGTCTTTCTTGATGCCAACGAAAATCCCTACAACGACCCAATTAACCGCTATCCCGATCCGTTGCAGGAAAAACTGAAGGAGCGTCTGGCACCTCTCAAACATGTGCGTCCTTCCCAGATATTTCTCGGCAACGGAAGCGACGAAGCCATCGATCTGGTTTATCGCATCTTCTGCAATCCGGGCAAAGACAATGTGGTGGCAATTGCTCCCACCTACGGTATGTACAAGGTGTGTGCTGATATCAATGATGTGGAGTATCGGGGCGTACCCCTCGTCGATGATTGGCAGCTTGATCCTAAGGCGTTGCTCGCTGCTGCAGATGCCCATACGAAGGTTATTTGGATTTGCTCGCCCAACAACCCGACAGGTAACGATTTCTCGCGCGAGGCCATTCATGAGGTGCTGACAAACTTCGTCGGCATAGTTGTGATAGACGAAGCCTATTCTGACTTTTCTATGCAGCAGCCTTTCCGCGATATTCTCGACAACTATCCCAACCTCATCGTTCTCAATACTTTCAGCAAGGCATGGGCTTCGGCAGCGATACGTCTGGGTATGGCATTTGCCAGCGAGGAGATTATCGGACTCTTCAATAAAGTGAAGTACCCATATAATGTCAATCTGCTCACTCAGGAGAAAGCTTGTACCCTGCTTGGGGATTACGCACTCATTGATGGGTGGTTGGCACAAATCAGACGTGAACGCGAGCATGTCTTGCCTGCTCTTAGCGAATTGCCCATCGTCCTGAAGGTGTTCCCAACGGATGCCAACTTCGTCCTCGTCCGCGTGACCGACGCCAATCGTATTTACCGCTATCTGATAGATCAAGGCATTGTGGTGCGTAACCGTCATCGTGTCCAGCTGTGCAAGGATTGCTTACGTATCACTATCGGAACGCGCCAGGAGAACAACGAACTCTTGGGGGCGTTGAGGTTCTATAAATAGACCCCCTGACCCCCTTTAGGGGGAATAATGTTCAATGTTCAATTATCAATGTTCAATGAATAGAATTCTTTTCATCGACCGCGATGGCACTATTCTTCGTGAGCCTGAGGACGAACAGATAGACAGCTTCGAGAAGTTCAGCTTCGTACCAGGAGCCATCAGTGCCCTGCGCTTCTTGCGTCAGCACACCGATTTCCTCTTCGTGATGGTGAGCAATCAGGACGGGCTTGGCACAGACAGCTATCCCGAAGACACTTTCTGGCCCACACAGAATCTCATGCTCGACATCCTGAAGGGCGAGGGTGTTATCTTCGATGCCATCCACATAGACCGCAGCTTTCCAAAAGACAATCTGCCAACACGCAAGCCAGGAACTGCGATGCTAACTGACTACATGACAGGTGACTACGACTTGACTGGCAGCTTTGTCATTGGTGATAGAGAGACGGATGAGAAGCTTGCTGAGAACCTCGGTTGCCGCAGCTTCATCCTTAGTCCGGAGATGACTTGGGAGAAGATTGCCGAACTCATCTTCGCTGGAGAGCGGATAGCAAGCGTAAAGCGTACCACAAAGGAGACAGACATTGAGGTGCGTGTCTGCTTGGACGGCAACGGCAAGAGCGACATAGAGACTGGTCTCGGTTTCTTCGACCACATGCTGGAGCAGATTGCCAAGCACGGTATGATTGACCTCTACATCCGATGCAAGGGTGACCTGAACGTGGATGAGCACCACACAATAGAAGATGTGGCACTCGCTTTGGGCGAGTGCATCAAAAAGGCTCTCGGTGACAAGCGGGGCATAGAGCGCTACGGCTACTGCCTCCCTATGGATGACTGCCTGTGCCAGGTTGCACTTGATTTTGGAGGTCGTCCCTGGCTCGTCTGGGATGCAGAGTTCCATCGCGAGAAGGTGGGCGAGATGCCGACAGAGATGTTCCTGCACTTCTTCAAGAGCCTCTCCGACAGCGCTGCTATCAACCTCAATATCAAGGCAGAAGGGCAGAACGAACACCACAAGATAGAAGGCATCTTCAAAGCCTTTGCTCGCAGCCTCAGAATGGCTGTAAGGCGAGACATTACGCACTTCCAACTGCCTTCTAGCAAAGGAGTGCTATAGACCCCCTAACCCCCTTTAGGGGGAATAAATGTTCAATGGTTAATGGTCAATAATAGGTTTAGTTCTTCGCTTCTCGAGAAGGCCGTAATGGAAATCAACCGTTTGCCGGGTATTGGCAGCAGGACGGCTTTGCGGCTTGCCTTGCATCTGCTTCGGCAAGAGCCGGAACGGGTGGAAGCCCTTGCGGAGAGCCTTGTGGGAATGCGTCGGGGTGTGCACTACTGCCAGGTCTGCTACAACATCTGCGATAATGACAGATGCGAGATATGCAGCAACCCGTCGCGCGACAGCCATCTTGTCTGCGTGGTGGAAGACGTGCAGGACGTGATGGCTATCGAGAACACCATGCAATACAGAGGTCTGTATCATGTCCTTGGCGGCGTCATCAGTCCGATGGACGGAATTGGTCCCAGCGACTTGCAGATAGAGAGCCTTGTCGAGCGCGTGAAGCAGGGTGGGGTGGAGGAGGTTATTCTTGCCCTCAGCCCTACGATGGAGGGCGATACGACCAACTTTTATATTTATCGCAAACTTGAAGAGACAGGTGTCAAAGTGACGGTTATAGCCCGAGGCATAGCACAAAACGATGAACTGCAATATACAGATGAAGTGACGCTTGGTCGAGCCCTCGCCGGACGGGTGCCGTTCAACTCTTAACCCTCATCCTTAATCTTTAATCTTTAATCCTTAATCCTTAATCCATATACAATGCTAACATACCTCTTGACTCTTCTTTGCGCAGCCACGATTCTGCTGGCAGCTTTCTTTGCCATTCGTTACAGAAAGGTGAATGCCTACGTGCGGGTGGCTGCACTTGTTCTGGCAGCGGCTTTTGTGCTGTTCCTGTATTTCCGCTTTGACAACACCACCCAGCTCTATGGTCTTGGCATCCTTGCCGTCGCATTTCTGTTCCCTTTGATAGATATCAAGCGTCATGCTAAAAAACAGTAAGTTAAGGCTGAGAGCCGTCGAGCCGGAGGATCTTGACTTGATGTATCTCATCGAGAACGACACCGAGTTGTGGTGTTGCGGACAGACCACTGTGCCTTTCTCGCACTATACCCTCAAGCAGTATATTGCCGAGAGCAGCAATGATATCTTCCAGGACCGTCAGCTGCGGCTTGTCATAGAGAAGACCGACGGCGTGAGTGTGGGCTTCGTCGATCTACAGAACTACGCCCCCCAGCACCATCGGGCCGAGGTTGGAATCGTCGTGGTGCCCGAACAGCAGCGGCAAGGAATAGCGACCGAAGCGCTGCATCTGCTCACGAAGTATGTTTCTACTCATTTTGGCATTCACCAACTCTATTCCCTTGTACCAGAGGGGAATGCTGCATCAATGGCCCTTTTTCAGAAGTGCGGTTACAAAAAAACTGCCACCCTGCAGGAATGGTTGAATACTCCTTCAGGATGGCAGTCGGTGATAGTCTTTCAATTGTTTATTTGAAGTATCTCTTCAACAGACCAGCGAAGCCGGCACCGTGACGTGCTTCGTCCTTAGCCATTTCGTGAACGGTGTCGTGGATGGCATCGAAACCGGCAGCCTTAGCATTCTTGGCAATGCGGAACTTGTCCTCGCAAGCACCAGCCTCGGCAGCAGCGCGCTTTTCCAGATTGGTCTTGGTGTCCCATACACACTCGCCCAGCAGCTCAGCAAAACGTGAAGCATGGTCGGCCTCCTCGAAAGCATAGCGCTTGAAGGCCTCGGCAATTTCGGGATAGCCCTCGCGGTCAGCCTGACGGGCCATAGCCAGATACATGCCAACCTCGCCGCATTCTCCGTTGAAGTGGGCACGCAGGTCATTAATCATTTCCTCGCTGACACCTTCGGGCTTGCCGTCGCCAATCTTATGCACGGTAGCATAGGTCATGTCGGCATCATCCTTCAGTTCTGAGAACTTCGAGGCGGGAGCCTTACAGATTGGGCACTGCTCGGGAGCAGCATCGCCTTCGTAGATATATCCACAAACGGCGCAGATGAATTTCTTTTTCATAATACTACGTTTTTAGTTTGAAAGTTAATATGTTTATTGGTTATACTTGATGCAAAGATAGACATTTTTTGCAAACGATACCTAATTTTGTGTACAAATATAGGAACAAAAGAGAAATTTTTCACTTTTCACTTTTCAATTTTCACTTAAAAGTCGTACCTTGAACCAACGTTCGAGCTACTTTTTCGCTCGACAATAAAAATAAAAGCAGTTTTATTTTGTATTGTGCTCGCTTATTCGTACCTTTGCACCTACAAAATCGATGCGATAGTAGCTCAGTTGGTAGAGCTTTGGCTTCCCAAGCCAAAGGTCGCGGGTTCGAGCCCCGTCTATCGCTCCAGATATTGAATATGGACAAGAATAAACCCCGAGAGTTGGAATAAACTTTCGGGGTTTGCTTTTGTTGTGATTATATACCTGTTATTTCTTCTTGTTGATGTAGAGGTAATAGCTGATGCCGCGACGGACATTCTCGATGACGGCTTCCGATGAGACAGTAGCCCCGGTGACGGCGTCCACCTTTGCCTTTTCGGCAGTCTTGACGGGCATTCCGTTCCATTTCTTCATCAGCCCTTTCTCTACCATATCGAAGTATTTGGGAGTCTCTTCGTTTTCCAGGGACTCGATGCGTTGCACTTTGTCGCCCTTTATATAAATCTTCACAGGCGTCTGGCCCACATAGCCTTCGATGTCCGTAGCAAGGGATGTGGTGTTGATGATGGTGACGTCCTTCTGCTTCGTCATAACGGGGTCATCGGTCGTCTGACTTGTCAGAAAGAGGAAGGCGGCAATAAGCAACAGCCCCCTTTTGATTCCCCCGAGGGGGAAAAACTTACGAATTGTATAGTTCATGTTCTTTCTCCTATGCTTTTTTCTTCCTCGTCATCTCCACGAGTTTGCTCATGTGTGTGGAGATAGGCAGTTGCTGCGGGCACTTTTTCAGGCATTCGCCGCAGTCCTGACATTTATTGGCCCTAGCAGCAGCGGGGATAGCGGCGCGATAGGCCTCGAGATAAGCTACGCGCTTTTCTTCGAAGTCGGGTGCAGAGCTGTCGGGTAGGGGCAGTCGGCCCTCTGTCACAGCCTTGTTGTAGAATGCGAAGTTGCCCGGAATATCCACACCATGCTTGCAGGGCATGCAGTATGCGCAGGTTGTGCATCCAATTGTCGGAAGGCCTGCCATCTTGTCGGCTATGCGGGCCAGCAGTTCGTTATCTACCGTTGTGCAGGGTTCGAGAGGCGAGAATGTTTCCAGATTTTCCTTCAGGTGTTCCATACGGTTCATGCCGCTCAGGGTGGTCAGTACATCGGGATGCGAAGCTACCCAGCGGAAGCCCCAACGTGCTGGTGTATCGTCCTTGCGTGCACGGCTCAGCTGTTCGCGTACATCATCTGTTACGTTCGCAAGGGAGCCTCCTCGCAGGGGTTCCATGATGACAGCCTGGATGCCCAGTTTCTCGAGCCTGCCATACAGGTACTCGGCATTTGCATCGCCGCGACCGCGTCTGCCGCCTCGCCTTTGGGCATAATTCCAGTCGAGGTAGTTCATCTGGATCTGCACGAAGTCCCAATGGTACGTGTCGTTGTTGTCGAGCAGCCAGTCGAACACCTTCACGTCACCATGATAGCTGAAGCCGAGGTGTCGGATGCGGCCTGCCTTGCGCTCCTCCAGGAGGAAGTCCAGCAGTCCGTTGTCGATGAATCTGCTTTTCAGGTTATCCAGACCGCCGCCGCCTACGCTGTGCAGCAGATAGTAGTCGATGTAATCAACCTGCAGTTTGCGGAACGAGTTCTCGTACATCTCCTTCGACTTTTCGAAGGGCCAGAGTGCCTCGTTCTGGTTAGACATTTTTGTGGCTACATAATAGCTTTCGCGGGGGTGGCGACTCAGGGCCAGACCTGTAGCCGTCTCGTTCTGACCGCCGCCATACATCGGTGCTGTGTCGAAGTAGTTCACGCCGTGAGCCAATGCATAGTCCACCAACTCGTTTACCTGTTCCTGTTCGCGTGGCAGACGCATCATGCCGAAGCCCAGCAGCGAAATCTTCTCGCCTGTGCCGTTCTGGGTGCGATACGTCATGGACCCCTCTGAATCTCCCCCTAAAGGGGAGACTTCCCGACCAATGTCCCCCTTTAAGGGGGAGTTAGAGAGGGTCTGCAGAGGCCCTATTGCCATCAGCGACAATGCTGTGGCGGAACCTAAACCCAATCGCTCCAGGAACTGACGGCGATTGATCTCGTGTGCTTCATTGCATTTCCTTTTCATAATGTACAGATGTTTTCTATTTAGACATTTTATAACTGAAAAGGTTTAATCCGGGTCTTTAATCGCTGAGGGAGTAGGGCTTGCCGGTCGTGACGCAACGCTTCTTGTTTGGCGTGCTGCTCATGACGAATTCCAGCGTGCCGCCCTGCATGATGTCCGAGTGCGTCAGATAGAGCTTGTCGTAGGTCTTGCCGTTCAGCCGCACCTCCTTCACGTAGCGCATTTTGTCGCTGACACCAGGTGCCTTGATGGTAAACAGCTTCCCGTTTGGAAGGGTGAGTTTGCACGAGGGAACGTAGGGAGCTCCGAGGACATATTGGTCGCTGCCCGGGCAGACGGGGTAGAAGCCCATCGCCGTAAAGATGTACCAGGCCGACATCTGGCCGCAGTCATCGTTGCCGTGCAGGCCATCTATGTTGTTGATATACATGCGGTTCATTATCTCGCGCAACCAATACTGAGCCTTCCAGGGCTGTGAGGTCCAGGCATAGAGGTAGGGGATGTGGTGACTGGGTTCGTTGCCGTGAACGTATCCGCCCAGCAGGCACTCTTCCTCGATGTCCTCGTTGTCCTCGTAGTACTTCTTGTCCAGAGGTTCTGCGAAGAGGTTGTCGAGGCGTTCGATGAACTTCTTGTCGCCTCCGAAGCACTCAATCATGCCCTTCACATCGTGGGGTACATGGAAGGAATAGTTGGCGCTGTTACCCTCGATGAAGCCTTCGCCGTAGGTTTGCAGGGGAGAGAAGTCCTTTTTCCAGCTGCCGTCTTTGTACTTGGGGCAGGCCAATCCGAGGGCGGGATTGAAGACATTGCGGTAATTGAGAGCCCGTTTCTTGAACGTCTCGGCCATTTCTGCGTCGCCTGCATCGATGGCTGCCTGATAGATGGTCCAGTCGTCATAGGCATACTCCAGGGTATTGCTGGCGCTGGTGCCGCAGTGGTCGTAGGGAACGTAACCATACTGGATGTAGTCGGTGAGGCCCTCCATCCACTTGGAGTTGGCAGTCGCCTTCATCGCAGCGAGCATGGCCTTCTTGTCCTTGATGCCCAGTTTCTTGGCGACATCCGAAAGGACAGCTACGGCATGATAGCCGCTCATGCACCAGCCTTCGTTAGCCATCAGGTACCAGACGGGCAACAGGTCGAGGGCGCTCTGTTGCTGGATGCGTATCATGCTCTCGGCCATATCGGCGCCTTGTTTGGGTTTGATGAGGTTAAGCAGCGGATGCTCGGCGCGATAGGTGTCCCAAAGGGAGAAGATGGTGTAGTTCGTGAAACCGTCGGCCTGATGAATCTCCATATCGTTGCCGCGATACTTCCCATCGACATCCATATAGACAGATGGGTTGATCATCGTGTGATAGAGCGAGGTGTAGAAGAGCGCCTTCTGGTCGTCGGTGCCCTCGATTTCCAGTCCTGTCAGCTCCTTCGTCCACTGTTCTGTTGCGCGTTGCTTGACCTGGTCGAAGCTGAGGCCTGCCGTTTCTGCGCGCAGATTGGCAAGGGCTCCGCTCTGGCTGACGGCAGAGAGGGCTACCTTGATGGTGAGCTGTCGGTTGGCGGGCAGGTTGCAGCTGAAGTAGGCGGCAATCTCGCGGCCCGCCATATCGGGGAAGTTGTGGTAGATGTCGTTCTTGCGCCAGAAACCGCTGTACTTCATCCGTTGCTTGTCTTTGTAGCCGTACTGCTGGATGGGTTCGGACAGCGAGATGGCGAAGTAGGTGTAGTTCTGGCGGGCCCATCCGTTCGTGATGCGATAGCCGGTCAGCAGCGTGTCATTCTCTACGCGGAGGTAGCTCCAGAGCGTCTTGCCCTGATAGTTATAGATGCCGTGCCCCAGGTCGAGGATGAACTGGGCCTGCTGGGATGGGAACGTGTAGCGATGCACGCCAACCCTCTGAGTTGCAGTCAGCTGAGCAAGGATGTCGTAGTCCTGCAACTTGACCTCGTAGTAGCCCGGAACGCATTTCTCCGTTTCGTGCGAGAAACGCGAGCGGTAGCCCGCTTCTGGATTGTCGGCTGTGCCCGGATTTGTTTGTATCTTGCCAGTTGTGGGCATAATCAGGATGTCGCCCAGATCGCTGTGTCCCGTACCGCTCAGGTGCGTGTGGCTGAAGCCGACGATGGTCTTGTCGCGATGCTGATAACCGGCACAGTACTCATAGACTTTGCCCTGGTAGCGTCCGTCCACGTTGTGGGGAATCGTGTCCGTCTCAGGGCTCAGCTGCACGATGCCGAATGGAACACAAGCTCCTGGGAACGTGTGTCCCATACCGTTTGTGCCGATGATGGGATTGACGTAATCAATCACATTCTGTGAGTGAAGAATGCAAAAATGAAAAAAAGAAAAAATGAAGGCTGCGGATAGGAGATGTTTCTTCATAATACATTATAATTTATATATAAAAAAAGCTTCCTGTTATGAGGAAGCTTGAATAGCCTCCCCATAGAGGGGGAGGTTTGGGAGATGGTCTGTTTTTTAAGCCTTAGCGACAGCCTCCAGGAATTCCTTGCAGGGCTTGAAGTAGGGGATGTCGTGTGCGGGAATCATCAGAGTGGTGTTCTTGGAGATGTTGCGGGCAGTCTTCGTAGCGCGATGTTTGAGTGTCCATGTACCCCAACCGCGGATGTACACATTCTCCTTGTTGATGAGAGACTCTTTCAGTGTGTCAATCACACCTTCTACTGCAGCCATTGCTGTGGGCTGGTCGATGCCGGTCTTCTCGGCGACCTTTTTTGCGAGTTCAATCTTTGTCATTTTCGTTTGATTTTTATGTATTTATGTCTTAAATGCAGAAAAGTGGCACAAAGGTACACAATTTATTGAGTTTAAGCAAATATCGCGCAATATTTTTTTTTGAAAAAAATGTTTTTGGGTTGAATTTTGCGCAAAAATCACAGCGGGAATAATATGGCAGAGACTGCCTGAGCTAAAGCAGTCCTCCGTCGCAAGTGGGGACTTCCCTTCGGGCCTCCGTCGTAATCATAGATTACTCCCCTCATCAGGCACAGATTACCAAAGGGTAATCCTCTAAAGGCCTTCTTCGCCCCTTTGTGGGGCCGCAATGACACTCAGTCATTGCTCTAAAGACCCCAGTCGCCCATGCAGGAGGTGACTCCCAGGCTGGTTGCGATAGCCGTCAGAATGGCGATTATCGTCTGAATGATGAATTTCCAGGTTTCTTTCTTCATAATTTTAGTCGTTTAGTTGTTTAGTCGTTTGGGGATTTAACAAAAACCTTAAAAACCCTTTTATCCAGGTTGAGACTTTGTCTCTGATGTCGTGCCTGTGTTCTTTTCCTTGTAAGCGAGCTTACAGACAAAAGCCCACATTCACACCATCATTTCTTCGAAATCATTACCTGAATAAAAGAAAAACA